>CAWBGB010000013.1:0-63345 GCA_963788285.1 uncultured Alicyclobacillaceae bacterium
GAGGGGCGCCTTTGTTTTACAATATTCCTTTGTAGTGGTAGAACGCCATGAATTGAAGAAAAGCGACGAGCCACTGAAACAGAATTTATGCAAGTCGCTTACATGTAGCGAATTCTGATGAGTTGGACGATTGGGTGTATGATAGTTCGTAAGCAGATGAAGATAGGGGGATGTCACGTGGAATTAGGTGTAGCCAGCAAAACAGTGCTTGTGACTGCAGCCAGCCGCGGCCTGGGATTTGCGACCGCGAAAAAGTTTGCTGCGGAAGGTGCCCGTGTCATGTTAACCAGTCGCAGTGCTTCGTCGTTGGAGCGGGCTGCGGATGAAATTCGTCGCGACACAGGCAATGCCAATGTCGCTTGGTGTGCGGCGGACGTATCTGTGTCAGAGGATATAGAGCGGACATTCGCAGAGGTCGAACGTACTTTTGGAGGTGTTGACATTTTGATCAATAACGCGGGTGGGCCCGCGGAAGGCTCGTTCGATACAGTGACATTGCAACAGTGGGAAGATGCGTTTCAGTTGTCGCTGATGAGTGTGGTGCGCGCGGTGCGCCTGGCATTGCCGCACATGCGAGCGCAACGGTGGGGGCGGATTGTTAATTTTGCTTCCTCTTCCATCAAGCAGCCGATTGACAACTTGATCTTGTCCAATACATTCCGCGCGGCAATTGCGGGTCTGTCCAAGTCGTTGGCCACAGAGTTAGCGAAAGATAATATTCTGGTGAACACGCTCGGACCTGGCCGCATTGCCACAGATCGGGTAGCTGCATTGGACGCGAGTTTTGCAATGCGAGAGGGTATTTCGATAGAAGAAGTTGAGGCGATCAGGAAGTCGCAAATCCCCATGGGGCGTTACGGCCATCCGGACGAGTTTGCAGCATTGGCCGTGTTTCTGGGATCGGCAGCGAACGGGTACATCACAGGACAGTCCATCCTGGTCGACGGTGGTATGGTTCGCAGTTTGTAAACGTGATGCGGTTGTCAGAGGAGGGTGTTCCAAGCACGCAAGGTGCCGGTTTGTTAACAACAGAGTTGCTCGAACAAAAACGCGTAGGAACCTTGTCCATATTATGTTTTTGCGGCGATTTTCGCGATGCTTTCGAACTCGGTGCTGTTTCCAGCCCCGTAGGACCTATCTTTTCACCTGCATGTAAGGTTTCATTCATCGGGTTCATGGTTACAACGTACTCGGTGGCGTAAGTGGTAGCAACTCCGTTGCTCGGAGTGTTGTCGGACCGTATTGTCGGCGATGAGACGCCACCCATGGTACGCGGTGCGATGAACGCGGTTGCCAACGCGGGATATGTGCTTGCGTTCTCCATTGGCGCGCCATTGGCGTTGACACAGACCTACGGGTTTTGTTTCGCTACGCAGATGGTCGCGTTGCTCCTGGTCGTCACGTCACTCATAGTGTACAGGTGGTTGCGACCGATGGTTGCACCCCAACCAACGACCCGAATGCAATCTACTGTACAAACGCCCAATTTGTGATATACTTCGTATAACTTTAGCGTTTCGCAAAATACTAGCATTCCGCTGGGGTCAGCACAATCTGTGGTGTTTCAGGCAGACAGTCGTGCTGAACCACTTCAAACATTTTGCATACCTTATCAAGAGTGGCTGAGGGACTGGCCCAATGAAGCCCGGCAACCGGTGTGAAATGGACACGAGGTGCCAATTCCAGCGAACCGTGTGTGCGATGATGTACGCGCGGATTCGGAAGATAAGGGTGATACGTCATCGCACGAGCGCCCTTTTGGGCGCTTTTTTGTACCGTTGATAATGTGTTACATACACAGAATAATCAGGGGGATGTCCGTATGGGGACTCAACTGGAAACTGCGCTGGCCAACAAGATTCTTATCCTTGACGGCGCCATGGGAACCATGATTCAACGTCAATCACTCACAGAAGAAGATTTCGGGGGAGCATCCTACGACGGTTGCAACGAATACTTGACCGTGACGCGACCGGACGTCATTCGAGGCATTCACGAGGCGTATCTTGCCGCCGGTGCCGATGTGATTGAAACCAACACATTTGGTGCGACGCCGCTGGTGCTCGATGAGTACGGCTTGGGGCACCTCGCCCGCACGCTGAATCGTCAGGCAGCAGTCCTCGCAAGGGAGGCAGCCGACAAGTTCAGTACATCAGAGTGGCCGCGCTTTGTGGCAGGTTCCATGGGGCCGACCACCAAGAGTCTATCCGTTACAGGGGGTGCCACGTTTGAGGGCTTGATAGAGGCGTATACCGAACAAGCGATTGGACTGGTAGAAGGCGGCGTGGATTTGTTGCTCGTGGAGACCGCGCAGGACCTTCTCAACGTGAAGGCCGCTGGATTCGGAATTCAACGGGCGTTTGAAGTGACGGGCCGTCGGATTCCAGTCATGGTGTCTGGGACCATTGAACCGATGGGTACCACGCTCGCAGGTCAAACCATTGAGGCGTTTTATCTTGCGGTCCGCCACTTGAACCCGATTTCTGTCGGTCTAAATTGTGCGACTGGTCCGGAGTTCATGCGAGATCACATCCGAACGCTGTCCCAATTGGCCACCTGTGCCATCAGCTGCTACCCCAACGCCGGACTTCCCGACGAAGATGGCCACTACCACGAGACCCCGGAAAGTTTCGCGGTCAAAGTGGCAGAGTTTGCCGAGCAGGGGTGGATCAACATCGTCGGAGGCTGTTGTGGAACCACGCCGGATCATATTGCGGCCGTGCAGCAGGCCGTTTCTGGCATCGCGCCAAGAATTCCCGGAGCCAAGCGTTATCACGCGGTGTCTGGGCTGGAAGCCGTCTTCCTAGAGAACGACAACCGCCCCATTTTGGTCGGTGAGCGGACCAACGTCATCGGATCGAAAAAGTTCCGCAAACTGATTGCCGAAGGGAACTTTGAGGCAGCGTCCGAAATCGCGCGGGCGCAGGTCAAATCCGGGGCGCAGGTGATAGACATTTGCCTGGCTGACCCGGACCGAGACGAAATGCTCGATATGGCGCAGTTTTTGCCGTATGTCGTGAAAAAGGTAAAGGCGCCACTGATGATTGACTCCACCGACGCAGCGGTCGCGGAACTCGGCCTCAAGCACAGCCAAGGTAAGGCCATTATCAACTCGACCAACCTGGAAGATGGTGAGCCGCGCCTGACGAAGTTTGCGTCACTGGCCAAACGCTACGGCGCCGCTCTGGTCGTGGGCACCATCGACGAGAAAGGGATGGCAGTCACCCGTGAACGGAAACTCGAAGTCGCGCTGCGTAGTGTGGACTTGCTGGTGAACAAGTACGGATTGCCTATTGAAGACATTATCATCGATCCCCTCACGTTCCCGGTCGGCACTGGCGACGAGAAGTACATCGGCTCCGCGAAGGAGACGGTGGAGGGCATCCGCCTCATCAAGCAGCACCTCCCGGACTGTCCGACCATTCTCGGTATCAGTAACGTGTCCTTCGGGCTGCCGCCCGCTGGGCGGGAAATTCTCAACTCCGTCTTTCTCTACGAATGCACCAAGGCCGGTCTCGACTACGCCATTGTAAACAGCGAGAAGCTGGAGCGGTACGCCAATATTTCACTGGATGAACGACGCCTTTGCGAACGGCTCCTGTTTGAGACGAATGAGGAACTTGTGGCCGAGTTTACTGCGTTCTACCGCGAAAAGAAGTCGACACCGACCGTCGCCAAAGAGACGTTACCGTTGCTGGAGCGCATTGCCCGCTACGTCGTGGACGGCAGCAAAGAAGGACTGATTCCGGATTTGACGGAAGCGCTCTTGACCATGTCTCCGCTGGACATCATCAATGGCCCATTGATGGACGGCATGAATGAAGTGGGGCGACTGTTCAACAACAACGAGTTGATTGTGGCGGAAGTGCTGCAAAGCGCAGAAGTGATGAAAGCCGCTGTGGCCTTTCTGGAACCGCACATGGAGAAAACGGAGTCGGCCACCAAAGCCAAGGTGCTGCTAGCCACCGTAAAGGGGGATGTACACGATATCGGTAAGAACCTGGTCGAAATTATCTTGGCGAACAACGGGTTTGAAGTGGTGAACCTCGGCATCAAGGTGTCTCCCGACCAACTGATTCAGGCAGTGCGCGACGTCCAGCCGGACATGATTGGACTGTCTGGCCTGCTCGTCAAATCCGCCCACCAGATGGTGACCACAGCGGAAGACTTGCGCCGCGTAGGGGTTTCCTTGCCACTGTTGGTCGGTGGCGCTGCGCTGACCAAGAAATTTACGTTTACTCGTATTCAACCGAGTTACGAAGGCATCGTTGCTTATGCGAAGGACGCCATGGAAGGACTGGACATCGCGAATCGTCTGTGTTCATCCGAACAGCGCGCTGGGTTGTTGGAGGATTTGGAGGCAGCGCGCGTCGAGATGGAGGCCAGGTCCACAGTTGCCTCCAATCCGACGGTGTCCACCGCGCCGGTCAAAGACAAGACCATCTCGCACGATGTTCCAGTACATATACCGCCGGATTTGGAGCGACATGTGCTCCGCCAATACCCGCTGTCCTTAATTCGCCCGTATGTCAATCTGCAAATGCTGCTCGGTAAGCACCTCGGGCTTCGTGGCAACGTGGAGAAGCTGTTGCAGGAAGGTAATGAGAAGGCGGTATCTCTGTTGCAAATGGTGGAGGAACTGACAGAGATGGTGGAGCGCGATGGCGGCATCCAGGCCCACGCTGCGTACCGGTTCTTTCCGGCACAAGCGGACGGCGATACGGTAGTCGTATACGATCCCGCCGATTCACGCACGGTTCTGGAACGTTTTCACTTCCCGCGCCAGGTCAATCCACCGCACCTTTGCCTTGCCGACTTTCTGCGGCCGATCGCGAGCGGTGAAATGGACTACATCGCGTTGTTTACAGTGACGACAGGGCGGGGAATCCGCGACCTCGCTGAACGTTGGAAGGCAAGCGGCGAGTACGTGAAGTCGCACGCCATTCAGGCTATTGCCATTGAATACGCGGAAGGTTTCGCAGAACGTTTACACCACATGTTGCGCGACGTGTGGGGAATTCCCGATCCGCCGAACATGACCATGCGAGAGCGGTGGATAGCTCGCTATCAGGGAATTCGCGTGTCATTTGGTTATCCAGCGTGTCCGAACATCGAAGACCAGGAAAAATTGTTCCGGCTGTTACAACCTGAAGATATCGGCGTTCAGCTTACGGATGGCTTCATGATGGACCCGGAAGCCAGTGTATCCGCCGTCGTATTCGCGCATCCACAGGCGCGCTATTTCAACGTCGAATAGAGACGAGCGAGGGAGAGGCGAGGAGAGCATGACACGTACCGTGACACTAAAAGAGCGGCTTGCAAACGGATGGATTGTAGGCGATGGCGCGATGGCCACGTTGCTGCATCAGATTGGCGTACCGGCTCGCACTTGTTTCGAAGGCTTGTGTTTGTCACAGCCGGAAATGGTGAGAGACGTCCACCGCGCTTACGTAGCTGCAGGAGCTGAGTTGATCCAAACCAACACGTTCAGTGGTCACCGGGTGGGACTTGCGCGGTATGGAATGACTGCCCACCTTAAGGAATTGAATCAAACCGCGGTACGGCTTGCCCGAGAAGCCGTGGGTGACAGTGGTGCCTTTGTGCTGGGCACCGTCGGTTCCACCAGTGACCTCGGGGCAGGGGACAGGGAACAACCCGCCTCGAGCGCATCTTTGTCAGACATCTTCGAAGAGCAGATCACAGCATTGTTGGAGGCGTCGGTAGACGGTCTATTGCTAGAGACTTTTTCTGATCTCGAAGAGATGATGATAGCGCTGGAATCGGCGCGGCGGCTGACGTCTCTTCCGATCATTGCGAATTTGGCTCCAGATGTGGTGGGAGTCACGCGAGACGGATACTCCGTCGTGGACGCGTTTGCGACCATGCGCTTGGCGGGCGCCGATGTGGTGGGACTAAACTGTCGACTAGGTCTGTCAGGGATTCTTCGTACGTATGAAAAATTAACTTTGAATTCTGATTTCATCTACGCCGCGTATCCGAACGCGGGCATGCTGCATTACTCGGATGGAGATTATTCGTACACTGCCGGCGCCGAGTACTTTGCGGAAGTCGGAGGTCAGCTGGCTGCACGAGGTATCCGTGTGCTTGGCGGGTGTTGCGGAACTACTCCTGACCATATCCGCTGGCTTAAGCAGAGGTTGGAGAGTGGCCGCGTGGAATGGGAGTTAGGCCAAACGGAGGGAGTCATCACGAACTTCTCCACCTCCACGAACCCAATCACCACAGTGGAGGTTCGACCGGTCACTAAGGTGGAAGATGACGCCGCGCATGGACTACGTGCGTCTGAGCCATCGACGTTCTCACTGCTGGAGAACGTTCGCCAACGCACGTCCATCGTGGTGGAACTGGATCCTCCGAAGACACTGGACGTCACAAAATACCTTGCAGGTGCCGCAGCGCTCCGCGACGCAGGGGTCGACGCAGTTACACTTGCTGACAATTCCCTGGGCATCGTTCGGGTAAGCAACATGGCGCTTGCAAGTATGTTGAAACAGAACGGCATTGAACCGCTCGTACACGTCACGTGTAGGGACAGGAACCTGATTGGCCAGCAGTCTCATCTGATGGGTCTGCATGTACTCGGGATTCATCACATCTTGTTGGTGACGGGTGACCCCTCTCGGTTCGGGGATCTGCCAGGCGCAACATCTGTATACGACGTTTCGTCCATAGAACTGACAAAAATGGTCAAGCGACTGAACGCGGGCATCGGATTCTCTGGCCAGCCCATGAAATACCCTTCGCGCTTTATCATTGGCACGGCCTTCAATCCGCACGTGCGGCACTTCGACAAGGCGTTGGATCGATTGAGACGAAAACTGGACGCAGGGGCCGACTACGTGATGACGCAGCCCATCTTCGACATTCGACTGTTTGAACCGATTGCTCGTGCTGCCGAAGAGTACAAGGCGCCTGTCTTTGTTGGCATCATGCCGCTAGTGAGCGCTCGCAACGCGCGGTTTTTACACCACGAAGTTCCGGGCATTACCATCCCGGAATCGATTTTGAGGCAAATGCTAGACGCATCCCCGGAATCCGCCGCGGATGTTGGGCTCGGCATTGCAAAAACGTTGTTGAATGAAGCTCGAAACTACTTTAACGGCATATATCTGATTACGCCGTTCTTGCGTTACGACCTGACCACTGAGCTGACGCGATATCTTCGCGAACAACAAAGGGTGGTCACACCCAAGCGGGCAACGGTATAGACCGCCTAACATGGTGCATCCATAGCCAGCAGTAACACCCCCATGTAACATGTCACCACAAGCCGGATGTCAATTCTACACACGGGGTTGACGTTCGGAGCCTGCGCCGCTCGGATGAGCTGGACCCGGCATCAGACCGCCATTACCTGCGAAACTTCACGAGCATGTCTTTGAACGATTTGAACCAGTCCGCTCTGCGGAACTATGGCAATTCCGGGGAGGGGCGGTAGATCCGTTGATGGAGGTGATATTTGGCATACAGTGTGGTGGAGGCGATGAACGATGCCACAGTACAGAATTATCGTCGATGTGTCGGATCGAAAACTACATTTACTGCACGACCATAGTGTTGTGCGGACGTTTCCGGTGGGGATTGGGAAGATGCTCACGGAGACACCCATTGGAGAGTACACCATCATGAATAAGCAACCCAATCCCGGTGGCCCCTTCGGAGTCTATTGGCTTGGCTTGTCGAAACCCCATTACGGAATCCACGGGACCAACAACCCTGGTTCTATCGGCAAACAAGTGTCTCACGGGTGTGTTCGGATGTACAACGAAGATGTCACGTACTTGGCGAACACAGTTCCTATTGGAACGCACGTAACCATCCGGCAGTGACGACGGTGCCGTATGCGCCTTGCACAGTTCCTTCTACGCGAGATTGCCTTCTCACTGATTCATCGTACATTGGACGCATGAAAAATTTGCGTTTTGGAAAATCGCGGGCCAATCTTCAATGATATCTAACGATTCGTGTTTAATCCTGGATCAAAATGTTGTACCATATATCGTGTACATGTTTACATCTTTCGCACCTGTCACCACCATTGGGGGAGACCGTATGATTTCGGATACCGCAGCCAGCATGTTTCTGTACGCGATGACCATCATCGGCATTGTTGGGTTCGTCTTATGTCGCATGTGGTGGTGGCGAAGGTCATAGGAATGTTCTGATCCGGTGAGTGTTCCGCTCGGAAGCATGAGGAGGGATGTTTCATGAGCAAGAAAGTACTGATTCTGACTGGAGACGCGGTAGAGGCGCTAGAGGTGTTTTATCCTTATTATCGATTGTTGGAGGAAAACATTGAGGCTGTGCTCGCTTCCCCTTCCGTGAAAAAATTAAACACAGTCGTGCATGACTTCGTCGGATGGGACACGTACACCGAAAAACCGGGATACTTAGTGGAGTCCCACGTTGCTTTTGCGGACGTCAAACCAGAAGAGTACGACGGTCTCTTGATTCCTGGAGGAAGGGCGCCGGAGTACATTCGATTGAACGAGGATGTACCTCGGATTGTGCGCCATTTCTTCGAGGCAGGGAAGCCGGTCGGGGCGATTTGTCACGCCGTTCAGGTACTTGAAGCGGTCCGCGATGTACTCAGTGGAAGATCTCTCACGGCGTACATTGCATGTAAGCCGACGGTGGAGAACATGGGAGCCACCTATGTGCACCAACCACTTTACGTTGACGGCAATCTCGTGTCTGCGCACGCCTGGCCAGATCTTCCAGGGTTTATGCGCGAGTTCCTGAAGTTGTTGAATCAGTGACAAGCAACATGAGATAAAACGGATACCCAATGGCTACGAAGGACCCCTTCGCAAGAAGGGGTCCTTCTTGCAATCGGCGACCGCTGTCCATTCACAGATGCCTTCGCTGGTTGACCTTTGTGACCTGGTTCGGTAGAGTGACTATCGAATGTGAAGGGGGGCGGACGAGGGTGAACATTACTGTCATTACAGACGGATGTCCTTTTGAGCGGGAGATTGAACGACTTTGTGGGTTATTCTACGAAGAGGCGGACATTCGCGTGGTTAACGTAACGACCGCGGATACGGCGACAGTATCAGACATACGTATTGAACTTCGGTTGAAACGTGAGGGAAATCGGCTGTTGTCGTATGGCGAATTATTCGCTCAGGATCAAAGAGAAATAGCGTCGCATGCGAAGGACGTCCCAGAAGATGCAGACGCAGTGACGGTGCGCAAGCGAGGGAAACAAGCGGTTTTGCACGTCCTTCACCAATTGCTGGAGGCTGTTACGAAGGAGCACCAGCCATGGGGCATCCTGACAGGCGTTCGCCCTCTAAAATTGGTGCACATGATGGTCGAGCGCCAGTTAACGGAAGCGGAGATCCGAAGGCGATTGTCCGAAGAATACCTAATCTCATCGGAGCGGGTGGACTTGCTGTTGGAGATTGTTGGTATTCAACAGCGGGTAGTGCCCGATTTGTACGAGTTGAATCGCGCGGTGAGCATTTACGTGGGGATTCCCTTTTGTCCGACGCATTGTGCTTATTGCACGTTTCCCGCCTACTCGATGACGGACAAAGCGACCTATGTGGACGATTTTCTGCGGGCAATGGAACGGGAGTTTGTCCACCTTGGGCAATTGTTACGGGAGTATAAGATCCCCATCACGAGCCTGTACATCGGGGGAGGCACTCCGACCAGTCTCCGCGCTCACGAACTGCAACGACTGTTTGAAATCATGTACCGCGAATTGCCGAATCCCGGTGCCTGGCGAGAATTCACGGTAGAGGCAGGACGCCCGGATACGATTACCCCAGACCGAGTCAGGGTGATGAAACAGTATGGCGTCGGGCGCATCAGCGTGAATCCACAAACGTTCAAGGCAAGCACTCTGAAGGAAATTGGCCGCGGTCATACCCCGGACATGGTGGACCATCGGTTTCAATGCGTCCGTGACGCCGGATTTGACAATATTAACATGGACATGATTCTGGGCCTTCCAGGAGAGACGTTGGACGACGTGCGGTACACTATGGAACGCATTGAGCGCTTGAACCCCGACTCTGTCACCGTGCACACTATGTCCTTCAAGCGATCCGCCGTGGTCAACCAGGAACGGGATCGATTCCACATCCCACGTACAACGCTGGTTCGCCAAATGATGCAGGAAACGGCTACTTGGGCGAGGGGGCTTGGCCATCACCCGTACTACGTGTATCGTCAAAAGGACATTCTCGGCAACTTGGAAAACGTCGGGTACGCCAAACCAGGTAAGGAGAGTGTCTACAACATTTGCATCATGGAGGAACGACAGACGATTGTTGGTATCGGTGGTGGGGCTGTGACGAAGCTGATTGCCGCTGACGGGGTGCATAAGGGGAGATTCGCCAACCCGCGCGAGCCAAAAGCATTTATCGATACCATCGAACAGGTCATAAACAAGAAGGATCAGCGACTGCGTGCCGTGTTTAACACCATCGCCAATCGCCACAAAATGTCTTCTGTTATGTTGTAAACAAGAGTACACTGCAGGGGCCTCTTGTGACTGCCCACATTCTCTCCGGCGTGGAATGCCAGAAGATGCAGGGAGCGCCCCACCTCCATCTTATCCATACACAGCAGATCTGTCTTCAGAAATAAATGTCTAAAAATACCGATAATTATCCATAACTTCTCCACAAGTTTATCAAACCATTTCCACCAACCTGGGCGCCATTGTTTATATAATGGCCACAGAATCGCCATAGGACAATCAACATAGCTGAACAATAGATACCACATTTCAGGTTCGGCGATGGGATTCAGTCTCGAACCATTATCTTGATGTGGTTGAACGGAGGAGCAGGTATGGAAGCACAGACGTCGTCTCTGACGAATGAACTTCGCATTCGCAAAGGCAGCCGGTGGTGGAAAAGACCTTTCACATGGGCCGGGATTGTTGTAGTGGTTGGAGGAGGCGTTGCTTACTTTGCCCTCCAGAACAATGCTGGCAGCGGGGCTGCTAGTGCTATGCAGGTTCGGTGGGTGACCGTGCAACGCGGTAACGTGGCACAGACCGTGAATTTGTCTGGTACGTTGACTCCAGCGAACGAAGTCACCATTTCAAATAGTGGAAAGTTAGTGTCCGTTTCGGTGAAAGTTGGACAACAGGTGAGCAAAGGCCAAGTTATCGCGCAGTTGGACACGTCCAGTTTGGAACCTCAACTTCAGCAGGCTGAGGCCCAGTTGGAGGAGGCAAAAGCGAAACTCGCTCAGTCCGAGGAACCTGTCACCAGTGCTGGGAGCCATGGGCAGGTGACCACGCAGAGTCCGGATCCGAACGTGGTTGCACAGGCGCAAGCGGCAGTGGATGAGGCGCAGGATCAGGTGAACGCCATTCAACAGCAGATTGCGGCTTGCACCATCACCAGCCCCATTTCGGGTACAGTTTTGCAAGTCGCGAACCCAAATTCCACGGGCACCTCGACCTCGGCTGGTGCAACTGGTGCAAACGGATCCAACAATTCTGGTTCCAATAGCAGCGTCGGTAGTAGCAACAGTTCATCCAATGGGAACACCATCGCCGTCATCGCGGATCTTAGCCCGTCTGCATTCGAAGTGGATGCCACGGTAGATCAGGCAGATGCTGCAAACATTAAGCCTGGTCAATCGGCTGAAATCTCGTTATCAACCACGGGAGGCGAGACACTCACTGGCAAGGTTGAAAGTATTGGATACGTTCCCCAAACACAAGGAGGCGTGACGGTGTATCCGGTGACCATTCAAGTCAATCCACCCTCACAACAGAATGTTCAACTGTTGCCTGGACAAAGTGTGTCCGTCACGGTGACGGAACAACAGGCCAACAATGTATTGGAGTTACCTACAGCAGCGCTGACCCAACGGCGGGGCACCATCGGGGTTTATGTTAAGGCCGGGCAAGGCTCGGATACCACGGATTCGCAAGGAACGGACACCGCGGTTGGTGCCAAAGTTCCAAGTGGTTTACAGTTTGAACCGGTATCTGTCGGATTGTATGGAGGAAATTGGGTCCAGATCAAGAGCGGGTTGTCCGAGGGAGAACAAGTCGCTGTCCTCATACCAGCGCAATCCACCAACTCCAGCACCCGTGGTTCAGGGACAAATACTGGAGGCGTATTAAATAGCTTTGGTGGGTTCGGCGGTTTGGGCGGCATGCAAGGTGGATTCGGTGGTCGTGGAGGATACGGTGGAGGCTACGGCGGTGGAGGTTACGGCGGTTATGGCGGTGGAGGCCATGCAGGAGGCTTCGGTGGTGCCGGTGGAGGTGGGAACTGATGTCCCTCCTGAAGTTGGAAGGTGTCAGCAAATGCTATGACATGGCTGGCGAAGTGTTCTATGCTGTAAAAGATGTGCATGTCAGCGTTGAACCCGGTGATTTTGTCGCCATCATGGGGCCATCTGGTTCCGGTAAATCGACGATGATGCATTTGATGGGACTCTTGGACACGCCAACGAAAGGTGAAGTCTGGATTGAGAACATCCCGACGTCGGCACTTCCGGAACGCGAACTCGCCATGCTTCGCAATCAAAAAATCGGATTTGTTTTTCAGAGTTTCAACCTTCTTCCGAGAACCTCGGCTCTTGAGAACGTGGCACTTCCATTGTGGTATGCCAAAGTGAGTGACGGAGAAGCCCTTTCCAGGGCAGCTGCCGCGTTGCGCCGTGTCGGTTTGGATCCCGAGGTGAAAGGAGCGAATCACCCGAATCAACTGTCCGGTGGGCAGCAGCAGCGGGTAGCCATTGCTCGCGCGCTGGTCACAGCGCCGAGTTTGATTTTAGCTGATGAGCCGACGGGAAATCTCGACAGCAAAGCGACCGACGATATCTTGGCCCTGTTTCAGTCGCTGAACGACGAGGGAACGACCATTGTCATGGTGACGCATGAAGAGTACGTGGGGAAGCACGCAAAACGAATTATCCGGTTCCGTGACGGTCGGATTGAGTCTGATGAGCGGGTTGAGAACCGATTGCGGCGAATGGAGGTGGCCCAGTGAACTTCACAAAAGTGTTACGTACGGCCGTAAAGAGCCTCGCGCTGAATCCACTTCGCACGTTTCTCACCTTGCTTGGTATCATTATTGGTGTTGCCGCTGTCATTGCATTGATGAGCGTGGGAAGTGCGACTACCAGCAGTGTCACGTCCAGCATTCAGGGACTGGGCACCAATTTGCTGGTGATTTCTCCAGGACAGTCCGTTCAAAACGGAGTGAGTCAAGGATTGGGGACAGCGCAAAGCCTCACCGAAAAAGATGTGGCGGCACTGCAAAAACTGCCTGTTCTGTCTGCGGTCGCGCCGGATCAGACGAGTCGTGCTCAGGTGGTGTACGGATCAACAAATTACCAAACCGTTCTCGAAGGAAGTACGCCGGACTTGTTCAGTGTTCGAAATCTGTCGTTGTCTGCCGGACGACCGTTTAATCTGGTAGAAGAACAGCATGCAGCGAACGTCGCTGTGATTGGATCGACTGTCGCACAAAACGTCTTTGGAAACCAGAATCCAGTGGGAAAAACCATTTGGTTGAACGGATTAGCGTTCCAGGTAATAGGCGAGTTGACGACCCAAGGCTCTAGCGGATCAACTAACAACGACGATAGAATCATCATTCCCTTGACGACTTTAGAGAACCACTTTACCGGAACCACCAATCCGGACGTCATTTACGCGTCGGCTACGAGCAGCCAAGATATGGCTCAAGCACAGCAAGAGGTGGAGCTTACCTTGCGGCAGAGCCATGGACTGTCCTACACGCAACCAGATGACTTCGTGATTACAAACCAATCTACTCTATTAGACACATTGCAAGGCGTGACACAAACGCTGCAAAGTTTTCTCGGTGGTATCGCAGGCATCTCGTTGTTGGTCGGCGGCATTGGCATCATGAACATCATGCTCGTGTCCGTTACCGAACGCACGCGGGAAATCGGGTTGCGCAAAGCGTTGGGAGCCACCCGCAGTGCAGTGCTTCGACAATTTCTTGTGGAGAGTGCATTGGTGGGCCTGCTCGGCGGCGTCATCGGTATCGCCGTTGGTGCTGTGAGCGCCATCGTCCTCGGGCGGGTAATGAACACAACGGTTCAAGTGAATGTGTCAGCCGTTTGGATCGCGTTCGTGGTGTCCTTGGTCGTAGGCATTGGTTTTGGAATATATCCAGCGTTTCGGGCAGCTCGCTTGTCGCCCATCAACGCGCTGCGTTATGAATAGATGTGTTGTCTCGTGGTTTCCTTGACCCTCTAACTACTTGGTTATCGACAAGTATGAGAAACCATATGAGTGATTGGCACAACAGGGACGAACCACTCAAGTTGAATTATGCAAATCGCATATTTCATGAAAGAAAGGTGTGAGGTTTGCAATGGGGTTCTATCAGCCATCCAGTGAACGTAAGCGTCGAATTCCAGGATGGATAGGTGTCTCTGTCTTATCCGCGTTGGTAGGATGCGGCACGACGTTGGCGGTGTTTCCGTATCTCGAAAACCATGAGGTCGTGAGTACTACACCGGGTTCTTCCAATGCTGGTGTAACCAGCACGAACATGTCCGCTCCGGTAACGAATGTAAACGTAAGTATAAACGATGCAATCACCCAGGTGGTCAAAAAGGCGATACCGTCCGTGGTAGCGGTGGTGAATTACCAGTCCACCCCAGACTTCTTCAACCAACAATCGCAATTGGAGGAAACTGGTGTCGGTACTGGCGTCCTGTTTGCGAAAGACAACAACTACGGGTACGTGGTGACCAACAATCACGTCGTAGAGGGAGCCCAGAAACTTGAGCTCGTCTTAGATTCTGGAAAGCACGTTCAGGCTGATGTGGTGGGCACAGACCCCTACACGGACCTTGCGGTTCTACGTACGCCGGTGAACAATGTCGCGAACCTGCCAACGGCTGTCTTTGGCAACTCTAACGATATTCAAGTGGGTGAACCCGTTGTTGCCATCGGAACGCCGATGGGGTTAGACTTCCAGGATTCTGTTACTGCGGGGATTATCAGCGCAAAACAGCGTGTTATGCCGGTCGAGGAACCAGAGACGCAGCAAGTTCTAGACTACGAGACGGTAGTTCAGACGGACGCCGCAATTAATCCTGGAAACAGCGGTGGCCCGCTGTTAAACATGGAAGGGCAAGTCATCGCCATTAATAGCAGTAAAATTGTAGATCCTACTGTACAAGGCATGGGGTTTGGCATTCCGTCTAACACGGTGCGTACTATTATTCAGGAAATCATGCAGACAGGGCATGCAACGCACCCGAGCCTCGGTATAGAGGGCTATGATTTGACCACCCTTCCGGAAAACATGATTCCGGACGTGCCGGTCACGTATGGCGTGTACGTGCAGTCTGTGACGTCGCCCAACGCACAAGCTGCGGGGCTCAAGCCGGGGGATGTGATTGTGGCGTTGAATGGAGAAACTGTCACCGGCATTGCAGATCTTCGCACCGATCTGTTTCAATTGTCACCAGGACAGAAGGTGTCGTTGCGAGTGTATCGAGGACAACAAGAACTCACCTTAACAGAGACCATCGGGGAGATGAATACGAGTTCCGATGGACAAAGCACGCAAGAACAGAGTCCCGATGGGCAAGATATTCTAGGACAGTAGCCCGGATGTAAGACGCCCTCTTGAAAGGCTGGGATTGTCATCGAAGCTGTAATTTTGGTTGTGGACGATGAACCGAAGGTTATCGAAGTGATCAAACCCTTCCTTGAAGGGGAAGGATTCAAAGTGTACACCGCGATGACTGGGAAAGCAGCGATTGAGATGGTGGAGTTACACCACCCTGACCTTGTCTTACTGGACTGGATGCTTCCGGAAATGAGCGGGCTTGACGTCTGTCGGGAGTTACGCCAGTCCCGCGACGTGGCCATCATCATGCTCACTGCGAAGACGGACGAGTTTGACCGTGTCATGGGCTTGGAGATGGGGGCGGACGACTATATCACCAAACCGTTCAGCCTACGCGAATTGCTAGCCCGCATCAAATCCGTTCTGCGTCGCGTACAGCCGCAAGCAGAGAAGCGTGATGTGTTGCGGCGTGGGGAACTTGTTATTGATGAGGAAAAATTTCGCGTGTGGAAGCAAGATCAGGAGATTGCTTTGACTCCTGCCGAATTCCAGTTGCTCGTGACGTTAGCTCGGCGGCCCGGCGTGGTCTACAGTCGTTTGCAATTGCTGCAGGCCACCATGGGCGACGCCTATCTCAACTATGAGCGGACCATCGACAGCCATATCAGTCATCTGCGCAAGAAAATCGAGTCAGATCCTTCCAATCCCCAGTACATTCAGACCGTACACGGGGTTGGTTATCGTTTTGGCGACCAACTATGAAAGTTCGATATAAGCTTTGGATTGCCATGACTGCGCTCATCCTGTTCATGGGTAGCGCGTTTTTTGCCATCTCTCACGGTTACCTAGAGAATTTGTTCCGGCAGTATGCGATGGCTGCGCAGGAACAGTCGGCGGACCAGTTAGCGAGGCAGGTTGCTTACTACTACCAAGTGAACGGCGATTCGTGGTTGGGCGTTGATCAGTACATTGCAGGCTATCTGGAAAGTCCCGGCTATCGTTCACAGTTCATCAGTTTTACACTCAGGGATGCGAATGGCCACGTGCTCGTGACAGCTGGACCGCAGTCACGAAGAGACGCCTCTGACACAACCACGGTGACAATACAGTTGGGCGGTCGCAACATCGGGTTTCTGACGGTGAGCAACCGTGTGCTTCAGGGTTCACCGGTAGAACAAAACATTCTGCATTTGATGACAGCGGCGACGGTATGGGGGACCATCCTCACGTCGCTGGTGGCCTTGATCGTAGGCGTGTGGCTAATGCGGATTATGACCGACCCGCTACAGGCGTTGATGAAAGCCATGCAACGACTGAAAAATGGGGACTTGGATGCTCGTGTTGAGATCTCGTCCAAGGATGAGTTTGGGGAAGTCGCGCGGACGTTCAACGAAATGACGTCTAGGTTGTCACGTATGGAGGAGGCGCGTCGGCACCTGGTTGCCGATGTTGCACACGAGTTGAGGACACCGCTGACCATCATGCAAGGACAATTGGAACTGATCCAGCAGGGCGTGAAACCGGCCGAACCTGCGACCCTGCTACCCATCCAGGACGAGGTTGTGCGGTTGACCCGCCTCGTTCAGGATTTACATCAACTATCCCTGGCTGAAGTGGGAAAACTGCCGTTGGAGAAGGTGTCTACAGACATCGTAAAACTGCTGAAACGGATGGTCTCCAACTTCGAGGTGGAAGCGGACGACAAGGGGATACGGCTGGAGTTCGAGGCGGAATCACCGGGTCCGGTTGTCACTTTGGCGGATCCCAACCGTATCACACAAGTGTTTGTCAATCTTCTTGGCAATGCGTTTCGCTATACGCCGCCAGGAGGGACTGTGCGAGTCACCGTAGGGCGGGATGCCAATACGGTTCGCGTGACGGTGTCCGATACCGGGTCAGGCATTCCCAAAGAGCATTTGCCACACGTGTTTGACCGATTCTATCGTGCAGAAGAAGACAGGTCTCGAGGGAGTGGAGGAACAGGTCTTGGACTTGCGATTGCCAAGGAATTCGTAGAAGCACATGGCGGCCGAATCGAGGTCGCGAGCACAGTGGGCAAAGGAACCACCTTTACGGTGTATCTGCCAGGAAACTCTGCAGAAACAAGTCTTCAAGCTACCCGGCGTTGATAACACGGAGAAACCGCTGATTTGCGCCCCGGTTTAGTCTTCTCGGGGCGCTTTGTTTTTGACGTGTTTTGATACCACATAGGCCACAGTACAGGCGGCTGCGAGCAATATCAATTCTGTATTCCTCAGCAACTGGCTATTGGGCATTGTCATGAGAACACACAGCGCGCCAAATGCGCACATCATGGCCGCTCTCCGGTTCCGGCGGACAAAGTGCCAAACGGCAAATCCGACGACGATGATGAGATACAAAAGTTTTGGGATAAATTCATATTTCTGAACAAGAAAGAACATTATGACGGAAACCACAATGGTAAGATAGATACAGGTCCACCACAGTTTTTTATAGTCCATATTGAGCTCCTTTTTCCCTGGTGACGTTGTTTTTTATTTTTATCCACACAAAGGAAATTTAATCACGATCCTAACGACAGACTACATAATTCACATTATGTAATCTGATGTAGGAATCCGAATGCCATCCTCGGTGTGGACATGACGGAGAGGTGCGAAGCGTGTCAACCACAGTCAACTGGACGTGGCACATCGTTGCGGCCATTCTTGGGGTACTGTTCAGCCTATCGATAGTGTACAAAAAGTTGGAGCAACGGTTGTCTGTCCGCCAACCTTTTGAAGTCCGTCGATGTGAAGGGGATTGTGGACGAATACGGACATGTGTTGTCGGTGGAACAAGCGGTGCAGTTTCTGCGACGCTTTAACGCGTGGACGTTTCTGGGCCGGAATACGAAATATGTGCCGGATTTTTCGGAGGCAGTGATGGTGGAACTGGTAACGGGAGTGAAAGTGTACTGTGCAAGAGGCAAGAAGTTCATCGAGGTCAAGCGCGTAAACCCGAAGGGTAAGTCTGTATATTACTGGTTGCTAGATACGAGTCAGGATGACAGTGGTACCAGGTCGTCTGTAAACAGTGACGTTCGCTGAATCGGGACAGCGATAACCTCCTCAAACCATTACTGTGAAGGTTTCTTTCATCCGATGCCCCCGTATTGGTTGGCATGCCCCTCCTCCACTGCCGCTTTTGGTGTGCGGATAGGCGTGCCAGTTGGGGTCTTTGGTTGCATGGTGTGAGGTGGTTTGTGCCACCCACAGTGCGTTGAGCAACATCAGTGCAGGAGAAGAACACGTAATGCATGCCGAAATATGCGGCCATTTGACCACCGAGAACGGTTCCGCTAATGTTGCCTAAATACTGTCCAAACTGCGCCCGCCAGTCGAAGTGGGGGCGCTTCGCCGGACCAGGGCGTTAATCGAGGGCAATAGACCTGCTGTCGCGATCCCGGAAAGAACCAGAGAATCATCAATTTCCAGGGGTTCGTGACGTACGCCTGCGGTATAAACAGGACGCCAGCAGCGACGAGGGCAATCAACAGCACTTTCTGGAGGCCCTTGCCAGACAACTGGCCTAGTCAAAGCACCGAAAGTACGTTCGCGAATCCAGCGGAGGCCATCACAACGCCTGCAATCAAGGCGATATGCGCGGAATGGAGAGTCGATTGTTCCACGTACACCGTGACAATCGGTTGGATAGACATGTTGGCCAACTGCAGCATAAACGTGGTCACAAACATGGCAACGACCACCTGCGGATTGGGGATCAGTTTCCAGACTTCGCATGAGAGGGACGTAGCTTCCTTTGCCGGTGTAAACTGTTCGCGAACAAAGAGAATGGAGGCTGCGAAGGTCACCAGCAACAGGCCTCCGGTTACAAAGAACACATTGTGGAGACCCAACGCTTCCGCCAAGTATCCGCGGTGACAACAACGGCCATCCCGAGGCTGGCCCCAATTAGCATCAGCTTCCGGCCGCGCTTATCCGCCAGACGCCCCCAAATGGGTGAGACAATGGCGGACAGTAGAAACGTGGCTCCGAAGGCAAGGCCAAACCACTTTTCCACAGCCACAGTTTCATACACGCCAAGCTACTCAATGTAGAGCGGAAGAAAAGGAGTGATGAGACTCCCAGCGGTCGTAGCAAAGGAACCAAACCAACAAACCCATAAGTTGCGTTTCCACAGGTGCATACTATTACCTTTGTTCATCTAATATTTCATTCCTCGAATTAGTGTACTCTGTGTTACAACTCCTAGATGCGTGTGCCAAACCCGATTTCACGCAAGGAAACTGGATCCGGTTACTTCTTCCCTCCTGACAACCCATTCATTCGTTCATCCTGTGCGGAGCACGTCTTTCACGCGGCTGAGATGAATCGTGAGCGTGTAAAGTTTCAGTAGGGGCTTTTCCCCGAGAGGAAGGGGGAAGGCAAAAGTAGAAGAGACCTCACAACACAAACACAAAACAACAGCCGCGTTGCAGCACGGCAAAAGGAGTGAGGTCTCTGTGTTCCCGATTCGACACGCCATGAATGTTTTCCTGCAACTGATGGCTGACCTTCAATCAGCAATTGCTGACTCTGGGAGCTTTGCGGAGTTGGAGGAGGGTGTGGTGAAGGCTGTCGGGCTGAGCGCACGTAGTCTGCTGGCACACGCCCTCGAGGCCGTGGATGAACAACTGATGCGCTGTCGGGACAAAGAGCGCTTAGAGTTGGTGAATCGAAAGCAGCGTACGGTGGTGACCACAGTCGGAGAAGTGACGTTTTGGAGGCGGTACTACAGGGACCGACAAACCGGCCAGGGATGTTGTCTGCTGGACGAGCATTTAGGTCTCACGCCGCGGCAGCGAGTATCCCCGCGGTTACGGGAGAAGGCGGTTGCGTTAGCTGTGGAGATGCCCTATCACCGGGTGGAAAAAGTCCTCCAGGAGTTCGTGCCGAGCGTTAGCGCCATGACGATTTGGCAAGAAGTGCAGCAGCTTGGGGCTGCCGAATGTCAGCGGGCGGAATCGTGGCGAAAGGCAGTGTTTGAACAAGGGCAGACTCCTCCTGGTCAGCGGCGTGTGGACGAACTGCATGTAGAGGCGGACGGGATGGTGGTCCGAGCCCGGGATCCACAGGGCAGGCGTCGGCTTATTGAGGTCAAATTAGCGGTGGCATACGAGGGCAAGCGCGAGGTGGCAAAAGGGCGGCGTGAACTGATGGGACGCAGGATTGCGGCTGGAGTGTCTGAGGGCCAAGAGTTCTGGGAACAGACAGTGGCGCAATTTGGCCACACTTGGGACTGGAGCAGAGTAAACGGCTGCTGGTTGGGCACGGACGGGGCCGCGTGGGCAAAGCAGGGTCTGCACATGTTACCCGGCGCTAAGCACCGGTTGGACCCGTATCACCTGCGTAAAGCGCTGCTGCAGGCCTTGAGGCCGGAGGATACGGCCTACCGTAAGGTATGCGAGGGTCTGGAAGCCGGGGAATGGGAACGGATTGACCGAGTGCTGATGGATGTAGAGCGACGCAGCCGAGGCCCGGTGAAAGAGCGCGTACGGCAGCTCAGAGGGTACCTGTATCACAACTGGGACGGGATTGTGACATCGGAGACTGCCGCGAGCCTAGGGACGATTGAGGGACAGGTGTTCCACCACCTTGCACGGCGGATGAAACGGCACGGAGCGCGCTGGAGCACGTCAGGGGCCGACCATCTGGTTCGGGTTATGGCGGTGCGAGCGAACCGAGAGGCGTATCACTTGGCCGACAAGGGCACCAAGACGGAGCGTGAGGTCCGGGTGCCGAAACAAGTGTTCGTCGGCGGGAATATGGCTGCGCGCAAACGCCAGGCGGCAGAGAGCTGGCTGCAGGTACATCTGCCAGCGCTGGATGGACCGCACGCGAGCCGACCGTGGGTTAAGTACGTCCTGCGGGAGCTGGTACGGTCTCCGTTCACGGTTGCATAAATGCTTGACGGTGAGGTCTCACCTACCGGAACTTGACACGGACATGAATCGTTCCTCGTTTGCTCACATACGTGCAGTCATGTATACTTGTCTATGATTTCATGAATTTTTTGCATTTTTCATTGTAAGCGATTGCAAATTATTAGGAGTTGAATGTCGTGAACAGAAGGTATCGCTACGTCATTATGTCGCTCATTGTCTTGATGACCATGATCAACTACATTGACCGGGGCGCGATTTCCTACGCTTCCGAGCCCATTATAAAATTGTTTCACCTGAACGAGGTCTTTTGGGGTGAAGTGTTATCATACTTTGGTTTTGGATATATGGCAGGTTCAGTTTTGGGGGGCTGTCTGTCAGATAGGAAGGGACCCAAGTTCGTCTGGTTGTTGGCGGGAAGTCTATGGTCCATCTCTGAAATTTCGATGGCGTTCGCAGGAAACATTGGTATGGCTTTGTTCGGCGGGTCGGCGTTAGCCGGGTTTGCTGTGTTTCGAGTTCTGTTTGGCTTTTCTGAAGGGCCTTTGTTTTCGACAATGAATAAAACGGTGGCTAACTGGGCATCGCCGAAAGAGACAGGATTTATGCAATCGTTCGGGTTATTCGGAGTTCCGTTCGGCTCTTTAATCACGGCTCCTGTTGCCGTCGGTCTGTTGTCTATTACAAACTGGCAAACGACGTTTATCATTCTTGGTATCCTAGGACTGATTTGGGTCGTTGTATGGTCTAAGGTATTTACAAACAAGCCTGAAGATCATCCGAAAGTAAGCGCTGAAGAACTGGCGATCATCCGTTCCACCGAAAGCGTGCTTGCGGATGAGACCCCGTTGACAGAGTCTGAGCAGAAGAGAATTCCTTGGTATCATTTCTTCAAGAACCCTACACTGGTTTGCAATGCGATTGGGTACTTTGCCTTTCAGTACGTCAACTTTCTGATTCTCAGTTGGACCCCGAAGTACCTTCAGGACAATTTCCACTACTCGCTGAGCGACCTTTGGTACATGGCATGATCCCGTGGGTTGGTGCCTGTATCACTGTGCTTCTCGGTGGGAAAATTTCCGATTCCCTGCGCAAAAAGACCGGAAGTTTACGCATCGCACGGTCCGGTTTGGCGGTTGTGTCTTTGAGTCTCACCGCTGCGTGCTTCCTGCTGATTCCGACGGTTCACAGTGTGGGTGCGGTGCTCTTGTTAATGGCAGTTGGCAACGCGTTTAACTTCTTGCCGAACTCGGTGTACTGGACGGTTGTCATTGATACCGAACCGTCAAAAGCGGGGAGTTTTGGTGGCGTTACACACTTCATCACCAACATTGCCACTGTTGTGGCGCCGGGATTGAGGGGATTCCTTGTTTCTTCTTCACACGGATATACCGCGATGTTCGTCGCCGCTGCTGTGGCCTCCATCGTTGGCATGTCGGCCAGGTTGTTTGTTAAGCCTGGAAAACGAATGGTTGCCTATCGTACAGCTTCAGGCAAGGAGTACCCACGTTGACACGTTATCTGCCTTCTTGTGCTTGCGCCGAATGCGTGGACGCCGTTGTCGCGTCCAACAATTTGGCGACGCAAAGGGCTAAAAATTCTTAAGTTTCTATGAAAAAAGGGAGGGATTGACCTGAAAGGCAAGGTTGCGATCATTACCGGTGGAAGTAGTGGTATGGGAAAAGCCATGGCCAAGAAATTCGCCAAAGAGGGCGCCTTTGTAGTCATTACAGGCAGGAATCAAGAGCGATTGGAACAGACGAAAACAGAAATTGAACAGTTTGATGGACAGATTCTTTGTGTTCCAATGGATGTACGAGATCCCCACCAAGTTAAACAGATGGTCGTCATATCGAAAAATACCTTTGGAACCATTGACTATCTTGTCAACAATGCTGCTGGCAACTTTATTTGCCCTGCAGAAGACTTGTCCATCAACGGTTGGAATGCCGTTGTCAACACTGTACTCAACGGTACTTGGTATTGCACGCAAGCGGTCGGAAAGGAGTGGATTGCGAGTCATACTAAGGGAAGTATTCTAAATATTATTGCGACATATGCTTGGACAGCGGGTGCCGGAGTCATTCACTCTGCCAGTGCGAAAGCAGGGGTGCTGGCGATGACGAGGACACTGGCCGTTGAGTGGGGATCGAAATATGGGATTCGAGTGAATGCGATTGCGCCTGGTCCGATTGCGAATACTGGGGGAGCGGAACGGCTTTTTGCCTCAGAAGAGGCGTATCAACGAACCATCGACAGCGTACCCGCTGGACGCCTAGGTCAACCGGAAGAGGTTGCAAACCTCGCATATTTTCTTTTGTCTCCAGAGGCGGATTATATCAATGGAGATTGCATCACCATAGACGGCGGACAATGGCTCAATCGAAAGTCGTTTCGCTGAGGAACGGTCAATATCCGATGTTCACGAGCGCGCCAAGAGATCTGTAAGGCCACTTACGCCAAGACTAAGAAGGGGATGAACTTGGAATGGACGTATTTGACTTGTTTCGATTAAACGGAAAAGTTGCCCTCATCACCGGAGGTGGGCGCGGTCTGGGAGAACAGATTGCGCACGCGTATGTAGAGGCTGGTGCGAAGGTTGTGCTCTGTTCTCGCCGGGTTGAAAACTGTGAAAAAGTCAAAGAAGAGCTGATAGCCATGGGTGGGGAAGCTTTGGCGTTGCCGCTCGACTTGACAAAGCCTGATTCCGTGAATGAAGTGGTTGAGAAGACACTGAATCACTTTGGGCAAATCGATATTCTTGTCAACAATAGTGGTGCCTCGTGGGGGGCGCCTGCCTTTGAAATGCCATATGAAGCATGGATGAAAGTCATTCAAACCAACTTGACAGGTACATTTTTGATGTCCCAGGCTGTAGGTCGCCACATGAAAGAAAACGGTGGCGGAAAAATCATCAATATTGCGTCGGTTGCTGGTCTGCGAGGCACCCCGCCGGAGGTGTTGGATGCAGTCGGATACAACGCCAGCAAGGGCGGGGTGATCACGTTGACCCGGGACTTAGCGGTGAAGTGGGCCCGATACAACATCTACGTGAATGCGATTGCTCCAGGGTTTTTCCCGACGAAGATGACCAAAGATGTTCTTGCTAAAGGCGGGGATCAGATTACAGCGAACACGCCGCTCCGACGGGTTGGCGGCGACCGCGACCTACAAGGAGCTGCGTTGTACTTCGCGTCGGCTGCTTCGGACTTTGTGACTGGACAGATTCTCGCAATTGACGGTGGTTCCGTAGCGAGATAACGATTGCGTTGTGACTTTTATGATGGCGATTTCAGTCGCATGTAAGGGTACTGGAATGGGAGGGCAAAACAAATGGATTTTGAGCATTCGGAGAAAGTAAAACGCCTGCAAAAGCAGCTCACGGAATTTATGAATGAAGTGGTGTATCCCAATGAACGAGTGTACGAGGAACAACTGAAGGATGCGCCTAGCCGCTGGCTGGTTCCGCCGATTATGGAAGACATGAAGAAACAAGCGAAAGCTGCCGGCCTATGGAATCTGTTTCTGCCAGAAAGCGAGTGGGGCGCAGGGCTTACCAATATGGAATACGCACCCTTGTGCGAAATCATGGGACGTTCGCCGATTGGACCTGAAGTGTTCAATTGCAGTGCTCCGGACACCGGCAACATGGAAGTACTCGTACGCTATGGTACGAAGGAACAGCAAGATCAGTGGCTCGTTCCACTCCTCAACGGAGACATTCGCTCATGCTTCTCCATGACCGAGCCTGATGTTGCGTCATCGGATGCTACCAATATTCAGGCAAGCATCGTGAGAGATGGAGATGAGTACATCATCAACGGGCGGAAGTGGTGGTCTTCTGGGGCGGGAGATCCCCGCTGCAAAGTTGCAATTTTCATGGGCAAGACGAACCCTGACGCCCCAAGGCATGAACAACAATCCATGATTCTTGTGCCGCTCGATAGCCCCGGTGTGAAAATCGAGCGAATTCTCCCTGTATTCGGGTACGACCACGCACCGCACGGACATGCTGAGATCAGTTATGAGAATGTTCGAGTTCCTGTCAGCAACATCTTGTGGGGAGAAGGCAAGGGGTTTGCGATTGCCCAAGGGCGCCTGGGGCCGGGCCGCATTCACCACTGTATGCGTTTAATTGGACAAGCGGAACGAGCACTGGAACTCATGGTGAAGCGCGCGAAAGAGCGCGTTGCGTTTGGTAAGACGCTGGCTGAGCAAGGAGTGATTCAGGAGTGGATTGCTGACTCCCGCATTGAGATTGAGCAAGCGAGACTCCTCACTCTAAAGGCTGCGTACATGATGGATACCGTGGGAAACAAAGTGGCTCAGAAGGAAATCGCGATGATCAAGGTGGTTGCTCCGAACATGGCCCTTCGGGTTATCGACCGCGCTATTCAGCTACATGGAGCGGCTGGTGTCAGCAGCGATTTCCCGCTCGCTGAGATGTGGGCCAACACCCGGACGTTGCGGCTGGCCGACGGTCCCGACGAGGTGCATCGTCGTCACATTGCAAAGCTGGAATTGCGGTAATTGCAGTTTGATTTTCGAATATGCGGTGACTCGGCATACAGCTGTCCAGCCGAACCGTTCCACCGATGTGAGGGAGTTGGAGCAGCTATGAACAAGATACGGGTCTGGGCGACTAAAGAGGAAATTGATTCTGCCGTGTTGACCGAGGCAACGGTTGTCGTGATGGATGTGCTGTTAGCAACAACCACTATGGTCACGATGGTGGAAAACGGAGCCAAACGCGTGTTTCCAGCTGCGGACGCACACGAGGCCCGATGGCTCAAACAGTTCTTGGAGCCCGAGTCCTCTCTGCTCGGCGGAGAAGAAGAGGGATACGCCATTCCGGATTTTGATTGCGGGCCTCTTCCCAATGAGTTCTCGCCGGAACGCGTAGCTGGCAAGGATGTCGTGTTTGTTACAACGAACGGGACACGTGCGGTGCGCGGCGCCGAATCAGCACGCGAACTGCTCATCGCCAATCTGCGGAACGCACCGTCCGTTGCTCATTATCTCCAGAATACGGCGTCGGAAGAGGTGTACTTGATCTGTGCGGGCTCGCACGGGCACTTGTCACTCGAAGACATGCTTTGCGCAGGTCTCATTTTGTCCCACTTGAATTTGGAATGCGTTTCGGTGAATGATGCAGCACGCGTAGCGCGATTTGGTCTGGCTCACGCAGAAGCTGACACGTTTCAGTGGATTCAACAAGGACGAGTGGGGCGTTGGTTCACGAAAAATGGAAAGGAAGACGTGCTGCGTTTTGTTTCTGATGTAGGCGCAAGCCAGACACTAGTCGGAGTCGTAGACAGAGAACTGCGTAGAATTGAAAGCAGATAACTATGAGGCTAAACGTGATGGTGGCGCCGTGTTTGTTGTGCCGTGCATCCGGTGGAGGGAGGCGACCTTCTCCGCCTTGTGGTATGTTGTAAGTGTTGCTGGTGTAATCAATGATGGGAGTGGTAGTGTTGAATCGGTTTCGTGCCTTGGTTGTCAATCAGACGGAAGATGATTTTTCCTTAGGTGTGCAAGAGTTGTCGTTGGACCAACTTCCCGCAGGGGATGTCACCATTCGCGTTTTTTATTCCAGCGTGAACTACAAAGACGGAATGGCGACTGTCCCGAACAGTCGGATTGTGCGGTCGTACCCGTTTGTCCCGGGTATCGATTTGGCGGGACGAGTTATCCATTCGGACAGTCCGCGGTTTAAGGAAGGGGACGAAGTTTTAATTACAGGCTATGAGTTAGGGGTATCCCATTACGGTGGATTTAGCCAAGTGGCACGTGTCCCATCTGAATGGGTCGTTCCCATTCCGGAAGGATTGTCCATGAAAGAGGCAATGGCCATTGGCACGGCCGGATTTACGGCGGCGCTTTCCGTTCATCGCTTGGAGGAAAACCACTTAAAACCGGACAATGGGCCGGTTCTGGTTACGGGTGCCAGTGGGGGCGTAGGGAGTACCGCAGTGGCCATGCTGAGTCGGTTAGGGTATGACGTAACGGCGAGCAGTCGCAAAGTGGAAGAACATCCGTATTTGCGGCAGTTGGGGGCGAAAACCATTATCGCTCCGGAAGCATTAATTCCGGAAAGAAATCGTCCGCTCCTGTCGGAACAGTGGGCAGGCGTTGTCGATCCCGTCGGCGGCAAGTATCTGCCCCATATTTTGAGTGGTGTGAAGTATGGCGGTTCCGTGGCGTTAAGCGGATTGACAGCCGGCGTCGACTTCGCGACGACCGTGTATCCGTTCATCTTGCGAGGTGTGAACCTGTTGGGAATCGATTCAGTGTACTGTCCGATGGAAGTACGCACATTGCTGTGGGAGCGCATAGCCAACGAACTGAAACCGAACCAGCTCCTTGAGTCCATTAGTGGTGAAATTAGCCTGGACGACCTCCCGGAAACACTTGGGAGGATCCTGAGGGGTGAGGTCCGCGGACGGATCATTGTCACATTGTAATCTGTCTATCGCAGCGTGAATCGTGAGCGGTCATACGTACGCATCACAAAACCAGATGGATTTTCTTTCTGTCCCTCTTGATGCTACCAATAGTTTTTGAAGAGCCTGAAGAGTCGCCGGCGTCTCCGCTTTCCGAATCCGACTCGTTCGCCTTGAGACGTCATTTGGCGCAAACAACGGCATGAGCTTACTTCGCAAGG
This sequence comes from uncultured Alicyclobacillaceae bacterium, assembly GCA_963788285.1. Taxonomy (GTDB): domain Bacteria; phylum Bacillota; class Bacilli; order Alicyclobacillales; family Alicyclobacillaceae; genus Alicyclobacillus_A. Next base: position 28,139 of record CAWBGB010000013.1, read on the forward strand.
AGGAACGAACGTGACACACGAAGAGACGGTTAGCGGATTGGTCAATGGAACCATCCCTGTGCGCAAAGGGGAGGAATTTGACGTCGAGAGGGTTCGGCAATATCTTCAGGCTCATATCGAGGGTTTGCCAGACGAACCATTGGAAGTTCTTCAATTTGCTTCGGGAGCATCCAACCTCACCTACTTGCTGCGTATAGGGAGTTGGCAAGGTGTACTCCGGCGAGCTCCATTTGGACCGCTCCCGCCGAAGGCACACGAGATGCAACGGGAAGCTAGGCTTCTAAGTCAATTGAATCCCGTGTTCCCGTTGGCTCCGAAGCCATATCTGTTTTGCGAAGACACATCGGTGATTGGCAGCACATTTTACGTCATGGAGCGCAAGGTTGGCGTGGTCTTGAATGATGAATTTCCCCCAGGTTATTCGCCTACGCCTGAGTTGGGCAGAAAGATCTCGAATACGGTCGTGGATACGCTGGCCTTGTTACATAGTGTGGACTATCAAAGCGCTGGCCTTGAGGAATTTGGTTATCCAGAGGGGTTCTTAGCGCGCCAGGTCAACGGATGGATAGAACGGTATCGGAGGGCACGGACTGACGACCTGCCCAACGTCGATAGGGTCATGGCGTGGCTTGTCAATCACCTTCCGGAGTCCCCCGAACCGACTATCATCCATAACGACTACAAGCTCAACAATATGCTCTTCGACACTTCTGATCTGAGCAAGGCGGTTGCGGTCGTTGACTGGGAAATGGCTACGATTGGCGATCCTCTTATGGACCTTGCTATCACCATGAGTTATTGGGTAGAGTCGGAAGACCCACAGGACTTGAAAGACATCATGCCAACGGTCACCAGTTGCGGGATTTTCATCACCAGAGACGAGTTTTTGCAGAGGTACTCTGCGAAGAGTGGTCGAGACGTTTCCAACATGGATTTCTACATGGTTTTTGCCCATTTCAAGTTGGCCGTGATTTTGCAGCAAATTTACATCCGTTGGAAGCGCGGACAGACTCAAGATGCGCGGTTTGCGACATTCGGCACACGCGTCAACCAACTCGTTCAACACGCTGTAGAAATCATGGATAGATTAAAGTGAAGGGCTGGTGTAGATGATGAGGCTGGTAGACAAGGTGGCCGTTGTAACAGGTGCCGGTAGTGGTATTGGTCGCGCCACTGCAGTCAAGTTTGGTAGGGAGGGCGCGAAGGTGGTTGTGGCAGATATTGATCAGAAGTCGGGTGAACATACGGCAGCGACGATTCGCCATCACGGTGGCGATTCAGTCTTCGTCCAAGTTGACGTATCGTCCTACGAAAGTGTTGAATCACTCGTACAAGAGGCTGTGCATCGCTATGGACAACTCGATGTGATGTTTAACAATGCTGGCATTGGCAATCCACAAGTGAGCGTGTTGGAGATGCCCATCGAAGAGTATCACCGAACGGTGTCGGTGAATCAACACGGGGTCTTTTACGGTATTCGGGCGGCTGGACGTGCGATGAAGGGCCGGGGTGGCGTTATCATCAATACGGCGTCCATTTACGCATTTATGGCAGATCGGCGGCAGTTCCCGTATCACGCGAGCAAAGGTGCGGTTGTGTCCATGACGAAGGCTGCTGCGTTGGAATTGGCTCGGTACAACATCCGGGTGGTGGCCATTGCTCCGGGGTTGATTGACACGAACATCGTCACGGTGTGGAAGGACAATCCGGAAGTCTGGAAGACGATTGAACGGGCGCAGATGAGAGGCAAAGCTGGCCACCCGGACGAGGTTGCAAACGTTGTCGCGTTTTTGGCCAGTGACGAAGCGTCTTTTGTCAATGGTCAGGTGTTCTTCGTCGATGATGGCGCAGCTGCTTTTAAACGATAACAGCAACGAGGAAAACTGGGCTTGCCCGCTCCATATAGGATAGAGAAACCTGCAATTCGTTTCACGCATCAATTACACGGTAAACAAATACGGATTGATTCAGCTGTCGCCGACTGTCTTTAATGCCATCCGATGCACCGTGACAGCCCCATATTGCTTGTCCATGCGTATTTGGTCGAACACAGTTTGCGGGTTCCGAAGAGGGACCTTTGGCTCTTGGTCTTGTCAGCATTGTCGGTGTTGCCATGTATCAAACCCTGTTCTCCGCCTCCGTGGAATACACATCGGCGACAAACTCGTCATTGCTAATTAAGATGTCCCCGATTTTCTCCTAATTATTTTCCGCTTGCAAGAAAAATTTAGCAAGCTAGTTCCCTAATAGCTAGTCGCGATTGTATTACTTACCGGACCTTATACAGAAAACGCCGATCCCCACGACGTGGTTGGAGACATACTCGGCCTCATGGACTCTATCTTGTGGGGAGGGCGTATCCAGTACTTACAACACCCTTACTTCGGCAGTATTCTTCCTCGCTTGGACCTCCGTGATGGGGGCTGTTCCTTTGGTTGCTCTATCCTGGATCACGAGACAAGCCTTCACGTTCCATCTCTCCGTACTTATATACGTCTCATTGTCCGATTCGGTTCTTTTTGTAACGATGTACGGTTTAGTCATTTGGTATCAAGGAGTGGGGAAGGTCGGTACGCTCAAAAAGCGATGTTGTACATGTACCTTGTCCACGTTGTGGCGGCGGTTTTCGCGGCTTCGGTGAATCACGAGCCCAACGATTTTGGCCAAGTCATGGGAGGCGTTCTCATTGTGCTTGGTATCACGTATGTGAAGGGCGGTTATGACGCTATCAAACGGGGGATACGGCATCGAAGATGTTCTTCGGGATTTGAACAGGGCCCCAGGCAACAGGACTTGTCATGCGGCGCCAACCGCGTAGCGGGGATTTGTCTTGGGCAGAGACCTGCTCTGCTCACGGTCCCCACATTGTAGGCGCCGCGAATCCATCCTCACCATGCACACCTGCACTACATGGACGGGGTTATCGCGAGGTCATCACTTCTAGCGTGTCCTGTACCATCCCTTCCTGCAATTCCATCGCGTGCATCAAGTTTGCGAACAGCTGGATTGTCGTAACAGGACCGACACCTCCGGGGGTTGGTGACATGGCTGCTACACAGGATGCGACTTCCGGTGCAACATCGCCAACAATCTTGTGTTCCGATGTCTCATTAATGCCGGCGTCCACCAGCACCAGGTTAGGATGCACCATCTCGGGTGTGATTAATCCTGCACGTCCGACAGCCACAAATGCGATGTCGGCGTGTGCTATGTGAGTGGATAGGTTTAACGTACCGGCATGACAGACGGTAACTGTCGCATTTTCACGAATCAGTAAATGAAATAAGGGCATGCCAACTGTTTTACCACAACCCACAAGTACCACGTGTTTACCGGACAGTGTATAACCATAGTGTTTGAGTAAACGCACACAAGCCATCGGAGTGGCTGGATAGATGCCTGGTTCCCCGGAAACGTTTGCCTGACGGTTAAAACGAGTGAGACCATCTACGTCTTTTACGGGTGATATCGTGTTGATGATGTGCTCCGATGACATGTGATGAGGTAAAGGTAGTTCAAGCATGATGCCATGGACCGTGGGATCATCATTCAAGCGTTGAATCGTTTGAATGAGTTTCCGTTCACTAACATGACTCGGGAAGGTGAACAATTCAAATTCGATGCCAAGTTTGGCTGCGCTTCGCTTCTTTGCTCGAGCGTAAAACGAAGAAGCGGGATCACCCTCTATCAGCAAGGTTACAATTTTTGGAGCAACACCATGCGCCCTGTGACTTGAAACCTTCGCAATCACTTCTCTTTGCAGGAGTTCTGCAACTGGTTGTCCGTTTAACATCACCGTCATTTGGTCGTGGCTCCCTTCGACATGAAAATGATGATGACCGATAAATGTTAGAATTTTTGATCAACAACAAACAAAGCCGCCTGGGTTCCTCAAAGGGTGCCCAGGCGGCCGGCAAATTGACAATCGCATTCCCTTGTGGTTTATGGTCCACTTGTGTCCGCCAGTCATGCGATTGGGATATTTATTTATGGACAGAAGAAGCATAGCAGTTGTGACGCGAACTATCAAGTCAGTAATCACGTCAGAACCTCAAAGAAAAGGTAAAGGAAGTGAAAATACTCCAAACTTGGTTCCAGTAGGAACATTTTCCCACGGGCCCTTTTTGATTTGGGAGCATCATGTAGACTGGCTTACGAGAACGTGGTCCATCTCTTGCGCATGCCATATAAGAGGAAACTTTGGTACTGGTTAAGGGAGACAAAAGATTAAGGAAGTGCTACCTAAATACTTCAACGCATGACCGTACGGTGCGTGACGAATACGATTCATTTCATCCTAAACCCTCATGCCCCTGGCGGGGCACAATATTATCATGAAAATGTCCTGCAGTAGTTTACTGGTCGGCGTCCATGGTGCAAGATGAAACCAAGTAGGACAGGAAGGTTGTTCTTTTTATGGGGGACCGACCCCATGTCCTAAACTAGCCACAGCCGCCTTGAGCACAAATTATTGTTGCCACGAGCACATCCATCAAATTTCCTTGGGTCAGGCGGTTGTGCCCTACTTGGAAAGGATGAATCGCTTGGACGCCATTCGAGAATGCTGTGCTGGCTTGGATGTTCACCAGGCCAACGTAGTCGCCTGTGTTCTCAAAGGACCACTGGAAGAGAAGCCCCAGATGTTCATGCAGGAATTCCCTACTGTATTGTCAGGGTTACTCGAACTCTCTGACTGGTTGGCTGAACTCGGTTGTACTGAAGTTGCCATGGAAAGTACGGGTGTATACTGGAAACCGGTATTCAACGTCCTTGAAGCCACCTGCAATGTCACCCTCGCTAATGCCGCTCATATCAAGAATCTCCCCGGTCGCAAGACAGACAAGAAGGACGCCCAGTGGATCGCCGAATTGCATCGCTGCGGTTTGGTGTCCAACAGCTTCGTTGCACCCCGTGAGATCCGTGAACTGCGGGATTTGACTCGATACCGCCGAAAGCTCAAGGGGTACGAGACGTCAGAGCGCAATCGGATTCTCAAGGTACTTGAAGATGCCAACATCAAGATTTCGACCTTCATGAGCGATGTATTTGGCAAGTCCGGACGCCTTATGCTGGATGCGTTGGTCAACGGTGAAGCCATTGACCCAGAACAAGTGGCGGACCTTGCCAAAGGACGGTTGCGGGCTAAGATCCCAGAGCTCGTACAAGCACTCAATGGTCGAGTGACTTTGCATCACCGCAAAATTATTCAGCGTTCATTAGAACACCTTGAGTTCCTCGAGAAGTCCATCGCTGATCTGGAAGCGGACATGGAGCAGTATTTTGCCCCGTATCAGCAACAGGAAGAACTGCTACAAACTATTCCGGGTGTTGGCCCCAACGTAGCCAAGGTAATCCTTGCAGAAATCGGTACCGATATGTCCGTATTTCCCTCGGCATCCCACCTTTCATCGTGGGCCGGACTCAGCCCCGGCAACAACGAGAGTGCAGGTAAAAAAAAACGGGCCAAAACCACGCAGGGCAACCAAGCGCTAAAATCCGCACTCTTGGAGGCTGCCTGGGCCGCAGGAAAGACTCGCACCTTCCTCGGCTCAAAGTTCTGGTCAGTGGCCGGGAGAAAGGGTAAGAAGCGAGCCACCGTAGTCGTGGCACACAAGATTCTCGTGATTGCGTACCACTTGCTCCAAACGGGCACTCCGTATAACGAACTCGGTGCTGATTATCTAGAGAAACGCAAGCCTGTATCCACCGAAGAACTGATGATCCGCCGACTAGAGAAGCAGGGTTACACAGTAGTTAAACCGGATCCTGCGATGGTGTAATATACCAAAAGAACAGCTTTCCCCTATGTCCCGAGCATCCTATTGCCCAAAAACCGAAACTGTTGATACCGTGCTGCCCCAGCAATGCTCTATTTTCTCATCAAACTTCTCGAGTGCGCACCCATGAAGCTGATTGCGGCAGTCATGCAGTCAGCACAACTCGGACTTGAGCCTGGTCCGCTCGGCCATGCAAGGTTGGTTCCCTATTAGGACTCCAAGAACCGATGCAATCAGGTTCACTTCCAGATTGGATACAAAGGAATGTTGAAACTTGTTCGGCATTGCGGCAGAACATCATGCCGCTGAAGGGTACGACAAGGATTATTTTGAGGTTGAGTACGGCAGTAATGCTCGCTTGATTAACAAGCCATACTTCGACGGAGACCGAGGCAACGTTTCCCCCCTATTATACAAACGCTAAACTGAAGGATGGCGCAGAGAGTTTCTTGGTCGTAAGCCTTCACGATATGCAGAAGTTCCGCGACAGGTACACAAAGTTACAAAGAGATGGCAAGGTGTTTGGTCCTTGGGTTGTTCACTGTGATTGACCTGACACCACATGACTACTCAAAACCTACACCCGGAAACGAATCTGCTTCGGCATCGGAACCTGTCACAAAGGAAGGCGGTGCAGGCGGTGAACCAACGGGCCTCAACATTTAACGTGTGGAGGGGCTTGGGCCCCTCTGCCCGAGCGGTAGGAATTCTGATGTGCCTGGTTCTCGCATGATGGCGGCAATCTCTCTCACGAGCAGCCACGAATTATATAACGAGCGGACAGAGACGCATGTTGTGGAGCCGGGAGAGACGCTTTGGACAATGCCACGGTCGGTGGATGAATAGCGCGACACGCGAGCTGTTGTAAAAGAAAATAGAGCAGTGAAACAGTTAGATACAGCGGAGATATATCCGGGTAAAAGTTATGAATACCGAGTCACTGTTTGGTGTGAGTGTTGCGGCCGCATCCCACGAGAACAGGATATGCGCACAAGCGGGATTTCATGTAAGACAAACGGGGAGTGCGCACTGAACAACCTGCAATTTTTCAGATCGGAGCAGTGGCAACTGCGTGTCGTGGAGATGAACTGTAACCTTGGTTCGTCGCCCAGGATGTAACGAACGCACGTGGTCTTGACGGTACCGCAGCTTCGCTGGTTGGACGACCATGCAAACATACTCCAGACCCACCTACTCATGGCCGTGGCAAACGGATTGATGAGGCGCTGTTCTCTAATTCCAGCGAGTGGAAGGGTTGAATAAGTTGCGCAGTGATCGTGACGGGGTTTGCAAGAGAACTGGAGGTCATGAAGCGAGCGGACGTCCCATAGGGCGAGAGACGCCATGGAAAGAACGCCGACTGCCATTAGGCACACAGACGTACCAATATCTCAGGAGCCAGGGATGGTACGTGTCGGAGCGGGTACTACGGCGAGAAGAAGCAAAAGGCCATCATGACGTTAGCAGCAGTGTTTCGCATGAACAGTTTTAAATGGATAAGGGCATCACCTGGCCTCTGAAGCAAAGTAATGCCCTAGTCTGTATTGCGCTAAATTGTGTTTAGACCAATATGAGAAGGCGGTGGTTCAAATATTACATCAAATGTACTACACTCACTCTAAGGTTCTAGAACCCAAATTGACTTGGTTACCCAAACGAACCGTGCGTTTCAGGTAAGCCTGTCTATCGTTAGGCTTCAATAGTCAGCGTTCTAAGGTGTTCTGAAAAACGCTCATTATGGTGCAAATGATAGGTGCCGTGTCATGGATCCAGACAGACAGCTAACCGTCCGCCATGGAAAATCACTGAATCACAGGAATGTTGCGGGGAGAGTCATGGTAGCGCTGCGCAAAACACTCATGCAACTTTAGTCAATTGTTATACAAAACTATAACGCTCGTAAACAATAATTTTACAGAGTTTTCGTATATTTAGGGTGGGTGAGGACGAGGAGGTAATGAAATGAGTCTTAGTACGAAAGCTCAAATTCATACATTCTTTTCTCCAGATGATGATACGCAGAAGGTTTTTTTGGACTTTATTCGGAGCACGACAAAGCATTTGCGCATCGCGATTTATTCATTACATCTTCCGCCTTTGGTGGACGATCTGCTTCAGTTGCATCGCTCAGGAGTGGATATAGCTCTTGTCTGTGACCATTCACAGGCGGAAGGGAAATACGAACATCCTGAAATTCAGCAACTACGTTTAGCTGGGGTTCCACTTGTAGTAGGGACCAGTCAAAAGCATAAAATTATGCATCACAAATTTACTGTGAAAGATAAAGTAGCCGTGGAGTCCGGAAGTTGGAACTTCTCATTGAATGCGAGCGATGAATCGAATTACTTCGATATTATTGAGTCCTCGGATCGAGCAGCGTTATTTTTATCTAAGTGGCAAGAAATGTGGAATTGGATCAGTAAGAACGAACCTCAGTTTGAACAACAGAGTATAGATAGTGAAATAAAGGATGTTGGACATAGTTAAACCCCTAGCTTTCGTGAGTTTTTGGTGTTAATGGTACATTTTCCATGCGAATTTATCGCGGAAAACGGTGATATGATTAACCCAAGGACAGGTGCGTCCGATGGTTGGTTAGTTCACTCGCAAGGCGTCTTGTAGCATAGGCTTTGGGCGTTGTGCCTTAAAACAGCGCTCACCACATATGACCTAGGGCACCGGCTACGGCTGGTGCTTTTTTGTAAGTACGACCAGTGCCGCCCCTTCACCGTAAATGGATTCGTATAATAAGCCATTGGGGCGAAGGGAGGGTCATTATGTACGGATATGGAGCTTTTGGAGGCTTTACTCACTGGGCGATTGTATTCCGGCGTAGTCCCGGATTTCGTGGAAATTTGAAAGTGGCGGTCTCCTGACCCCGTTTGGTATAACGGGTTTGGGGAAAATCAGGAAAGGAGAACGCCACTATGAAATTAAGAGTACACGAGATTGCGCTGAAAGACCAGAAGCAGTTTACAAGATCGATGCGTCAAAGAACCTCTCTGTCCAACTGGCTCTGCTGGATGTGATGGAAGCGACCAAGGAAGGTCTGATGGCGCTGGCGGTCCAAACCGGCTTACGAGTCATCCAGGTCATGATGCAGGAGGAGGTGGATGCGCTCGTCGGTCCCAAGGGCAAGCACAATCCGAAGCGCAAGGCCGTACGGCATGGAAAAGAGAAAGGTTTCGTCGTCCTCGGCGGCCGCAAGGTGGCTGTGGAGAAGGTGAGGGTACGCAGCGTGGACGGCCGGGAGATTCCGCTCGAGACGTATCAGGCCCTGCAAGATCCGGAGCTGTTGACACAAGCTGCGTTGGAGCGGATGATCCATGGACTGTCCACCCGCAATTATGAGTATGGTCTGGAGCCAGTTGGAGAGGAATTGGAGTCCTCTGGTACGAGTAAGAGCACCGTCAGCCGCCGGTTCATTGCAGCCACGAAGAAGCTGCTGGCCGAGTTAATGCAAAGGCGCTTGGACAGTCGCAGATACGTGGCCCTCATCATCGACGGCATCGTGATGGCAGAGCACACCGTGGTAGCGGCCTTGGGTATTGACGCAGAGGGCAAGAAGCAGATGCTGGGGGTGCGGCACGGAGCCACCGAGAACGCCGCTGTGTGCAAGGCGCTCCTGTCCGACCTGGTGGAACGTGGCCTGAAGACCGACGACGGAATTCTGGTCGTGATTGACGGAAGCAAGGCACTGCGGGCGGCGGTGCGAGACGTTCTAGGTGACACGGCGATTGTACAACGCTGTCAGGTACACAAGGAGCGCAATGTTCTGGAGCACCTGCCGGAAAAACACAGGGATTGGGTCAAGAGGAAGCTGCGTGAAGCTTGGAGGCGTGGCAACGAACAGGATGCATTGGCAGCGTTGAGGCGATTGGCTGGTCACCTCGAGAAGGAGTACCCCGGTGCTGCGGCAAGTCTGCGAGAGGGCATGGAAGAGACCGTAACGGTCATTCGGCTTGGAGTGCCGGAATTGTTGCAAACAACTCTACGCTCAACGAACGCAATCGAATCAGCGAATGAGAAGGTACGCATGGCCAGCAGGAACGTAAAGCGTTGGAAGAACGGTGAACAGGTGCTGCGTTGGGCGGCGGCGGGGTTCCTTGAAGCAGAGAGCAAATTTCGTACTGTGAAAGGCTATCGTCAAATCCCAATGCTCATGAAAGCACTACATCAATGTGCGCATCCAGAGCAATACCAGGGAGAATCATCCATCACTGCGTAAATCGAAGAAAAAGGCCGTCACGAAAATCTACGAAGAGCGGGACAAGGCCTGTATTCCTGATCATCTTCGTTCTGTTTCTCCTGCTTATACCAGGTTACGGCGCTTACGCAGGTGCTGCAGTAGGTGCATGCTGAGTAATGCAAAAAGGATATAAACAAGGTACTCGTTTCCGCGAGTATCTTGGTGTATCGTGTGTGGGCATCGGCTATGGCCGGTGTTCTTTTTATTGCATCGCCCGCGAGTCGGTGTCTCGCAGCCGATCTCCCGCTACCGGGCTGCACGGGTAAGGTTCCTGGATAATACACCACCGGTGATGTGTGGACAATGTTTATTTGACCAGAGGAACTAGTGATCGTTACAGAACAAAACGAATGCACGAATAAGGCCGTATAACAACAATTGAACCAATGGTAACTATGGCTTCGCCAACAAGTACAATCCATTCTGATTTAAGCATTTCTTTATGACTAATGTCACGGCCGTTGTTCCAAATTGCAGGCATCCTCTGTCTCCTTCAGTCCTTTTCAAGCACAATTGTTGTTTTTGATGCCTGCAACGGTCATTTGATCGAATTTGTCGGAGAGGGTTATGGTCAATGATTGCGGTTTCAATATCAGATTAGTGAAGGGATACCGGTATGAAATCATGTTGGGTACGTGGTCAGTTGGCGAAGCCAAACACGTGCAAATTGAACTTCTCCCGGTGCCAAGGTAGCATCGTTACACCAGACAAGCTGCCACAGCCGAAGCAGGAGAAGCAGTCATTCCGGGATTGGAGCGGATGATGCAGAGCACGAACACATATGAGGGCCGGGGTAGTCGGTTAAGGTAACGCACGCATCCGGATTGACAGGTAAGATAGCGTAATGAGTGTACTTTTGTTTGTGTGCGCGTTGGTGTTCGGCGTGCCATCAGCATGTGTAGGCGTGCTCAATGTGTTTCTTAGTTGATTTACAACAAGAGCAGGGATATTCAGTACCGACTTGAAGGAATTGATAATGAATCAAACGACTACCTTGTAGTTATGTGGTATATGAAGTTCTGTTTGCATAGCAGCTAGGCATCTAACCCGCTTCGGCGGGTTTTCTTTTTTCTGTATCACGGACAAATTGTGGCTCCTCATCAAGGAATGGCAAAATCGGCCATTGCAGACCGTTTGCACCGTGGTGTTCCTTGATTTTATCCACTAGAAGCAAGATGGTCAGGTGGTCAATAAGGCCGCAAAAATGTGCTGGGCATTTGGATTGGCGAGAATGAGTCGTACACATTCTGGCTGACGGTACTCAATGAGCTGAAGAGCCGTGGCGCTACGACGATTGAGGGACACCACCGACAGCTTCTCAAGTGACCAAAGGCAAAAATATATTTCCAACCTATACGTCCCTTACAAAAATGGTGATCTGGCCACGATGGAGGTGACCAAACGCTGGACAATACGGGTACAGAACTGGGGCCGAATTCAGTCAACTCTCGATATACTTCGCAGAACGGATTGATCCATAGATTATTCATGTAAGGGTGAACATAACCAGACAAGAAGATGATACAATCTGCCAACTGTGTAATATCATTCACGTGCAAAGTGTTAACCAGCTACATCATGCACTAAGGCCGCCACATTTGTTAGGAACTTTTCTAATCCGCCTTCTAAGCCAGTGCATCTAATCCAATCTAACCAGATCGAACACGGGAACCAAAAAAACGCGTCACAACTAAGTTTGTCGAATCACGCCGAATCCATCCGAATGTGCCAACGACATGTATGTCATCTAGCCCAAATTGTTAACTTGTTATACACTGTAAGTTAACAATTACAGCAAGGAGGATGGTAACGGATATAAACAGTAGTTAAGAAAGGTTGGTTGGCGAAAGCGAACAGGTGAGTCAAGGATACGAAATTTCTGGACAGGGAGCCCGGCACTGTGGTGCGAGCCGGATGATGGACTTCACAGCGCCGTAGGGCGGTACATATTCCGCAAACACTGTGCATGCCGATTGAGAGATTTCCGAATTGGGAGGGACTTTCGTGACATACGAAGAGTTGTACGAAAAAAATCGTCGATACCTCTGGAATCCGTTCACACAGATGAAAGAATATTTGGCGGATGAACCGGTCATTATTGAAAGCGGCAATGGATGCCGGTTGCGGGATGTCAAGGGGAATGAATACTGGGATGGAGTGTCATCCGTTTGGCTGAATGTGCATGGGCATCGGGTTCCTGAGCTCGACGCGGCGATTCGTCGGCAGTTAGACCACATTGCTCACTCGACGCTGCTCGGCATGGCAAACGTACCTGCCATATTGCTTGCCGAAAAACTGATACAAATCGCACCACCTGGCCTGGCAAAGGTATTTTATTCAGATTCTGGTGCAGAGGCTGTTGAGATTGCACTCAAAATGGCATTTCAGTATTGGAAGAATCGCGGAGTCGATGGAAAGACGACATTTGTAACGATGCGGGAGGCGTACCACGGGGACACAGTCGGCGCCGTATCCGTAGGTTCCATTGACACATTCCATCAGGTGTATTCGCCATTACTGTTCCCGTCCCTGAAAATTCCGTTCCCCAATGTTTACCGTAGCCCGTTTGGAGACACGGCAGAGGAAGTGAAGAACGGTTCCCTGAAGATGGTGGAAGATGTGTTTGAAAAACGCGGAGAACAAATCGCCGCGATGATTGTCGAGCCGGTCCAGGGAGCAGGGGGCATGATTCCAATGCCTGCCGGTTACTTGCGTGAGTTGAGACGCTTGTGCTCTGCGTACGACATCCTCCTCATTGTTGATGAAGTGGCGACCGGGTTTGGGCGCACTGGAAAGATGTTCGCTTGTGAACACGACGGTGTGACTCCAGACATCATGACGGTGGCCAAAGGCATTACAGGTGGCTATTTACCTGTTGCGGCCACCCTTACGACAGACACGATATACGACGCTTTTTACGCGGATTATGATGAGCTCAAAACGTTGTATCATGGGCACTCGTACACAGGGAATCAACTAGGGTGCGCTGTGGCGTTAGCCAATCTCGAACTCTTTGAACAGAAGAACCTTGTGTCCGAGGTGGCACAGAAAGCGAAAGAGCTCGCCGTGTATCTGGAGCCAATTCGTTCCCTTTCCCACGTGGGGGATGTGCGGCAGTCAGGATTCATGGTGGGTATTGAGTTGGTCGAGGACAAGGCGACAAAAAAGCCATTTCCGTGGCAGCAACGACTGGGAGCCCGAGTCTGCCGAAGGTGTCGTGAACTGGGCATGTTGCTGCGTCCGCTGACTGACGTCGTGGTGTTCATGCCACCACTTTCCGCCACGCTCCAGGAACTGAAGGAGATGACCGACATCCTTTATCAGGCCATTGCGGAAGTGACAGAGGATACGAGTCTGGTGTGAAGACAATGCAAAGATTTCAAAACGCGCTCCATTATTTGACAGAGACCGGATTATATCGTCGTATTCGTTCTATGGGAAGCGCTTCAGCGTCACGCGTGCAAATCGATGGCCGACCATTGGTAATGTGTGCTGCGAATAATTACCTAGGCTTGGTTGACGATGGTCGACTGCGGGAAGCAGCCATCGATGCGATTCATCGATACGGAACGGGGGCGTCCGGCTCACGGCTGATTACAGGGACGACAGATTTGCACCTGCAATTGGAGCAAGCACTTTCACAGTTGAAGCAGACCGAAGCCGCCATTGTTTTCAATACAGGATACATGGCGAACCTAGCGGCACTTTCGACACTCGTCGGTGCGGGCGACGTCATTTTTTCTGACGAGTTAAACCATGCGAGTATCATTGATGGGTGTCGTTTGTCGAAAGCGACGATTGTCATCTATCGCCACAATGATATGGACGACTTGCGGCGCAAGTTAGAGAACTGTGTGACAACAGGGCAGAGGCTCATCGTCACCGATGGCGTGTTTTCGATGGATGGGGACGTTGCAAATTTGCCTGCTATCGTTGATCTCGCCGAAGAATACGATGCTTGGGTTATGGTTGATGACGCGCATGCGACAGGGGTATTCGGAGAACACGGGGGAGGCACGGCAGATCATTATGGTTTGCCGGCGGATTCAATTCACATCCAAGTCGGGACTTTATCAAAGGCGCTAGCGTCCGAGGGAGGATTCATCGCAGGTTCGGCTGTACTCATTGATTACCTGAGAAACCGTGCGCGCCCATTCATATTCTCAACCGCGTTGGCTCCGCCTGTCATCGGTGCCGCGATACGTGCGGTGGAAATCATCAGAGCGGAACCCCAGCGGCGGGAACGCCTGCACGCGTTGGCACAACGGCTTCGTACAGGTCTGTCTGAAGCAGGGCTGCAAGTGATACCGGGAGAAGCCCCGATTGTTCCGATTGTGATTGGCGATCCGGAACGGACATTGGAATATAGTCGCCGCCTGGAGCACCACGGTGTTTTTGCTACGGCCATCCGGCCACCTACGGTTCCGTCAGGGACGTCGCGGATTCGATTGACGCTGATGGCGACGCACTCGGACGAAGATATCGAGCAGATCATCGATGCGTGCGTTAAAGCGGGGCAGGAACTAGGAGTGATATCGTGAAGGGATTGTTCATCACAGCTACGGACACGGAAATTGGGAAGACGCTCGTTGCCGGGGGGATTTGCGGTGCACTCCGAGCGAGAGGGATTGACGTAGGAGTATTTAAGCCTGTGCAAAGTGGGCACTTGGCGTCCGATATGTCTGGCGATGCGGCTCGACTGAAGCGCTTGAGTGGTATTGATGATGACCTGGACGTGATTTGCCCTTTCTCTTTTGAAGAGCCGTTAGCTCCTCGTCTCGCGATGGAACGTGCGAATCAGACCATTACCCTGAAAGATCTGATGGACAAGTACCGTACTTTGCAAAGGCGACACAGTCACCTTGTGGTTGAAGGGGCAGGGGGGCTGGTGGTACCCTACACCTGCGATGCTTTGGTTGTTGACTGCGCTGTAGCCATGGACCTACCGATAATCATTGTCGCCAGGCCTGACCTCGGTACAGTGAACCATACGGCGTTGACGGTGGCCTACGCAAAGTCTCGGGGGCTACACGTAGTTGGCGTCATCATCAATGGGTATGGCCGAAACGAGCCTGTGGGTATCGCGGAACAACAAAATCCTGCGATGATTCGAGAGGTGACCGGAGTTGACGTGCTTGGGGTTGTTCCATGGTTGGGTCTCAATCCTTCGGAAGCGACGATTGTGAAGGCAATTGAGGACCGCGTGGATATTGAGAAACTGGAGCGAATCTTGTTGACGAACGATTAGAGTCATAGAACATGGTTTGGCTTGAAGTCGAGAATCCGCCCGTTAGGCGGATTCTTATTCATTGTGCAATGTGTGACAATTCATTTTACACCTTTGTCACGGTCATTGTGATCAACGTCACAGCGGAAGAGCCAAGTGGAAAGGCAAATGGCTGTGTGAACATCACCCGAAATGAACCGGATAGAAAAGCAAAACACTTCGACAAAGAGGGATATATCACTCTTGACTGGATGCAACAGGTTTTACCTTCACAAGACGCGTATTTTTGTGGACCTATCCCGTTTATGAAGGCTGATAGGTTGACTGATGGTATAATAACGTCTGCATATCGTCAATGGGGGGCATGCAACGTGAAAATGCGCGTTTCTGCTGTTCAATATGCACTGCGTTCCATCCATTCCTTTGAGGAGTTCAGTCAGCAGGTAGAGCATTATGTGAAAACCGCAAAAGAATTTGCTTCAGATTTCGTGCTGTTTCCTGAATTGTTCACAACGCAGCTTTTGTCCATTGGAGATGGTGAGGGAAATGCCTTGCCCATCAATCGTTTGCCTGAGTTTACCAGACAATACGTAGACATGTTTACTTCGTATGCCACAACCCACGGAATGCATATCGTAGGCGGTACCCACATCATTGCTGAAGCGGATCGACTGTACAATACAGCATACCTCTTTTATCCTGACGGACGGGTGGAGACCCAGAAAATACTTCACATTACGCCGACTGAGCGAACGGAGTGGAATATGGCGGCGGGAGACCGGTTACAGGTTTTTGAAACCGATAAGGGGAAAATCGCCATTCTCATTTGTTATGATATCGAGTTCCCGGAAATCGTTCGCATGGCAGTGGCGAGAGGGGCTGATGTTGTATTTTGCCCATCCTGCACAGACGACAAACATGGATTTTACAGGGTTCGTTATACCAGTCACGCGCGAGCCATTGAGAATCAAGTATATGTTGTTGCCACAGGCACGGTTGGTTCTCTCACGACCGTTGATTTCATGCGAGCAAACTATGGTCAAGCCGCCCTCATCAGTCCAAACGACATTCCATTTCCTCCGCGTGGAATTATCGCGGAGGGGGAAGTGAATCACGATATGGTTGTAACCGGAGATCTGGACCTGGATCTGTTGTATCGTGTTCGTGAGAGCGGTTCGGTGACAACCTGGCGTGATCGGAGAATTGACCTGTATCCGGATTGGAAATAGGTAAACGCACGAAAGGATGGGACCAATTCGGGAGGGATGCACTCATGTACCAACAAATGCTTTACGTATTTCAGTCGGATTTGCCTTTGCGCGCGCAGATACGTTCGTATCAGGAGGAAGATTTTGAGGAGCTGATACAAATTCAGCGCGAGAGTTTTCCGCCGCCGTTCCCATCTGAGCTTTGGTGGAACGAGGAGCAGTTGCACAATCACGTTGCACTCTTTCCTCAAGGTGCATTGCTGATAGAGGTCGATGGTCAAGTAGCGGGATCCATAACCAGTTTGATTACCAATTCAATCCGGATCACCCGGAGCACACGTGGGCAGAGGTAACCGACAATGGGTACATTCGGAACCATTCGCCGTCCGGAGATACGTTGTACGTCGTCGATCTCTGTATCCGGCCTTCATTCAGAGGGCTCGGCCTCGGAAAGTATTTGCTCCAGGCCCTCTACCACGTGGTCGTTCAATTCCGATTGCAACGGTTACTGGGCGGTGCCCGAATGCCAGGGTATCATCACCATGCACAGCACATGCGTCCCGAGGAGTATCTGGATGCGGTGGTTCAAGGCAAGCTGAAGGATCCTGTCATCACGTTCATGATGCGGTGTGGACGCGTTCCCATCGGAGTGGTTCCCGATTATTTGGAAGATGAAGAATTCTGCAATTATGCAGCACTCATGGCGTGGAGAAATCCATTCCTCGCGCAGTCATGACTTATATGAAGCGGAACCGCTCCAGGTATACCTGCGTCGTATACCTGCGTCCATGGGGAGGAGTGAGCTTGGCTTTGGAATGTGTCGGTTCCGCAACTGCAGCGGAACGTCAAAGACAGGGGAGATATTTCTTCGCCCCGGCGGCGTCATTGGAATCACAGTAAAACCGTCTTGCCCCGGTCTCAGCGAGCATCCGCCGCTCGCAGCTCGGGCACCGTCAGTACGAGCGATGCGCGCGCCCTCCGCATTGAGTTGGATTGTGACACGTTTGTGAACACCCATTTGCATGGTGCCGCGAAAGCGTATCGCGCCGGGAAAGGGAAAGCTCTCAACAAGGACTCAATCCGGTCGGTCGGGCCTGAGAAGCCGTCACAAGATGGTGTTTTCTTAATAACGTCCGATAATATATATTATGTTAACTAAAATTGTTGGAGGAGGTTTGGAGGAGCATGTTGACCCTCCACCTAACGAAACACGAAACACACAACAGACTCTCTTCAATCTAACTAAGTTACTACATGGTATCTTTCATCCTTCACGGACGTTGGACTTGCCCATATGTCGACGATGTATATTTCTGAATCACATTTTGCCCCCAAGTGCAATCGACGTTCCAAGTATCGCATTTATAATCCGGTCACGGCTAACTCTGATGTACTCTCGCTATTACCTTATTCTGGCGTGTCTTTAGCAATTGGTGGCGAACTGAAATTACACATGGACGCGACACTGCAGGTTTACACTGGCACTCTGATGGAACGGAAGGTCTAAAGCTAGGCGAAGCGTCGCATCGGAATCCTTCGGGATTACGGGGCTACCTTCAATGAGAGTTTTAGCGGTTTCTCCCTTACCAAATTTGACAGGACAACGATAACAATCTATGATAACAATCTAATAGAATGCAGTAGTAAGTGACTAACTAAAAATGACTAGATATTTATGTCATATATCCCCAAAACAATCAAAGACGCCCCTAAATGTGGCGTCTTTCACGTCCTATAACCTGTTGACTGTCGTGATATTTGCCCAGTCATGTCGCCAATCTTCGATTTTCAATGGTCTCGTTTATGCTTCTCATTGGTCCGGCAGGCGTGAATAGCGAACACTGCCGAGACATCTTCTTGTGAAACGGGATTGGAGTCGTTGGTTACGACGAATGCAATTATTTCTCGTACAGTTCTAGAGGAAGTTTGTCCGGATCCTCGAAGAAGGTAAATCGTTTGCCTGTCACAGGGTCAGTTCTAATGTCTTCGACATGTACGCCCATTGCTTGCAGTTCTGCCACCGCTTGGTCAATATCATCAACTTCAAATGCGAGGTGTCTCAGACCTAACGCTTCTGGATAACTCGGGCGTGGCGGGCGGTCAGGGAACGAAAAGAGTTCAATCTGATCCCCGTTTTTCATTTTCAAATCGAGTTTGTATGATTCTCTTTCTTGACGATATGTTTCGTTAATGATTTCAAAACCTAGAACTCTCGTGTAAAATTCTTTGGATCTTTCATAATCCGAACAAATAATTGCCACATGGTGGATGCGGTTGAGTTTCATTCATAGAATCCTCCCTTGGAGTGTCCCCACCAAGCATGTTTAGGATCTGTTCGTCATTCCCAAGTGCCCATAAGAATTGCCGGAGTAACCTCCGGCTATCAGCCTTACGATTCGGTAGAGACTTGCCACCGAACACCAAAGGGATCTTCGAGGCGCCCGAACGTCGTTCCCCAAAACATGCGTTGAAACGGCATCAAAACCTTCCCGCCTTGTGAGAGATTGTCAAACACAACTTTAGCCTCTTCTTCGGATGGAAATTCTAAGGTTAGATCCATTCCGTTGCCTCGCTCAACTGGCTCAGACCCATTGTCAGCCATATAAATGATTTGATCTCCGACCTTTAAAGTTAAATGCATCACTCGGTTTTTGTCCGTTCTTTCGAGCCCGGCGCCTCTGCGAATGTTTTTATATCGAGAATTTCCCCGTTCAGCGCCTTCGCGTAGAATTCCGCTTGTTTTCTTGCATCTTGGCTGAAGATGTACACAGACACTTTTGCCGCCATAGAACCTCTCTCCTTTAATCGGGCCTAAGCTCCTTGTATCTCCTAACCGTTGTTCCGTTTTCACTCTCTATCAATGAGCCTGCGTTCTACAGGTGGGCGACGCCCTCCCCCACCGTTCTCTATCGGTGTGTACAATACAGCATTCTTGCGGACCACAGGTAGTAAAGTTTCCTGTAGATTTTCCAGCATCATATACCTTTCAGCAGAGTCATGCGACACCTTTAGAGGTCGATTCTTAATATAACACCGTTAGGTTCCACGTCAAATATCTAGGGTCTTATATGTCTCAGACAAGTCACTCCCACTGAACAGGCTCGCTTATACGAGCTTTTACCAACGGATGCAACGCTAGTGCTCCTGGGGTGTTTATGCCAGCCGATCCAGCTGACTTTCGCCGGGACGCTGACCCCGCCCATGACGACCCGCTGCTCGACTACAACACCGACCACAACTACTCGTGGTTCGACTTGAACGTGACCGACCAGAACCGGTTCGACCTGTGGAACCAGGAGTTCCAGCAGTACGTCACGAATAGTAACCTGCCAACCATGGAGTTCATCGACCTACCACGCGACCACACCGCGGGCGGGTCGACCGCTCTGCAAATGGTCGCGGACAACGACCTGGCGCTCGGCAAGATTGTCAATGTAGTGTCACACTCGAAGTACAGGAAGGACACTGCGATCTACGTCACCTAGGACGACCCGGGGACGGTCAGGACCACGTGGACTCCCACCGAACGATCGCGCAGGTGATCAGCCCGTACACGCAGATTGGAAATGTAGATTCGCATTTCTACAGCCAGGTCTCCATGCTGCGCACGATGGTGGAGCTGTTCCTCGGAATACAGCTCCTGTCTCAATTCGCCGCCGCATTACCAATGATCTATTCGTTCGCTGACAAGCCGAACTTCACCCCCTACCAAGCGGTGTCGCCGGCACAGTCGCTCAATGCACAGACCTCGCTGAACACGCAGTCGGTCATGAACCCGGTGGACCTGGTCAGCTCGCCTGACCAGGTCGACCAGCAGAAACTCAACGAGGAGATCTCGAAGGCGATCAAGGGACGGAACGCACCGATGCCCGCTCCTCAGCACCACGTCTT
This sequence comes from uncultured Alicyclobacillaceae bacterium, assembly GCA_963788285.1. Taxonomy (GTDB): domain Bacteria; phylum Bacillota; class Bacilli; order Alicyclobacillales; family Alicyclobacillaceae; genus Alicyclobacillus_A. Next base: position 48,491 of record CAWBGB010000013.1, read on the forward strand.
CCCTGGACCACGGGACTGAGTAACGCTGATCGCTGATCCTTCTATGTCCCTGGGAAACGTCCGAGAACCTAGAAAAATCCATGGATTTACAGATTTTATTCACATTGCAGTTGTGCACTCGTGCAAATAAGAGCCCTCTCTTCACTCTTACCACTCAACGATCGACATCAGTGCCACTCAAAAAAACAGGCCAGGAATCCGCAAATCCCATCCGAAATTTCGTGACCTGGCATGTGATGCGCCTCGGCTCGTTAAAACGTTTTCTGGCCTAAAGTTCTACATTTTCAAATTGGAACACTGGGTACAGGTACTTGCTTCCCCTCGATTTCCTGCGTACTCACGGGTCGCTCCTCGAGGAGGATGCCGTATTGAGTGTGGATTTCAAGGTTCCTCGCTTCATCCCCAAGCTCCGCATCGAAGCCACTTCCTCCGAGGTACGCGGAGTAGAGAAGTGTCGGGTCAGTGGATAACGCGGATCATAGTCATGTCCCACTCGAAAACCGTGTCTGGAAGTTGGTAGAGCGGGTTACCCCCGTCACATCTTTCCTTGACATGCTTTGTGGTATTCCATGCTGTTGGAGCAGCAGACTATATACTCTGGATGTGTATTGGTTACCTTGGTACGAGTGGATCGTAGTGGCAGACGTCACATTCTTTTTTCTTTTTTGTAATAATCGTTTCAATGGAGCAATTACTAGTTGCAAGTTGTTGTTCTCTCCAAACGAAGCCACTTGTAATATCCAGCTCGTGAGACGCCAGCCATCTTGCAAAGAAGGTGAACGGAGTACAAAGTGTGGAATTCATAGATACCACTCGTACTAAATTCTCGTTTGCGTCCTCACTGGGACTTCGCATTCCCCGTTAAGTATTCTTGGAGCTTTTTTAGGCGTAAATTCTCTAACTTAAGTTTGGCATTCTCGTACTGGAGACACTCAGGTTCCGAGGTTAACTGAGTCTTTGGTCGATCGAGCACTTGTGTCCCCTTCGGTCTTCCTTTCGTTTTTGGCGTCAACCCATTCGGCCCCTGCTCAATATATTCCTCCGCCACTCTCGAATGAACCTCGTTTCCAGTTGGTGCTCGGCTGCCAAGACGCCAACTGGAACACCATTCTGCAAGTGCTGTTCAACAATCTTCACTTTAAATTATTGAGAAAGTTTCCTCTTTGCAGTCCCTTTTTTAGGCATGAAAATACCCCCTATATAGATATTCGCCAAGGCTTTATACACCTTGTCTAAATAGAGGGGACCAGTTCATGTGACACGCGGTTTTTGTTCCGTCCAATAACCTGATTCATGTGAACGGCATAAAAAAAGACCCTCAAATCAAATGAAGGTCATAATGCCATCAGCCCCCATCCTACGCTGACAACCATGATAGCCACAAGACATTCATTTTGAAGGTCTTTGTCTATGTTATTCCACTCCTGTGCAAATGCTCAATGCAATTCAGTTGCCTTTGTCAATGCGGATCAAGTCCATATCTATGTGTACTTTCCCTCTTCGGTCATGGAATCTATGCTAGTTGCTTAACGACGGTGGCCTGAGATTTACGTCACTCCCAGTAGTCCTGCATATCGAGATACCGGTGCCCCGTCGTCCACTTTTCGTCCATTTCCATGAGCAATGCACCCAGGAGCCGCAAAGCAGACTGGCGATTGGGAAGATGCGAATGACACGCTCCCGGCGCCGGATCTCCTCATTGAGCCGTTCTACGGAGTTTGTCGTCCGTAGCCGGCGACGATACCGTTCCGGCAACGCTAAAACGGCCGTGACATCATCAAATCCCTCTTCCAATACGTGCGTCGCCTTCGGTGCCTTGTCCGCATAATCGCTCAGCACCTGGTTTAAAAGCAGCCGGGCCGTATTTAAATCTGGAGCCTCCAGGATCGCCCGTACCCGTTAATACATCTCCGCTTGTAACGACTTCGGTGTGGCATCCAAAAGATTTCGCATAAAGTGGGTCTGGCACCGCTGCCAGGTGCAACCTGAGAAATGGGCGAGTAAGGCCTTTATCAGTCCCTGATGACTGTCGGAGACCACCACGTCCACACCATGAAGCCCGCGATCCTTGAGCCAGGCAAAGAATGTTCGCCAACCGGCTTCCGATTCGCTATCTCCCAACATTACGCCGAGGATTTCGCGATAGCCTTCTTCATTGATGCCGGTCGCGATCATGGCGCTCCGGGCTCGTACGCGGCCGTCCTCCCGGACTTTGACTACGAGGGCATCCACTAAGAGAAACGGATAACGGTGTTCCTCAAGCGGCCGCTCATTCCAGGTCTGTACGATGGCGTCAAGGCGTTTGCAGAGTGCAGAGACGGTGGACTTGGAGAACTCCGTCCCACAAAGTCCTTCCGTGATTTGAGCCACTTTACGCGTCGAGACCCCTTGAATGACCATTTCCATAAGGGATAACACCAGTGCTTGTTCGCTGCGCTGATAGCGAAGGAAGAGATCCGTTGAAAACTCTCCGCCGCGAATTCGGGGAATCCGCAGCGTCAAACGTCTCACGCGGATTGTCAGGGTATGCGGATAGGTTCCGTTGCGATAGCCTTGGCGTTGCTCCGTCCTCTCGTAGGGAGCGGCTTGAAGCTGCTCTGTGACCTGAGCTTGCAAGATCTGGTTGAGAACCTGTTCAACAAGGCGGGCCATACCCCCATCCTGTTGAAATCCCGTGCAAAAGCGCGTCATCTAAGTTAATCTGATAAAGAGCCATTGTCGTTCTCCTCCTCGTGAATGGGTTCGGGCAAATTCCATTCTACCGAAGAGGGACGAGATGGCTCATTTTTCGACTTCGGAGCCGATCCCGTTTTTACACAAGGATACGGACTTCACTTCAATGCGTGTTCCCATGATGGGAAGTAGTACAATGCATTCCGCATGATTTAAGGATACCGTTTCTTAACTTCCCTCTTACTTAGGTATTCACCTTCCTGATTGTAAAGTTGTTTAATTTGGCTCAGAACAGCATTTACGTCCAAAGATGGTGGCTCCAAAACGATTTCCCTCCTTTCGTGAATATGGATATTTATCCCCTATTACGATGTATTTATAAATGCTTTAAAGCATCGAAGTGTCTAAAACCATCTTGAACGATATCAAAAACGCCTTTAACAGGCGGTTTTGTATCGAAATCAAGTGCTTTTTGTCTGATTCGATTCACTACGGGCTACAAAAATGGCTTCAACCTGTGGCGAGCAAGTCGAAGTAAGGAATGAAGGCGGTGTATGAACTTACAGAGTTATAGTTGGGGTTTCCTCATTCTAATGCACTGTTTATTCAGAAAAATTTTAGATTGTTACCATGAGCCTTTTGCAGAATTATCTCCAACACTCTCTGATACGCTATATATAGCGTATCGTATGAATTAACAGCGCTATATACGGGCTGATTAACGTTGTAAATCGAATTCTGCAAAAGGCTCACCATAAAAGAACAAGCCATAAAAAATACCCTCAAATCAAATAAAGGTCACGCTGCTATCAGCTCCATCCTACGCTGATAACCATGATAGCCCCAATTGCTATCCTTCCTGCTTATTATAATATCTATTGAAATTTGCCTTCGTCACGTGAGTTATGTACATCAGAAACTGACTGCATGCATTAATCGTCATTCCGACACAGCACCACGCTGAACATCCATACTCACGTTTCAACCCAGACCTTCTGTATGCACAAAGATAGTCGTTCCGACTCCAAAGGTTCCGTACGGGCTTTGTGTGCGGATTTTTAACCTGCTTTTCGAGCAGGTCTACCTTGAGGAGTGTTATAACCTCTTTTTTGGGATATAACTGACTCCCCTTTTCGCCCACTGATTGGAAATATAGTTGGTTTTCGAACACCTCTATCTTAATTTGCCCTGACACGGTGCTCGTAGTGTTATCTAACTGTTCTCCATTTCCGGTAGCAAAATCCTTTTGCGAGTAATGATGTCACTTTATTTCGGGAAGTGTACACGGTCCACATACGCGAAGAGTTTGACGCTAAGCTAATTAAAAGGAAGTGGACGAGCTACCCGACGTTCATCCTAGAGAATACTTCAACCGCAGAGGTACCAAGCGATGAGAGACGATCCGGCCGACAAGTTAACGTTTATATATCTGTGTCCAAAGTGTAAGGAGCCGTAATTCATTCACGATGAGTACACGTTTCTAGCTGCGAAGTATTTCCGTTGCCTTGTATGTGACGCAAAAACGAAGATCCCAGAACACGCTCGCAGATTCATTAGGACTGGTAAGTATGAGTTCTGATAAGCAAATCGAGCAAACGTGTCCGTCAATCGCAGCTGTCTGATCAGCAGAGGTGACAGCCGGAGTAACGGCAGCTGCTGGACAAGAGCGCCTGCACTCGAAACTTCCGGAATTGTTGAGATTGCCTAAAGACCATTTAGTACGAAAAGCCTACGATGAGGTATCGATACTTCCGATGAATATGGTGCCTTGATCCATTGGGTTTGCTCGATAAGTCATTATAGTCTGAACTAGACCACGATCATTTCGTTTTCTTCATGGAAGAGCAAATGAAGAAGGCCACCGTTTGGCCAAATCTCGTTAGTGTCCTCTCTAAGATCTATAGTTTTCCTGTATATAAAAATATTTAGATAGTTTTTGTCATTAGCTCAAATATGCGGTTATCCGGAGAAATCCGGCCGTATCCTCGCTTTTCCTATACAAGCCAGTCTTTGATGTTTCGTCATGGATGAGTTACACTACACTCCACAAAACTGAATATCGTTTACGCTGAATCCCAAAAGGGAACGGGGGAACCAATCTTTGGGGTGAATCCAGTCTGCCTGACTGGTAGGGCAATCTCTTAAGCCCAAACCCGACAGCTAACTTCGTAAGCGTTTAAGAGAGGAGAGTTGTGCTATGCCTATTTATACGGTGACTCCAAGTTCATCACAGCGGTCATCAAAAACAGAGACCCCTAAGGCTCAGAGGGCGAAAGCCCCGCGGTCGCAGTCAGGTTTCGTTCACACAGTGGTCCCCACCTCCCCATTCAATCGGCCGTCAGTGGATGGAAGCCGGTGGATGGTGGAAAGGTGAACCACAATTAACCATTTCCGCATACAGAGCGATTAGAATTACCTACCTAGTGATCTAAGTACCCAACCCCCTTGCTACTTCAGCGATGGTATCAACAGAACTGAGTTAAAGGGGCGTCTAATGAACGCCCCCTTTTGCGTAATCCTTCCGTATGGCGATGTTTCATTTCACCACCAATGGTAACCATCCTAAAGAACCAATACGGATTATATGCACAATCCTTACATAATTAAGGTTTGAGCCGCTTATAGTGTCTTTTGGTATTGGGGTAATAAAACGCTTTTTTCATAAGATTACATCAAACAATTGATCATCTCTAAATTTCAGAGTAAACAAATTCGAAAACGTTCAATCTGTCAACCATAGGTGAATCCTGAAACAGACGAGGTGTTCAAAATGGTTTTTCGATCCGATGAAACCCAGCAATTCGAATCGATGTTGAACAACACGGATGCGTCCCAGGCATTGCAGTTAGCGTATTTCGCACTCGTCGAAAAGGGATACAATCCAATCCTCCAGATCGCTGGTTACTTGACCTCTGGAGATCCGACGTATATTACCGATCATCTCGATGCCCGTAACACTATCCGCCGGATCGAACGCGATGACTTGATTGAAGAACTGGTTCGTTTATACGTACTCTTCAAACAACATTGATGGGTGCTTACAACCCTTAATGTAACCATGGACCAAACGGTCCTGGCCTCTCATCCTATGGCGAAAACTGCCATTCGTACAGTGGTTTGGAACTACACTACAGAATTTATTTGTGGTGAACATCTGAAGTGTCTGTACCCGATGTAACTCAATCACTGAATTTCAAGCCTTTCCGAATTGGAATCACTCGTGGCACAGAATATCGTCTATAGGGACTTAGAGGATTATCGCTCCGTAGCTCTAAAACCAAGCTAGAGGAAGTTGCTCTAAGCAATATATCCGCCACATCGGATGGCTTGCCACTCCATGCGAATACGGCTATCGGAATGAATGAAAGACAGATGTAAGTAGTTAAATTGTCCTGTCTCCCTACTTTGAACTGCACCCTTTGATGTGGACACAGTGTAATACCCCTTCGAAGCAGACTTCATGATGTGGTTTCGGCATTCAGCCGGGTCCATGTCATAAAGTTTCGTTTGATACCAACCCATGATACCAACTTCCATTCTGACCCTAATAATCCAACAATGCTATCATGAATGGATTTTTGCACCAGAGCCCGAAAAAGAGGTTTCGATAGAGACAAAGCTCCTTCCGAGGGTGAACGGATACTCATGATGCAGATTGACATGTAGGACAATATCCATATATCTCAAAACGGTGGTTCACTACCTTGAAATTGCCGATTTTGTTCAACAAATTATCCATCGGACACTCATTAATAGGAACTGTGGATCCACAACCTATGCACACCAGGTGATGATGATGCTCTTCGTGACATTTCAAGCGGTATTTTGCGGCATCATCACTGAACTCCATGTGTTCAATAATATTGTGTTCAAGCAAAGTGGCTAAAGTGCGATAAATCGTATCGTAACTGACACTCGGAAATGTCGCTTTTACATGTTCATACACTTCTTTAGCAGAGAGATATTTATCTTTATTACGTACGAACAAATCTACCGTCTCTTGACGTTTTCCGGTAAATTTGAGACCTGCCTGCTTCAATTTCTGCAAAATCGCTTCAGTGCTGGTCTCCACGGTATCGTCTCCCTTCAATCGGTCAGAGAAACACACTGACTGTTAACTGACCTAATTATCACCCGCACTCCGTAATTTGGCAAATCTCCAGTTGTTAATGACCCAGCTAAGCGTATACAAGAGAAGTACGGGAATCACTCTCTGGCTATTTTGCCGAGTGATCCCACACTAACACCGATGTCAACGGGATACGCACTTTTCAAATCCGTTTTGAAACCACTCTCGGTTCAGGTTTCGACCAATAAGAACCATTTCGCTGACCTTCTCTTCAACCTCTCTCCATTCCCGAACGCTAATGGACTCGAATAGCATGTGCACTCCTTGAAAAATCACTCGTTGCTTTACATCTTTAATGTAAAGAATTTAACGAAATACCTCGGTCCCAAATTTCAGAATCCAGCCAATCACCCACTTGTCAACCTCTTCTAAAAATCTAAGGGTCTCTCTTCGCGTAATACGATGGAGCCAACAGAGTCATCGTGTTCGTGATCCACTTCCTTCAAAAATCCTGGGTCAATCTCCAACTTCTTCTCAATATCAAAAGCGTTTATACCGAGAACCTTGTAGACATCAATGCTGGACTTTTGCGTTGGATTAATCTTTGCGCGCGCATTCATGGAACGTAGACGTTTTTCAAGGATCTGTAATTGCTCCGGATCCACCAGGTCAACCTTGTTCAGCAACAAAACATCGGCAAAGGCAACCTGTTCCTGCGCTTCATGTCCCTAATCCAGGTGCTGATCCGCATGCTTTACATCCACGATTGTGACAACCGCATCCAAATAGTAAGAATTGTAAATGTCCTCCTCCACAAAGAACGTCTGAATGACAGGAGCCGGATCTGCCAATCCCGTGGTTTCAATGAGAACCCGATCGAAATCGACGTTCCGCTCACTCTTTCCAAGGCGTGCGTCCTTTAAATCGTTCAAAATACGAATTTAAGTCGCCGCGTACTGTGCAGCAAATACATCCGTTGTTCATTTCGAAGCTCTCTTCATCCGCACCTACGACCAATTTGTTGTCAACGCCAACTTCTCCGAACTCATTCACGATCACAGCAATTTTGTGACCATGATTCGCGGTGAGAATGTGGTTAAGTAATGTAGTCTTTCCCGTTTCAAGAAACCTGTCAGTACTGTCACAGGAATCCATTGCTCGGACAATGTATTCAGCTCAAGTGCAACTTTGAATCACTCCTTTCCAAATGTGAAGACGTATAGTAAGTGTCACTTTTAAGGAACCTGAAGATATTCAACAGGCTTCCAATGAACAAATGCCACCTTCTGTTCAAATCGAAATTCGATCACATGGTGACTCGGTGTGATCCTCTGCGATAAACGACTTGGTACGGTCCGCATCGAAGTGCTCTGATTGTACCTCCTGACGTATCGATTCATAAAAATCTTCAAGACTCTTGTAATGGACTCGCTTCACAACATCCAGAAATTCTAATGTGGGGTCTATCCCTAGTTCGTATAGGACGAACAAAAGGTGTATGTAGTCACGATTGACACCTTCTCCCGAGATGCCAAGTCGCCGGAACAAAAGCTCGAAACGCGACCGTGGTTAAGTCCAGATCAACACCATACGGTGTCTCGCGGTATCGTTCATTTTTGTCAGGCATCGTCGAATGTCCAACATGCGGTAAACAGCAGTGAGTAAAAAGATTGCGTCCACCGGTTGTTCTATGTGGACATCTTCCCATTTCTGCTGCCTAGTCCTAATGTCTTCTGTATGATCCAACGCGATAACTTCTTCGAAGTATTTCGCAAGAGGAACCGTAAACTTTCCTGTGCCAGACCCGATTTCTAATACCCGCTTAGCGTCGCCAAGAAGAAGGTGGATTTTCTCGAGCACTTGTGGCGCATAGTCGGAAAATTTTGGAGTATCATCGTACGTCACGGCGGCTTGTCTCCAAAACGCTCGTTCGACCTCATCATCCATCATTCGCTCGGAAAGCTCCTCTGTCGGCGTTTTACATGCATTTCGCCAGAGTTCTTCGACATCAATTCCATACTTCTCTCGAAGCTCACGAATAAATCTTCCGTTTCTCATACAAAGCTCCCTAATCAAACGACCGCGCAATACTCACAAAATGCCGGCCGGTAAATTGAAGACTTAGACCTACGAACGGCATTGCTCCCTGTAAGTACGTTTCCCGGCCGAAATCAGGCGTCACATGGCGATACCAATGACCGTCCGGGTAGACGATGGTCACACACGTCATCACTCGCCCATTGCACCTTGTACGTGTCCCGTGAATCGAACCTTCTGCACCATGTCGAGCAATTTCATCTCGTATCGCTTGCGTCACTTGCTCTCCTTGATGCCGCATACAGGTAGCGCTATTGCATATCAAAATGTGATGTTTCACGTCCGTGAGATCCCGAGACATATATCTTCACCTGAGGCTAAAACAACATTAAGTCGTAATTATTACGATTTATAGACGGATTATACGCGGAGATTCCCGGTTTGTAAATAAGATTTATTTTGATTTTCGTGCAATGGTAGACGCCTGTCTGAATAAGCACAACAACGGAATTGAAGGAGGTGAGGAAAAGCGTTGGATTTTTACCGGATTGATACCCTGTCCAAGTGGCGTTCGCTAGTTTGCTTTCTCCATTGCTACACAGCATGTGTCACATGGAGTGGGACTTGTCGCAGCATTTTCTGTGGGTACTGCCATCGCCATGTGCACAATCGGTATCGTTGTTGTTCATGCGAAAGGTTCTATCAAGCAATTGGACCATTGGCGTATCGTTGACACACTGGCTTCTTCCTCTGCTTTTATCATTCTGTGTCTCGGCGGCCTCGTCATCTCTGAATCTTTTAATCGTCTTCAAGAGAGTCGTTGATCAGTAAATCGTAATCGCCCATATTTACAAATCGTAATGATATTGATATACTCCAAGCGTCATTGTTGAAAAATGTTTTCTACAAAGGAGATTGGGCATTTTGGGAGAGAATCAATGGCACTCGCAAAAGAATTCTGTACGCAGAACGTTCAAACGAGGACGATTCATCGGTGGAATCACTATCGTTGCCGCTATATTCGGAATGAGCGGATGTGGCACTGGATCCTCGTATAGTAATGGGACTACGCTCTCTAGTGGAAATCAAGCACAAGGCACTTCTTCCAATTCGAAGATCATACAAGCAGTTGGCGCAGAAAATGAATATGCCGACGTTATCAAACAAATTGGTGGTCAGTATGTCTCGGTGACGGCCATTATGAGTAACCCCAGTACTGACCCGCACACCTACGAGGCAAGCATCAAGGATGCAAGCCTTGTCGCAAATGCAACTCTTATCGTCCAAAATGGGCTTGGGTATGACGATTTTATGAGCAAACTCGAAGCTGCTTCACCAAACTCAAATCGGACCGTCATCGACGTTGCAACGGCCTTAGGATACGGAAAGACCACCTTGAATCCTCACCTATGGTACAAACCAGACACCATGCCACGTGTGGCGAAATTGATTGCTGACGCGCTTTCCAAGCAAGATCCGTCCGAAGCTCAGTACTTTCAGTCCAATTTAAAGAAGTTTGACCAGTCGCTTCAAGATTGGAATCAGTCACTTTCCGACCTGAAGAAATCTTTTCCGCATGTACCTGTTGCAGTGACGGAACCAGTATGTGACTACCTTTTGGAAGCGGCCGGAATGGACATTAAGACTCCGTGGTCGTTCCAAGCCGCCGTGATGAACGGTGTGGATCCATCTCCGCAAGACGTACAGATTCAGGAGAATTTAATCAAAGAGCATCAGGTGAAAGTACTTTTGTACAACCAACAAGCCGTTGACGATGTAACGACTGCACTCTTAAAACTTGCTAGAGAAAACCATATTCCTGTGGTCGGCGTCTATGAAACGATGCCACCAAATCACACGTATCAAACGTGGATGGAAGACGAAGTGAAAGCCTTAAAGAACGCAATTCAGAATGGTACTTCAACGGAGACGATATCGTAATGAACACAGACACAGTCCTTGAACTGAATCATATAGGTGTCCGATTTGGAGATCGCAGAGTCTTGGACGACATTCACGTCCAAGTGCGACCCGGGGAGTTTATTGGCTTAATTGGACCAAACGGTGCAGGAAAGACGACGCTCCTTCGCGTCATCCTCGGACTCCTTTCGCCTTCCGAAGGTAGTGTCTACGTTACGGGGAAACCAGTACGTCATGGAAACCGCTCAGTTGGCTATGTGCCGCAAAAGATTCACCTCGACCCTGACACCCCGCTTCGTGGCCGGGATCTCGTCGGACTGGGACTCGATGGCCATCGTTGGGGGATACCACTCCCTAGGCGCTCACGTCGGCAGCGGATAGACGAAGTACTAGCCGCCGTGGACGCACTCCAATTTGCGGATGCTCCGGTCGGACGACTCTCAGGCGGAGAACAGCAACGCTTGATGATTGCTCAAGCACTCTTGATGGATCCGAAGATTCTGCTTCTCGATGAGCCTCTCTCCAATCTCGACATTCGCAGTGCATACGAAGTGGTTCGCTTAGTGTCACGAATCGGGAAGGAAAAGGGCATTGCTGTGATCATGGTTGCGCATGACATCAATCCGCTGCTCGGTTGTATGGATAAGGTAATGTACTTGGTGCAAGGACACGCCGTGATGGGCAAAGTCGATGATGTCATCCAAAGTGACGTATTAAGTAGGCTCTACGGATACGATGTGGAAGTCTTGCGAGTCCGGGGTCGCATTCTGGTGGTCGGCGAACAAGAATCCGGTCCCGATGTCCTCGACTTCATCGAAGGGTCACACTGTAGTGGCGAGGAAGTGATGAGCCAATGATTGAATTACTACACACTATATTCGCACCAGGATTCTTCGAGAGTAGCCAGGTCATCAATGCGCTCTGGGTCGGAACTGTTGTCGCCGCCGTATCCGGCATGATTGGTGTATTTGTCGTGATTCGGGGTCAGTCGTTTGTCGGTCATGCACTGACAGACCTCGGCGCTACTGGCGCATCCGGAGCGTTTTTAGTCGGTCTTAACATTTGGTATGGATTTTTGTCATTTGGTCTGCTAGCGGGAGTTGGCGTTGAATTCTTGGGAAATCGTGCCCGAAATCGCGACATTGCCACGGGGATCATTCTCTCGTTCGCTATGGGACTCGGTGCTCTTTTCCTGTTTTTTGATACCCAGTATTCAAGTAACGCAAACGCACCTATGTTAGTCCTGTTTGGATCTATTTTCGTGATCGATCCCACTATCACGCCAATTGTCGTCACGATTCAACTGGCCACCGTTGTTTTGTTGTGCGTTTTATATCGCCCACTTCTCTTATGCTCAATCAGCCCAGAGATCGCTCGCATCCGAGGTGTTCCTGTCCGTCTCGTTGGACTCGTGTTCATGATCTTGTTGGCAGTAACTGTCGAAGCCGGTTCTCTCGTAATCGGCGCACTGCTTAGCACTGCGCTCTTGATTGGCCCCGCGGCGACAGCGATTCGAATCACGTCAAGAACAGGATGGGCTCTCATCCTGTCTGCGTGTATTGGGATGACGGCCACGTGGCTTGGGATTCTCCTGGCCTACGACAGCTACACTTGGCCTCCGCATGGCCGTGGCTGGCCAGTAAGTTTTTTCATTGCCGTGCTCATTCTCGCCTTTTATCTGGGCTCACGGCTTTGGCCAGAACGTGTTCAGAGAACATGCCAGACAGTTGCAAAAGGAGTGGCCTAACAGTGTGGCAGACGCTATCAAGTATTTTTCAACCTAGCATGTTTATGCAAAGTTTCATGATCAACGCCTTTGTTAGCGGCACAGTTGTCGCGATTGTTGCCGCTATGGTCGGTTTTTTTGTGGTATTACGCGGTTCAGCGTTCGTTGCGCACGCCCTGCCAAAGGTCGGCTTTGCTGGTGCTGCGGGCGCAGTGCTACTCGGTGTGAACCCCATTATCGGCTTGACTGTGTTTACCATTGGTGGCGCACTCGGTATCGGTTGGCTAGGCAAAAAGGACCGTCACGATGTGGGTACGGCGCTTACACTGGTTGTCGCCCTCGGTACCGGCGCACTGTTTCTCGCTCTCAACGATATTTATGCGACCGGTGCATACGCATTGCTATTTGGACAACTCGTTGGCGTCAGCAGTAGTGAGATCATCGATACGACTGTGCTAGGTATCATCTGTATCGGCGCGCTGATTATCCTTTACCGGCCGCTTTTGTTCGCGTCGATTACGAAAGAAGGAGCTCAAGCTCGCGGAATTTCGATTCGTTCGCTCGAAATCGCCTTCTTGATCGTCGTAGGCATCGCGACGGCTGTCACTGTACCGGTCGTGGGTTCCCTGTTAAGCTTTAGCCTGATGATTGGCCCTGCTGCAACGACTACTTATTTAACCCATCACCCCATTCGGTCGCTCGGATTGTCTGTTGTCATCTCGGTTCTCACTGTTTGGCTGGCTCTCATCCTTGCGTATGACACGGGGTGGCCTATTGGGTTTTTTGTCGCATCGGTTTCAGCCACAATTTATGTTGGAGTACGTTTGACCACCAGGCTACGCCAAACACATGGGCCCAAGAAATTACCTAAACCCAGTAGCTCAAGTACGGCTGTTAAAAGTTAAACATCGAATTATAGCAAAAAATGGAAATGGAAGTTCAATGAAAAAACGCCTGGAACATGATTTATAAAAGGTGGTGTGGATGATTGGATCGGGAGCGGCTCATTGAATTCGCGGGCCTAAAGTATTACTTCCGTCCGCTTCGAGTGCTCTCATTAACTTCGGTTATACATGCTCACCCCGTTGTGGTGTGTGCCTAGGAGATTATTAATGCATTATTCTATACATGGTATTTCAACCACTCGATAATAGTTTCGTAGACAATCTCTTTACCATCCTCTTGCAAAAGCTCATGATTTCCTTCAAACAAAACAAATTTTTTGTCTTTCACCTGTAACGCATCGTAAAATTCTTGTACAGCGACCGGATCCACTAATGGATCATTTGTTCCACCGAGACAGAGTGTAGCCATTTGAAAATTTGGTGCTTTCCTCAATGCCTGTTGGCCGTTGTCAAGCAGTTGCTTCACCCATCGGACGGAAAAATCACGAGTAGACAATGGGTCGTAACTATTTTCCACAAATGTATATGTATCAGTGAGCCGACAAACCCTTGTTACAAGGGTACACCACTGATTCAGATCCATGGACATCCTTGGAGTAAAGAACGAAAGGAAGTGACACACGAGATATAAAAATTTTGGAATATGAAATCGAAGTCTGAAGGCAGGTGATGAAAAAATCGCTCCCTGCACTTGACTTACATACTCTTGCCCATACCGTGCGACGATCGTCCCGCCCAAGCTGTGTCCTAACAAGAAGATGGGTTCACCAGGATGCACCTCCCTCACAAAGCCAATAAATTTGTGCATGTCATCCAGATACTCATAAAACGAATGTACGTGGCCACGTTTCCCCGTCGATTGTCCAAACCCCCGTAAATCAAATGCGTAGAAAGCAATATTATGTTGCAAACAATGCCTTCCCAAATCGACGAACTGCCCGGAATTCTGACCTGCCCCGTGAATAAATACCAAAACCAAGAGAGGTTTACTGGGAATAAATCTGCGATAAAAAAGCTCAGTTCGATGATTCACGTTAAACTTCCCGACAGCACTGTGTCCCATTCCAATGCCTGCTCCCCTGCATCTTTTCGAAAATTCATTGTGAGTATGAGCATTTAGGCAAGCTCTTATCAAGGGAAAAAATGTTTATCGAAAAGGATGTTATCAGAACGGAATTTTATCACCCATCTCAGTTAGCCGAACCTGACTGCCCTAAATGTGGTGGATGGGGATATGACATAACCACAAGCGAGAACAAGGTGTGCGATTGTTCGGAACACACCCCCTTCAATCCCACATCCGATAGGTCAACCACTGAGCACCACTGAACAATAACCACACTGTACAGATTTTTCAAATCTACCTTGTACACTAGGATCGTAGGCAGGGCGACATGAGGGGGCGCCGCCGTCACTAGCCATCTCCCACGGCCTTCTCTCTTTACATTCACCGAGGCCCAAGATCCTGGAATAACCGATATCAATCGTACATACAGTTGTGTGTGCTGGAAGAGAACTCCCCTTT
>CAWBGB010000014.1:0-160000 GCA_963788285.1 uncultured Alicyclobacillaceae bacterium
GTTTATGTCATATTTACTTAACAAGTACATACTATGCTCCACTACGCTCATTCACTTTCACTGCCTTTCACCAAGCTGTAGTTGAGCTCCATGCCTGCCGCTGCTTCCTCTGGAGTCAGGCCCATCTGTACCCGGTACCCTTTCGAAGATTGGTAGATGCGCCGCGCTATCCCGTCATCGACCGCGAACAAGTCGTCAAAACTCCACTCGGAACTCACCATCATGGGCAGTCGGTTGTTGTACCGGTAGTTGATGATCCCGTAGATCTGCTCCTTGGCGAACGGCGTTGGGACTTCTCGTCCCTTGTACAGGTCGTCGATGTACAGCACGTCCGCGCGCTTCATGACATCCAACTTCTCTTGCAGTCCGTCCATGTCGCTCCGTAACTCGTTCATGCCTTCGACCCATGGAAAGTAGAGGACGAATACCCCGAGCCGCATCAGCCCGTTTGCCACGGCCATGAGCAGGTGAGTCTTACCGCTTCCCGGTGGTCCGACAATTGCAATGCTGTTAGCTTCCGTCTTCCGTATCTCCGCGAAGTTTTGATAATACATCCAGGCCACATCACGCGCTTCCTTGACGCATCCAGGGCGACCTTGCACTACGAATCCTCGAAACCCAACTCCACGGTACCGGTTCGGGATCTGACTGCTCTTGAGCATGTTCGCCATGCGCCGCCGTTCTACGCATTTGCATTGGCGGAAGTGGTGCGGCTTGATTTTCGGCTCATCACCGCTGTAATCAAACATCCGCGCATCACCAACCGGGACCTCCTCGCCGGTCTCGATGATCACTGCGACCACGCAGTTGTCACGACACAGCTCGCAGTCGTAATTAGACTCTTCCGACTTTGCCGCCGGTGATTGGGAGCGGCTTCTTAACTCCGCCTGCACGCGCTCTTTGAGAACCTCTGCTGTTGATTGAAAACCCAATGTTCACACCTCCTGCAGCTGTCTCTCGTTTTGCTTGCTCTATCTGCCATCGTTCGTAGATTCGTTTGGCGCAGTAGACAAAGGTGTTTATCTTGTCGAACTTGTGCTTCGGTACAAACGTCTCAAACGTCTCTGTGATGCCATCCAGAACGAACTGGCGACTTACGCCCTCCGTGAGAAGTGCATTGAGCGCTTGGTAGTCTTTTCCCACCAGCAAGTATCCAGGCTTGTCCATGCCCACCCGCATTCGGTATTGGACTTCGTCCTCGAACTCCTTAACGCTCATGTCGTCCACGGGGGGTAAGGGGGGATCTTCAGCAGCATCTTTTAATGATTCTGGATCTGATTCTGACTCTGATTCTGATCTAGCATCGTTTTGCAGATGCACATCGGATGCATTTGCATTGCATTTGGACTCGTCTTGCATGTCGTTTGCATTTGCATTCTTCTCGTTGCCCCACCGTGCTTTTGCCGCTGCAGAGCGCTTTTCCAGCTTGTCTTTGGTCTTCTTCCATTCCGCATCAAGGCGGTTGTTTCGAATCAAACCATCGGATGTTTTTTTGAACACCGCGTGTTCACCGTCAATCAAAATCTCGCGAAGTTTTCTCCACTTCTGTGGTGAAACGTGCAATAGACGAGCGAGGTATTTGTCATCGTCCGGTAGTGCACACTCCTTCCCGTCTCTCCACATGTAAGCCAGCAGCGTGATATAGGCTCCCGCTTCCTCGAGGGACAGGAACTGTACATTTGGGTCCGACAGCCAGTCCGCCGGGTAAAACGGAAAGTATGGTGCTTCCATGGCCTACACTCCTACCGGTTTCGGTAATGCTGTCTCTTGTTCCAACAGTCGATGTATGAACGCCATTCCTTTCGCGGTCACCATCGTCTGCGTTTTGTTCTCAATCCCGGACGTAAAATGAGTGATCGTGTACTGCCTGACTGTGAAATATCCTCGGTCGATGTACTCCTGATAGGGCTGGTTGTATCGGCTGCCATGGGCTATCAAGACTTTCTTCTCTCGCAGGAAGGCGAACAGCTTGTTCGGACCGATTCCCAGGGACTTGGCGACCGTGCCGATGGGCTGCGCGTTTTTCGCCGACATCGCGACGTCGTACAGGGCAACCTTTGGCTCTTGGAGTCTTAACTGATACTCGAGTTCCGCGTTTTTCTTCTCGGCTTCCAAACGGGCCAGTTCTGCTTCTCTCGCAAGTTCGATAAGTTCCAACCTCGTCAATTCTCGCGGCTGTTGGAGGTTTTGCAGCTCCTTTCGCATGCGTTCGAACTCTGCGATATAGCGTTCCTTGAACTCCATCGCCCGTGCGCCGGTGTATCCCATGACCAAGAGCGTGAACCCCTGCTCCGTCATGACGTATTTGGGCATTTCTCTGTTCTGATCGTTGAGGTAGGAGGACTGCACGAAATTGTGCAGTCGGAATTCTTCGCTGCATCCAAGATCCCGAATGTCTTGCAGCACACGGCGATGTTCCTTTCCGAACACCGATGCCACTGTCAAGCTGTCCGTCACTGGTCTGTCGTTTTCGATGAACACCAATTGAGTCACGGGTTTGTCCTCCCTTCGTGTAATCTCCGGCCGTCCAAACCTTTTAAGATGCCCGGGGCCGGAATGAACCGGTCCCCGTGGCTTGTCCACATCAAGCGAGCAATACAACTTTGTTGGCGTTGATTTGACCCTGGAGATTTTCGGCCAGATAGTTTCGCACCGTGTCCATGGCCTCTACCTTCCAAGCACCGCCGTCCGCCTCGAAGAGTGCACATTCCGGCCCCGACCGCATCCGGAAGACGAATGCACTCTCCGGCTGTGCAACCTCCACGAATGTTCGGTATGGTCTCAGGTACACCGGGTTTGGCACCTTGACATCGGCCACGGTAGCCACGCCCGTCTTGGCCCGTACTTGTTGGGAAACACCATCGTCGCCCAAAGAAGTTACGGTCTCGTCTTTGATGTTTCCGACGATCTGCAGCATGGTGGCGCGGTCTTCATTGGAGACAAACACAGATTGAAGTGCGATGATGAACTCTTCCGGGCTATGCCAGGATCCGAACCGGAATTGGGGAATCATGGCCTTCGCTTGCATGAACGTGTTTCGCGCCATGTCATTGTTGAGGTGACTGTAAACGTTGACCTCGGTCGGACTGGCGATATGGATCAAACGCTGTCCAGAGCCGTCAAACTCAGACTTCAAATAATCAACCAGTCCTGAGAGGCTATTCACTACGATTGCCTTCGCTCGGGCCTCTTCCACGAGATGCAAAGGTTGCGTGGAATACTGCTGACCGTTCACTTCCGTAACTTCTGTGTTACCGAGAGAAATCAGATACTGCAATGCCTCTTTAATCATCGATTACACTCTCCCCGCTTGTTTTTGTTCGAGATAAGACACCTTGGCTGACGATGTTTCAGGTACGAAATCCTCACCTTTGAACAACTCCGTCTGGAACAGTTCCGCTCCAACCGCGTGACCGTTCCGGTCCTTGTCCATCAGGATTTTGGTGGCGAGACTATTGGCCGGCGCGAGCGTTGTCTTGGCCTCGATATTCACAGAAGCTACGTCCCGGTTTTCGTCCGCTTTGAATGTGAGAGTAAGGGTCAGCTTGCGAGCCTTCTTCGCATCCGTGTTCGGATCCATGATGTTTTCGAGCACTTTTTGCAGCTCGATGTTGAACCGCTCGGCCACTGCTCCGCCTGCGAGTTCTGAGAGATTCACCCGGCTTTCTGGCATTGCAATTCTCCTTCCCAGTGAATGATTTATGGTCGGGCCGCATATCCTGTGTTTCGTGGGATGCGGCCGCAACACTCACACCACTCAATAACTTGGCACCATCAAAACCTCACCTGGCTTTATATCCGCTGTACCTAACCCGTTAAGCCTCTCTATCTCGTCTACAACAGCCCGTGTGTCGTGCTCTGCGTCGACCGACCGAGCTATAGTCCATAGCGTCTCACCAGTCTCTACAACATGTGTCTCTGTCCGCTCTGTATGTAAGTCGTGGGTGCTTGTGAGAGACATCACTGCCATCATGCCGAGGATGAGACACACCATCACTCCGACCGCCTGTGCAGAGGGGACGAGGCCCCTCCGCGCGTTAGATATTGAGGCCCGCTGGTTCACCGCCTGCACCGCCTTCTGTGTCGGTCAACTCGGATGTAGCCGCCGTCTCAGCTGATGCCGTTCCACCTTCGCTGTAATCGTCCGCCGAGAGGTCGTAGTACTGTGGATCACTGTCAATGTCGGAGCGCACCGTTTCATCTGTCTGTGCCACCTGTTCTGCAATCTCAATGCTGATCGGGAGCCACTTCCACCCAGCTCGAACTACAGTCTTTTTGCACATCTCGATGTAATCTGATATCCATGGGCCATTGTTTGATGCGCGGCTACGTTTCCTGTGTTGTTCAATCTCGTGCTTTGGCATGTAGTGAACGAAGTGTCCGCCGTCCTTGAAGTGAGCTACCATGTATGCACCACGCAGTTCCCCAGGTTCGGTAAAGTGCTCATCTGTTCGCACGTGCCACGGAATGTGACGCAGGTTTTCTTCGAGCCCGTATGTCAGTTCAAAGAAGTCGTTCTCGTATACTTCGTGAGCGTTTATGGACTGGATGTTTCCGGACCGCCTAGCAAGGTCAATCATGCCTTTGTAGCCGATGATGAACTGGACTTCCATCTCGCCTGTCTTCCCATTTTTGAAGGGAACCAGATACGCCTGACCGAGTAACCCGAGCTCCAGCCCGAGTTGTGCTGACTGGAGAATCGCGGCCAAGAGGCTTTTTGCGCTACACTCACGGAGTCGCGGATTCGTCCGTAATTGAGTCAGTGCGATGCGGGTAAACCGATTGATGTCCATGTGCTTAGGCATTGCCTGCTGCATCGCCGGTATCATGTCGTGGATGAGTTGCTCGATGGTTTTGGGACCACCCGGTTGTGGAGCGGGCCGCGCGCCCAATTGATCCACGAGTGCTTGATTTCCTCCGTTTGCTTTTGCCAACTTTGACTCCCCCCTCACTTAATCTCGAATCGACGGGTTACCGACGGTGTTAGGTATTGCTCGACCAACTCGGGGTGATCTGCTTTAAGGCGTTTAGTGTCAACTCGGTACGATTTGAATGTCTTCCAAACAACCTTGCGCTCCCCGGCCCATCCGACCTCATGCTCCCCGAGCAATTGTTTCAACCGGTTTTCAGCTTCTTTCATCCGACGTTCTGCCGCTTCCATGTCGGCCTTCGCTTCCTCGCGCTGGCGTATCAGTGAAACCGCATCTGGTGCCAGCTCAATAGACTGTCCGTTGGATTGCGGGTACATCGTCAGTAGCACCTGCGCCGACGCCGGCGAACCATCCATCGCAGGAGGAACTCGGTTCTCAACGTGCCACCAGAAGTCCCGGCCAATCTCAATCAGTTTGGCGATGGTGGCGTCGTCCCGTTCCACGCACTTGTATCGAAACTTGTTGCCGCCGATGAGAGCCGCTATCCACCACCGTTGGTACCCGGTGACTGCCATGTACCACTGAACCTGCAGGTAGTACTCATCGGGGAGTTCGTCATCCACCCACTTGTCTTTCAGGTACTCGCTTGCGCATTTGCATTCGAGTCCTTCATCCGCGCCGACAATCAGGCGGTCAACATTGGCCAGCATGAACTTGTGCTCTCGATGTCTAAGAATCTTGTTGCACTTGCGAACCTTCTTGCCGGTCTTCCGACTAAACTTCCAGGCCACGAAGTGCTCGAGCTCACTTCCGAGTTCCGCCGCTTCGCTTTGTGACTCTTCGGGTTCTACCTGGCCCGTTTTGTCGAGCCAGACGGACATCGGGCTGCCCCATCGGTAGTTCGGGAGTGCAATCTTCGGGATGTCACTTCCGCCAAGCCCGTTGCGGCGTTCATGCAACCATTCCACCCGGGACATGTCTTTGGTTGATGCGAGTGTCTCTGCCGTCATCCCCATGCGTACCATCTCCCTTTCTCCCAGCACTCGTCGCACAAGTGCCCGTGATAGTCGCCCCAAGCCTCGGTCTTGCTCACATGCCGGTTACACCGCCTGCACTCTCGGTACTCCGTCTCTTTGCAAGCGTCGCACACTTTGATGGGGTCGCCCTCTTCGTAGGCCGTGTTGCATAGGTATCCGGGATCCAACTCGTCGCCGCAGGCTGGACAGGCGACTTTCACGATGGTTGCTGTGGTCATCGCAATCCCACCACTTTCGCCTTGTGGTAAGCTGCCAACTCATCCATCAACGCCTCCACCGCCTGGGCACCGTACTCTTTGCGGTACCCCTTGATCAGCTGGTGTAGCTCATGTCTGTGCAACGACTCGCGGTTTTCGTTTTTATCCATCCCATTGATGCGAATGCTAGCCGAAACCGCTTCGACATCAATCACTTGCATCACTTTCACTCCTTTCCTAGCCGCTAGCATTGTGCGTCGTTGTCTGTTACACTTTGGTTGACGAATATTTCCTTTGGGCTCTCGCGGGCACGAGAGCCTTCTCTGTGTCTGCTTCGTATGTCCTATCCCCCCCTTTCAGTGCTTCCGTGATCTGACGGTGGATCCACTGGTCCACGTCTTGCTGCCTGACGAAGATCTGGTTGCGAACTCGGAACGACGGCAACTCTTTGTCGCGGACCATACGCCGGACGGTCTGCTCGGAGACGTGTAGATACTCGGCGACCTCTACGAGAGGCATGTGCCGCGTGCGCAGTTCCTGCTGGATCCGAGGCTCAAGCCGCTCCCAAACACGACGTTCGAGCTCGTCGATGATGTCAAGCTTCATCTCGTTTACTGCTTTCTCGAAGAGCGACATCTCAGATTCCCTGCCTTTCATTTGCAAGCTGGTTCGGCCTTTTCGTAGAGCTGACCCTCAACTCCAGGCCAAGAGCTTCGCAGGTTTTTTCAATCGTGGTTTCATTCCAACGCTTTTTTCCAGCAAGCAATTCGTGAATGTACTGCGGCGTGTATCCAGTCATTCTCGCCAGGTCTGATGGAGTCAGGTTCATACTCTTCAGAACGCTTTTGACTGACTCTGAGAAGCCCACTCAGCTCACCTCCTGGATTCAATAGTAAGCTATTAGCTTCATACTAACAACGAGCAAAATGAAGCATATAGCTTAAAAAATGAGGAATAATACCGATAAATTTAGCTAAAGCTTAATCATGCTCGTTGTAGCTTAATTTTTCAGCTATTTGCATATTGAGATTTAAGCTAATGGCTGATACTGTATAAGCAGATGGTTTAAATACCAAGCGGAAAAGGTGGCTGCAGTGGAAAATAGAGTGCGCAAGATCCGAAGAGAACGGGATATTTCAGGCACGACTGTTGCCCGTCTGCTTAACATCACTCCTCAGTACTACTATGAGATCGAACGCGGGCAGAAGAGATTAAGTGCCGAAATGGCGGCTCGCCTGGCTGAGATATTCAAGGTTAGTACCGACTACCTTCTTGGCCGCACAGATGATCCTTGGGGTCTCAACAAAGAAGATCTCATACGTGAACGGGTATTGGATTCCGAGGTGCGCGAAGTGCTTTGGAAGTTGTCCGACCGTAATGGTGAACTACGTCCCGAGATACAGAAAGCTATCGAGCTTGAATCCCGTCATCTTCGAAGCGCACATAATCTTGAGTTTGAATTTACTCGAGATGGCATTCTGCAGCTGTTCAAAGAGATTGTTGATCTGGACTTCAAAGAGGAACTGCTCGACATGCTTCGCCGTGTCGAAAGTAAGTACCCGCGCCAGCGGTCATCAGTCAATGACGAACCAGAGCTTAATCCCAAAGAAGAGCGTGATATTGCGCGCGACCTAGAGCGCCTACTTAACGACCTCGATAAAAATGCTCCATTAGCGTTTTACGGAGAGGAACTGGAGCTGGACGAAGAGGGCAAAGAGCTATTGCGCATGTCGCTCGAACAATCGATGCGGCTAGCAAAACAGATGGCAAAGAAAAAGTTCACGCCGAACAAATACAAGAAATAAGCGCAACGAGGACGGGCAGCAATGGGGAGGATAAAAGAGATAGTTCACAGATTGGTGAAGCGATACAGAACCAACGACCCGTTTTGTATCGCTGAAAAGAAAGACATGTTGGTTTTATATTCGCAATTGAAGGACATTTTGGGGTACCACCATACCTACAAACGAGTCTCTGTGATATGCATTCACTCTGATCTGTCTGACCTCGAACGACGCTTTGTGTGCGCTCACGAACTCGGTCACGCCATTTTGCATCCCAAGATAAACACGCCCTTTCTCCGGCGCAGCACGCTTTTCTCAGTAGACAAGATCGAGTGCGAGGCGAACACCTTTGCTGTTGAGCTCATGATGCCGGATGATGTGCTTTCGGAGCATAGGGAGGCAGGATTGACCGTACATCAAGCAGCCGCACTATACGGAATTCCCAGTGAATTGGTAAGACTAAAAAGCCTAAGATAGACGAGGTCAATCCGCGCGGCACAGTGCTAGTTTGCGATCGAACATACGTTCTCGAAAGGGGTGATGTACATGTGATTAACGGTTGATGCTCCGTAGCAATTGAAAGGAGGTACGCTCGATGCCAAGCATTGAGAAACGCGGCAGAAACTCATGGCGCTTGATTGTAGATGACGGTTATGATACCGCAGGCAAACGTGTCCAGCGGAGGAAAACCATAAAAATCGAAGATGAGTCCATCCTGAAGTCCAAACGCCGTCTGAATGACTATCTGCAGATGGAGTTGATGCGATTCAAGCAAGAGGTAGAGTCCGGTCAGTATATCCAGCCGGAGCGAATGACTTTTGCTGAATTCATCCCCATCTGGAAACAGAACTACGCGGACCAGAACCTGGGCGCTTACACACGTAGAAACTACATGGCCATAGTCAATTCCCGTCTCCTCCCCGCCTTCGGCCGTATGCAGTTGGGCAAAATTAAGCCTATGCACATTGTGTCCTTCATGACGCAGTTGCGTAGCCCAGGGTCTCGTAAGGATAGCCGGGACAAGCCCTTGGCAACGAATACGCTGCTGAATATCTACAAGACCCTGAAATCCATCTTCGACGCGGCTACAAAGTGGCAGGTTATTCCCAAAAACCCCATGGACGGCGTGGATCGTCCTGTTGCGGATAAGGCCGAAAAACACTCCCTCAGAACACGTAAACATGCGTACTCGTTGCAGGAAACGGCAGCTCTGATTGACGCGTTGCAGGATGAACCTGAGCACTGGCGTCTTTACTATCTCGGGGTGTTACTCGGTGGCTTTCGGCGCGGAGAGATGCTTGCCGTTCAATGGCCCCAGGTGGACTTTGTCGCTGGAGGGCTCCACGTTGAGAAACAAATTTCAATGACGGAGGATGGGAAGCGTATCGAAGCCGAACTAAAAACGGAAGAGTCGGCGGCCTTCGTACCCATGCCAAAATGGTATATGGCGGAGCTAGAGCATTTCAAAAAACGATGGGCCAAAGAACGACTCCAAGTCGGCGCTGATTGGAAAGGCGGCGACAAGCAATATGTGTTCCACACCGGCTACGGCGAACCGTTCTACCCCACCGTGCCTACCTATCGGTGGCGTCAATTTCTAAAGAGACACGATCTGCCGCATGTGCGCTTGCACGACTTACGGCACACTACCGCTATGCTTCTTCGGGAGGACGGAGCAGACCTTAAAGCTATCCAGGAGCGTCTACGGCACGCACGTCTGTCTACAACTGCTGATTTATACACTCATGAGTCTGAACTGGTAAGCAGAGAAACCGCGGACAGACTTGAAAAGCTCAATCCATCTAAGACTCGTTCCCAAGCATGAGTTGGGAACGGACTGGGAACGAAACACTGGGCATAAGTGATAAAAGCTGAGCATTACTGATAATCGACAACCCCAAAAAGCGTTTATTTTATGCGGCTTTTTGAGTATATAGATGGACGCTGACGACGGGCCGAACCAGCTTCCCAAGCTGAATGTTGCGGGTTCGAGTCCCGTCGTCCGCTCCAGTGTTGAGGGGTATATCTCCTATCGCATCGTACAATCGTTGAAGCGTCTGCGGATACGGCAAAGTACGGTGGCATGCGGTAGAGGGGTATACCTCTTTTGCGTGTGTCACACGGTTGAAATGCGAGCATTAGCCTAATGTATATCGAGCATTAGCTTCCCTCTCCGCGGCCAACTATGATTTCCATCGGAGGGGTTGTTTGGTGTCTTACGCACAAGATCTCGCAAAAATTCTCACCGGTGTCACAAAATCATCACACATTCGAGTGGAAACAATTCAAGACGGTATCCGCGCTTACATGATTGACTACGTAAGACGCGGGTGTTCAATGAAGTCAACTTTTTGTGCGTATGTAGATCTGATTCGCTTCGCCGAGGATGTAGCTCATTTTGACAACAGTGGCAAGTCTATGCCGCTTGAAAGAGTCACTCGCCATGTGATTGAAGCTCATCTCGCAAGACTCGCGGCAGGTGAAGAGATAAAGTGCATAAAGCAACCAAGTGTTCACACTGTCGAGCGCCGTCGCCGAGTGGTCAAAGCATTCATAAGATGGCTGGTTAGCGAAGAGTACATGCAACACGACCCAACGAAGAAACTATCTACTATTCGCCTACGTGAACGATTTCCTAGCGTATGGAGTATAGAGGATGTAAAACGGTTTCTATCTACGTTCGATAAAACCGATTTGATTGGACATCGGGACTACGCAATAGCTATTCTGGCATTGAGTAGTGGACTACGTGCAGGTGAAATCGCACAGTTGCGTCCGATGGACATCAATCTAAAAGAAAGAACTTTGTCCGTTAGCGAGAAAGGTAAGACGGGCGCAAGGACAGCGGTATTAACGGGAGAAGCATGTGTCGAAATAAGACGCTGGTTACGGCGTAGAGACCGGGAGTTAGGTATGTCAACAAGGGATCCTCTGTTTCCTCCAATCGGAAAAAATGGAGGCTTAATTAGCAACGTGCCGATGCGACCACATAGCATCAGCTGCATTATTGCAAAACACGCTAAGCAAGCGGGTATTGTCGGAGTCAAACTAGGCGCCCACGCTCTCCGTCACACAGCCGCCACAATGTTAGCGAGAAATGGGGCGTCAGCCTTCGAGATTCAACGCTTTTTGGGCCATTCTAGCGTGGAAATGTCGCAGAGATACGTGGCGATGTCCAACGAAACGGTGCAAAAGCGCGTAGAGCAAGATGGAATTCTTGCGCAACTAAACAGAGAAACACTTGATGAGGTAGAAGATTGTACGACTAGTGAGATGTTAAAACGCATTTTACGAAGTCAGTAAAACACAAATTGGGCGGCCAAACCTGCGGCCGTCCACCTCTAGATAAGTAATTTATCCTTGAAGCTACCTATATAACGTCCGGAAGTGCTACCACATTCGCAGCATCCCTTACCATTCGGAGTACATGTACCGTACCGCCGTGTACGTCGCAAAGCGCATCACAGCGACCACAAACGTGAACAAACTGCCGCATCAAATCGACGTTACACACGCTATCAAACACCATACGCCCACACATGAGTCATCGCTAGAATCGCCCTCCCCAACACCAGCACGCCCCCGCCGATGCTTTGCGGACGACTGCGTCAGATTGGAAACTGCGACTTGATGAGCAATCACAATCAATGCGTGATCCCCTGCGCCGTATGTAAAATTCCACGAATTGGGCATCGGTAATTAAACGTTTTTCACGCCATACTTAGCGCATACACAACTGACCACTGGTGCACCGTATGCCGCACTAATGCGTCCCAAAGCCGATCACCAACCGTACTACCATCCGACACCAGATACATAAATTCAAGTTTGTTTTAACTCTTTGGTGAAATTGATGTGGTATGCAGTAAGGAAGAAATGACGATCATTCTTGAATTCTTGTATTTGGTGTATCTCGTGGAAGCCGCCCATCCCGAACGCTCCATCAGTGCATAACGGTTCGTAAGGATGATTGCAACCTAAGTTCTAAACTGCATATGAAGTAGCTCCTCTCGGCTTTCAAAGTTGCGCCTTGTACTGCGTTGGCGTCAGGGACAACAGTGTCCTTATATCTCCGTTTAGAATGAAGAATTCTCCGGTCCGACTTTCAGGGTTGAAGTTATAAATGCGGTAAAGGTAATAGAGATCTGCGTGAGTCTCGGAAAAGAACAATTCATTGGGTGTAATCATAAACGGTGTTCCAGGACCGCCACGTGTCGTTTTTACCTCAATGAGTTTTTCTCTACCGTTGAGATCAAAGGACAACACGTCATAACCGGCACCATCTCCTTCTATTTCGGATACGTGGCGCACCTGATCAGCCAGGTCCCTCCTGCCGTTGGCTATCAAATTCTCACGTTCGAATTCCATTACAAGTTTTTCCCCTTCTTTGCCAATCGTACGATTCCTGGCCTCACTTTCTGCGAAATCTACATGTTTTGCTTGGAACAAACGGGTATCAGTTCCTCTTATGTTCCTACGTTGCTGAACAGGTGAATCTCGTCTCACCAAACCAGGGCGCACGCCATTCGATGCAAGCAATAGGGGATTTTCCACCACAAGTTCGAGTCCTAAGTCGCGTGCTGTCTCGGCAGACAACTCCCAGTCAAGTATTTGCCATTTGAAGTGAACTGGCGCCTCCCTCTCAAGATCATGGGTCACGTATGCAAGTCGCCCCAAATATAGGTAATCGTCGCGAGGATTGGTTCGTAAGAAGAGATGGATTTGGTTAATAAGATGATCATGATGTATCAATTCTTGGATGACTTTGCTTCGAAACGTCTGCGAGGGTTGTGACTGCCAGGTCAGAATTCCATTTTCAGTAATACTCTCTTCGAAGGTATGGCTCACTGCGTGCTGCCCAAAGGTAACGAAAAATACGAAGTCACTGCTGTGCGGATAAATCCGTACGATACCTTGTAGCCCCCACGTACCAACTTGAGGCTTAAACTCGGTGTGAGGCGAAAAAATGTCATGGACTTCGCGCCGAGAATATCGTTCGTACCTTTGCAGTCGTCTTACCACTGTACCCGCCCCCATTTCTTTTCCCCATTTTACTATTTCAATCGAGTAGGTGGGGACGCCTAGCCCCCCCGTCGTCTCAGAAAACCGTACATGCAGTCCGGCATTCGGTGCTCCAATGGATGTTTCAGTTCTCGTCGCGCATAATGTCAACGTGACTCTGGTGCCTGCATAGCGCTGGGTAGGCGCGTCAATGTGTTCGGGCTCTCGCCCCGTCCATGCGAGTGTGTATACAATTAGCCAAGCTAGCCGCGCTGGTGTCTGTCTGTGTTAGAAAGCCATATTGCATGTCCAAAAAAGACCTGATTTTCAAATTAAAAACCCGATAAAACCCTTGTGCAGACTCGGATTATGCGCTGTCTTTCACGCATGGGTGGACATTTTTTGACCGATTCAGAAAAGAGCGCCCACGTAATGGTCGCCCTTTCCGTTTCGCTCTTAACTCAGCCCTGCCGCGCAGGATCTTAGCTCGCGTTATCAAACATATCCGCATTTCACCTATGCGATCATCGATGAAAAAAGCGCGTAATCACACGCGCAGTGGTAGTTCCATATTCAGTGATATACGCAATTCATCTTCAATGTCCGCGATTCCTATAACGATGGTCCCGTTGTATCTTGTCATGGCGCTACGCTTGTCCACAGGAATACCGGATCGTCTCAATGCATTGTTCCACGTGCCAAAGCGTTCAGCGGATTCGGTTCTTCGACAGTGAAAACGGCCATGGTTGAAGTGTCATCGTAGGCGGCTTCACGTTTTGAACATAAAAATCCCGCAACTCAGATAATACTATTCATCGTTTACATACTTCGCCTCATAAATCGGCACCTTTGCCGTGGCCAATGCGTTGTTCCAGGACCCAAAGCGTTTTGCGATTCGATCAGCCTTCAACGAAAACAGCCAGGGATTTTCCTTCATGGAAGAACTACGACCATGTAAACGATAAAACTCTTGCAATTCATTCAGCAACTGTTCGTCTCCAACACGCGGTTTCCTTTGCAAGTACATCGCCGCCTTTAGTCCACTATGCGCGTAATCAACTACCTATAGTGCCACATCGCAGTTTTTAACTCGTCTTGGGACGGCTCCACATACTGCAACGTCAGTTGAGTCGAATCATGTCCGGCTACCTTTGCGACGTTTTGAACCGCCACTCTACGTTTATCAACAGCTGATCAGACAAATTTAACACCATATATTCATTTCTCTGTACCAAACGCTGTGATATACATACGATACTAAACCAATGAGAAATAACAATAAGAAGGAATACCTACAAGAAAGAGCCGAAGAGAATCAACATGTGAGTGCAACATGCGGTGACAAAACCTTTTAACCGCCGCTTAGCTTTAGAGGCGCTCCATCGCTTCTGTTCTCGATGCTTGGCGTTGCATATGACCGCGTAACATTCAGATCACTGTGCCCTGCCAGCTTTGCCACCGTCACCAAGTCAACGCCCTGATCGAGTAGACCACGAACAAACGTATGGCGTAAACGATGCGGATGAAAATCGTCATCCAGCCGCCTTAACATGTGTTCGACGGTTCGAACGGAAATGCGCTCTCGGCGGTTCGACAGAAACAGGGGGTCATCTGGACCGTACTGGACACGCTCAGCTAGATAATCCTCTTGGCGGTTCCGCACTTCCGCCGTAGTCGGCACGATACGTTACTTGTTGCCCTTCCCACGGTTCACATATACCAGGCCGCCACGCTTTAACTCCACGTCTTTAACGTTCAAAGCGACCAACTCCCCGACGCGCAGACCGCAATACAGTAAAATGTATATAGCTCGTCGTTACTGAGCGTTACAATCAAGACGATAGGACTGCTGTCTGAACAACAAACTTGACTCGGAAGTCTTGATGCTTCAGCGCATACAACGCCTGCTGAACCACCGCAGTATATCGTTTCTCCAACCAACCCCGTGCGAATTGGTTATGAGTCGCAATAACCACTTCGCGAGCGTCGGAATCAAATCGCTCAATCTTCGTTTCCGCAAACCATGTTTCGAAAATCGCATCATGATTGATTTGTGCGCGGATTATTGACAGTGCCTTACGCCAAATATCCTCAGGGCTATCATTCGCACATTCAATAAGGTCAATTTCCTTGGGTACGGGCTGAGAGGTATTCGAACGAGATTCATCATACACAAGTCGGACCGAGTCACGCGATTCACATATCTCTCGACGCATTTCATCGATTTGCTCAGTAATCTGGCGTTGAATACGGTCCAACTGCTCTTTAAATGACTTTAAGAAACGGTCCGTTCTTCCGTCAAAATGCTCAGTCATGCAAGTCATAAAACCGTTGAGTTCTTCTCTTAGCTCTCATCGCAGAATCTCCTCAAATTTCGTAATATCAAACGTGCCGGTCAATTGTAATTGTTTTTCGTTGTCCATGGCATGTCCTCCGTCGATAGCTGTTGATATAGAACGGCTTGTCCGCCCCACGGTCAAACTCATCGAATATAAACGCCTTCATCGCGTCTTGCGGAACGTGAGTAACTGATTCAAGACTTGAAGCAATCACATTAGCTCGTGATTCGCCACCAAAACAGTCATACGCGAACATCATTCATTTTACGAAATTGACGCCTTTAAGTAAGTTTACTCGGACTGCGAAAGCAGGACAAGACCGCACAGACCGCACCGTAGACACGATTATTCACAATCGAATTCAATCGCTTATCAAGCGTATCACGACGCTCCTTATGCACAAATTGATGTAAATCACGCAGAGTGTTTCTTCATCAACTCGGTACCACGATTACCTACCGATTGTGAACGCGACGACAGGTCCAGCCTATTGTACGAGTATAATAACACGCGCCATTTAGTTTGATTAGATATTTAGCAAGCAGTGTTCCATATGATGCATGGTTTTCAAGCCCCTCCTGCAACAATGAACCACTGTCAATCGGTCCGAGCATCTTCTCAAACTTCCACCCAAAACTATCCGAATAAAATTGAATTGCTTGCTCCAGATTTGGAAACTGAAACTCGAAGCGTAACACCTTGCCCATTCTTATACCTCCCGATTCTGATAATCCCTTTCAGAGTAATTGTATCGCCGTCTTCAATTCGTCTTGGGACGGTTCGACGTATCGCATGGTTGTTTGAATCGAATCGTGTCCTGCGACCTTGGCGACGTTCTGGAGCGGCCACCCTGCGTTGACCAGCCTCTTGCAGAACGTGTGCCTTAACGAGTGGCAACTGAATCCTTCCGTCTTGGAGCCGTCCTGGGAGCGTTCAAGCAAACCGCACTTCTCTAGGTAACCATCGACTACATACGCAATAGCCCTGGTCGTCATCTGACCCGACCGTTCCGACACGAACAGAAAATCGCTCAGTTGGTGAACCACCTTGTCGCTGTCCATACGATACGCCAGCCAGGCCTTCAGCACCTTTCGCAGCTCCTTCGTCATTGGCACACTGCGGAATTTACCGCCCTTGCCGTTCACCACGTTAACCATCTCGCCCTTCAGGTCGATATGGCCTAGTTTCAATTCCGAGACTTCCTCGACCCGTAATCCTGCGTCCAACATGGTCCGCACGATAGCCATGTCCCGTGACCGCTTGAAATCGTTCTTCTGACCCTCGACTGCATACAGCAGACGGTTCACTTCACCGTCATTCAGCCACTTTGGGGCGTGCGTCAACTGGACACGTTTCATCTTGACCTTCGACGCAGGATTAACGTCGATATGCCCCGTATCGACCGCCCAGGAGAAGAAGGTTTTCAGTGTTGCCAATGCCTTGTTGATTGTGGCGGGTTTACAGCTCTTGACCGTCTGCATATACGACCGATAATCCTGGAGCAGCACAGGCGTCACGTCCTGCGGTTCAAATACCTTGTCCTCTGTCTCTTCATACCACGCCACAAACTTGGTCATCACCGACAGGTATGTACGAATCGTTTTGTCTCCCTTGTCCTCGTTCCGCAGCCATGTCTCGAAGTCAGCCAGATATACGTTCACCTATGGACACCTCGTTACAATTATGTGTTCTCGGAAGAATTTTCGAGGCGATTATAGTGTGTTCTCGGAAGAAAAGTCAACGTATTTAGCCAAAATTCGTCCGAGAATAGTAATTCCAAGATGAATATAGTCAACTATTAGCTCACTGGTATTTGGTTAGACAATCTAGTACAATTGTAATATGATTACGATAAACCGGAGGATTCCAAATTGCCAATATTACCAGCCTTTTGCGATACATGTTACACAGCTTTTCCATCAGGCATAGTTGTTGAAAACGTGAAAAACTTGACGATATCTAGAGTTCAGTCGCGTCCTTGTCCAAGGTGTGGTGGGATTGGGCATGTTCCAGACGGCGTATTCAATGCTATTGGTAATTTCATTGAGGTTCTAAGCGGACCTGACCGGACGGTTCAAGAACTGCAGAGGTTGGCTACAATTATTAAAGATTCTCGAAAAAATAATGAGACAGCTGACCAAATAAAGCAAAAAATTGAAGAAGACGTACCGCAGTTATCACCACTAATGAACCTGATAGTACCCAAAACAGCCGGCGATTTTTACGCTCTGCTGTCAGTCATCATCGCAATTATAACTTCGATTCTGTCCATGATCGATTCATCCTCCAACGGAGATAAGCAACAGTCAAATCAAGTAATCAATAATGAAGTAATCTACAATGAAGTAATCAACAATATTTATGCCAATAACAGTAAAAACAATATTTACGTCAATAACGGCCAGAACAATAATCAGACGATATATACGTCCCCAAAGCCTATAATGCCCAATTCTAATATGACACGAAAGCAACCTCTGAGGGTGCAGAAAATCCGTAGGAATGAAAAATGTCCATGTGGCAGTATGAAAAAGTTCAAACACTGTCATGGGAGGAATTCAACAAGTTACGTGCCTTTCGAAGGGCTGCAATAATTGCTCCCGCAGGCGGTACCTAGCTTGCCCATGCCACCCCTTTGCAAGAGATCGGTGTCCTTATAATCTGCTATACGCCTAGTGACAAGCGAACATCACGAATCCCGCCATCAATGCAAGCCACTCCCTTGCAAGAACGACCCCCATGCTGTATATCACGCCCCGCCCGATGTTTTGCGCACGCCTCCAGTAAATTGCCAAACTGCGCAACCATTCGTAAACAGTGCGCAATTCCAGTCGCTGGCTGAACGTAGCTCCACATATGGGCCATCAACAACGCGTCACTTCATGTTTTCTTGTACACGACCCACTTTAGCCGCCATATTCCGCACCGATGCGCACTATACGCTGTGCTCCGTTCATCACCATCCATGGGTGGCATACATAAATTCACGTTTCTTTTAACTTCTTGGTGATTAGAGTGGTGTAGTAAATGTGGTGGGAATGGCGGATCATTCTTGAATTTCTGTATAGACTCTACGGCAACTGACTTTCTGGCCTCGTTGGTGTGGAATGGATAGGGGGTGCAATGGTTCTCACGCGTCCAAATATGTAGGGCCACCTATGCCGTCAAATTAAATCGTCCACTGTCCTAACGACCAATTTGTTTTCCGACAACCATGGCCGCCGCTTGACCGCTTGGCGGGGATACGCCTAAGCGCTTGTCCTTGCGTACATATACGTGTGGTACGGAATTAAAGTCCTTTAAGGACCGCTGTTCGACAATCAAGGCAAGGCGGTACATAACTATCATTCCACGCCGAGCAGTCTACGAATCGGTACGCTACTACGTGATTCGCATGTGGCAAAACAAGTGCGCTCATATGTAGCAACGCCAAGCCACTCCCTCGCAAGAACGCCTCTCCATGTTGTATAGCACCCCCCGCCCGACTTTCCGCCCACATTAATACAACTTTTCCAGACTCGCGTCATACAGCCCCTCCCTTCGCAGAAAGGCGGAGGGGTCTCAGTTTAACTGCGCCCCAAAAAATTTTTTGAAAAAATTTGCGCAAGGTGGTGATTGGGATGGGCGTATTCGAAACGTTGAAGCCGGAGAAACAAAAGGCGCTTCTGATGCTGACGGAGATGATCGTTAACCCGGACGCTCCGCGCCGGACATACGATGAGATTGCGGAAGCGTGCGGCATTTCCACGCGACAACTGTTCCGCTGGCGGACCCAGGACAAAGCGTTTGCCGACGCGCGAAAGGAACTGGTTGAAGCGTATAGCGACGAGATTGTTTCCGATGCGTTTGCGGCGATTCGTTACAAGCTCCGTACGCGTAAAGATATGAAAGCCGCTGAATTGGCGCTGCGGGCGCGCGGCCTGTTGGT
Organism: uncultured Alicyclobacillaceae bacterium; assembly: GCA_963788285.1. Taxonomy (GTDB): domain Bacteria; phylum Bacillota; class Bacilli; order Alicyclobacillales; family Alicyclobacillaceae; genus Alicyclobacillus_A. The sequence goes on from CAWBGB010000014.1 coordinate 19,158, forward strand.
GGACCGCAAGGAAGTCCAGGCAGACGTCAACGCCAAGGTGGAGTCCGTCAGCGAAATGGACGAGCAGGCATTGGCGGAAGAGTTGGCAAAACTTCGCGCCAAAGCTGAGGGGCTTGACGAGTGATTTCCGTCATAGCGATTATATTGGGATTTATTGCCACGCTTGAATTGGTTTTTCAATTGTGGTGGCGCGAATGAAGCGCGGGTATACATGCCTGCGCCACGATGCGCGGTAGCTCAGTTGGTAGAGCGCCCGACTGTTAATCGGATGGCCGTGAGTTCGAGCCTCACCCGCGCAGCCACATGCGCGAACCAACGTAAACTCGTTGGAACGCGCTCCCCCTCTCTTTTTCCCCTGCGGCCACATTCCCGTGTGGCCCACTCGCCGGAGTGGCGCAATGGTAGCGCAGCTGACTTGTAATCAGCGGGTTGCGAGTTCGAATCTCGCCCCCGGCTCCAACGCCCAGCTCCCACGGGCACACAAAATTGATTCAGCGATCTTATTCGAGATCGCAGCGATCTTATTTAAGATCTCAGCGATCTTATTCGAGATCGCAGCGATCTTGATCGAGATCAGATCTAGAAAGAATAAAAAGAACGATATAAAGAGATCGATCTAAAGATCGCAGCCCAAGATGGCTGCGCTGTTCTTTTCAAAGAAAAAGAAAGGATCTCCCCAGGGATAAAATTTGGGGCCACCGGGGCGCGCCGCGGCACGTGTGCATTAGCGACTGTTTTGACGAATAATGACCAAAAGGATGACCTACGCTGCTCTGGCATGCAGGTGTAGCATACCTATTCGTGGTCAACTTCGACGCGATCCGTTGTATTATTCATTTGATACCGGACGTGTTACATTAGACAATGGAGACTTACAAGCTGAAAATCGTAGGAGGACTTATGAAAGGTTTCTTATTGGGCGCAGGTTTCTCGAAAGCATTGCACTCATCTATGCCTGTAATGAACGATATTGTATGTCAGCTCGAACTCCCTAAAACCGTACCGTCACACATCAGAAATGACCTCGAGCAGGTGATGAGCTATTTATGGTCTACACATCCATGGCTCACGCAGTCCCAGTTACTTCGTAACCAAGCGACTTTTCTGGAACTAACCGACCGTTTGCATTCAATTATCGCAGAAGCTGAGTTCAGAGCGTGGAACGATTTGGGCAGTCATAACAGTGCAAGTACCCACGGAAAACTATGGCAGCATAAATTGGCAAATCTTATGAGTGATTCGGAATTTTCAGTCGTGATCACAATGAACTACGATACGTTACTCGAACGACTCATGATGTTCATGGGATATGGAAAAAAATTGGTGTACCCGACTCCTTTGCAACGGCTATCGGGCATATGGGACCAGTACAATTTCAGGACGACGGATCCCATGATCGAAAATCTGGGGTACATGACTCCTAATCTGTACAAACTTCACGGTTCACTTTCGTGGTACTCGTTAGACTTGATGGATCTGTCCAGCCCTATCTATACCGTCGATATGGACATGTACTACGCACGTATAAGTCCCGAGCCATACGCTCTAGAGGACGATACACTCCGAGCTGTAATCATACCTCCAGTGACTGACAAGTACTCACTCTATCAAAATCGGGTACTGCGAGCGCAGTGGTTAGGGGCGTTGAACAGCTTGAGAAAATGTGAAGAACTCTACATAATAGGGTACTCGTTGCCCAAATCTGATCACGCCATACGAAGCTTCTTGTCCAATGCCTGCTCGAATATCAAAAAAATTCACGTCGTGAATAAAGATAAGAGTCCTAGCTTGTTAGATGATTTAAAGGCCATCTTTCCCGAAGACCACATCAAGTTTGACTACTTTGGAGATGACTGCGTTGCTCACCTCACAGAAGTGTTGTACGAAGAATATGAACGTAGTCGAGAACCGTATCCTCACCAACCCTGACTATTTGGCCCGTTTGCTGTCAATCAAACAGAAACATGGTACGCAAAGGACACCGCGATGTAGTAAAAAATGGCCAGCCACAGAGGCCTAATGAGGGTCTGCTGAATGGGTCATGCATTAGCTTGGAATGGGACACGTGACAGTTTGAATCAGCCATTCGAGAAAAAGAGTCAAGAAAAGGCGGAGGCGCCGCTCCAGGTTCAGTACCAGCAACTGCATCGCGACAACCGTCTCGCTCGTCGCCTGAAGGCGCGCCCGAATTAGACCCAGGCCATAGAGGCGCTTGCCTTCGCCGAATTTTCCTTCAACTGCATTACGCTCCACTGCGTCCTGCCTCTCTATCTTCCTCTGTTCCGCTCGCTCCGTCTTCGAGGGCCGGCCCAGCGGCGGTCCACTTAAGCGAATACCACGTTCCTTGCAGTAACGCAGGTTCTCCCGGTTCCGGTAGGCCTTATCGGCCAGCACGGCCTCTGGATAGTAGCCATAGCGTTCCCGGTAAGCCTCAACCGCCGCCTGCAGGGTGTGACCTTCATGAAAGCTGTCCCAATTCAACCGCTCTAGTCTTGCGTACCCGTCCACCACACTGATTGCCACTTTTGCGCCGAACTCAACGTTTGCACGTACCTTGCCACGGACGATAGGACGCACATGGGGTTGCGAGATGCTGACGACCCGATCGTCGATGCGCCGCATCCTCCTGCGGTACATCTCCTCTTGCTGGCGATACAGCTCATGAATGACCAACAGTTGACGATGTTGCCGAACGCTCAACGCGCTGAGTCCGACCTCATTCCTCAATTTGGCGATGATTCGCAAGTCACGGGCTACAAACCGCAGTTGCTTCCCGATTGCCTTGCGCAGTGCACGCGGACTCACGCGCCTCTGCTTCGCCACCGCCAGGTACGCCTTGTGCGCCTTCTTTCGATAGGTGCGCGGTTTGCGACTACCAGGCTCACGCACCGCATGTAAAACGTCAATCATCTTCTCCAACTTCTCCCGAGCCTCATTGAGTAAGGACAGGTCGGTTGGGTAGGCGATGTCCGCCGGGGCACACGTGGCATCGAGCAACAGCTTACCTTGGTTCGCAGGCGTCTCCTTATCTGTTGATGGCTTGGAGGTGGCGTCCACCTCGGGCTGCCCTGGATGTCCATCATCCCGGTCATCAGAATCATCGCTTGCGTCTTTCTCCATCACGATCCATTCATTGACCTGGTTGATCACGTCCGGACCAAGTCGCTTGCGAAAGTGCGTCATCAGAGAGGGATGAAACGGTGGTTCTTCCTGAAAGCTTGGTAATCCGATGAAGTATTGCAAATACGGGTTCTCCGTGATCTGACGAACCGTCTCCCGGTCGCTCAGACCCAAGCGCTCCTGGATGATGAGTGCACCAAGCGCCACACGGACCGAGTATGCCTTCTGTCCCTTCGTCCAGGATTTGAAACGCTCTCCGTAGTGCTCTTCAACCTTCCACCAGGGAATCATCTGGGCGAGTTTGACCCAGCGGTTCTCCTGATTCAACTTTCCGCCAAATGGTAGGAAGAAGTCATCCGGCAACAGGATCTGTCGTTCAGTCGGTCGATACATAGGTCCCCTCACGTGCAAGGATTTTGACGGGTTTCACGAGAAATCCATGCACAAGATTTCGTGATGAAAGGCCAAGAATCCTTGTCGCTACTGGGTTTTTCAATCGTTCAGCAGACCCTAATGAAGGGGCAAAGCGTGAGTACCAGAAGCAAGATAACTTCGTGGACAAGAAAACGGAAGATCGGAGTAAGTGTAACTACACTTGGGAGTATTCTGAGCGAGCTGTTCCAAGCATGATGCCCATAGCAGACGAGCGGTCCTGTAGCCGCCGTTTGCGTTTTACGCTCTAAACAGGGCAGGTATATAAATACGTATCACACCGGCTCAGGCCGCGAAAGAAGTCGGGGGCCGAGATCTTTTACATACATTATCAGTCGTTCCAACCCGTTTTATCGTCGGCAAACATAGCGAGCAAGTCGTTCCCAGACTTTCCGCATGCGCTAGCCCCAACACATCGCATAATCCCAGGCCCCAGACCTTCTGCATGTGCTACTAGTCGCCCCGAAGCCATCTACAAAGTCGCGACCGATGTTAAACGTCTCCCAGACCTTTTGCATTCGCTACTTGTCATTCCGACGAAAAGGGAGTTGGCTGGACGCATCCCAGACCTTGCACATGCACTTTTAGTCGTTCCGACATATCAACGCACCGGTTGACCTGAACTACTGGAACGCCCAGACCTTCTGCAATCGCTACTAGTCGTTCCGACGTACGACGGGTACTTGGGGGCGTCTTTGTTGCCCAGACCTTCCGCATGCACTACCAATCGTTCCGACTCACGAGCAATTTCCCGGCGTAGTCGTACCAGTCATCCCAGACCGTTTACATGCGCTAACAGTCGTTCCGACGTGGTGGTTTCGACCGTATGACTTTGATTACAAGTCCCAGACCGTTTACATGCGCTAACAGTCGCCGACCGCGTTGTATTGATAGGCCGACTAACCCAGGACCCGCCCAGACCGTTTACATGCGCTAACAGTCGTTCCGACTGCAACGGTTCCGCACGGGCTTTGTGTGCGGATTTTCAGCCTGCTTTTCGAGCAGGTCTACCTTGAGGAGTGCTATAGCCGCTTTTTTGGACTATAACTGATTCCCCTTTCCGGCCCACTGGTAGGCGGTATAGTTGGTTTTCGAGCACCTCTAACTAAATTTGTCCTGACACGGTGCTCGCATTGTTATTTTGTATATCTACTTATGCTGACATGATGAGGATGAGTGTTGTATTGACCATTACTGACCATCGTTCGATAGATATTTAGCGCCTCTTTTCGGTCGAATGCTTTAATTGTGCAAATTAGCCGATCAGTCTTCTTTGTTCGGACTTCGAAAGGCTTCATGACCGCACCACTCGACTGTTCTCCATTTCCTGTAGAAACATCCTCCTTGTCGTATGCCAGCCCGAGTGCTTTACATTTTTCTTTAATGATCTCTTCAATGTTAGGAATGGCGATATTCCGAGCTGCGTTAAAATCTGCATTTACTTCATATCCACACTGTACACAACAGAATTTCGCCTGATCCCTCTGTATGTCCCGGTTTTCGCGGGCGATATGACCGCATTCCGAGCAACGCTTACTCGTCCAATTCGGTTTGATTTTTCGCACTTCGATGCCGTATTCTTTTGCCTTGTTCTCGATCTTTGTTTGCAAGTCGAAGTACGTCCAGCGCCCCAGGAACGTGTCTCCTTCCGAAATGCCTGTTAAATCCTCTACCTGTATCACACCGCATTCCATACGCCTTGCGATTTCCACGATGCGCCTTGCATATGTGTGGTTTACGCTGTTGCGGAAGTTGGCGATCTTGCTTTCGAGCTTGTCTAGAGGCTTCATTCGTTTCTTGCGCCCACGCCCGATACGAGCTTCACCGCATACAGCGGCCTCAGAGGCGAGTTTCCTACGCTGCGCTTCAATTCGTCTACGATGTTCTTCAATCTTCCCACCGTCAATATTATCACGCCAAAACCGATTGTCGTTCACAGCCATATAAGCGGCATTAGCGATACCCATATCTACACCAAGCACTCGATTCGGATTCACGCTCTTTGGTGCCGTCTCGAACTGATATGTAAGTGTGAGCATCCATTTCCGCTTTCGTTCGTTGTATTTAATCATGCTACCGCACAGTTTGTATTCGGCAGAAATAAGACGATCCATGATTTCTTTTTCACCGTCTTTTCCTCCGTGTACGAGCACGTGATAGGTTGTGGTGATGGATTCACGTTGTTCAGCAGTGAATTTCTTTTCCGTTTTTAAATGCTCAACGCCTTTCGTACTGACAAGCGCCAAGTCTAATTCGACGTAATTTTTATCTGACCATTTGAGATTACGAATGCTGGTTGCTCTCAATTCAATAGGGTTGTTACGTCGAAAACTGGGTATCGACTTGTTGCCCTTGAGCACGTCAGAACGTGACGATCTCCATACTTTCGAGGCTTTTTGAACCGTTGATGCCATGTTGGTAGTTATCGTGACCGGAAATTCTGGTTTAATAACTCTGTCCACGTATGTAGCGAAGGGGGCACCGTACTTCTCTTTATCATTCGGATAGACACCATAGAGTTGCTTGTGCGCCCATCGGTCGTTTTCGTACTGATAGTACAGTTGGATGACACGATTTTTGATGCGAAACGCTTCATGTTGAACTTGCCGCAATACGTGGCCAAACACGGTCCAGTCGCAGGACAGCGGTTTGATGATTTCGTACTGCATTGTCTTGGTAACTGTCGGCATGTCCATCTTCCTCCATTAGTACGTTAAACCATTGGGCTGCCTACTCCAGCTGGGGCTTCAAAATCCTCCCCTCTCCCAATTAAATAAGAATGTTCTGATATTATCACCTCTTCGGCAGATATTTTAATTTTCCTTTTAGCCGTCCCCGAAAAAAGCGCGCCTCTCGAAGGGCTTTCGTGATTCTACTTATGCTTTATCAATTCGTCACAAACTGTGTTTATCGTTAATATACAACGTGCTGTGAACGCGACTTTGCGTGCCATTGGCTCCGAAATGAACTCTTCCTTAGGGTCCACTGACAATGTTATCGCGCCATATGTAGAAAACAGATATAAACAGCCTTGACATGCCACAAGTCGTTATTAGTGCTTGGCAATCCTCAGTTCCTGCTCGACGTCCGCGATCCTGTGGTTGTGATCTTTCAAAATCCTTTCATGCCGAAGAATATCGCCTTCAATGCACGCAAGTCGTTGTTTTACTTCCGTCATATCTTTGCTTAACTGCGCCACATGCTCATAAACCGCATCCAGCTTTTCTGCTATGGGTGCTAGTTTCACATCTAGCTCTTCGCGTACCACCGTACGGATCAACTCGGCCAACCTTTGTTCGTCCATCGCCATCTTGACGTCCCTCCCTACTTGCCTATCGCCTGCGTTTGCGTGATAACCTCTAATTCAATCTGTTCCGTTAACTCCCGCACACGCTTACCAATAAAGAATACGTCAATGAACGCCCAAATGCCTAGACCTCGGAGCGTCAATAACATCGCGACACGGTGCCCGGCTGTTTCCATTAGAATCTGTGACTACGCCAGGAAGAACCATGACAGGCACGCCTGCCGCGTTAGGTTTACACTTTTTCGCTTTCGAGATGACAATACAAGCTGTTCACCATATCCAACGTTTTACTGCCACTTTCTACTGCTCGAAATAGTGTGAGACAAGCGGCGCAAAAGGATTATGTCTTGGATAAGGTTAAGGCGCACTCACAATGTTGCCGGATGACTTGCATGTGACAACGGATATGGTTGCTGATTACTACGAGGTAAACACCTTTACCATTCGTGCCGTTTGATAAAAGACCATCGTGAGAGCTACAGTCGGATGGGATGAAGGTATTGCGCGGCAAAGAATTGAGTTACTTTAAGTCACTCATCCGAAATAATCTATCAACGGGGTCAAACTTGACCCTCTACCAACGTCGAGCCGTCCTGCGAATCGGTATGCTGCTACGTGATTCGCGTGTAGCGAAACGAGTGGGCTCTATGCAGCAACGCCAAGCCACTCCCTTGCAAGAAGTAAGGTGTGTGTTTATAAACGCCCCCGCCCGACTTTCCGCCCACATTAATACAACTTTTCCAGACTCGCGTCATACAGCCCCTCCCTTCGCAGAAAGGCGGAGGGGTCTCAGTTTAACTGCGCCCCAAATGCGCAAGGTGGTGATTGGGATGGGCGTATTCGAAACGTTGAAGCCGGAGAAACAAAAGGCGCTTCTGATGCTGACGGAGATGAAAGGGATTCTAGTGGCCGGGACCTGCGTATTATCCAGCGGCGTAGTTTTGCGCCTTGGTTGCCAGTGCGTTCGCTTCAGCAACCATGTTCTTACTCTCTGAGACATAGCCCGACTCGGTCTTAGAAGCGTTTTGGTCAACCGATTGCGCGCTGCTCTCGACCTGCGACACGTCCGAGCTTGACGGCACTGAGCTGGGTACGGTGACGCCCAACTGTCCAGCGACAGAATTCATGCTTTGGAAATCGGATTGCAATGCAGATTCATCGCTTTTAAGGCCACTTTCATCATTGGAGAATTGATCGTCATCCGCCTGAATTTGGTCGTCGTCTGATTGTACCTGGTCAGCGTCTGATTGAACCTGATCTGCATCCATCTGGGTTTGGGAGTTCCCTGCTTGTTCTTTCAGTACACTTTGCTCGGCGCTTTGCGTTGTTGCTAGGTCGTGCTGTTCGTTACCGATATCGTTCCCGGTGCTTTTCACGTCGTTCTTCAAAGCCTGCTCGTCTGATTGAATCGCTTGTATATCGCTACTTATAGCCGATTCTAATTGCGACAGTTTTTGTTGTAAGTCGGCTGTCTGCTGCGCCTGTTGCTGTGCCTCCTGGTCGCTTGATACGGTGGACTGGACTTGCTGGACGTCCTGATTGAAGTCATTCAGGGTTCCTTGCTGAAATTGAAGGTTTTGGACTGTCCCATTGTTTTGCGGAAAAGCTAGGTTCAGGTAGCCACCTGAAAAGTTTCCTGTGTACGTGTCTCCGTCGTTCGTGACGTTGATTGTGATATTGCTCCCACTGATGGTGCCTGTCATCGGAGAGTTATATGACTGAAACTGTGTATTTGAATCCTCATAGTCCTCGTAAAAGTTTCCGGTAAGCGAGCCGTTGTTGTCGGTGTACTGGATAAATACGACGTCATTCGGACTGCTATACACCCACCCGCTTATATCGCTGTTTGATGGATTGCTAGTCGATTCCGTGTTGTTTGACGTACTATTCGAAGCCGTGTTATTTGCGGAGGCAGTGTTGTTCGCCTGCGTCTTGTTCGCGCTTGGAGTGGCCGCCGGGGATATTCCGCATCCGGCGAGCAGAAGAAAAGCTGGGACAACCGTCAGTGCCGTAAACTCCATCTTCCTCATTTCTCTATCTCCCCTTATCAAAGTACAACTGCTAAAATGCGCAGGTCTAATTACCTTAGACGCCTTTTAAAAATCGCTTAGAATCGAAAATACAACGACTACATTTTCGGACATTTGGCTGTAATGCGAACTGATGTTTCGGTTATTCCACTTTTTTATGAAGTGAGAGACGCCCTTGGGAATCTCCCGCAGGCGCCTTATTTTTACATGCTGTCAGCTAGCGTACTCCACTACCGCCTACTTACTGAGATCAAACGTTATATCATGTGTGTTGTAATCGAAGTCTGGGAAATACAGCGTAAACTCTGTCGCACCCGCTTTTAAAGGGTCGTATATTACATTCCCGGTCACACTTTGTCCTGGTTGAAGAGAGAGAGTAGCGTTACTCAGAGAGTCATCCTGGTTAACGAAATTTACTGCGGGTCCACCGTCAGAAATTGACGATGATGCCATTATTCCACCGTCCGCATTCGTTTCCGACCCATCATTCGCTATCGTAACGTTAATAACCGTTGATTGTGATGTAGCACTCACACTGTTAAATGTGATTTTCATTCCGTCCGGAGCTGTAAATGTATATGGCAGTTTAGAAACGTCAACTACAGTCCCGTTAGTAGATGGAGTGCTTGCGGTCATGTTGAATACCCCTGGATTCGTACTACCGTTCCAACTGTTCTTGATTCCTGCCTTATTGAGCAACTGTTGAATGGAGTAGAGCTGTACATATGTAGTTCCGCCATAAACCAACTTCGGCGCTTTTTCGACCGTCTGACCGTTCAGCTCGTAAACGCTATTACCTAACTGCGCCTGAACCATGTTTGTTGCAGCCATTGCGACACCGCCGGACAAAAGAGTTCCTGCTGCGAATGCTAGTGCATACCCCATAATCTTTTTCATACCAATACCTCCCAAAGTGTTTGTACGGAAATTATACTACCGATTAATTAATGCGAGACCTTGGACAACGCTGCATTGGTTGAGAGGATATACCCAGACTCCGGAGTTCCGCTCAAAAGGTCATTAAACTGAATCGGGGTTTTACCGCCAACCGTTTGTCCCGTGGACACCACATAGTCTCCGACATGCAAAGTGGCGATTGGTTTGCCGTTTGCTCCAATCACGGGTACCGACGCATTTTCCGAAGACGACAGATTGGGTACCGTGATCTTGTACACGTTGTTGAGTGTTACGTCCATTGAGTTGACCCAACCATTAAGACTCGGAATATGGTACCACTCCGTTACTTGTCCACCGACCATACCCTGAACGATTTCGTCAATTTGTACGGATTGTCCGGCACTGACTGTCGTTTCGGGTTGGGAAAGGTTGAGGCTGTTCCACATGTTGAAGTCCACCACACCCGGTGTGCCAGTCAATCCATGAGTCGTCTGATATTCAATCACCGCTTGCTCCGTTTGTGGGCCAAAAATACCGTCCGTGGCCAACTGCGTCCCCAGTTGTTGGTTGAGTGCTGCCTGCAGCGTCTCTACATCATCCCCTTGATCACCTTCTTGCAGCACACGTGCGAACATATGCTGATGCCCCAAGCCAGCGTTTGCATAAACGGGTACAGACGATTGATAGTAAGTATCGGGTGTTACCGTTCCTGTAGCGCCGCTTATATAGTAAACAGGCGGGCTGTCAACATTAGTTGGAGTCGGTGGTTGATTTGAAGGGTTGTACTGCTTGTAACTTGTCACGTTGTCGCCTAAGTAAATCGCGAACTGATTCATTAGGTCGTTTACTTTGTCCGCCCAATTAGGATCCGAAGCGTAGTTAGATGCCATTCCAGCCAAAGTCGGTGTCAAATAGTGTGATGAGCCCGGGTTCAGGTAATTGTTTCGAACCTCCCATGCTTGAAACAGAATTGCGTATCCCTCGCTTGGGAAAGTGCCAGCATCCGCAAACGAGTTGGTGTCATCGGTCTCGGTTCCATAGGCCCCGTATCCATAGAGATTGTTTTTGTTCAGCGCAATATCAACGTTTTTTTGCTGCATGATATCACTGATGCTACCTGTCTCCTCCATAGCATGAGAGACAAGATAGTTTGCATCCACATCATAGATGGACTGAGCTTGCATGAACACGGAGCCGAGTCCTGCCATGATGGAATCGTGATAGGACAAATACTTATTAATCGAATCCGCATTGACATTGGAAGGTGCGGGATAGCGCAGGTCAACATTCAAAAATGACGGTTCAGTATAAATCACTTTTCCTGTTGAATAATTCTTCACCGTGCCGCCCGGATACTGAAGTAGTCCTGCCTCCGCATCGGATAAGTTTGTAAATGACCCGAGTACCGATCCAGTTTTGGTGTAGTCCGTATAATTAGCCTCTACGTTCCACGTAGTCCCGTTACTCCACGAACTTTGCAATCCGATGGCCTTCAAGGCTTGCATAATGTACCAGATGGGGATGAACGTCGTGTTTTGGTGAGATGATGGGTCAATGGTGACGATTTTGTTTACATGTGCCGCAAACCATTTGTTGTTGATCTCGATTCCCATCGATCCGCTCGTCGTCTTCAGTGTTGTCATGGGCTGTGACGAAAACGGTGTGGTTATTTTCCATGTATTCGTATTTCCGTTCCAAGTGTTGCTTATCTTAAGATCATTCAGTAATTGTTGTACATAGTACAGCGGCATGTACGTAGTGTTCTGATACACGAAGCCTGAAGGCTTTGACAGGGACTTACCGTTTAGTTCAATGCACTTCGTTTGCATACTATATGTAGCAGCGAAAGTATTAGATACGGGAGACAAGGTAGTTAGAATGGCGGCCGCACTGACAGCCGCGCCTACAGCCTTTTTTATTCTCAAAACCAATTCCTCCTTACCTTTAACTGCCATCTATGAGGCATTGTACGGTATTTTGTTCCTATAGGCGAGGATATTTTTCGTCTTCGTGGACTCTAACATTGTATTTCATTGAACTCTTGTCCTTTGAGTTGAAGCATACATTCTGGGTTCCGTCATCGTATTCCTCTACTACAAGTCCATACTTCTTTGCGAAATAGTTGATAGCCTGATCACGGGAATCCACACTGACCCATTCAAACGAGGAGACCGCATGCAGCTTTTCCTCTATAGGCGCGAGTTTCGCGTCTAGTTTCGCGTCTAACCGCTCTTCCATTGACGCTCTAGGCGTTCCTCCAGCGCTCCCATCCGCTCGTCCAACACCTTACCAATTAACTCCGCCAACTTCCTCTCGTCCCATGTGCGCCCTCCTATTCACCCTATAAGGTCTTCCACGCACTCCAAACGCTTGTTCATTTCTGCGCGAAACTCTTTCATCTCTTGAGTCATGCTCTTTATTATCTTGAGTGTTTCTTCGAGAAGTTCGTTGCTGTGGGCGACCATTTTTATAAGCTGTTGAATTACATCCTCGTCCACGTCTGGATTCCTCCTAGAATCCTTACTTACTAACCGCTTTAACTTGGTGATAACCTCTATTTTCGCTAGCTCCGTTAACTCCCGAATTACAATGAAGGATACGTCTAAAGAATACGTGAATTAGTGCCCAAATGCCTAGACCCCCGAGCCTCAGTATGGCTACGAAAGTGCACCGAGCGGCTGTGAGTGAATAACTAATCCCCGTGAGGGTCCTATACGGCAGATACGACTGAGAAGCCACTCCGCTGCAAGTTGCCACCCCACATGGTTACGGCGCGCCCGTCCTACTTTTCGCGCCCGATCACACAACTTTTCAAATTCGTGCATGAAGCCCCTGGTGCGCTAAATCGGGGGGATGCGAAATAGAAGTCGGTTCAAAAATTTTTTTATAAAAAATTTTCCATAGAACGACGGTACACACAGATTTACTAGCTGAAAACGATTCCAACTGGTTCGTAGTCCACCGACTACCAGTTTTTTTCATGCGTAAAAACACCCTCTGAAAACGCCTATAGCGTGGAAGGAGGGAGATGGAATGATGAAGTCGATCCTGCAGCTTGTTAAGCGCGAGTGTTGCAACCATCAAGGCGTGACCACATGCGTGCGTTGCATAGACAGCGACAACAAATCGTGCGTGTTCTTTCGTGGCGACAGATGGGCACGGTGTCCCTGGTTTGAAAACACTGAGCTAACAAAGCACCCGGATTTGCAGGCGCAGTATTGGGCGCGGTTTGAGGACCAACAGGCTACTGAAACAGAACCTGTCCATGAGTGCGCTCGGTGCGGCAAGCCTTTCACCAAGGCCAGCAACCGTCAGAAGTTTTGCGCTGAATGTCGTGACAACGCAAAGCGCGAAGCGGATCGGAACCGGAAGCGCAGACAACGCGCCTAAGTGTCACGTTTTGGGCCGCTTTAGCACCTGAAAATCGTTGATATGGCGCGGCTTTTCAAGCACATAACGGCGTTAAACAATCGTCAAGGTATATATGCCTTGGCCTTTTTATTTTTGCGCTCTAAATGCGACATAGAGTCGGCTAGTCATTCCGGACGGTCGGCTCTTTTTCGTCGTATGCCCTATGGAAGGAGTGAAAAACATGTACCAAGTTGACGATCTGGTACGCCAAGTAAATTACCTTATGGTACGAACCAGAACTCCGTTCATCGAGCAATATAAAGACAACGAAGGAAATACCAAATGGATGCAACGCAAGTACACGCTGACCGACAACATATTGCGGGACCACTTTAGCGGAGATCGAACCGTTGGCATCTTTTACGGCGGTACAGGCGGCACCAAGTTTCTGGTGTTCGACGTTGACGCAGAAGGCGATTCCTCGGCGCAATACATTCGTGTGAACGGCATCCTAAGTGCCTTGGTCCGCGCCGGAATCGACCCAAACAACATACACGTCATGTTCAGCGGTCTCAAGGGATACCACGTACAACTGTTTTTTGAGGACATGCTTCCGATTAACAGTGTAGTCGCTTTTGGTCGCGCAATTTTGGCGCAGCTGAAGGACTACCGTTCAGGCGTTGAACTACGGCCTGAATCCGTAAACGGGCGTGGTGTTAAATTGCCGCTTGCGTTGCATCTGAAGTCCGGTGTGTTTGCACACTATGTTGACCGTTATTCACTGGAACCTGTTTCAAATAGCGTGGATTACTTCATGGGTATTAGCCCAATTCCAAAGGAACGCATGAAGGCGGCTATTGACCGCGTTCTGAAAGACGGAGGTACAAAGCACGCCAGTATCGCACAACTGCCGATGGAGTCATTGGAAAAGCGACTAGAGCGAGCAGATCTAGAATTCGCGGACATGCACATGCCTACTAACAACAGTTCCCATCTGCGGAGATACGCCGAATCCTTATTGCGCGAAGGACTGAAAGAAACAGGCACACGTCATCACGCACAGTTCATCCTGGCACTGTATTTCAAGGAGCAAAGCAAACCAGTGTCGCAAGCCATAGATGAAATCCAAGCGTGGGTAAAAACACAGTGGGAACGTGGCATGACAAAGGAACGTAATCTGGGTAACCTCTTGCGCGAAGTCAGCCGCAATGTCTCCAACATCTACTCCAATTCCGCCTATGTCGGTTTGTACGACAGTCGCGGCAGGGAACCGATTATGACCTACGATGATGCGACGTTGGCTGCCAGCTTTGAAAAGCGGAATACGCGCCGCGTGATGTGGGCCTTACTGATGATTGGGCGCATGTACCACACAGGCGGTGTATTTGCGGCCAGCATGACCTCAATCGCTGAAATGACCGGGCTATGCCGTCAGACTGTCAGCAAGATCATGCACGACTTGATCGATAGTGGCCTCATCAGTGTACAGGAGGAATATCGCTACTCGCAGCGCAAAGCCAGAGTTTACTACATGGAGCACCTTGCGAAAGACAGCGTACCAGCGGAACACATTACGCTCGAAGGCGCCACAGTTGGCGACGTGTACCGCCAGTCATTCGAGATTGTTGAGGCCTTACATCGAGTAGCGTAGATCCACTGCGTGTAGGCAGCAGCAGATATTTAACACCATATATTCATTCCTCAGTACCTAACGCTGTGATCTATATGCGTTGTAAACCCAACAGAAAAAAAACAGTGAGGAAAAAGACTGAGAGGAGAACAACATCAATAAGGAGACAAAGAGATAGCGTGATCTTTAGGATCAACTGTGGCAGCGGCCACTTGACGACGCCAGCAGGGATGCGCGTTTGGGCGTATCCTTCCGTACATAATGTGCCCTTGACAATCTGCTCGACGTAAAAAGAGCGCCCATTATAGGCGCCCTTTTCGATTTTCATTAGACAGTCGCAGGCTGTAGATCAAATTCAAGTTTTGGTAATGACTCAACGATTCTCTGTGTCTCGATGCTTACTCGTACGATTCTCTTCACTAGGTCCACGATGTAACGCGGATCGTCCGACCATTCATTCGGATCGTTGACAATACCGCTGTTCTTATCCACTCGGATCTGATACCGATCCATAATCCATTCAATCGCAGACCTACCGTTCACCACATAGTTATACGCCTCAAGCGGGATCTCCGCGAGCGTTATATACGGATTGTAAACTATGGCAGTTTTGTCCACTTCTCGACCTCTTGCCTTAGCAAAGCGCATTTTTTCAACGCGGTAGAAATCTGGCGAGTCAGCGGCGCCCTGATGCAGCTCTTTCAGCGGCCACGGTTCAATTTTCTCATAGTTGAGATGCAAGTGTGCTAGTTGTCGTCCGCACTTACTGAACGTCCAAAAGTCCTGTTCCGACTTCACTTCTGGAATTCTGGGAAGCATCTTTTTCAGATCGGAGGCAAAGCGTTCCCGATACTCTGGCGAATGGAGTACGCCATAGACGTAGTAGAAAATGTCCTCCTTGGACACTGCGTTGCCATATCGCTTCCTAAACACATCATGCGCCCAATCTGTGATTGCATCATAACGGGTATAGCGGCCTTTTCCGGGCATCAGTTTATCGAGAAAACCGCCTGGTCGGTTACTCAGGTCTCCCTCACCGTGATCTTCATAGTAGTATAAAGGGAAGCATTGGCCATTAGCCTGCAATTGAATATCTGGTAATACGTCGGAAATAATGACTGAGAACTCCTTGTTTCCACCGATACCTGTTACTGCAATCACGATGTTTTCATGTTCCGGTGTTGGAAAGAGCCGGGGCCACTTTGCCACGCGATGGTTCATCATATCATCGAAATACAGCCATTGCTTGGTGAATGGACGATACATGCTCGAAACCAAACGTGCCGAGTTGAAGCACGCTTTTCGACCGCGTGCCACATTCGGTAACAAGCTACTGGACCAACTGATTCGCTTTGGATCGCGTTCCACGAAAGTTTCTAACTTCGGCCATTGATCTTTGGTATAACCTTTACAGGCCAGAGTATACCGATCCACCTCGTTGTTGTAGTTTTCAATCATGAATTTCATGTTCGCCTCCAGACCGCTGTGGGAGAAGTTATAAACCCATGCGTCTCGATTGGACGAAAGGCCAGGACTTTTTATGGAAAAAATATCCTCGATTGCTTTAAATGTATAAAATACCGGATCGCGCTGATTGATCCAGTCATGCGCCTTATTGGGCTTGATTACCTCCCAGGATAGCCCCTTAATACTACCCGCTTGACTGATGATCTCCAGTTTCTGCTCGCGACTTAGATAATCGCCAATGTCATGGTAGTAAATTTCAGCCGTCCCATGCTTAGTGTGCGGATTTTTAACAAGGACCGTGATAGCAACTGGCTGGCGACTACCGGAATCGAAGATTTTTCCACCTTCACGACGTGACTGCTCTCCAACACTGTGGAGCTGGTCTCCTCGTAAATTAAAGCAATAGACTTTACTGAACTCTTCCGCAAGACATTTGCGTAATCCGTCGGCACTTTTACTATCGATGAACATTCCATTGGTGACAAAGGCAATCACACCCTGATCCCCAATCCGATCACTAGCCCAACGAATGGCGCGGATATAGGAGTCATAGAGACTGTTTTTGTTAATGGCTGTGGAAGCTGCTGCATAAGTTACGGCGATTCGCTCATCCAAATGTTCATATTTGAGATTCTTGTTATTATCATTCTCGTTGCCTTGGCCGACCGAATATGGCGGGTTTCCAACGATGACCCGAATCTCTTGCTGCTTCTGTCGCGCGATTCGTTCGTTATTTTCCGGGAACATGGTTTCCATCCATGCACCTTCGTTTTCACCAAGCTGGAAAGTATCGGTCAGAACGATACCCGGAAACGGTTCATAGTCCTGTCCCGATAGACGATGGTACGCTTCCTCAATGTTGATCGCGGCTATGTAATACGCGAGCAATACAATTTCATTCGCGTGCAGCTCTTCCCGATACTTGCGCACAAGGTCTTCGGAACGGATCAACCCACTTTGCAACAAACGTACGATGAACGTTCCGGTACCGGTGAATGGATCGAGGACATGTACACCCTTGTCGCTTAAATGTCTGCCAAACTCCTCTTGGAGCACGTCCTCTACGCTATGCAAGATGAAGTCCACGATCTCCACCGGCGTATACACAATGCCCAAGCGATCCGCCATTTTTGGAAATGCCGTACGGAAGAACGTATCGTATAGTTCCATTACTATTTTCTGTTTGCCAGTAGCATTGTCGATGTTGCTAGCCCTACGTCGTACGCTTTCGTAGAAGCGCTCAAGCGATTGAGTCTCTTTCCACAGTGCATGCTCCTCCAAGGCTTGAAGGACTTTCTCCATGGACTGGGAGACTGGGTTATGCGCACTGAATTCGTATCCCTCAAACAAGGCATCGAAGACCGGTTTTGTGATTAAGTGCTGGGCCAGCATTTCAATGGCATCGTCTACAGTGATTTTGTCATTCAGGTTGACATGAAGTCCTTTGAGGAACGTATTAAACGCTTCCTGGGCTTTACGGGCCTTTTCGTCATTACTGTGTAGGATTGCCTGAATGTGTGTACGATGACGTTCAGCAATGTCCGCTACATCCTCCGCCCACCGTTCCCAATACCGACGCTCGCCACATTTCTCTACAATCTTTGCGTAGATCGCATTACGCCATTCGTCAATCTTGTGCAGGAAATCGGTCTGGATGCTTCGGGTTGTCGGTTCTGATTTTGGATCATCGCCGCTGTCATCCTTGCCTGCGCCCCCAACACCTATAACTTTGATCTGAGGCGGCTTGTTCTTGTTCAACTCCAGCTTGTTAACAATATCGTTGAAACGATCATCGTGCGCCCGTAGCGCGTTCAGCACATCCCAGACGACCTTGTAGCGCTTGTTGTCATTCAGCGCTTCCTCGGGAGACTGGTTCGACGCAACGGCAATCGGGAGGATCACATACCCGTACTGCTTTCCTTCCGCTCGACGCATAACACGCCCGACAGCCTGCACAACATCCACCTGTGAATTACGCGGATTCAAAAACATCACGGCATCCAGGGCAGGGACATCCACACCCTCCGTCAGACAACGGGCGTTGGTCAGAATGTGGCAGGTGTTGGGGTCTACCACATGTTTGAGCCACTTAAGCTTTTGATTGCGCTCGACCACGTTTTGCGTACCGTCTACATGCTCCACTTCACAGCGCAGTAGGTTGCCGGACTGTAATCCAGCCGATGCCACATAATCATTGATTGTCTGTTCAAACAGATCCCGGATTCGCTTGGAGTTACTGATCGTCGTGGTAAAGGCCACCGCACGCCGCATCGGGCCTGGATCCAAATAGCGATCTGGATCGTCGTTAGGAAAACGCTTCGATAAAGCATTCCAACATCCTACGATTTTCGCCGCATCATCTAAGTCAGCATCCACATTGCCATCGTGAATTGGCCGCTCGAGATGGCGGAGGATATACTGCTCGTCCACCGCGAGGATAATTACCTTGTAGTCTGAAAGAATCCCGGATTCGACCGCCTGTGAGAAGTTCAGCCGGTGAAATTCAGGTCCGTACACGGACTCGTCGTCCATCGAGTACAAGACGACTCCTGCGTCTTTGTACTGGCTTCGGCGTAAATTCGTGGAGTGGCCGTCATATACAATCGCTTCTTGGCCCTCAGGAACGAATTATCATGCACTCGCGTAAAATGTGATGCATTGGCACCTTGCACCACACCCGTAGTTCGATGTGCCTCGTCGCAAATGACTAGATCAAACTCCGGCAAGCCCAAGCTTTGCGCTTCTCCGACTACGTCAATCGATTGGTACGTCGAAAAGATGACCGTGACCGCGTCCTTGGCTCCTGTAGCCACTTGAGCGACGAGATCCCTTGCATTGGTTGTCGCAGGGTAGGCGAGATCCGAGGCGCGCATGTCCTCTTCGTTTCGACCAACCTTGCGGTCTGAACACACGGCAAATGAACGGATTGGAACCTCCGCCTCTGCAGTCCATTCGCGAAGGGTTTGAGACAATAAGGAAATTGAAGGCACCAGGAATAAGACAAGCCGACCCGTTGGCACCATCTTTTCCATCAAACGAAGCGATGTAAATGTCTTCCCGGTGCCACAGGCCATAATCAGCCTGCCACGATCATACGTTTGGAAACCAGCAAGGACATCTGAAATCGCATCTGTCTGATACCGACGTAGTTGCTTTTTGGCGCGCGATACTAACGTCTCGGGCTGGCTCCATGAAAAGCGTTCCCAATCAATTGGACTTTGCTCGAGTGCGCCCAAATCCAAAATGGACACCGGAATTTGCTGGTCACTACAGGCGTCTTCTGCATGTTTAGAAAACGGAGCGGTCGCAATCACCATTCGCTTGCGAAATGGGTGTTTTCCTGATGCCGTAAAAAACGAATCTAGGTCTGCCTTTTGAACCCGATGATGCGGGCCATAGAATTTGCACTGGATAGCCCATATGTCGCCGCTACCGGCTTCTTCTGCAACCAGGTCAATGCCTGTGTCTACTCGCCCTGCCCGCCCCGGCCAGTCCATCCAGCGCCAAACTTTGAGAATAGTTGGGCGTACTGCGGGTCGGTGCGCAAAAATGCAACCATTAATCGTTCAAATAAATCACCTTGGTCTCTTGTGCTTGTTGCAGTTTGATGTAATTGGTTAAGAATGTCGTAGATTGTAGCCATATTGTACCTCTCTTGACCTTGGACTCTGTTTCGGACAACAACTGTAGTACTTCGCGACCGAGTAACAGAATTCCTACTAGGGTCGCTAAGTTCTTAACAGCTGTACAAGTGGTAAAGTGTATGAATGTGATGAACTTGGATTTTTACATGGCGGATAAAAACAAAGTGGCCCATTACACATTAAGGCACGGGCCTCTAGTTTTAGTGGCTCGATTCAGTGGAGCTGTAAGAGTTATCCCGCATTATATGTCACCTGACGTATTCCGTTTCGGCAACCATGTGCATACCCATGGGTAGTCGTGTTATTATTTTAGCAAGCCGTGAAGAGAGCATTAGCCTAGCCGTTTTGCGGGCGCTCAAAGTACGATTGGCATGCGATTTATAGCGGGCGTAGTGCGGCATAGATTGCGCTGCTTCCCAAGCTGAATGTTGCGGGTTCGAGTCCCGTCGTCCGCTCCAGTGTTGAGGGGTATACTCTTAACGTATCTGAAATTGGCCTTTCTGTCTGCAAAGACGCGAAGGTCAATTCGGGTACCGGTCGAGGGTATACCTTTTTGCGTTGCTCGATAGGCTGAAATGCCCATGATAAGCCTCATTATGCTGATGATAAGCCTCCTCATCTGGTACTGTCTAAACCGGCTGGATATGGAGGTAAAAGCTGTGACCTACGCCGAACAACTAGCACTTATCCTCTCAAACGTCACAAAAAGTTCACAGCAGCCCGTAAGGACGATCAAGATGGAATTCGTGAGTACATGGTCAACTACGCCCGCCGGGGCTGCTCTATGCGTACCATATATTTGTGCCTTCGTGGATTTGCGAAGGTTTGCCGAAGACGTCGCCCTGCATGAAAACAATGGACAACCCTTCCCTATCGAAGACGTTACCAAGAATGTTATCGAGGCTTACCTGTCTCCGTTGGCAATGGGCATGGAAATCAAGTGTACAAAGAAACTCAGCAGGTGTAAACTCCTGTGCAATTTCTGACGCGAATGCCTCGAAGGCGAAGCCGCACACTAGAAGTAAATCAAATCCCACCCTTCATAGCTTCCTTAGCTGCCTCACGGACATACTCCGAGCCTACGGTGCCATGCTCGGGTCTGATGGACACAGCAACACGCCGCAATGTCCCGCCCTTCTACACGAATTCACCGACGGCATGGATGTACTCACTGGTAAAAGATTCCAAGGAATCAAATTTGATTTTGCTCCACCGCCGCTGTTTCAGGGAGTTCTGTATCGGGTGACGCAACGCGGTGCGGGGACAAGCTCTCAACTGTGAAAGGGCCAGTTACGCGAATACGATTTCTGTCCTCGTAAGGCTGGTCGTACAGCATCTCCATGTCAGCGTGCCGCATTATGGCTTCGTCGATCTCCTCACGCGTCATCCTTCGCGAATGTCAGGATTGTTAACGATGGCTTTAAATGTCACGTGCGGAACACGTTTATAAACGAAGCCCTTGCGAATATCGTATCCATGATGAATGTCTGAAACGTCCTGTCCAGTCAGTTCCGCTTCTTTTTTCTGACCCTCCAGTGAATCAAGTTGGACAGATATATCAAGGAACGCATCAACGTCCAATAAGCCTACACACTTCGACACATTTCGTGCTGACACCGTGCTACACGCCAACCAAACGTCATCGAAGGTACACCTATGTGAGTCACCGATACTGTTCCGGTGGCTCTTTGGCGTTCGGATGTTTTTGCTAAGTCGACCGGGCACGTGGTCTGCCTTCTTTTTTATAGTGTGGGGACACAGTGGACTCTACCTGCTATCTGTCTTGTTCAGAAACGTTACCGACTAGATAATGATGACGCTGTGGCGGCAGGCATCATCCAGTCGAAAGTGTGAGGTGTCCGATATTTTGTTAACGTAATGGACGTTATTAGACGCATCAAAAACCGCCTGTCACTTTGTTGCCGGATGACTTCTTCCTACCATTTGGCGGAAAGTTGAATCAGGAGAACCGCTAGGTCACACTCGCCCAGATGATTCCCTGGTGAAGCAACTGCGGTTTGTGGCGCGTGACTTGCGAATCATCGCCAAACTGCGGGATGAGGTTAGGTTGGACTCGGCGCGCTGAGCGTTCGGCAATATCGTCAAATGTTGGTCATTCATGAGCTGTATCGCCAGCAAGAGGAGATGTACCGCAGGAGGATACGGCGCATCGACGATCGGGTCGTCAGCATCTCGCAACCGCATATGCATCCTATCGTGCGTAGCAATGTACGTGCAAACGTTGAGTTCGGTGCAAAAGTGGCAATCAGTGTGGTGGACGGGTACGCAGACTAGAGCGGTTGAATTGGTACAGCTTTCATGAAGGTCACACCCTGCAGGCGGAGGTTGAGGCTTAACGGGAACGCTATGGCTACTATCCAGAGGCCGTGCTGGACGACAAGGCCTACCGGAACCAGGAGAACCTGCGTTACTGCAAGGAACGTGGCATTCGCTTAAGTGGACCGCCGTTGGGCCGGCCCTCGAAGACGGAGCGAGGGGAACAGTGGAAGATAGAGAGGTAGGACGCAGTGGAGCGTAATGTCGTTGAAGAGAAATTCGGCGAAGGCAAGCGCCTCTATGGCCTGGGGCTAATTCGGGCGCGCCTCCAGGCGACGAGCGAGACGGTTGTCGCGATGCAGTTGCTGGTACTGAACCTGGAGCGGCGCCTCCGCCTTTTCTTGACTCTTTTTTCGAATGGCTGCTCCAGACTGTCACGTCTCCCATTCCAGCTAATGCATGACCCATTCAGCAGACCCTAATTATCCTTTGCTGCTACAGTCATCAATATCCTATCATTGACGAGTTGTACCACTATCCCCCAACGGGTTAACCTGCACACTACGCTGTTAGTAGCCACGTATCAATTAAACATATCCGAACACCGCTGAATCTGTTAACATCACCGATGTAGACCTTGCTACGAGGAGGTTCCAATGACGCACCAAGATCGGCATCATACAGGCTGGCAAACCGTGCTCATCTTGTTCTTTATCACCTCAGCCGTGGAATCCATGTCCATGAGCCATGTGTTCGCATTTATGCCGGTCTATCTGCAGTCGATGCAGGTTCCACACGTGGAAACATGGGTCGGCATCCTGTCGGCTGTTACATTCGTGGTGGGACTGCCGCTTGTTCCATTGTGGGGGATTTGGGCCCAACGGTACGGCGGAAAACTGGTGATCATACGTAGCGCCTATGTGGAGATGGCTGTCTTTCTGATTCTTGGGCTGAGTCACTCACTGTTTGGCGTTTTTGTTGCGATGATGCTGGTTGGCTTTCAGCTCGGAAACACTGGCATCATGTTGGCTGCGATTCGTCAGGCAGCGCCAGATGAGCGTGTGGGGTTCGCCGTCTCCGTGTTCAGCGTATCCTCGTCGGTCGGGATGGCGGGTGGGCCGCTGATGGGCGGTGTCATCACTGGCCTGCACCTGCTCAACTTGCACGGATTGTATGTGCTCGATGGGATATTGTCCTGCCTCACCGGCTCCATGCTGCTGGTCTTCTATCGACAGCCCACACTGCCGCCGGACGCTCACGGAGCAGATATTGAACCCCGGCGTGAGTCGGCCTGGACGGCAGCGTGGCAATCGGTTCGTTTTACCTTCAGCCTACCGGTGACATGGACGTTGTTTGCGATCTATGCCGTTCTGATGATGGCGCGCCAGATGATCACGCCGTACCTTCCGATCGCCATTGAGCGACTGCCGCTCCACTCGGTCTCAACCACGGTATCCATCGGCGGTCTGATGGGGTTGTCTGCAGTGGTCGGCGCGCTTATCACAGTTGTTGCTGGGCGGCTCGGCGACAAGGTGGGGTTTGTCCGCATCCTCATTCTGGCGTTTGTATGCTCACTTCCGGCAGTTCTGCTGCTTGGGCTGTCACGCGATGTATCCTGGTTCATCCTGGCCCTTACGGTGTTCAGCGCAGGTTACAGCATCGGGGGAGCTATGGTGTTTGCACTATTCTCTACACGGATTCCAGAAACGCATCGCAGCACTGCATTGAACCTGGTCTATCTTCCACTTTATCTGGGAGGCATCGTTGGACCCGCCGTCGCCTCTGGGCTCACACGCATTGGCCTGTTTGGCCCGTTCCTGGGGGCGGCCGTACTGTTCATGTTCGGAATCGTGATCACGGTGGCAACGCGTAAGTACACGGCGGGCGAGTCTCCCACACCTGCACAGATATCGATTACTGGGTGAACGTTCTGCACGTTCGATTCACCCCTCTGGGGGTTCCGTCATCAGCGTCATTGTCGTCACAAGCCAAGGTAAGGCTTTTACCCCTGACGATTACTCTAACTAAGCGTCACTAGTCGTCATGCGACGCGTTTCTTTGTACCTAAACACGAAAAAGACGGTTAGGCCGCCTTCTCCGTACAAGGTATTGAAGGTCTGAGGACTCAGACAAGACAGTTCGAGCCGCTATACCACATCATCCTCCTTCCGACCTGTATACTTTAGCACTATATGAATCACAAGTGACGCTGATTACGATTCTCCCACACACTCGAGTTACGTTGCATACTATTCCTCCCCCCTTCATTTGTCGTATAGAGGCAGACACGTGACCGTCCTCTGAAACGTCAAAAAAGTTTTTTTGATGAGGTTAATCAGCGCTTGGAGCGCAGATACTAACGTTTGTCAAAACGCCTTTTCTGCGGGTGTTACGTTGGGATCTACGGTAGGAGTGGTGGCTTGTGTGGGTGCTGCTTGGGCTGGTGTTTGGGGGGTTACTTGCGAGCTTGTCGGTGCTGTGGCTGGCGCACTGGTTTCTGCGGCGGGTTTGGCCGGAGAAGCGGTAGCCGGAGCTGGCGCTATAGGTTTCGGCTGTAAGGAAGTCTTACAGTCAGGCGATGTCAAAGACTTGTTCACCGCTATTGAGTATTACGTGCGTGCAGCTTCACAACAGACTATTTACAAATACAGGAATCCAACCGTTGTCCACAGTTACAGGTTCCTTGCTTCGGATAGGAGAAACCGCCTGTACGAAGAAAAATCCCCGCTGTTAGGGTCATTCCACCATGCTTTATAGTTTTGGGTGAATAGTCCCCGGCCATGTTCGCATGTCCAAATTTCATCAAATCTCTTCATCAAGCGCATCTGCGACAGGTATGAAACGATCCGGACCCAATTCCGCCCTTCAACCACAACGGATCAGTCCTGTCTCTGTCCCAGTCTCGTGCCACTCACCGTTCTCCCAAAAGACGGCTTGACCAGCTTGTATCACCGTGCGTGTTGACTCTGTTCCTCGTACCCAGCCCTCGCCTTGGACGACAAGAAACAATTGGAGTCCAACCACTTGATGCAAGCCGATTACACCATTCGGTTGCACATGCATGCAACCGATTTGTACCCCAGAGGACGTTCGCAGAATCCGGGATAAATTTACGCCCCTGGCTTCCAAAAGCAGACAGTTGCATCAAATTGAAACAGCTTCATGTACCCTTCTCCTCCTATCGCGTACAAAAGGCGGATCGTAGCATGGACAGACAATCTTTGACTTGCTCTCTTGTCTGCTTGTTTACCCTCCCGGCGTACATTTTCAGTCGATGCAGAATTCTTCTACCTCTTTGTATACATGTCCTTCATAGGTTGTGTTTATCATCTAAATTAATTTTTAAGACCATGAGGTCTTCATCGAAGTACTGTCCGTTTGATTTTAATTCGTTCCGTTCCGTACCATAGACAACAAATCCCACAGACACCGCTTTGCAGCAACGTTACTGGACACAACCGCCAAGTTTATTTGTTCCAGACCAACACATTGTTTTGCCCTTCTTTATAGCTCGTGTAGTAGTAATACTTTTCCTGTTCCTTGCCCACGTTTCTCAGGTTCAACATACATGGTGTATGCGTTACCCTTATGTATCATTTTCAAGTTTCTCTCACGTACGAACGTCACGATCGCAACTAATGCACCATCGCCATCAAAGGCTCCTAAAGTAAAATTGTCTTTGGTTGGTTGTAAATTTTCTGCCGTTCTTTCAATTGGTTTGTTTATTTCAATTTCGTAGGTCGTCAAAAAGCACTCTGGATTATTTTTATTTTATAATGAATGTAACCTTATTTCTTGGTACAATCGTGCATCTGATTCATCCAATAAACGAATGTTCGTAAATATCATCTCCTCTTAATGACCACTTCGCAGAGACACGCGAAAGGGAGTTGTCCAATTATGGTAAGATTCCTCTACTTTCCGTCCTATTGGCGTAGAAATCGACAAGTTATTAAGTCATCCTGCCCTGTAGTTCAAGAAGGGATATACCGTTAAGTCCAATAATCATCAATGTTCCGTGTCACTCTGCACGTAACCAGCACATCTCAGGGGTCATCTTTATACTTCACCTAAACACGACAAGATTGGACGGATGAGATCAGAGATTAGGTATAAACTTCGGGGAGGATACTGAGATGCATAAACAATTTAACGGTACAGAACAAATATCTCTCGATAATTATCCAAAGTGCACACTAACTGAACACGGGAGACCAGGCGATCCCATTAATATTTTAATACTTGCGGACAAAGCAACCATTACACAGGCTTTTCTCAAAGCAGGTTGGAAAGTCCCGGATCCCATTACCAGTAGGACTGCACTAAAAATTGGCGTTGATTCGATTTTTGGAAGACCATATCCAACAGCCCCTGTGAGCAACTTATACTTATTTGGACGAAAGGAAGATTTAGCGTTTGAACGACCTGGAAAAACCGCACGTACGCGCGAGCACATTCGTCTATGGGATACAGGAGATATGTATGCTGGACAAGATATATGGATTGGTTCAGCAACTTACGACAGCGGCATTGAACTTAGTCATGTCAATGATTTACCAACCCATCATATAGATGCCGATGTGGACAAAGAACGGGATTCGGTTGCTGCGCAATTGAAACCGTTTATGGCATCGGAAATTAAAATCCCTTATTCCACGCCCACTAACGATGGATACAACGGTGAAGGCGATCGGTACTATACGGATGGTTATATCGCTATTTTAGCGGCTGATAAGTTCATCGATAAAGCAAATTTTACGCTAAGCACACTAAAGTAACCAAGCGAAGTGTGATTTCTAAGTCAGACCACTAGGCACGTAGTTCGGCTCATTCGCGGGATTTCACAAAGAAAGCACGGAGTACCGAGATTGTGTCGCATTAGGGCTTGGACCCGTTCCTTTAACGTTAATCGGACTCCACACCTTGGATAGATGGGACGAAGGAATGTAAGGGCTTAGACCCGTCGAGATATGGGAGTGTGAACGGTCTCCAGCATCATATTCGTGGCAGCAATGCTCCTTCATAAATTACCCGAAGGAGTCTTGTGGAGGCTTGCACTTCAGACGGCAATACCAGGAGCCGTTTGGAGCGAATCCAAAGCGGGTCTGGTATACGCTCAGGATACCGGGGACATGTACGTTGGTGGGGACGGTTGCTGGTATTACATTCCTCGATTTTACTTCATCCCAGGTGATCGCCATTTTGTCGGCTCTCTTGTGCAGCGCACTGATATTTATTTGCCTCAGCGAACTCTTTCCGATGCTCCGTGAAAGTGCAGGGACTGTACGGGTAAACAAATGGTTTTTCGCTGAGTCATCTTCCGAGGACCTGCGCAATCATTGTTTGTATCTGCCCCTGGGTCAGCGATCCTACATGCACACTGATGACTTCTCCCTTCGGGCTGAGTAAGAACGTCGTTGGGAAACCAGAAATGTTGTGTTCATTCATGAAATCACCGTTCTTATCCAACAACACAGGGTGAGTGATTCCGAATTTCTCGACAAATGCTTTTGCATCACTTGCGCTGTCATCTTGCGTCATGTCTACACCAACAAACTGTATCCTACCGGCGTACCTGGAAGCGATTTGAACGAGGTCTGGGGTCTCCTGCCGGCACGGGTCACACCAGGACGCAAATGCGTTTAGCAAAATGGGCTTATCATCGTGTAACAAATCATTGAGTGAAATGGTTTTGCCACCAGCGTTGAGTGCTTACATAGAAAAAACTGGCGCAGTATGTCCTGGAACAGGTGTCGCAGAAGGTGTTGCGGACGGTGCACCACAGCCAGTAGCCAGCCATATCAAACACACTGCGGCCAATACTTTGATATGGCTATTCATCGGTGTGGGAAGCAGAACAAAACAGGCCAGAGTATCCTCCAGCCTGCTTACTTTTGTTGTGCTGAATCCCAAATTCAAATTCTACAGAACACCCATCCTGTCACTATTAATTAATGTCCAGAGAGTTTAGCGCCTTGGGATACAGAGGACTCTGCAAAGTCCTTCACCAGCTTGCTGACATCCGGGTAACCAAGTCCCGTCGCCGGATTCCACAATGTACCGGATGTACCGGTATAGTACAGATTGTCATTGCTCGTTCCGGCTGTATCGAGCGGCGTAAACGGCGAATCGGCTTGGCTTGCAAAACGATAAATCTGTGGATTCCATTCTCCAACGCGTCCGCCAACCTCTTCATCAATTAAAGTCGCAATTCCGTTGAGTTGCGGAGCCACAAAACTCGTTCCGCCCCACCCGGATGACCAGCCATCTGCCCCTGAACCGAAGACCGAACTATAAATGTTGTACCCAGTAAAGGGATCGGCATTCATCGAGACATCGGGCATTGCACGGCCGCCATTAGACTGACCAGACACCACAGACGGATTCGGAGTAAAGGTCCATGAGGTGTTATTTTCCGTCGGTGTTAAGTAAGGAACCGCTTGATATCTGGATACCCCTGAGACACCTGCCTGAAAATCTGGCTGCCTGAAGAGAACACTGTAGCCACCGCCCCCCCCTACAACCATAGTGGGTGCAAAATCAGCTTCAGAATCAGCGCCAAAGGCAGCGTAATAGGGCCATAGATAATCCCACCCCCATGCGCGTTCTGTGGTCACCACGGAGTTAGGGATGCCGAGTACGGTGTTGCCAAAGTTCCCCGGGATGTCACTCCACGGCAATGTAGTTCCGCCAGCCGCTGTAACGTAAGGGCTGTCCGCAGGATTGTCGACACTCAGATCTGTCGTCCCGAGATCCCCACTCGCATCGTACGCACCCGAATCTCCTGCAGATGCAAATGTGCTGATTCCTTGTGCGGCAGCTTCCATGTATATCTCATTGAAGACTTGCGCGTAATTCGGACTCTCTTCTCCCTGACCAATAGAGTAGGAAATAGCGTCTTCACTTTCCCCCCAACTGGTTGAAAGCGAGTCGACCTGATTATCCGAAATTGCTTGGAAGAACGCATCGGCAAAACCATAGTCTGTATTCGGTGCCTGATAAACACGGATGTTGGCCTGTGGCGCGACCAAGCCAGACTGTTCCACGTCGAGCGCGGTTTCGCCCGATCCGGCCGCTTCAGACGGTGCACCCGGTCCCCCATCGACATTAACGACGGAGATACGATTGGCTTTGACGTTCGGGATATTGTACTCTTGCCAAAACGTTGGAGCATCCGATGGGTCTAGTGCGGCCAATGTGACAATGCCAATGGTCTCCCCTTGACCATAATCCCCAGCTTTATACAACGGGTCAATACCATAGTGTGCGGTAAACTGTTGCGGCGTGTAGACACCCGTTGGTGGTGTACCCGCGGTTGAGTTCTTTGGCATCTTGGCCAACACAGATGCAGGAACCCGCTGCGCCTGACTGCTAAACGGACTGTAATTGGTCAATCCGAGGACAGCAAGAATACTCCTTCCCACTTGACTGGGTACTGTGGGCGATTTCTTAACGCCATGGAATTTCTTACCGTGATAAGACATATCCTGAAGCGTCACATTGAATGCCTGATTAAACTGTCCGGCTGTTCCATTTAAAGTAATGTCCAGATTATTCGGATAGACATAGGCACTAATCCCGTAGCCTTTGAAATAGGAAACAATTTGTTGAACCGTAGCGGGGTCCTGTCCGTACGTTTGTGCAAATTGGCTCGTCGTCAAAAACTTTCGGAATTGAGGATTACCTGGTGTCGTGGTTGCGCTTATATACTGCGCAAGTCGAGCTGAATTCCGCGTTGTCAAAATGACACTGACCGTCACAGGCGTATTCGATGGCGTGTCACCAAAGACCGTAGCATTCTGGGCAACACCTGGTCCAACCCCCTGCGCCAGAATGGTCTGCGCATGTGCGTTCACCGCAGTCCCTTGTAGAATCACACTTGAACTAGCAAGAAGTGATAATATGGCAACCCCAAATCTCTTTCTCTTCATGCAGCGATTCCTCCTCAGTAGACTAATAGATCACCTCTGATTTATGTTAGTAACTTCTATCTCAATATTCCATCAGTTTTTTTGTCGTAACGAGAAAGATTTTGCCAGAAACCACGGATCGGCCACATTTATTGTCCCTTGTATAATCCACGGCTAGGGACTACTGAAGGGACGAATGCGACCGTGGTTCCACCCTAATTCAGTTACCATGGCGGTAACTCTTCGTCATGATAATGGGAGTTGCATTTCCCAGCTACGGATAATAGTAAGTCCGAGTCTTTCCTAAAATTCTACCGCCCGTTCAACGTTACGAACTGGAACATGTACTTTATACAATCCTCGAATCATTCATCACCTTATCACCCGAAATTTTCACTGTGTCATTTAATATTCCTGCCCAATAGTTTTAATAAGTATGGGCTCGACACATGTATGGTCATGCATAAATGTTACATATTCAAACCCGCGCACAACTAGGTTTGTAGGGTACTTTCCAATACTTTAACGACCTAAGATAAGTGCAACCTTGGGTGGTAGAGGCTCATTGACAACCTGCTTCTCTCACGTCTCTAGTTCCATCATATGTTTTTTCCAATATAAAGGAGGTGTGATAGACATACCTAGACTTTTCCGTACTATTTTCCGTACTAATCGATGAGTGGTGAGTTGAACTCGACCTCTGTAGCCTGACTCGGCAACACGAGTCAATAACTGGTTTGTGCATCCAGACGAAATTGCAGTTCCAGGCGATTTTGGACCAAGTGTTCCCGGAGTACAAAGGTGTATTTGGAGACCTGTACTCAAAGATTTCATTGCATATTTTGCTGGAGTTCCCTATAGCGGAATCAGTGTTTCCTGTTACAGAGACCGATTTAGCCAAGAGAATCGCGGCATTATGCGTCGCCACGTTGGGCAGCTGACAGAGCACATAAAAATCGTGGCGGCTGTTGACCGAAATCCATTTCATAAAGCGCGCTTACAGAGCCACTTATTCAATCTGCAGATGTACATCAAGATGCTTCTTCAATACCAGCATTTATCCGCCCTCGAGAAACAGATAGATTCCCTCGCCAAGGAAATTGAAGAATGTAGGATTATCCAATCCATCCTCGGTGTTGGGGAAAAAATCGCGGCAACGATTATTTCCGAACGGAGAGATCGGTTTAATCACCCAAAGAAACTCGTCGCCTTTGCAGGTGTAGGCCGACCCTAGCGTGTTTTCTTCTGGTAAGTTCACAGCCACTATAAATCAATCGAATCACCAAGCGCGGTTCTAGCCGACTGCGACACACGCTATTCATCGCCGTCCTGCGCGGCTTAAGGAAATCAGGTAGCCAAAAACTCAAAGCCTTTTATGACAGGAAACGAGGAGAGGCAAGCCTCCCTCCGCATGTCCACAAGCAACGGTCGCAAATCACACTACTAGCTCCCCACACAGAAAAATAACGTAGTGAACTAGCCGATACGCTACACAGTACGCACGCCACGAAGTATCCGTATCGCCCCTGAATAAAGGCCACAGCTTCGGTCTGATTGAGTTCAAGTAGATCGTACAATTGATGAGTAGCTTCACGATACGGAAGTGTTCTTGGTTCCAGAAGTGTTCTTGGTTCCAGAAGTGTTCTTGGTTCCAGAAGTGTTCTTGGTTCCAGAAGTGTTCTTGGTTCCAGAAGTGCTCTTGGTTCCAGAAGTGCTCTTGGTTCCAGAAGTGCTCTTGGTTCCAGAAGTGCTCTTGGTTCCAGAAGTTCCACTTGTTTTGGACTTGCCGCCTGCACCAGAATTCTCACTCAAAAGGGACGAACCTTCTGAACCCACCGGCTCGGGTGATACATAGTTTCCGGTGACCGTAACAAGCGTGCCATAGTTCACCAGTGACCACACGGTTTGCGCAGCATTATAAGGCAATTCCACACAACCGACGCTCTGTGGAAAACCATACTGGTTGCGTTCGAACCCGTGGATTGCATCACCACCATTAAAATAGTTAACGTACGGTACGCCTGGATCACTATAATGTGTCCCATCGGGATTCGTTCCCGTCATGGTTTGCGACAGAAACCGGAGGTAGATCGCAAAGGTTCCGTTAGGAGTTGGGGCCTGTGGCACACCGGTGTTACAGACGGATGTGTACACCCAACGCCCTGCTTGCCATACCTGAAGTTTCTCGGGGGCCGGATCCTTAGTCACCAGAACATATGTATACGGGTACACATCCTGCTTTGCATTATTGGCCAGAATGGCTCGCCAAACCTGTGGGCTGACGATACCGTCGATCGGAAGACCGTACTGATGCTCCACCGCGATCACGGCTCCACGCGTTATTTCTGTATACGCGTCCGGTATCCACTCGTTTTTCAATTCGGACGGTGTGTTTTGATACCGCCATTCAAATTGTACACTGGGTGGATTGTCCAGGTTACTCAATGAGATGAGAGGCTTGGTGACACCTGAGATTACCACTGGCAGATATCCCAATTCCGCTAGGCGTTCGTTCAGTGCCAGCACCTCGGGTCCTGTCGTTCCAATACCGAACGACGGATAAGTCGGTTCACCACCTTTGTTCCCCTTCTCCGACGTAGACCTCATTTTTTCGGACAGGTCCGCATCTGTCGCCAAGCTTTTGGCCGGTAGCGAAACCAATGTCTCTTTTGGGACCACTTTGCCCGCATAAACCGCCGCACAGGCCACTAACGCTACTCCCAGCACCATTAAAGTTCCACTGACAATTACCACATTTGCTCTCATGTTGATCCACCCCACACTAGTATAGTTTATGCTTAAACTTGAGTTATCTTTGTATTTCAATGCCATTGAAATTTTACCTACACTACTCAACGCAGTTCTTGCATCACTTTATACATATGTCGAAATACAAAGATAATTAGAAATAAAAATACAATTAATTGGTGATTCTATATTTTATAATAATACAGGAACGCCGCTCGATGATAGTTAGATTTGCTAGTGTCACTTACACAAGACCAAAACTTATATCTACAGATTGATGCCCTGAAGCGATACGGTGCAGAACACATATTTCAGGAGAAGGAGTCTGACACGAAACGTGAACGACCGCAGTTTGAAATACTAAAGTACCCACGAAAAGGAGATACGGTTGTAGTCAGAAGCTAGATCGTATCGAACGCAGTACGAAGCATCTTGATCAAGGCTCTGGTGCAAAAATATTTTTGTACACTACGTATAGTGTGGTTTCACCCACCAAACACACTACACATTGTTCTTTTTTTGAATTTTTGCACCAGAACCCGGAATAATTGCTCGCCATATTATCGATAGCAGTTGTAGAGTAGGGACTGGTTTCCCAGTCTCTACTATCCTCGGGAAAATGCCTTGAACACCGTTTCTTTTGGTTCCATGTAATTTCCGTACGATGATAACAAGATAAGTTGCACTTAATTAAGTATTTTTGCTTTCTGTACTTAGAGCCACGGTATTTCCAAGTTCATTCCAAATAATTTTTGAAATTCCTTCGATTGTATCGATTCCATATTGCTCTGTCGGGTTGTTGATGGTGTAAACGGCAATCACGTAGTTACGTCCATCTCCATTGATATAACCTAAACTGTTAATCCGCCAGTTTGACCAAGTTTCAGGCGACCAACCATTTTTAATGGCTATTGTTGCGTTAGGGTCAACTCCCGCACTGACCCCCCATCGTTGATCCGCTTCGACGTTTTCCATGAGATTAAGTCCGTACTGTCGTTCGGCATTGGTTAATACCCGATTTGGGTATGCAAATAATTCCATGGTTTTCAACATGTCTAAAGCTGTCGTAGTGGTCAATCCCCATGCGTTGTTCGCGGTTGTATGCGACATTCCAAGTTGGTCCATGAATGTCTGCATTGCTGTAGTTCCGCCGTTTTCTTCCCACAAGTCTGTAGCGGCATCATCGTCACTATTTTCAATCATTGTAGTTAATAGCTCTTGCTGCTCCTCCGTTAAATTCCCATCCGTCTTCTCCAACGTCTCCGCCATAATGGGTACCTTGACAGTGCTTGCAGTACAATACACAGAATCGGGATGAAAACTGTACGTTTGCCCTGTCTCTTTATCGTAGATGGCAACAGACACGTTGTCGCTACGCGTTTTTAGAAATTGAAGAAATTGAGGGCCAAATAGATTAACATCATGATCACTAACCGTATGTACCGTCTGTTTAGTAACCTGATGCATCGCTTGTTCAGTAGCCTTAGCCGCTTGATGGTGCAAAAGAACGGGTATACTTAGAAACCCAATAATGGTAACAGCTCCCCAAAATCTCTTTGCCATATCTCCACCACTTTTCGCTGAACTAAACACTAGAGTAGATGTAAAAATGAAATAAAGTGGAATTCGCATGAAATTCCTGTGTTCGAGGCTTTATGGCACTAAACACTGGGATTGTTGTGCTGGACGTGATAGTGGTCTGTCTTTGTCATGGCAACTAACCTTAAATGAACTTATGTTGATTATTCTCACACATAGTTTTGGAGTAGTTGTGTAGATGATTTGGAGGGGTTTTGTAGATTGTTTGGAGAAAATATGGTTAAGCTTTTAGATAATAGTTTTAATTCTGGTGGTTTTCTTGACGAGAAAGTCAGCCATCGAGTTGCAATCTACTAAAAAGTAACGAGCAAGCAGTAGAGGAGGCACTCGATGGGATTCTAAATGAAGGTATCAAAAAATGCGTTTTATCTTATCGAACGGAAAAATTACAAATTCAGCTTTCCCGGTAATCGCTGACCTCGGAACATATTTGTGTATCCACATACGGCTGTCATCCGATATAGGTCTGTTGTCACCCATCATAAAATAGCAACCAGGCGGCACATGATATGTACCCAATCCAATGCTGTTCGGTTGAACCGCATCGAGGACATTATAGACTTTACCGTTTACGAATACGGCGTTATTTGTAACCTTTATTGTATCTCCTGGTAAGCCAATGATACGTTTTACATATGTAAGTGACGGGTTATCAGGAAAACGGAAAGTAACAACTTCCCCACGGTATGGTGCCGAGAATTCTACTGCAAGTTTGTTCACAAACATTACGCATGGGTTAGTTCCATCGAAGCACTGGGCACTCGCACCAAAGTAAAGCCCCAGGTCCTAATGCCTAAAGCTATCAAAACGCCAATGATAACAGGAAATACCCATCCCCAGACACTTTTGAAACTGAACTTCACTCGAACGTCCTCCGTAAAACAATGTGTGCGATCAGATCTATGATACACCAAACGTGTATCCTATGGCGTAGCGTCCTCAGCATCAAACTCCCCCGGAAAAATGGAGCTATCGGGAAAAAGCGGTGATTGAAGTATATCCCAAAACCGGAATTTGACGTGTATTTCTAAAGGTCTCCTCAAAACTAAAAATCGCCGGTTCGTTTGAGCATCCGATAATCCAACGCACCTCCTGTTCCCTTATACACTCCTCACAGATCGACCCCAACTCTGAATGTATGATCTACTGCCTCCGACTAAATCCGGGTGATGAAATCCTGCGAATGAGCGAGTATTCGTGAGAAAAACCTTAATTCACGAGGGAGTTCAAGAAGACTTCAAAGTCATGGTCTCAGGGAACGGTGCCTGCCATTGAACCTTGTGTACACCTGATGATGGAGCAGGGAGCGGACTTTTTGGTAGTCGCCCGCAGTTGATGCAATGATCCCGTTTACTAAAGTGTTCTTTCAATTAAACGTGAAGTTTTCTCCCGCCTTGTCCGTCACTCTCCCCCGGCTTCCTCAACCAGCAGCACGCCTGCAGCGATGTCCTACTCATTCTTAGGTCCTAGACTGAACGTCGTGTTTGCGTATCCCGCGGCAATCAACGTCAATTTATCGGCGATAGACCCGATGGCTTCTACATGGTGATTTTTTCAAACGTCTGAAACTCTCCACGTTTGATTTCCGACCGACTGCCCAAAATCAAAAGCCGCTCCTTTGAGTGATGCGCTGCTTGGATGGGGCTTTCGTTGAGCCAGGCACCAGCGCCCCTCACCGCTGAAAAGCATGTGTCCTTCGCCGGATTGTACACCACCCCTAACACAATCTGGCCTTTTTCTACCAATGCGACAGAGACTGCATATTGCGGGATGTGTTCTACATATTCTTTTGTCCCGTCCATCGGATCCACAATCCATACTAAGTCTCTTCCTAAACGTTCTTCACTGTCTCTGGTTTCTTCCGATAGCCAACCTGCTTGAGGACTGACCTGGAGAAGAGGCTCTTGCAAGTAATCATTTGCGGCCCTGTCCGCAGAAGTCACAGGATCCATTCGCTCCTTATAATCGATGTCAAATCCCTCTACAGATATTTGGTGTATGATCTGTCCTGCCGCTTTGACGACTCTGGACACTGCGTCGAGTAGGGCAATATCCATGTTCAGTTCATAAGGTCACAACTTTTGCTATTTCTACACCTTTAAATGGATATCATGTTGATGCTTGACCAACAAAGCAGCGCAATCAACATGAACCGAATAATGAAGTTCGGAATCCGCACCGTAAGCTTGCTTCCAATTAAGTTACCTGGAATCGAACCGATGAGCAAATACAGTAAGATTTCAAAGTCGACGGTACCAATGGCCCAATGGGTCAGCGCTCCAACCCCTGTAATAACATTGCTTTGGACAAGGTCCGTGCCTACTAATTTGGACACGGAAAGGGCATAAAAATCGCCAAGACCGCAATATAGAGAGAGCCGCTTCCAACTGATGTTAATCCCACGATAAAGCCTGTTACCAGGCGAAGTACAATGAGTTCCGGTCCAGGTGCCGACATCGGGAATGTAACTTTGTATCGCGCCGCGTAAACCACTGAATAGCCAGGGCCGGTCCCACGAAAATATAGGCCTCCAAGCGCGTTGGAAACGATGGTGCCTACGGTATCAATGGGGTAATGATGAGTTATTTCCGCCACGGTCAGTGCCCCAAGAAGAGACCCTGGCACGCTTCCGTAAAAAGATATTTCACGGCAAACAAATCCACGATACGCTGCCGGATGTGTTGAATTGCGCCAACCGATTTGGTGACAAACGTATATGCCAAATCGGTTCCAACAGCGATTTCCGAGCGCATGTGAAAGAACAAAATCATCAGCGGGGTCATAATCAGAGCCCCGCCAATACTTGTCAGTCCGACCAGCACGCTAACGATAAACCCAGAATACGCTGTATTCGATCGTCGTCTCCATCGCCCCAAGCTGAATTCAGTTCCCGGTCACCGTTCGGGCGTGACTCATGAGTTTGGCCAAGAAGAACAGACGTTGGTTTCATCCGCGATATCACTGGGTTCATTCGCTAAAGGATACAACCGCAAAAGGTGATGGTGCGGGTTCGGATCTTAAGGACAAGGCGGAGTACAGGTGAACAAAGATAGCCCACACATGTTAGGTGTGGGCCGGAAGTTTCGAGTATCAGAACTCAACAATCGGTTGTAGTGCGCCCGCAGCTTCGCCGATGATCCGAAGATCCTGTTCATCACGACGGCGACGAGCTGGATTATTGGTCATCAGAGCATCCAGCATGAAATACGCAACCATACAGAGCAGCGTACCTGCAGCGACGAATAACAGAGGCCCTTTCAGTTGGTTCATTTTATCACCCCCTTCTTGAGGAAGGTTTCACCGGAAACCAAGTCCCTTATACAGTGTTTGTGCTTTTGAAGTGCGCTAGATTTGGTGTTCTGACCCACCTGATAACAGACGTTCGTCGACGTGGATGGGAGCAATTTTGCATGTCGGTGACCGCCTTTTTGCGCTACACGAAATATAGAACCCCCATCCGAATCGGACCGGGGTCCTTTTTATCGAAAAAGAGGGAATTGTCACTGGCCGCACACTACACCAGCGACTTTTGAGACAAACGCGAGGCACTCAGCCCAAGGAAGAGTGTACAGGATAAATGTTTGAAATATGTGTACTAGGTGCGGAGCGATTGTGGTTGTGATGTGAATTCATCGGTGGTCAGTGGTACATCTATTGGATGGGATTGAAAAAAGACGCCCACCTCAAATGAGCGAGCGTCCTCATGGAATATGGACAGTGAAGTTGCATACTAGGTCTGTAATGTCACTGGCCCCGCCTTCGCCAGTAACGGTGGCAACCTATTGTGTTGCCATCGTAATAATAAGCCAGCGACGTACGAAAAAATGATGATGAGTCATTAAGACAGGTCGATCACGATGGCAGAATCATCGGGAAGTCGTGTGAGCAAGGCCCTACCCAAATGTATATTTGGCTTAGGAATTCGCACATTTCTTGGAGACGATATTATACATGTTTTGCACATGGGGCGAGCAATATGCACGGTTTACTTACCCGATGAGGAAATATCAATAAATATTCGGGAGGTTTACGCCGTGAAAAGCGATTTTACATTGGCGGTACTCTGTCTCGTATTGCTAACCGACGTTCCCTTGTGTAGACCCTATGAGGCTTACCATGTTTCGTTGGTAACCCCTAGTGAGATGTTTAGGTATCCTGAATCATGCGGTAGCGCTGTGGGATTGTGAATCAATGATGGATCAACACTGATTCCAGTTACGTACCATTTTGCCTCAAGCGTGTCAGGGTGTTTCGCTTGTTACGTTTGACGCAGTTTATAAAGGATTCACTCTCGTTTACCATGCACCTCTAGCCTAGCTCCACGCCGGATACACCCTTCCAGCTATGGCTACATTGTCTCACTCGCTCCGTGAGTTCCGTCACCAGTTCCCACGTCGTGATAGGCTCGCACTCACAATCCTGAGTGGGCTTACACCACATGATTACCAGCAGTTTGCATATCACACCCTCCAGTAATGCCCTGTCGGCTCTACGCCAAACACGACGTTGTCACAGCTGTGGTTAACCATAAGTGACAGGATCCAGGTCAGTAATTTCTCAAAGCCACATGAACTGTTGTCAAAGGTCAGCGGCTTGCCGAGTTCCACGCCTCGTACATCGCTTGCCCGTGCGACGTGAACCTTCTTGGCCTTGTCGGCACTAATGACCAATGTCGATTCTGTGATGTAACGAATCTTGCTGTTCTGCGTTATACTCATGTTGTATCTCTACCTCCTAATTAGTTGTGTTGATTGGACATCCACACACTATCAGGAGTTTTTTATTGCCTCAAACCCGGAATTACCTCATAACAGGAACGCTGCCCGTTAGCTCCAATTAATGGTTCACTTTGAACATCAAAAACACCGTATTCATTTAATCACAGTGGTCCAAAATGAGATCGCTGGTCGATTTGATTCCACTTCGTAAACATCCCAATTGCCACATAATCGAGCAGCCGTTCCCCAGTTACTGCGCAGTCAGCTTTTCCCCGACACACGAAATATTAAATATACATTAAAACTGCATTAAATCTCCATTGAAAATCCATCATTTACTTTTGCCAAACGAATAAAATATGCTTGTTAAATTTTCGTGTGTAGCACGCAGGGGCACTTGGCAGCATGTTGCCCAATATTAGAAAGGTGGATTAGATGACCATCAAACCTAATTTCTTTATTGTCGGGGCCGCCAAGTCGGGTACAAGTTCGTTGTTTTACTATTTAGAACTTCATCCTGATGTATATATGAGCCCCATAAAGGAACCACATTATTTCGCCCACGAGTATTTCCCCCATAAGTTTACAGGTCCTGGTGACGAGGGATTTAGTGACAACCGCATACGAAACCTGGATGACTACTTGAAGTTGTTTAGTAGCGGTAAGAACGCTTGGGTTCGAGGAGAGGGCTCGGTCTACTATTTGTACTTTCCTGGCATTGCAGAACGTCTATATGAGTTTAATCCAGATTCGAAGGTAATCATTATTTTACGGAACCCCGTGGACAGAGCATTCTCGGCTTACATGCATACTGTAAGGGACGGTCGAGAAACACTGACCTTTGAGCAAGCGTTAGAACAAGAAGAACAACGTCGCCAGCAAGGGTATCAACCGCTTTGGTGGTACCGTGAGCTGGGTCTATACAGTTCACAAGTGAAACGATACGTAGACGTTTTTCCTCAGAGTCAGCTAAAAATCTTCCTTTTTGAGGACCTACGGAACACACAACAAGT
Organism: uncultured Alicyclobacillaceae bacterium; assembly: GCA_963788285.1. Classification (GTDB taxonomy): domain Bacteria; phylum Bacillota; class Bacilli; order Alicyclobacillales; family Alicyclobacillaceae; genus Alicyclobacillus_A. The sequence goes on from CAWBGB010000014.1 coordinate 59,301, forward strand.
GGTACATGAAACGCTCGAGTTCCTAAACCTAAATCCAAATATACAAATAGACACGTCGGTTCGATTTAATGAATCTGGCGTTCCAAAGTCACGACTCCTCTACAATTTTTTCGCTAAGCCCAATTGGGTTAAGGAAGTTTTAAAGCCTATTTTGCCTCAGAGATTTCGGCAAAGACTCGGACAGCGAGCAAAATCCATGACACTCACCAGGGAAACGATGCATCCCGACACGAGAGAAATGCTGAAGCAATACTATCACCAAGACATTGAAAAACTTGAGCTCCTTATTCAACGTGACTTATCTACCTGGTTACAGTGACGGATTGCAGCGTTGTAGTTTCTACTATTAATGTTGTTTGGCACGAGATCTGTAACGAAGTGTGGACGGCGAAGCGGCGTTGGATGCGGTGAAGGTAACGCCCACAATCCATAAGGCCGCACGCAAGTGATGTTAGCGTTAAGACGCCGGTCACTGGAGCAACGTCAGGTAATCATTAGGTGGAGGTATGATATGGAAAGGCACCTCACATGGCAGAAGTCACAGGTCCATCGAAGTAACCGGGAGCGGCGAAATGGGCATAGCAGTCTATGCCTCTGGTTCACCGGATACTCAGGATCCGGAAAGTCCACTTTAGCGACAGCTATAGAGAGGAAACTTTTCTCGTGGGGCATTCAGGCATACTTGCTTGATGGAGACAATGTTCGACACGGGTTGAATGGAGACCTTGGATTTAGTCCGGAAGACAGACAAGAAAATGTACGCCGCGTGGCGCATGTCGCAAGCTTGTTTGTCGACGCTGGGGTGGTTGCCATTACGGCGCTCATTTCTCCGTTTGAACAAGACCGTCTCATGGCGCGAGGTGTCTTTGCACCTGGGGATTTTACAGAGGTCTTCGTCGATTGCCCGATTGATACGTGTATAGAACGTGATCCGAAGGGTTTGTACAAGAAAGCACTGGCCGGTACCATCCCGGAGTTTACGGGGATTAGTTCGCCTTACGAGCGGCCTAGAAACCCTGAGATTATCGTCAACACCGCCCGTCACTCCGTGGATGACTGTGTAGAGCAAATTCTTACTTACTTGCAAGACAAACTTGTAACGCATGAGGTGACATTATGACACTTGTGAATCGGCTCATTCCGAATGAGAGAGTTGCGGAACTGAAACCCTATGCACGGAACGCGGTATAAAATCCGCGACTAACAACATCGGCAATGACAAGGGCATCTTTCGGGTCACTTTTCGATGGCGAGTTGTCTCGGTTTTCCTTGTTACGCTTTGTCGTCATCGGATTCACGAGAACGACTTCAATGCCCCGTTCTACAAGCCAATTTGCAATATTGAACCAGTAATACCCCGTACTTTCCATTCCCACGATGACGTCGTTCATGCCATAAGCTCTATGTAATTTACGTATGCTGTGTTCCAAGTGTTCAAATCCACTCCGGGTGTTTCAAATCATGATGGCACGGTTGGTAACCACAATGCCTCGAAAATCTGTAGCTTGACTGCGTGGTTCTCCTTTGCAATGTCAATGCCGACCACGAGTGTCGAAGGGGAAATTCGCTCTATCCGTTGATTCTGAGCCTTGATCAGTCTAGACTTCATACTAACGCCTCCTTGTATATTAAGAGCAGTTATCAACTTGGTTTACATAAATCCAGGTTGTGGTTGCTCTTTTTAGATTTCTGGAGAGCATAACCCCAGCAACACAGCCGAGACCCATTAGAAGTCCATGCACCGTGACTATCAAGGCACGTCACAGGGTGTTTACGACCTTGGGCTGACCTTGGGAAAATAGCCTTAGGTGTCTACCAAGGGAATGTTCCGCTTCATCCCGTTGCCCCTCATGCTGAGGGTGTCTTCCGAACTAAGAGAGTTCCCCTGGCCCCATGGAATAGACCTACACGCTGACTGTTTCCCGGTCAGTCATCCCTCCTGCCAGCAGAGGGAGGCTCTGGCTTCCGGTGTATTCCAATAGCTCGCAAGGCTGTCGTTCATGGGTTTCCCAGGGTCATCCCAAGGCCGTAGACATCTACATCCTAACCGAAGGAGGTGATTGCCGTGCCCTCTCCCTTGTTTGTCGGAATTGATGTAGGCAGCCAGGCCAACGTGGTTTGCTGTTTGACACGGGACGATGAGAAGCGGCCTGTTAGCCGATTCACCGTTACCAACAATCGCCCCGGCATTTTGGAGTTTCAGGATCGCATCACCAAGTTGGTACAGAAGCACCGGGCTGAAGAGATTCTCTTCGGTCTCGAACATACCGGGTGCTAGTCAACCCATGCCGCCATGTATCTCCAGCGTCACTTGGACTTCGGCATTCAGCGTAGTCGGGTGTACGTCTTCAATCCCAGCCTCATCCGGGAGTTTAAGAAGTCCAATTACCTGAGCGCCCCAAAAAACGACAGGGTGGATGCCTGGTTTATCGCAGCCAAGCTTCGGACAGGCCCTCTTCCGCATCCGTTTACCTGGAGCGAACCGCTCATGGCGCTGCAGCGTCTGACACGTGCCCGTTACCACTTGATGCAGGACCTGACTCGGGAAAGCAACTTCCTCATGACCAACTTGTTTCTCAAATTCAGTGACTACACCATCACTGGACCCTTTCGCAGAAACAAGCTCTCTGCCACTTCACTGGCCGTCATGGAGGAGTTCGAATCCGTCGAGGAAATCGCTGAGATGTCCTTGGAGCGTCTCATTGACTTCCTTGTTGAACATGGCAAGAATCGATTCGACAATCCCGAGACAGTCGTCAAACCTTGCAAAAGGCCGCTCGCTCCTCGTATCGTCTGCCGCAGTCTATGTCGGACTCGGTCAATCTCGCGATGGCTTCGAGCATCCGCGTGATTCGCACGGTACAAGAGCAACTCAAAGCGCTGCGTAAAGGCATTGAGGATCACTTGGCAACGATCCCGCAAACACTCGATTCCATACCCGGTATCGGTTCCGTTTTCGCTTCCGGTATTGTGGCCGAACTGGACGTTAGCCAGTTCAAGAGTCACACGGAAGCAGCAAAGTACGCCGGGCTCGCTTGGACCGTTCACCAGTCCGGGAAATTCACAGCAAACCGAACTCGACTCATTCATTCTGGCAACCGCTATCTGAAATACTACATGGTTGAAGCGGCCAACAGTGTCCGGGTGCACGACCCTGTTTTTGCCGAGTACTATGCCAAGAAGAAAGCGGAGCCAAAGAATTTGCCGAGGGACGTGCCCTTGCGCTTACAGCCCGGAAACTGATGGGGGTGGTCTTCTATCTGCTAAAGACCAACCGACTCTACACTCCGGAGGTGATCCGACAACAGGTATAACAGAAACGTGATCGACACCGAATCCACCAGTTGCTAGCTCAATAGGAAAAATATTAAAAACTAGGTAGGGTGGTCCTAGTTGAGTATTGCCAAATTCTGCACCACCTCCAAAAAAGCAGCGATTCAAAAGATATTATGTTGCCTGAGGGTATTGACATCGTACCGCTGCTCTTAGGCTCTCACCACCAGATGCCCGCTAGCTGCGAGGCGGCTTGGTCCCTACCTCGGCTGGACTTTCACCAGCTAGCTGTACCTAGCTTTGCTAGCGTACCGTCCAATAAGGCGCGTTATGTATTCTGCATTTATCGATCAATACACATCCAATGTACATCGGTTAACGTTCTATATGTTTTGTCCTCGACACCAATCGAAGCACTTCTGCACCCATTAAACCACATGCCATCAATGTAATTGTGAAATTCCATGATCCACCGTAATGGGACATCTGCGATTCAAAATCATTTAGAGCATGGATAAGAGCTACCCAAGAGAGCGACCCACTCCTCCAAGCCATAACTGTAAGGAGAATTGCCATAATGAAAATCGTAAGGAACGATACCCATATTTGACTAGCAGGCATGTGTTCTCTAAAGAACCACTCTCCCCAATGTGATGTACTGAAAAGAAGACTTACAAGTATAGTTGCCCACACAATGCCTAGCCTGTCTCGAAAGACTCTAGTGAGAACTCCGCGGTATGAGTATTCTTCTGCAAATCCAACACCAATAAAAGTAAGGGAAAGAAGTATAACCATGTATGCTGGTTTCTGTAATGGTGTAAAGGCAAAATATAATCCAACGATGAATACAACGAGCAAAAGTGCTCGAATCAGGGTTGATCGACGATTTGTAGGCAAGAGTGTTTGAAATCTATAAGGTCGGACAAGGAAGAAGTACAAAATGGTTGGGAAAAAAGCTTCACCTATCCAGTTTGCAACTAGCGAACTGAGAAGATTACCCCAGGTCGAAATCACGTGTGTCAGAACAAAATTTTTTATAAAGGGTCCCACGTATGTAAAGAAAACAAGGGTCCAACCAACAACGGCAACAAGATAAAGTATGATTGAAATCAGTAAAGCACTATTATGTTTTTTACCTGATTTTGAAGGGATCTCTACAAGTTCCGAGATCATGCCTTTCACATCATTCGCCCCTTTTATGTAGCCTAAGGATGAGGTACAACAAATCACACGAGCGCATGTTAACATCGACTTTCAATTGACCTGGGAGAATCAGTTATAAATTGACCCACCCCGGCGAAATCAGGTTGTCTTGGGTTGGCTGTAGGCTCCGATTCGCATCTTGTCCCGAAGACGGTAGCTATTACCCCGGATGTTTAGTACGTGCGAGTGGTGCAGAAGGCGGTCGAGAATCGCTGTGGCGAGAATAGGATCTCCCATCAGTTCTCCCCAGTCGCTAAGTCCTTTGTTACTCGTTAAAACAATTCTGCTGAGTTCATAACGTGCACTAATCACCTGAAAGAGGAGGTTCGCTGAAGCTCGATCGAGGGGAAGTAGCCAACTTCGTCGTTCAAAAGGATCTTCGGTCGGGCATAGATCCGCAACCGCCTCTCCAATCTGTTCTCCTCGTATGCACGCTTCAGCTCCTCGATCATTTGGGTCAGGGTGACAAAGTACACAGACAGTCCCTGAGTAATGGCCTGCACACCCAGTGCCACCGCTAAATGAGACTTCCCAACTCCCACGTTTTTTGCGCGGGCTGCAAAGGCCATCGTGGCCAACTCTCGGACGTTCATCAATGCTTGGCTGGAAAGAGAAGTCGAATTCCTCGAGCGTCTTTCGGTTAGGCAGATGGGCAAGCTTTGTACGGACCTCCAGGTTTCGTTTTTGTCTTGCAGCTCGTTCGACTTCCAGGAGTTCATTGAGAAACGTGAGATAGGTCGGTTGTTCGTGGGGTGCTTTCTCCAACTGTGCTTCCAACATCGCACTCGCTTGGTCAAGGCCCAGTTCCTCCAAGCGCTGCTTCGCTTGTTCAAGCTCTACCATATGCCCACCTCGGCAAGCCGTTCGTAGACCTCAAGCGGGTGAACCTGCAACTCGTCATTAGGGACTTGGTAAGCTCTTGGCTTCGGATAATGGGATCCGTTTGCAGTCGACAATCCGGCGTATTGACCATCACTGGGCGTGAATACGCGGGATTGGTTTTGCTTCCGATGGCGTTCTACACATACACCGTCTACCCAAATCTCTACCTGCCCGGCCAGTTCTCGTACGAGTATCTCACGACCACTGTATCTCCAGTTCACGCCATTCCGTCCAAGCTGACCCAACGAACTTCATAGCGAAACTTCTCCTACCGTTCCGTGGGAGGCAAGGGTTTTAGTCCTTCCTCCTGTAAACGTTGGATTGGTATCATTCCAGTAGTCCTATGAGTGCGACAGTTTACCCGGTCACACCAGTCGCGAACTTAGGGTAACTCCCTCTTGAGTCACACGGGTTGGATATGCAAATCCAGTTCATTTACAGAGGGTATGAGCAACCTCGGACTATTGTGGTTTAGTGCTGTAAAGGTGCCACAAAACAACATATAAATCTGTACCTCAGCGCATAGTACGGGTACGAAATCATGTGAATTGAGGGGCAGACTGCGTATTGACCTCACGACACCTTTCACGATTGATATGCATCATATGCATCTGGCTGATAACAATGCTCGCTAGTGTGGCAAATAATCGAGTTTCCACTTCACCTAAAGACTGCTCTAAGCTACGCGCCAAACACTTGGCAGTGCCAGAAAGATGCTCCCGGCGGGGCATGTCGACGGATTCTAAGCAAATCCGGGTGCCAATTCTTATGTATCATGAATTAAATTACCTCCCTCGTAATAGCCTTGGAATGGCTCCAGGGCAATTCGAATCTGAGATGGAATTCCTGCATCAGAATAACTTTCACACGATTACGATGGCCCAATTGTACGGTGCTCTGTATCATCAACGCCCGCTTCCAGATAGGACCATTCTCCTTACATTTGACGACGGATACAAGAGCGTTTATACAAGGGCTTATCCGGTTCTTTCTCGATACGGGTACAAAGGAACGGTGTTCATGGTGACCGATGCAATCGGATCTCGTGGGCAACACCCTATGCTCGCGTGGACAGAGTTACTCGAAATGAATCGGCGAGGAATTATGGACGTACAATCCCATACGGTTCACCATGTCGACTTGCGCAATGCTTCCAACGTAGTAACAAAACAGGAATTGATGCAGTCGGCACAGACGTTATCCAAGCGACTAGGTCACCCAGTACGCTTTTTCTGTTATCCCAGTGGCAAGTTCCGTAGGGCAACTTTTGATTGCCTACGCAATTCAGGCTATCTTTTAGCTGTAACAGAGCATTCGGGCTATGCAAGCGCCCAGGATGGCCCTTACGGTCTGCAACGGATCCGGGTGTATGAAGGTATGCCCCTATCGAATTTTCGGGCTTCCCTGGCCCCGTCGTTTGAACAGTGAGTTTTAAGCCTTGCGCCTTGGGGGTCGTCCTTACATCCTTGACTCGGACAAAACGGTTCCCGCACAATAGAGTTTGTCGTAAATAGACCTTCTTCAATCCACGTTTACCAATCCTATAATTTGAAGATGATACCAGTAAGAGTCGCTGCTGCGGACGAATACAGTTGAAATCGTGGTGTGGAAATGAACAGAATTGGAATCATTGACATGGGCTCGAATTCTGCACGACTAGTGATTTATGATGTCCATCATAACGGTAGTTATCGGGCATCATACCGCATGAAGAAAAATATCCAGCTTGCTAAGTACATAACCGATGGACGAATGTCCCAAGAAGGTATTCATATAGCCACGGTCTGTGCGCGTGCGTTCCGAAACGTGGGTCGGCTGTACCATGTCAAGGAATGGATTGCGGTTGCTACTGCCGCGATGCGCCAGGCGGAGAATGGAAGAGATGTACTTGACATACTGCATAAGGAAACTCACATTCACTTTCGCCTTCTGAATGGTGAACAGGAGGCGTGGTACGGCTATTTGGGTGTTGTCAATACGATGGACATCGAAGATGCGGTGCTTGTGGATATTGGTGGCGCGAGTACTGAGGTCATTCTCGTCCGCGATAGACAGTTAGTGAATGCGGTAAGTCTGCCGTATGGGGCTTTAACGCTGGCTAAGAAGTTTCGTCATGTGGAGCCCGTACTTCAAAGCGATGCGGTGTTTCAATTTATGAGTAGAGAATTCTCGAAACTCGACTGGTTAAGGGAAATCAGCGATTTACCTTTGGTAGGCATCGGTGGGACCATGCGAGCCATTGGAAATATTTCCAGTAAAATGCAAGGCCACGCGCTGAGTCGATTGCATGGATATGAATTGGAATCGAGTGTGCTGAAACAGATTTATGAGAAAATGGAGAATTCAACTGTACATCAGCGCAAAAAGTTGGGCGGCCTTTCAGACTCCAGAGCAGAAGTCATCCATGCGGGGGTCGCTGTGGGTTGGGCATTGGCCAGTACAACATCCCCTAAGCACCTTCTCATTAGTGGAAGTGGATTGCGCGATGGGTTGTTTTACGAGTACCTTCTATACGATGAACCCACGCCTGTCCTGCCTTCCGTCAAGGAGCATAGCCTGCACAATTTTATGCAATTGTATGATGTGAATTTGGCGGCTGCGTATGACTCTGCGGAGTACGCGGAAAAACTTTTTGATGATTTGGCACCCATTCATCGGCTATCTGAAGAACACAAAAAGCTGCTGCGAGTTTCAGCACTTCTTTATATGACAGGAGCATTCGTCAACGTTGAGAAGTGCGTAAAACACACGGATTATCTCATCCGTTCTTCACACCTCTATGGATTTACTCAGGAAGAGATACTGAACGTAAGCAGTCTGGTGTTGGGGAAAGGCCCTAAGTCGTCTAAGCAGTTGCATCTCATCATTCAACTTGCAAATTTCCTGGTTCAGGAAGCAGGTCTTCAGTATGACGATGTTATGAATGCCATCAAACATGAATTAACTACCACATCATCAGGAAAAGCTTTAAAATTGGACGCCGATTTCAAATCCATTCTTAAAGGATTTAAAAAGCACTTTTCTTTATCGTGAAGAGAGCTTTGATAGCTTCCAACGGAAAAATCTAGAGATATTCGGCACAGCCGCTATATTAAATTTCAAGCCGCCGTCCCGATTGCGTACGACGGTTTATTTCTCGTGGCTCGTGATGGGAGTAATGTGATGATGCTGGTCTTCTGAGAAATAGGCGTAATTTGCTGCCTCTTCGTGAAAATACAGTTGGCTGGCCACAGAATGAGACTTACCCTGCATGGTTACTTTCTGGTATGTACCCTTAGCGTTCAACAGATAGCGATTGACATTGTCCGAGAGTTGGACGTGCAAGATATCCTTTAATCGCTCTTTTAAGTTGTCCTGGACTACCGGGAAGAGAATCTCAACACGGTTCATCATGTTGCGAGTCATCCAATCTGCGCTGGATAAGAACAACAGTTCATCTCCGCCGTTTCGAAAATAAAAAGCACGGCTATGTTCAAGAAATCTGCCCACGATGCTGGATACCTGAATGTTCTCGCTGACACCTCGTATGCCTGGGCGCAGACAGCAGATGCCGCGCACAATTAAATCGATTCGAATACCGCTGCAAGATGCTTTATATAACGCCATAATCAGGTCTTTGTTTGTTAAAGAATTCATTTTCGCGATAATTCGACCCGAATTCTGTGGTGTACTCGTTTCAATTTCGTTCTCAATCAGATCTAAGAACTTGGCTTTGAGTCCTGTCGGGGCGATTGCAATCTGCTTCCATATAGGTGTAGTACCAGAACCAGTTAAGTGATTGAAGAACTCGGAAGCGTCGTACCCGAAGTCTTCTCGTGCGGTAAACATACCGATATCTGTGTAAATACGTGCCGTGGTATCGTTATAGTTTCCTGTGGAGAGATGGACGTACCGTCGGAGTATCGTGCCTTCCTTACGTACTACTAGAGTAATCTTACTGTGTGTCTTGAGGCCAACGAGCCCGTAAATCACGTGACACCCTGATTCCTCCAACTTTTTTGCCCACACAATGTTATTTTCTTCATCAAAACGCGCCTTCAATTCCACGATAACGGTCACTTGTTTTCCGTTTTCGGCCGCACGCACCAATGCATTGACTATCGGGGAGTTCCTACTAACGCGGTAGAGCGTCTGTTTGATGGCGAGTACGTTTGGGTCATCGGCGGCTTGTTTCACGAAATCGATGACAGGTTCAAATGATTCGTACGGATGAAACAGCATGATGTCTTTTCGTGCAATGGTATCAAATAACCCAACTTCTCCAAGCAAGTCTCTAGGCGTTTGGGAGACAATGGAGTTATACCGCAGATGGTCGTATCCTGGTAGACTAGTAATCTTTAAAAAGAACGTAACATCCAGTGGACCACGCACAGAGTAGACATCATCTTTTTCTAATTCAAGCCAGTTACGCAAGGTGTCGACTAGGGTCATGGTCATGTTGGATGTTACTTCTAAGCGAACAGCTGCACCTTTCTTACGGTTCTTCAGTTCTTTCTCGATTTCCTCCAAAAGGTCCTCCGCGCTTTCCTCATCTACATCAATATCGGCATTTCGGGTAATTCGAAAAGGAGCGGACCCCAGAATCTCGTTTCCGGGAAACAACGTGCCGATAAATTCCTGAATGACGTCTTCCAACAATATGTATTGAAGCTTGTCAGGTCGAGACGGAAGCTCGATAAATCGTGGAAGTACGGAAGGTACCTGAACAACAGCGAATAGGTTGTCCTCTTGCTCTTCCATTTCACGGTCTATTGGCTTCAAAAGGACAGCCAGGTTCAATGTCCTACTTGCCAATTTTGGAAACGGATGGCTGGCATCGATGGAAAGTGGGGTCAACACAGGGAAGATGTGATGGTGATAATAGTTGGACAGAAAGTCCCTCTGTTTCTTAGACATGTCTATAGGGCGAACAAAAGAAATCCCTTGCCTCTTTAAGGCTGGCAAGATGGAAAGGGTCAACAGGGAATAAAGCCTGTCAACGTCTGCATGGACTCGTTTTGAAATGGCCTGCAACTGTTGTACTGGTGTCATCTGGGTTTTGTTCTCAGGGCGATTATAGCCGATTTTCACCTGATCTTTAAGCCCGGCCACACGCACCATAAAAAACTCATCCAGGTTGGAGGCCGTAATGGAGATGAACTTCAAGCGTTCAAACAAAGGATTGTCTTTGTCCATGGCTTGTGCTAGAACCCGCTCGTTAAACGCTAACCAACTTAGTTCACGGTTAATGTAGTACGATTTATCGTCAAAGTTTTTCATAGCGGAAAACCTCGTTTTACAACAGAGTCCTAATTGTGCGTAAGCATTATTGTGTTCAAAATTTGTATAAACGTACACTTTACCCGAAAATGGTCCAATGACCCCTTCCCCATACTCCCATGTCCCGAATCGTTACACCGTCGATACCGGCGCTACCTCGATTCACCTTGACCCGTTTCCATGCTTCCCACATGACATCTGTCCTATTCACGTTATCGTAAAGGGCACGAAACCTGCGCTTGGAATTCGTCTTCGCCGCAAGGTAGAGGGTCTAGTCAGCACTGCATTCACTCACTCTTTCCGCCATCGATACCCATGAACAAAGTAGGGGCGCTTTCCTCCCACAGGTGTGTTGTCCGGCGTTCACAGATACTACCACCCTCTCCGACTCCCTTCTCACCGCTTACCATTTCACCCTTCGGGCTACCCTGAAAAAATTCAGTTCGCAGAAGGGGGTTTTTGGAAATAGGAAAGAATACCCGGAAGTGATTTTATGAGTGCTCAGGTCACAGGATCTGCAACGGTAACTTGGTAGCCAAGCAGTTCTAATCGTTTGATCGTGCGCTTTACAAGGTTTTCTTTTTGCCTACGGTCAAAGTAGTCAGCCCCGAGTTCCTTGTACACCTGTCTCTTCGTAAGCATGTGGTAAATGATTCCGAGCATCGTATGTGCCACCGCGACTGTGGCCCGGTTTACGCCCCGACGTTCAGCAATGCGATGGTACTGTGCAGACAGGTATGTGTTCTTTTGCCTGGATGCAGACTTCGCAGCTTCGGTTAGCGCAATTCGCAACTTGCGGTTTCCCTTACACCGCTTCTTTCCCGCACTCTCGTCATGACCTGGAGTTAATCCCGCCCAGGAGCAGAGGTGTCTCGCACTTGGATAACGTGTCATATCTGTGCCGATTTCAGCGAGTATTTGCTGGGCAGTCGCCATACCGATATCGATTAACTACAGGTCTTCTTTAAAAGGAGACATTCGCGTCTCGATCTCTGCATCCAAGTCAGTAATGAGCTTGTTGACGTAGTCAATATGCTCAAGCTGCTTTTTCAACATCATCAGCTGGTGCCGCCTGATAGTCCCCTTTAGGGCTTCTGTAAGTTGCGGTATTTTCTTTCTCAGCGTCATGCGCGCAAGGTCTGCTAGTGCAGCAGGATCTGTTTCATCGGCGATCATTGCTTCAAGCATTGACCGACCGGAGACACCCAACACATCGGATGCCACAGAGGAAAGCCTGATATTGCACCCCTCAAGTACTTTTTGGAGTCTGTTGATTTCCCGCATTCCCTCTTCGATGATGCTTCGGCGTTGATCCCGGTTTGGAATGAAACTAGCTGTCACCAACCCATGCCGCAAGAGCTTGGCAATCCATTCCGCGTCTTTTGACATCTGTTTTGCGCCCAGGGACTGCTCTAATATGCTGTGCATTGACTACCATTGCTTCTATACCCTCGTCTTCCAATAGGTTGTACAGTGGCTTCCAATACGCGCCTGTACTCTCCATGGATTACGTGGGTGCATTGGTGCCTCTTTACGAAATCCACCAGCTCCAATAAATCCCTCGTCAGGGTTCCGAATGTCTGAATCACCTTCCCTTTTGGTGTAATGACACACGCAACAACTGACTTCTTGTGGACGTCCACGCCACAACAGTGCGTGTGTATAACTTCCATGTCGGATATGCTCATGCCGACCGCTCCTTACGGCTAAACAGTATTGAAGGCTGGTGCAACAACCATAATGGGATTAATCTACCCTGCGTGCTTCTCAACCGAGAGCAACAATTCGTGGTTCACCAAGTCGTTGTGGTCCGTCTTATTGTCGAGCTCCAGGCACCAAGCCGTAACGACCTACCTTCGCCAGCCGTAATACCCAGTCTCGACAAACACGAAGAGCAGCATTACGCTGCTCTTCTAGAAATTTTCATTTATTGTGGTGCCACCCAGGCATGATTGTCTTATAGGTTCGCACTTTACGACTATCTGTCGTTCGAGGTAGCGTCTCCCTAGTTCCAGACACAACTGTCATTACATACTGTTCCCCATGCACTGGAGGGTTCTTACGCGCTGCTTTTCCAAGTTCTTCACGCGTTCCGCGACCTTTACCACGCAATACGTGGCTCGGCTCCCCCTCGTCTCTGCCGAGGATAACACAACAAAATCACTTGATGTACGGCTTGGTATATTGCTCATTGTGTGATCTGGAAGGTACTTTCGTCCATACACTTCTACATACCAATTTCGCCGTACGTAGGCGTCCAAGCTATACTGGCGTCTAGGCACCCCGTCCCGGCTGTGTGTGGCAGGATAGAAGTGCAGGGTGTGGCGGCGGGAAACTGCAGTTAAGTTTCACCCCCTAGGGGGTGAAAAAATTTCTATGTTTTCCAGTTAGCAATCCCGCCTTTGTGCAACGAAATGGCACTTGCCAACATCACTCTACAAAATCTACTCTCTGTTTTGCTAGGAACGGAGAGGATGAGAGGAATGTTGAAAGTGCCACAGCAGCAGTATATCAGGTATTTGCGTGAGGTTGAGGGTTGTGGGGTTCAAGAAATTGCTGAGCGTGTTGGTGTTAATTGGAGAACCGCGAAGAAGTATGCGGATCGGGACGATTGGAATGTTCCCGTACGGAAGAAGGTGCATCACCCCGTCCTCGGCCCATTTCTCGATATCATCGACACTTGGTTGCTAGAGGACGAACGCCTCCCCCGTAAGCAGCGTCATACTGGGCGGCGGATCTTTCATCGCCTGCAGGAGGAGTTTGGCTTTCAGGGTGGAGAACGTACCGTGACCGCATATGTAGCCAAGCGTAGAAAGCAAATGGTGCTGGAACGGGTTGAGCGTTATGAGCGGTTGGAACACCCTGGCGGTGAAGCGCAGGCGGACTTTGGCACCGTGTATATCGTCAAGGGAGGCGAGCTGGTGGAGCGAAAGGTGCTAACCTTGTCGTTTCCCTACAGCAACGCAGCGTTTGCGTTCCCTGTGCCCAAGGAGAATACCGAGTGTTTCCTCGAAGCCCTGAAGCGGCTTTTCGAGCAATGCGGCGGTGTGCCGCGCAAGATCTGGTTCGACAACTTGTCGGCCGCCGTCGTATCGGTTCTGGCCGACGGAGAGCGTGTACTGACAGATGCATTCGCCCAGTTTTGTGCGCATTACCGTTTCGCTCCGCAGTTCTGCAATCCTCGCAGCGGCAACGAAAAAGGCAACGTCGAGAACAAGGTCGGCTACGGGCGGCGAAATTGGTGTGTGCCGCCGCCGGTGATTGAAACGCCACAGGAATTTGAATCCTACTTGGCGCAAGCGGCCAAAGCAGACATGGAACGTCCCCACTATACCAAGGATGAACTCATCTCGGTCTTGTGGCAGCAAGAACAGTCCGAGTTGTTGCAATTACCGAGCGTCCCCTTGGAGATTTACCGCCTGGAGAACGCGAGACTCAATAAGTACAGTGAGCTCCAATTTGACGATGTGCGCTTCCCCTTGCCTCAATGCAAGGCGTTATTGCCGGTTCTGATCAAGGTGAAGTGGGATGAATTGGACGTGCTCTCCGCGGACGGTGAATACCGGCTGCTCGCGACGCTGCCTCGTCCCTATACGGAGAAAACGATGCCGCTGGACTGGCGCGCGATCTTCGAGGGCTACCAGAGACGCCCGCGTTCCGTCATGTATTCGTCGTTCGCAGCCATGATGCCAAAGGCGGTGAAAACGTTCGTCTGTGTCGACGACGCCGCGGCACGGAAGACTCGAATTGCGCTCTGCTACCGTTTGCTCAAATCGTACACACTTGAGCAAATTGGCGTGGGGCTGACTCAGGTGATGCCCATGGATGAACAAGGTACGGCAGCCTTAGAACATACGCTGTATGCGATGACCCATCCGGAGTTTCACCCGGAGCCATTTATTGAAACCCATACGCCGCCGTGTCTGCACGGGCAGCTCCCGCAGTTGGAGACGTATAACCGCCTGGTGGGAGGCGTGACGTCATGAGAGAGGCTTTGAAACGAGCTTGCAAAACGCTGCATTTGGCGTATGTGATGGATTCATACGAAGCGATTGGATTTGAGGATAAGGAACAGTTCTTGCTCCATGTCCTGCAAGCCGAGATTCAGCACCGAGAGGAAAACCGGCTCAAGCGTTTGCTCAGGAAAGCGGCCTTCACGCAGTTGAAGACACTGCAGGATTACGATTTTAGCGCGGTGACCTTTCCGGAACACTGTACGGAGGTGATGCTGAGGGATCTGTGTTTTCTGGAACGCAAGGAGAACGTCCTGATGCTCGGGAACGTCGGGTGTGGGAAGACCCACCTTGCAACGGCACTCGGCGTAGAGGCGTGTCGCCGGGGGCATACGGTTCGATTCTTTCGGGTTCCTGATCTTGTCACCATTCTGCAGGAAAAGCACCAAAATGGGACGCTGGCACGCTTTCAGAGGGAACTAGCAACCTGCGACCTGCTCATCCTGGATGAGGTCGGTTTTGTGCCCTTTCACCAGACAGGGGCGGAACTGCTCTTTCACGTCGTGTCGGCGTGCTACGAACACAACAGCGTGATTGTGACATCCAATCTCGAATTCGGGCAATGGAACACGGTGTTCGGCGATACACGGTTGACGGCTGCCTTGATTGACCGACTCGTACACCACGCGTACATCTTAGCGTTCACTGGGGAAAGCTTCCGTCTACGTCATGCACTTTCCAGTGTAACGTCGTAATTTTGGGGATTGATGGGTGGCAGTGCCTATGCACAAAACGGCGGCCATTCTCTGCATTTTTCACTTGCGAAAAACATCCCGCCCCGCTTCAGTTTTCCACCCCCTAGCACGTTCACTGATTGACGTCTTTTTTAATCCCGCACCCGATAAATCGACCACTTACCACCGCTAAACACCAGGTAAAACAAGAACGCGATACATGGTTCGCGGTGGTTTATCTTCCCACCAAGCGCCTGCTTCAAGCCACCAATCAATAATATGGTTAGCGATATACTGGTTCTCGCCGTCGATGATGGTGTACGTAAAATGATCCTTAGTTGTCACCTCAATGGGCCGTTGCATCAAACGTGATATAATCTCATCTTAATATACGAACAATCGTTCTCATGGTATAGGATAGCGGGAGGTCCTTGGAATCGCTGGTCTGTACGATACATGGAGATCGCCAGACGGCAAGAAGAAGACACGATCATCTGTATGACCATGCTCCATGACCACATGTCAGTGATTCTAACGCGCGACGATGAGGACATTTGGTTGAGTCGGAGTATCACCGACACGGATTTACTCATGCCGTTCTGCGGCCGTACTCCGAGGATATGTATGCGAATCAAGTGCCAAAAGTTGGTGGATAATGTGCGAAATGATGGTCCGTAGTGCATTAAAGCCATAAATTAAAAAGGACGCCTTCCAAGCGGCTCAAACCTTATTTATGAACATATTCTGAATATCATCTGTCTTGGGTTCTTTAGGATGGTTACCATTGGTGGTGAAATGAAACATGGCCATACGGAATGATCACACAAAAGGGGGCGTTCATTAGACGCCCCTGTAACTCAGTTATGTTGGTAACACGCTGGAGTAACAATCGGTTTGGGTATTGGAGATAACTAGTGGGTAATCCTAATCAACCACAAACCACTGTACGTTCTGTACACGGAAATGGTTAATTGTGGTCACCCTCCTACTATCCACCTGCTTCCATCCACCCACGGCCGATTCAATGGGGATGTGGGGACCACTGTGTGAACGAAACCCAACCACGACCGGGGGGGTTTCGCCCTCCGATCCTTAGTGCTCTCTGTTTTTGATGACCGCTGTGATGAACTTTGAGTGACCGTATAAATGGGCATAGCACAACTCTCCTCTCTTAAACGCTTACGAGGTTAGCTGTCGGGTTTGGGCTTAAGAGATTGCCCTACCAGTCAGGCAGACTGGATTCACCCCAAAGATTGGTTCCCCCGTTCCCTTTTTTGGGATTCAGCGCAAACGATATTCAGTTTTGTAGAGTGTAGTGTAGCTCGTCCATAAAGAAACATCAAATACTAAATTGTATAGTAAAAGGGAGAATACGGCCAGAATTCGTAGGATACAACCGACACATTCGGTCTAACGGTAATAGCCTGTGTATATCTGAATATCTTAACATAGCCGAAACTTCTCTCTTCATTAGACTTCGCCTATCTGTTCCATATCCTATGTGCCACGTGTACGCACTCTTCGAATGAAAAAGGGCTCATCAAACAGCTCGACGAAGACTTCTTGAATTTTTTCGGGCTAACTCATCGGGAGTTTCCGTATTCTGGGCATATTCATCATCAGGTTCATCCATGTGAGAAGAAACATCGGATCCCAAGCGTTGACTTCCTCCTGACTTATCGGATAAATGTAAGGTGAATATTCCGTCACAACGCCTTTTAGTCTTTCACTCGTCCAAATCCGTACAAATGCTGTGTCCAATACTCAGACAGGTATCCAACACCGTCGTTGTCTGCATCGTACATTATGTTACCCCCACATAGATTCCCACGTATGTTACCGTATCTGACGTTTCAGAAGTCCCGCTTAAAAACACAAGGTCTCCCGGTTTGGCCTAAGATTGCGAAATGTGTTGCGTTGCATCGTAATGCTCCTGAGCTGTGCGAGGTAGTTTAATGCCTGCCTTGCCTTCCCGTAGGACCACTGAGTAAGACCCGAGCAGTCAAAGCTCGTCTGCGGATTGTCGCCACGAAAAACGTAAGGACACCCCTGGTACCACGGGGACTTTAGGTAGCGCAAGTGCAGGATTAGCTACTCAAGCAGCGATGAACGTTCGATCATGAAACAGACCCGACACAAGAGTCGACAAGTCATGGAGAAATACATACGAGATGCCAACCTGTTCCGAGACATGCATCAACCGATTTAGGCTTTTGAGTGGGTTATATTCTATTAGGTACAAACGAGGACAAATTATAAATCCGTCCCTAATCATCGATCTACTCTTGTGCCAATATGTCAAAATTAGCAATCCGGAGGAAGAGCTCGACTACAATAACCCGACCAAAAACGACACCAAGGATGCCCGGGTGATTGCTCAACTGGTCAAGGATGGACGTCAGTTACTCCGTACCCTACATTCCCGAGAACTTCTGCAACAAGACCTGGTGCGGATCGAGGGACCTATTTATAAGTAGTGAGCCTTTTGCAGAATTCGATTTACAACGTTATTCATCCCATATATAGCGTTGTTGATTAATGTTATACGCTATATATAGCGCATCATGGAGTGTTGGAGATAATTCTGCAAAAGGCTCAAGTAGTTTTAATTTCCTCAGTTATGAGGCAAACGTTCAAACCTAACCTAGAGGATAAAATTCACATTCGGGTTTTGTTTCATTTGCCTGGCGGCGTCCTACTTTCCTAGGGGCTCCCGCCACCAAGTATCATCGGCACTGGAGGTCTTAACGGTCGTGTTCGGGATGGGTACGGCATGTTTCCCCTCCGCCATTACCACGAGACGTAGGTGGTTGGTTTGCCGCTTCACTCCTGCGTTGCGCATCAATAATAAAAAGCAGCCCGCCACACTTTTAAGCGGGCGAGCTGTTGGAAACCAGATCTTTATGTTGCATATGGCCGCGTTGGAGTTGCACGCGACGCGAGTACGGTTCCTTAGTAGCTTTGAGCAGGTTTCGCTACTGCAGCCTTGGGGGTGTCCGTTTCGATAGATTCGTCTTCGTCGAATCCCAAATATGGGTTCGGCACCGCACTGGCGACACCCCAATAGTATGTGACCAACGATACGACGGCAACTATGATTTGATCCCACGGTTGTGGAATCGCGTTCGTACCTTGGAAGGTGGACGACCCGAGATACGAGACAATAAGCATCAAAACGTAATACGCAATCAACCACCACGATGACTTTAACTGTTGTGCAAAGCTAACCTTATCGGTGGGAGCCTTCTTCCTAAAGACAATGTACAGCACCCACAACACAATTTGTGATCCGATCAACCAGTTGTCGGTTTGCCAACCGGTCCAATAGATGATGAGAGACGCAATTATGAACGACAGCGGCGAAATGATGGACATTCCAGCAAGTCGGAAAGGACGTTTCATATCCGGTGCAGTACGACGGAAGGCATGCGCTGAAATCGGTCCAAGAATGTACGTCAACACGGTCGCGGATGAAACCACGCTAACCAGTTTGTCCCAGGACGGGAATGGAAGCGTGAAGAACACCGCACCAATGAACGCGAGCCAGAGTGCTGGACGCGGTACACCCGAGCTCCCGTCAACTTTGGCAAACACCTTGAAGAAGGTGCGGGTACGCGCCCAAGCGAAGATGACGCGCGCCGTAGCAGACAAGTAGATGTTGGCGGTTCCGCTTGGCGAGATGACTGCGTCAGCCAAGATGATGTTGGCCAACCATCCCAGACCGATGGCCGCAGCGACATTCGCGAACGGCGATGTGAAGCTGAGTGTAGCCCAGCCACCGGCGATAGCGGTTGTCGGCACCGCTCCGATGAAACTCAGTTGCAACAACACATAGAGGCCTGCAGAGCCTACGACAGCCAACAAAATCGAGAGCGGGACGTTCCGCTGCGGGTTTTTCGCTTCCGCAGAAAATCCGACCGCCTGTTGGAATCCTAAGAACGCGAATATGATACCTGCGGTGGCAACCGCCTTCTCAATCCCAGAGAAACCGTACGGTGCAAATCCGTGAGATGAGAAATTTACGACTTTCAAATGTGTCATAAGAACCACGACCGTCAGAACCGGCACGATGAACTTGATTGTTGTGATAATCGTATTCGCCTTCCCAAACAGGTTCACACTCAGGTAATTCAGTGAGAAAAAGATGACGAGCAGAGCGAGTTGGACGAACCATCCAAGCAGGGTAGGCGTGCCTTTACCAAGCGCTGGCCACCACGTGTCTGCGTACTGGCGCATCGCTTCCGCCTCGATACCTGCCACACTGGCAAACGCGATCAGTGATGCGAACCCAAGTAGGTATCCGATCAACGGTCCATGTGAATATTCCGGATAACGTACGGTACCACCGGCACGAGGCAGCGAACCACCCAATTCCGCATAAACGAAACCTAAAAGTGCTACTGCGACTGCCCCAATCACCCAACTTATCCACGCTGCTGGTCCTGCAACCATCGCGGCTTTTTGCGACGCAAAAAGCCAACCAGAACCGATGATCGACCCAAACCCAATGAACGTAAGATCCATGAGGCCCAGTTGTTTCTTAAACTTTCCGAACTCCATCAGAACTCTCCTCTCTTTCAACAAGCTGTTCTTCCGCATGTTCAGCGTGGGACAACACCAAACCAGCGGCTGAGATTAATATAACTGATAACTCTGACTCTTACAAATATAAATACTGGTAAAATAATAGATATTGTAATATATCACAAAAAGGCGCCCGACTTGATGCCGGAAGATATAAGAGAAAAAACCGAGCCGATTCAAGAAAGGATTGAAGATGGTATTTCCTTGGTCGAAGAGGCTCAAGAACGAGTCAAATCGGATATGTCTAATGTGGGTATGATCGGTCTATATAGAATGCTTAAAGACCCTCCAGTACAAAAAATCTCCGATTCATGAAGGCATTGCTCACTACTATAGCTGAACGTCAAGAGGCTGCTATCCCCTACATCGCTATCAGCAATGATAGCCACACAATACTGTCTTATCTCGTTGCTTAGTACACCTAAGCAATGTGTCATCTCAGTTAAAGCAAATTAAAACTTAGTAAATCGTGTAAGGGTAAGCACACCCGTGCATTATGCTCTGGCGGCCGGGTAATTAGCTCGAACTCATCAAATGAATAAACCTTTCCCATGAAACCACTCAATGGGTATTGGAATATTCGCTCTATCAACTACAATTCCTTCAATGTCCACCCCATCACTCCGTACGTTCCTTGGTGATGTTTACGTCGACGTCTTTCAGCCAATCATGCAATGGTCGAGAGCTCTTTCTTCCCCATACAGTAGCCCTCATCCTTCATTGGGTGAGGGCGTTTTGTTATCTTAACGCCTCAATACACTCCGGTCTATCATTCCAACATTCCCGACCAGCTCAGGCACCCGGTATGCATACATATCTTCCGAGTACGGCTGCAGCACCGACATCAATACATGCGTATCGGTGATACTACGGTCCAGTCAAATATCCTCATTCTCCTGTGTCAGAATTACAGGCATCCGGTCGCGGAGCGTCGCCATAAACATATTTGCTTACGTGTGATGATGGTGAAGGCGCTGACCTTCTTACCGTCTGGTGACCTCCACGTACTCCACAATCCGGCCATGCCGAACACTTCCTGCTTCTTGAGGCGGATTCTATAGGTTTTTTTGGTCTGTGCGGTGCCATTCATACAGACCATCCGCGACAATCAAACATCTTTTCCTGCTAACGAGGTTTCGAAAAGACGGTGCCACCAGCAGTGTTTCTGCCCGTTTATTGAATATATTGAAACTTGTAGTCTCCGTCTCAGACCATGATGGCAATAGCCCCCATTTCAGGAGCCCGATGCGTCGTTGTTTCCCATCAGATATGATTGCGGGCAACTGTTGGGCAGGCGCTATGTTAAATCGTGCGGGATATCGAAACCCTGTGCCCGTCACCCCGAAGTAATCAAGCATGAAATCCTAATCCTCGTTAGCTAACGTGAATCGTCCGCACACGATAAATCACCTCTAGCTGATTCACTTCCATTCCTTAGGGTCCTTACCTGTTAAAAACCCCTTGAACGAAACGATGCGTAGGTTATGTCGATCCGTTCTCTCCAGGTACTGAATCCGACAACAGAGCCGTGGCTCAATCCACTGAGCATGTCTATCCTTCACAGTGTGAATCTGCTTTGCAACCTCAAGGAACGTAAATAATGAGGCACACTACTCAACCACGCAAATCCCCCCACCCACTCAGCGTGGAAGGGGGCTGCCAAGAGTTCCATTTAAATCCGGTCACCGTGTTCCTACCTACAACCGAGTGTACACCATAGGTGTGTCATGCCCTGATGTGCCAAGTCCTAGGTGCTAATGAACAATTCTGTTCCGGAGCTCCTGCAACCGATTCCATTGCTTTTGCAGTAAATCGAGTCTTTGGTCGAACGGGATGGTATCCCAATGTTCGTAGAGGTGTTGGTTCGCGCTTTCGAACCGCTCCAGAGTATTGGCAATCAGTTCCGACTTCGCATCGTATTCCTTTTCTTTGGCGTAGGCACGTTCGGCAATTTGTTGCAAGCGATTTTGTTGTTTTTCCAGCACCATGTCAATTTCCGATGGGTCTAAATTTGGCCAGATATGCAGGAGCGCCTCGTTCGCCAATTCATAGTTCCTCAGCGTTTGCTCAATCACATCCTCGTTCTGCATAACCGTCCTCCTATCCGATGGTCGAAACGAACGTTATTGTTCGCACTGCAGTGCGAGTTATGCACTGACGATTCAGGTGGTTCAGCTGAGCCGATGCGCAATCTGGGTCGATGCAGCCGCCGCCACAGGCTGGTTATTTCATCGGTGTTGCTCAAACAATTTTATACAGTACTTCTTAAAGGAGGATATCCCAAAAAGGGGGCTGCAGGCCCCCTTTTCGGACACACACTCTATGGCGGTTTTTCACATCTAATAACGCGTTTTTATGTAGCCTCTATATAAAAATTTTCGTAAACGACAATCCGACACCGCATTTATGGTAACTGATGCAGATTCACCATCAGGCAAGTCGAACTGCCCTGGAATCATTTTCGTCTAATATTACTCATTACAAATCCACTTTCAGGCAATGTCGGCATTTTTGCCAGACTGTAGCTTAAATCCTGAGCTGGGACTTCAAACTCAATCTTGTTGACGAGGAAATCCAGGCTCGCTTTCATGACTTCGACGGTAATACCCTCGCCCGGGCAGCGGTGCCCCTTGGCAGGGTCTCCTCCACCTTGGGGAATGAAATCAAATAAGCTGCCCTTCCATTCCTTAAACCGTTGGGGCCGGAATTCGTTTGGGTTTTCCCAGAGTCGGGAATCGTGATTTGTACCGTATATATCAAGCAGTACGAGCATTCCCTTTTTGAATTCGCACTGATTCCAAACAAAATCCTTTCGTACCTTGGCACCCAAGAACGGGGCAAACGGATAGTAGCGCCGAACTTCCTGTGCGAACATTTCAAGATAGTCGCTGTTACCTAACTGCACCTTTTCTTTACACTCTGGGTGCTCATGCAACGCCAAAGCTGCAAAGGTAATGAAGGTTGCAATCGCCACAATCGGCCGCAAGACGTTGATGAGTTCTACCGCAGCCATTTGGGTATCCAGCTGGCTGCCATCGAGCTCCTTATGAAAAGCCATTGCATAAAGTGCTGAACCTTCATCAACCTTCAGTTTGCCAGCTCGAACATCTTCTATGACCTTTCTGATCCACTCTTCAGCTCTGGTTCTTGCTCTTCTTCCTTTCCAGTGCCGCGGGCCAACCGCTCCGAAAGCATAAACCATTGCAGTGAAATCGTCTGCCCGTTGTTTTACTTCTGATTTCTGTAGCGGAACTCCCGCCCAATGGCATGCTATCCGGCATAAAATATTTTTTGCTTCATCAAAAAGTACAACCTTCTTGGAATCTTCCCATTTGCCAACAGAATCCTGCCACTGCTCCGTAACAAGCTCAGCTAACCGCTTTTGCTGTGGCGGAGTCATCAGCGACATAAAGAGAAGCTTCCGGAGAATATGCGCGTCACCGTCTAAACTCTGGATTCCATTCTCGCCAAACAATGTTTTTTGCACCCGTTTCGGTACGGCACCATGTCGCTGAAACCGTTCTGTATCGTAAAACAACTTCGCCGCTTCTTCTCCGCTTATACAAATTCCATTTTGTAACAGCAAACGTGCTTCAAATAAATCAGACCGATTTCGATCAACCCTGTTTTTAATAAACAGATACCCCTCCTGCATTAGAGCGAGACTGCTATCGAGACTTTTATCATGAGGGACTTGCTCGTTCATTAAACTTATCTTCTCCTTTACTCCTAACTAGGAAGTTCCCAAATAAGGGCTTTACAGTTCTCGGAGCTTCAAATTAAACAGTGAAAAAGGCCGAAAACAGAGATACCGGTTTCCCGGGTGTCCCGATGTATGTGAGCCTTTTGCAGAATTATCTCCAACACTCCATGATACGCTATATATAGCGTATAACATTAATCAACAACGCTATATATGGGATGAATCACGTTGTAAATCGAATTCTGCAAAAGGCTCATGTAAAAAACCTTATTCACTTGATCTCACACACTTCGGAAGGATACAGACTCGGCATTTAATCGGAACCTCTTTGCGCTCATCACAAGACCGAATCTGAATGGTGTATTACACACTTTTCATGGGACACCCCCCGATCTGAAGTGTAGTAATCCCGCGATCATGAAAATTTATGTGTTGCCATTAATCAAAGTTTTCATGATAAAATCACTTAACAATCTGACGGTACAGAAAATATAAACACACCTTTTAAACAGGTGTGTTTAGGAAAAACGGCCTGTAATGATTAGGGCCACCTCCCACGTAAAAGCATGAAA
The DNA here is from genome assembly GCA_963788285.1 of uncultured Alicyclobacillaceae bacterium. GTDB lineage: Bacteria > Bacillota > Bacilli > Alicyclobacillales > Alicyclobacillaceae > Alicyclobacillus_A. The sequence continues at coordinate 83,464 of CAWBGB010000014.1, forward strand.
GGTGGCCCTAATTTTAAGGGTTTCGGCTCGAATTTACGTCATGCAGGATGACGCACGTTTATTTTATCCCATTTTTGAAAGATAAAAAAATATGCCCTAGTCGTCCAGGGTCATCAAACAAAGGGGGTTAAAGGTGAACATGTATGTTATATCAACATTTGTAATGAGACAAGATGTTAAAGATTTCTGTCGTCCGACACTTTCGTAGGCAACCTTCGTAGCTTCCCTAGTCCAGTTGACAGCGAATGATCGGCTGGCCATAAGTGTCGCTCCGGCGTGACATGGTCCGAATTCTGGCATCCGAGCAAACCGTAGCTAGAGCTAAAACAGCTATTTTCAGATCATTTTCACACCGCTGACCAGTATTAACACCGACAAGATGGCCCGGAGCGGTTTCGAAGGCACCTTGACTGCCAATCGACTCCCCACTAACACACCTGGGATAGAACCTAATAACAGGTTCCCCGCCAGCAGGTAGTTCACATGGCCCAGCCCGGCGTTTAACAGGCCCGCCGCCGTCGCCAAAAAGAACGCATGCGCGATATCAGTGCCCACCAACTCGGATCCACTAAGACGATATAGGTACATCATAGCGATGGCAAACAGGGATCCAGAGCCGATTGATGTCAAACCAACGATGAACCCAAAGACCGCACCGATCCACGTCGATAGGACGCGCTTTTCTTCAAGTGAACGTGCCATCCATCGATTCGGCTTCAGCCGGTTGTCGAACAGGACTCGAATCAAAGTCGCGATCGATACGATTACCAGTACGTAACCTAAGGCATGTTGGATAATGGTTTCTTCGTTGTGGAAGAACGACTGCGACAGATGCAGCAGGATGATCGCCGCCACGGCACCGGGAATGCTACCGTACGCGAGGTGCCGCACCAGTTTCCAATTGATCGTCTTTTGCCTCCAATGCTGGACGGTTCCAAACAACTTCGTCACAGAGTTGTACAGAAGGTCCGTGCCCACAGCAATGGACGGATGAACGCCAATCAGAACCAGAAACGGGGTCAAGAGTGACGCGGCACCGACCCCCGTGAGTCCTACCAAGAGGCCGACCAGTACACCCATCAGGACAATCCCAACACTCACGCGCGTCCCTCCGCTCAATATAACCGACTATTTATATCGGTTATATTAGAATTATACACAACAAAGACTCGGCCTGTAAAGTGAATGGCGTTCATAGCCATTCCACCGACCACGCACGCTGGGCGCATGCCGTACCATGATTTGATCTATTCTGATTAGGCTCAGGCTGTGCTTGTTTCATCAACCTTCGGAGGTACTGTCAGCGCACGCAGGATTGTCTGTTTCCGAGGACATCACTACACATGTCTTCAGCATGAACGAGAAATACTGAGTGGCAAATCCGGAACTTCATGATCGGAGGTACACTATGTGGATTGTTGAAAGAGAACACAAACGCGATGAAGACGGAGAGAACGTCGCCGTTGAATTGCGTGATCCTGATGGATGGATGCGCGCGCACGTTCGATGGGACGGTGGTATACAAGTCTGGATAGACACCGTCACCGAAGAGCAAAACGAGATACATGACACCTTCCATACGTATGATATCCGTGGTTTTATCGACAAACTTCAGGATTTACAGACTGCTAGCGAGGAACTGTTCAATCATCAGGGATATTGGGCCAGCAACTGCGTCGAATCGGAGGACAATCTCTCCTATATCCCGGACCGTACCAGCCGAGGTGGAGCCACCCCTCCTCCTTAATGAATAAGAGCATGTACAGGCGGGGTTGACGTTGTTGAGCCAATAGAGGACCAAGGATTTCTCGTCAACAATAAACCCGGATTTCGATGGTTTTGTTTTGACCAGCCCGTAAGGGCTGGGAATTCAATTGATTGGTAAAAATGTAGGCGATCACGGTGGCAGTATGAACTGGCGTTGTTTGGAGACACTTTCCCCCTCCCTAGACTGGGCTCAGCTTTGCGCCTATTCAGCTGGGAAGCTGCTATGTCACAGTCTCAATCATCTAGGCCGATAAGAACTGTTCGAACTCTGGAAGACGTAGTGACCATTGCCGTGCGTGACGGACCAGAACACCAGGCAAGAACAACAGTCTTCGCCAAAGCCGTCCGGCAGTCCACTGACGAACCCCAGGTTTAAGCGCCGTTTGCTTGTAGAGCAGGAGCAAGTTGTACACCAGCAACTTCAAACCCTCTGAGGCTTGGTTGGCGCCAAAGTCCTGGCTTGAGAATTGGTCAATGGCAAATCCATATTTTGCTTCTTTGATGTGGTTCTCGGCATTGCCACGGTAGTTGCAAAAATGCCAAATATCCTCGGTGCTCCAATCCAACGTTGTGGCAATGGCTTCGTACTCCCAAAGCCAATCAGCACACAGGACTTCCTCGGGGTCGATGTCCAGGCGCCGTACAATGACAACCCCGTCGTGGCTTTCCCAAGACGTTGCCTGGTACATCATGGAGGCGACGTCACAGTGTTCCTTGCCACTCCGTGTGATACAGTGCCAAAGTGCGGATGCGCGGCTACAATGAGTAACCCGGCCCGTGGGAACCTGGGGACCAGGATTATTTCGTTTGTCAGGATGGAATCGTCATTCTAGAGATGGGGGAGAATCGAGAGATTAAACTCAACGTGATTTGTGGAAAGCCCATGATTACAGACATTGTTCTCGGATTTACGGACGAATGGGGTGTTACGAATGCACCCAAATGTTGACCACCGCTTGTCTCTTGTCTCCAAGCTGGATAACGCTGTTCCGTATACATATTGCTGGGAAGGGCTTGCATCTCTTGCGATGTACAGACAGGACGTAGTCACCAAAGAAGAAATCAGGTCTGTTGAATGTTGCGGGAAGAATCAGTAAAAACCGGCAGCTGTTATTGCGGGAAAGTTGAACATGGACGTGTTTGGTACGCAGATACCGATAACGAGAACAAACAGGAGGCTATCACGACGAACGAAGAACACGGGATGTACACGAAATAGAATCATATTGACAAAAATAACGCTCCCGTCGTTAGGGAGCGCTTTACCACCACTAGGACCATAGAGCCCAAATCCATCACCAGCGAAGAAGCAAAACGGCCACCATTTATCTTGAACATCGCCTAGCGATTGAGGCAAGTTTTGGAGCAATTCTGCTTTCGCTTTTGTCTTATCGGTTTGATGTAACAGTCTGACCGATTGACTTTTCCTTACTACCCGATGAGTGGTGAGCTAGGCGACAACGCAATTAAAGAATAAAAAAAGGAGTGGTACAAGCATCCTAACTCCTTAGAAGGAGTGAGGATAGAGCATGGATCTGACACTTTATATTCATCCAGTTATGCTTGTCTTTGTAATCATTGGCCTTTTATTTGTTGTACGCAATTTTACAACGATAAAAAGAATGGCCATCGGCAGGCCCATGCGGTCTAAAGAATTAGAAGCAAAGCAAAACAGGCTTCTTTGGTATATTACACTCCCCATTTTGTCGGCCGATTTGTACCCCTCAGTGGCATATGGACCCGAAGCTGGCGTGACTGAGTTTGCATTTTTTGGGGTGAAGCGCACTGCGGATCCTAATTCCGATTGTGATGGCCACGGTACTACTCTTGGTAATTATCGTTCTATTTTATGTGATGAGCATTTTAGCTTACCCAAATGGGGGTGGAGGCTACAGCATCGCCTGTGATAATTTTAAAAGGCCCTGGGTATCGTTAGTTAGTGCGCTATTAATTGACCACGTCTTAACCGTCGCTGTATCCGTTTGTTCTGGAATTCAGGCAGTTGCCTCTGCTTACCCCATCATTGCGCCATACGCAGTCGTCTTATCTGTGCTCTGTGTGTTTGGCATTCTAATGGTTAATTTACGGAGCGTTTGCGAATCGGCCACGGTTTTTGCTTCGCCAACTTTCGCGTTCATGGTAAGCATGCTCTTTCTTAATTGGAAGAGGAATTATGGATAACATTCAACATGGATTTGTTCAAGCCTCCACTCCACGATTTGGCGTTGTTCCGCATGGGTTGACGACTTTAATCCTTTTAAAGGCATTCAGTGCTGCATGTTCTTCTCTCACGGGTATTGAGACGATAGCCAATGCGGTGCCAATCTTTCGAGAACCAAGCCAACAGAGTGCCATTAAAGCCTATATCGCGATGACGATCATTACTGGCGTGACCTTATTGGGGTTTGGATTTGAGCTATATGTAAAGGGTATTACGGTTAATCCCAACAATACAATGTTATCTCAGCTATGACAGGTTTATTTCGACCACGGGGGTGATATATCAAGTCATCACTTGGACCACTTTCCTTGTGCTGATCATCGCGGCCAACTCTACATTTACTGGATTTCCGCAATTGTTAGCCCTAGTGGCCAGGGATGGATTTTTACCACGCGCTCTGACCCTTCGTGGAGATCGATTGGGATATTCCAATGGCATGATTGTACTCACTTTCTTGTCTTCATTATTAATCGTCGCATTTCGTGCGCAAACAAACGCACTCATTCCACTGTTTGCAATTGGTGTATTCTTGTCAATTACTGTAGCTCAAATTGGATTGGTTCGTCGTTGGAATCCAACGTCTTAACAAACCGAGAAAGCGGTTGAAGTAGGGATCGATACTCACTCTTGAGAGCAATTAGCCGACAGGGCGCTCCCCATTCCTCCCATTTCCCTTGAATTTTCTCAATGGATTCATCGTCAAATCCGATATAGAGTGCCATTGTGTCGGAATACATACTTTGGGCAAACGAAACGGCGTCTTCTACAACGCGATGGACGCCAGAAATCAAAATTAGAGACACAACATGATGAGGGTGAGGACGTGTATACTTCAAGTCAATGCGCAGTTCATCGGCAATCGTATCGTAATGACGACGAATCGTGAATGCGGTGAAAATAAGAGTTGGAAGTGCAACAATCACGATCCATGCACCTTCTGTGAATTTCGTCACTGCAAAGACGACGGCAACGAGTGCTGTGACGCCCGCACCAATGGCGTTCACTGATGCCTTCATGGCCCAATGAGATCCACGTGTGTTTTATGGAGATGAAATGGTACTGTAGTAACCACAACATCCCGTAGGAATCAAGCTCGGATTAACAACGCACTTTGATTATGAAACAGATAATGCCACCATTTGTTTGGTACAAACTTAATCAAATGAACGTGATCGCACAGCCTCTCCGTCATAGGGCCTACGCCAGTTGCTTCACGAAAGTTCGTTTCGATAACTCATCCCAACGTCCTTTATGCTATAAGACGGCCCCCTGACACTCTCGCTAGTAGTTAAAACGAGTGTTATTAATGCAAACAAAACTCTCATCACAGTAAGCCACTTACGTCGGTTCAATTTGTTTTCTCCCTTTCCAGGATCAATAAACTGACTTCTCCGCACCCCTTGACATTATCTTCACGGGGCCTGTGCAAAGGCACTTGGAGGTGCAGACATCAGCTTCTATGTAGGTTTTCTGGTGGAGGGATTGGCGTACTTCTTTCTGCGACGCAACACAGCGATCCTAGCGACCGTAAGCCATTAGGTTCGTAATTGACAGAAGCCCCATCCAAAGTCAGTCGCATCAACCAACCAACATCATAGAGCGGAGCCCTCTCTTGGAACCATGTTGGCGTACACACGCGGTTACCCATTATGTCGCGGAGGGGGTGTTTTTCAACAGACTCAGACAAGCATAATTATGCAGCCATGAAATCGCTTTACGTCAAATAAATCCCCATGTTTTTGGTTAAATCCATCGCAATTTATTCTGTTGTTTAGCAGAGATGGACTTGATTTATTTATTCATAATCATGAATAATTATTTGACAAAGGAGGTATATCAATGGAGAGACGAGCTGTTGAACGCACTACGTCATATGCACTCAAGCAGCGGTCACGCTTAAAGAAAGTGCTATCCACTCGTGACCTGGTCTTATTTACTACGTCCGGCATTATTGGCATTGATACGATGCCCCAATCGGCAAGCTACGGTGTTCAGACGATTTTCTGGATCATCGTCTCCTGTGTACTCTTTGCCATTCCATACGCATTCATCGCTGCCGAACTCGGAACGACATACGTGAAGAATGGCGGTCTGTACGTTTGGATTAAGGAAGCATTCAACCCGTACATTGCAAGCCTTGCGACGTTTCTGTACTGGATCAGCAACCCAATTTGGATGGCGAGCCTCGCCGTCGAAGCGGTTGGCATTTTGCAGAGTATGATTGGTGCCACTTGGTCCACAGGAACGCGGTGGTGGGTCTGTTTGCTTTTGATTTGGCTCGTTGCGTTGCTTGAAGTGTCGTATCTCAATGTCGGCAAATGGTTGCCGAATATCGGTGCAGTCATCAAGTTTGGTCTGTTGCTCGCCATCGGTCTTATCGGCATTGCCATCGCGATTCACCACGGTCATCCGGCCAACTCGTTCGCATTGGCCAACTGGATGCCGACCAAAGCCGTTGCTGTTGCATACCTCCCGGTCTTGATGTACCAATGGCAAGGATTTGAACTGCAATCGAATGCTGCACAGGAAATGAAAAACCCGCAGCGTGGCGTGCGCATCGCCATCATCTGGTCTGTCGTCCTTTCGGCTGTTGGCTACACCATGGGTGTCCTTGGCATGTTGCTCGTCATCCCGCTAAAGAACATGTCCAACGTGAGTGCCCTGTTTGATACATTCAAGGCGATCATTCCACATTCGCCGCTGCTCCCATTCATTGCGATTCTCATTATCATCGGACTCCTTGCTAGTGGAACGACATGGTTGCTTGGGGTGGATCGCGCGTTTGCAGCCAGCGGTTACGACGGAAACATTCCACAGTTCCTTGGTCACTATAACAAGAAGTTTGGAACACCCGACCTGATTGCTATCTTGGGCGCCATCGTGTCATCCCTGATCTTGACACTCAAATTGTTTGTCGGCAGTGGTACTAGTGGTCTCGGTGAAGTGTACCAGTTGCTCTTATACATGGCCATTCTGGCTGGAACTGCACCGTATCTGCTAATGTTCCCGGCACTCCTGATCTTCCGGAAGCGGTATCCCAAGGTTCACCGTCCGTTCTCAGTTCCGGGTGGTACGTTCGGTGCATGGTTCTGTGTCATCATGGGTTTGATCTGGGTCATTCCGACATTCATCTTCGCCTTCATGCCAAACGGTTTGAGTTCGAAGTGGTCGGATGTGGAGCAAAGTATTCTTGGGACCGTGATCGCGCTGGTTATCGCATCGATTCTCTTCATGGCTGCGACCAAGCAACGCCGGAATCTGGTCAAGGTTTCACTGGTTGACCAAGGCGACGAGATCGTAAAATAATTCAAACTCGACCTTGTCAAAGGATGGCCACTCTATACGACACTTGTGTGGAGCGGCCTTTTGTGTACACGAACAAACTGGAATAGATAAAGATACCGCACACCTAGAGAGCTCGATACTACAGTCGTTTTTCACTTAGATTCACAGCTTATCGCCCCTTGAATTTCACACTAACACGGTCTTGTCCCCAAAGTATCTCTCGACTTTGGGTAGCTTCCCTACTCCATCTGACTTAGCGTTTTTAACACCGGAGCGAGTTCTAAAAGCATGGGCGAAATATATGTCACGCCCAGGAGATGCCCGAGGTATAGGAAAGCCACCAAACTTCTTGAACTCGCCAGACGTAGTGTAGGAGAGGTGAGCGCTCTTGAAGAGGATAAGTGGGAACTACAGCACCTACTAGACGAGTACATGAGAGTCCGGCGGACCATTGACGAAGCAGATGAAAGAATTCAGAGCCTACTCTCCCAAATCCCCTACGCCGACTTGGTAATGTCTGTTGGCATTACAGCACCGGCGACTACGGCGATAAATGCCTTTGGCGGAGACTTGTGTGAACTCCCGCACGGAAACCAACTGTTACGTAGGGTCTGCTGAACGATTGAAAAACCCAGTAGCGACAAGGATTCTTGGCCTTTCATCACGAAATCTTGTGCATGGATTTCTCGTGAAACCCGTCAAAATCCTTGCACGTGAGGGGACCTATGTATCGACCGACTGAACGACAGATCCTGTTGCCGGATGACTTCTTCCTACCATTTGGCGGAAAGTTGAATCAGGAGAACCGCTGGGTCAAACTCGCCCAGATGATTCCCTGGTGGAAGGTTGAAGAGCACTACGGAGAGCGTTTCAAATCCTGGACGAAGGGACAAAAGGCGTACTCGGTCCGTGTGGCGCTTGGTGCACTCATCATCCAGGAACGCTTGGGTCTGAGCGACCGGGAGACGGTTCGTCAGATCACGGAGAACCCGTATTTGCAATACTTCATCGGATTACCAAGCTTTCAGGAAGAACCACCGTTTCATCCCTCTCTGATGACGCACTTTCGCAAGCGACTTGGTCCGGACGTGATCAACCAGGTCAATGAATGGATCGTGATGGAGAAAGACGCAAGCGATGATTCTGATGACCGGGATGATGGACATCCAGGGCAGCCCGAGGTGGACGCCACCTCCAAGCCATCAACAGATAAGGAGACGCCTGCGAACCAAGGTAAGCTGTTGCTCGATGCCACGTGTGCCCCGGCGGACATCGCCTACCCAACCGACCTGTCCTTACTCAATGAGGCTCGGGAGAAGTTGGAGAAGATGATTGACGTTTTACATGCGGTGCGTGAGCCTGGTAGTCGCAAACCGCGCACCTATCGGGAGAAGGCGCACAAGGCGTACCTGGCGGTGGCGAAGCAGAGGCGCGTGAGTCCGCGTGCACTGCGCAAGGCAATCGGGAAGCAACTGCGGTTTGTAGCCCGTGACTTGCGAATCATCGCCAAATTGAGGAATGAGGTCGGACTCAGCGCGTTGAGCGTTCGGCAACATCGTCAACTGTTGGTCATTCATGAGCTGTATCGCCAGCAAGAGGAGATGTACCGCAGGAGGATGCGGCGCATCGACGATCGGGTCGTCAGCATCTCGCAACCCCATGTGCGTCCTATCGTCCGTGGCAAGGTACGTGCAAACGTTGAGTTCGGCGCAAAAGTGGCAATCAGTGTGGTGGACGGGTACGCAAGACTAGAGCGGTTGAATTGGGACAGCTTTCATGAAGGTCACACCCTGCAGGCGGCGGTTGAGGCTTACCGGGAACGCTATGGCTACTATCCAGAGGCCGTGCTGGCCGACAAGGCCTACCGGAACCGGGAGAACCTGCGTTACTGCAAGGAACGTGGTATTCGCTTAAGTGGACCGCCGCTGGGCCGGCCCTCGAAGACGGAGCGAGCGGAACAGAGGAAGATAGAGAGGCAGGACGCAGTGGAGCGTAATGCAGTTGAAGGAAAATTCGGCGAAGGCAAGCGCCTCTATGGCCTGGGGCTAATTCGGGCGCGCCTTCAGGCGACGAGCGAGACGGTTGTCGCGATGCAGTTGCTGGTACTGAACCTGGAGCGGCGCCTCCGCCTTTTCTTGACTCTTTTTCTCGAATGGCTGATTCAAACTGTCACGTGTCCCATTCCAAGCTAATGCATGACCCATTCAGCAGACCCTACGTAAGGCAGGTTTGAATCTCGCTGAGCGTAGTTCCGGTAAACACGAGGGCAAAATTAAGCTATCCAAGCGAGGCAATTCGTGACTACGCAAGCATCTGTTTTTCACCGTATTACTCTCTCATAATCGAGCCTTTCAGACACTGCATGCACATAACGTTCAAGTCAAACGGGTGTCGAAGATGAGGTCCATCATGAAGTTGGTTGGGAAACTAGCACGGATGCTGGTTGCCATGGCTCGGGAAGGACAACCATTTTCCGTAGACAGGGCACAGAATCGGGCAGCCTAGACTCATTCTGAAAAACATTTCGAAGCAAGATAACTAAGACACGTAGGTTGGCTCATTCGCATGATTTCACAAAGAAAGCACAGAGTACCGAGATTATTGCACTTTTAGGGCATGGACCCGTTCCGTTAACGTTGATCGGACTCCACACCTTGGACAGATAGGACGAAGGAATGTAAGGGCTTAAACCCGTTGAGACATGGGAGTGTGAATCCCAAGGCATTTGTGAAGAGATACGTGTAGTACAGACTACACTTAGGAGAAGTGTTTCCACTCGTCTTCTGTTCCTGTATGTTTTCCAAACGGATCGACGCTATCCCCAGATGTAAGCTCTGCTTCCTTCGACCAAATCTGGGTGGTGAAATCCTGCGAATGAGCGAGCACCTACGAATGAGCGAGCATTCGTAAGAAAAACCTTAATTCACGAGGGAGTTTAATAATTCTTCAAGGCGTTTGTGTTCTAGACATAGCATTATTCTGCATCGCAGATACAAGGCTATACGACCGAATGATCGAGGGAAGATAGAGAAAGGGAGCCGACCCCGTCAAACGAGGGTGGCTCCCTACGCTCTTTTTTAGGTCAGAAGAAACTTAATTATTAAAAATATGATAAAATAAAATCTCCACTTGTCGTCACTTCTCCTGAACTCACCTGAAAGGAGACTGAACCGCAATGGACGAACAATCAAACCAAGTAGCAAGCAGTAAAATCCCCCTCTTCGGCAGTGATCGAACGGCCGTTCCCGGTGCCAAACGCATAGGCTCCATCAATCTAGACGACCACATCTCTGTGACGCTCATCCTGCGTCGACGTAGCACATCCGACTTGGCCAATTACATTAAGGAATTGAGCAAAGTGCCGCCTGCAAAGCGCCAACACATGAGTCACGCCGAATTTGCGGCTGCCCACGGTGCGGATCCTGCTGACATCGAGCTTGTCAAATCATTTGCACAATCGTACCAACTCACTGTGGATCGCGTACACGCAGCCGCCCGAACCGTCGTCCTATCCGGCGCCATCTCGTCGTTCACCTCGGCTTTTCAGGTCGATCTCTCCCATTACGAACACCCCAAATTCACATATCGCGGGCACACAGGGCCTGTCCATATCCCGAGCCACTTGAGCGAAGTCATCATCGCCGTCTTAGGCCTTGATAATCGTCCACAAGCGCAAACGCACTTCCGCATCTATTCCGAGACGCGCGCCTCTGAGACGCCCCAAATTTCATACACACCGCCCCAAGTCGCCACGTTGTACGACTTTCCGTCGTCCGTCGATTGCAAAGACCAATGCATCGGCATCATCGAGCTCGGCGGCGGCTATCAAACGGAAGCCATACAGACGTACTTTTCGAACCTCGGCCTGCCAGCACCAAATGTCACGTCCGTCTCTGTCGACGGCGGTGCCAATCAACCGACTGGCAATGCAAACGGGCCAGACGGCGAAGTCGATCTCGACATCGAAGTAGCTGCCTCCGTAGCCCCTGGCGTCCACACGGTGGTCTATTTTGCTCCGAACACAGATGCCGGTTTCTTGGATGCCATCACGACGGCCATTCACGACACGACCAACAGGCCGTCAGTCCTGTCCATCAGTTGGGGCGGACCGGAAAGTTCATGGACACAACAGGCGATGCAAGCGATGAACGCAGCCTTTCAAGACGCCGCTGCACTCGGTATTACGGTGTGTTGTGCTTCGGGGGATAACGGATCGACCGACAGCGTTGAAGATGGCAAGGTTCACGTGGACTTTCCTGCATCATCCCCATACGTACTCGCCTGCGGCGGAACGCGGCTCACGGCCTCCAGCAGCGGCACTATCGAAAGCGAAGTCGTATGGAACGACGGATCGAATGGCGGAGCCTCGGGCGGCGGCGTGAGCGACGTGTTCGCTCTCCCGAGTTGGCAACAAAACGCCGGTGTACCGCCATCGGCTAATCCCGGAGGCCATATCGGCCGCGGTGTGCCTGACGTAGCTGGCGACGCGGACCCTGAGACAGGCTACCAAGTACTCGTCGACGGTCAACAATTTGTCATTGGCGGCACGAGCGCCGTTGCTCCGCTCTGGGCCGGATTGATTGCCATCGCCAATCACCAATTGGGGCATTCCGTCGGGTATCTCAACCCGACACTGTACAACCTTGGCTCCGGTGCCAATGCGTTTCACGATATCACGATCGGGAATAACGACATCGGAGACGCGCCGAACGGAGCCTACCAAGCCCAGCCTGGCTGGGATCCATGCACTGGGCTAGGCAGCCCGAATGGGCAGGCACTCATCGCGGCACTGAAACAGATCTAGACGCCACAGTGAACAGGTTTAGCGAAAGACACGGCGAAAGAGAGACAATCATTCTCTCTCGCCGTGTTTTGAAGCAAATGTTTCAATTAGGAGTCCCGTCAACCAAACGCAAAAGACGTACGCTAAGGTACTCCATCCCACAAAAAAAAACCGACATTCCTAGTTAAGGAGACGGGAGGTACCCTTTAACCTCGAGAAAAAGCCTTAATAGGGAGGGAGGGGCTGCCACAGACTAACAACGTGCGTTCGGCTTGATGCCGGCACGAACGGGGGACGATGTTTCCCCGTACCGGATTCCTGTGCCTCCAGGCCCGACCTTCAACCCTGTCCTCAAACAGTACATCCCCTAGGCAACGTTGACTTTCTAAATTCAGTTATACAGCAGTGGAGGTCTCCATCTGTCTCTCTACCTCACATTAAATCGCCCATATGAGTCCAAGCAACTCTCTCTTGCTACTGAAGTTACAGCTACATTGTAGTGTGCCTCGGGATACCATTTTCATATGCCTCCGATAAAGCCTGTCCTGCGCTCGCCAAGCTATTTCCTGTATTCGTGGACTGTCCCTCCTTACGCTTCCGAATCGTCCCTTTCACAACTGGCTTGTATCGGTAACTCCATGCAGCCTCACCCAGAACCCGTCTTAGGTGTGAATTCCCCGCCTTCGTGATACGCCCTTGCCATCGAGAAGATCCACTCGAATATACCATCGGTACCAGTCCTGCGCAGGCCATGAGTTTCTTGGAGTTGCTTGAATCGACTAAACTCCCCAATCTCAGCGACCAAAGAGGTTGCTATCACCTCTGCTACACCACGTAATGTCTGCAACGCCTGGATAACCGGTGCTCGCTGGCTTTCTGTCGCCTCCAAATGAATCGCAGCATCAAGGCGTTTCAGGCGTCCCTCGATTTCATCCAACTGATGCAGATACTCCTGGAACACTATCTGCTCTCGCCGATCCGTCCACGTGAGAGTGTCCAACCACCTCCGATGCATGCGACCCCAGGCTCGCAGACGCGTCTCAGGATGGCGGTTATGTCGAAGCAGGAACTTGGATATCCGGTGTCTTGCTCGCGAACGGTCTTCCACTGCATCCTCCTGTGCACGAATCTAGTCCCGGAGTGATTCGTTTTCTTCGCTGGGGACGTACACAGCCACCAGCTCTCCAGCGCGAAACAACTGCGCCAATCGTAGCGTATCCCGCAATTCACTATGAATATTAAGATGGCAGCTGCGGCCATCAAAACACCGAACGCCAGCCAAAATACTGCTCGAGAACCGTACCAAATCGGTGCCTCAGCCCATAGTGCGATTAAGTGCCCTGATACACCAATTGTAGGCCATCTCCCACGCCGTTCCGGGGATGCCACATCACCCATAATGGCGTATATCAAATGGGTGCGAGGCCACACAAACTACAGCCAGCACCCGACCAATAATCAATATAGCGAACCAGGGTGAAAACGCAGTGAGTACGTTTGACAGGCAAGGAAGATGAGGCCCATCGCAATAAAAAACCGCCTCCGTTCCCCTTCAAAAATCGAGCCAATCAACGTGGCGTACACTGCATAGGTGATGGAGAACGCATTCACCATCCACCCGACGTCAGCGGACTTGACCTTGTAATCAGATGACATTCACGTTGAGAATTACACCGTTGTTCTTCATCTTGTGGCCTCCATAGTGTAACTTTATGTAAATGCTATAAAATACCATAGTCGAATTCTGCGATAATGTTTTCGTGGTTGTGGTACGTTGTCAAACAGTTGTGTGCGGGGTTTTCGTAAAATGATCGTCGTACTTATCGACATATAACTTGTTTTTCGAGGTAAGGACGGCATACGTGACGTCCTTGGTGTCAGCCACCCCAAGTCGTTCTAGTTCTAACATCAACCAACTTCGTTCAACGTTGCCATTGACGAGATTTTCCTCGATCACGCTTCCATCAAGGATCAACTCAACAGGGAGACGTTCCTTCTGGACCATACTTTTCTGAAAGTCACCTAAAGTTAAGGGGCGGGCCTCGGGTTTCAAAAAAATACTTAGCTCTCCGTTTGTCTCCAAAAATGCTTGTTGTATGGTATCGATTTCAAAAACATTTCTTAAGCGGAGTTGCTGTATTAATGATTCCAATTTCAATCGAGACTTTTCCAATTCACCTTCGAGGATTTTTCCGTCGCGAATCAGTTCGATGGAATGACCACCAATCCACTTATTGATCAGCCGATTTTTCAGCGCAATAAACGATGCGAGGAAAGTGATGAGGGTAAATATGGATATTCCGAGAATCAGGTCACCTAAGCTAATGTTATGATCTAGAACGATCGCACCTGTTAAAGAACCCAGTGTAATGTTGGCCACGAAGTTAAAGTAAGTCATTCGTGCAATCATCTGTTTTCCCAACAGACGAACAGCGGCCAACATTAGAACAAAGGCCAATGCAGTCCGAAAGATGATATCTATAAAGTCCAATTCCATGGTATCAACCTCATGTTCAAGCATATTCATCAGAATCATTGTGCCCACAAACCATGTAAAATTGTATTTGAATTCACGTAGTCGAGGATAAACACATAGGAGGAATAAGCTGCTATAATGAACCGCCTTATCTGAAGTACACGCTTTCCTGCTCTTTTCAAGGGTAATGCAACATTAACTGAATAATCTTGTGGCACCTTCCCACCCCTCAAACCGACATGCACGTTCGTCGCGGCTCCACGGGTACATGCAAATGCTGAATCTCCATCAGAAGGGCGGATATCGGGAAGGAAACCGAAACATCCATGTGTTTCACGCAAAGGTAGAACACCTTGGTTAAGCCGAGATGTTGTCTTCACCTTAGAACAACGAATAAAAAAAGGACAACTTTTAACCGTTGCCCTTTTTAACGAATGTCGTACTGAAAAAGTTCCACCAAATTAATTACCACTCTTGGCTAAATTCCTATTATTAATTACAAGCGCATAAATTGCCAATAAGACGAACACGAGTTCTACGTTTCCCCCTTCAACTAATCTGGCCTATAGCGTAAAAAGGGGAAGCCTTTCGGCTACCCCTTATTACATTCATGCACCCTTTAGTTCAATTACCTTGCGCTGCCTCACTAAGCACCTCTCCCGTTGGTATTACCCAAACAACTGTTTAAATAACCCAGCAATCGCAAGAATAATGTTGTGGAAAAATTGAACAATCGCATTTGCTTGTTTAGGGTGATTATGAATAAATTGATTCAAATTATCTCGGACATTCAATGCTTCTTTGGAAACCACATTCCAGTTGATATGTAATCCGTTAATCTTTTTTAACAAATCGACCAAAGAATTCATTTGGCTGTCATTCAAGTGAATGCCCATTTGGTTTGCGACCTGTGAAATCAAATTCCGATATTGATGGTCGGTTTGCGGATGTTCCTGCGATAGCTTGGTTTTCAACTCACTCACGAAAGCTGCCGCCTTATCTGGGTTGCCGATTTGTTGCCCGAGCTGTGCAGTTTCTACCAGTTCTTGATTAGCGACTGCCTTTCGAGTAGAACCTAGCGGATGTCCAGTCGCCACTTCAAAAGCTTTCGTGATGCCAACCAGAGCAGCGGTTCCCGATACTGGAAAAGGTGCTTCTACGGTGACATTCGCATCTTTCACGCCTGCCGTTAGAAGGGCGTTTGAATACATGCTTGGACTCACCCAGGTAATGTTTTTGGTTGAAACATGAATTCCATATCCCGGTGGTTCAAAGACAATCAAACTTGAGGAAATCGCACGTGTACCTATCATTGCGGCAGGAACGACTCCTTGCAGTGCTTGCTCTTCATCCGCGTGCGTGACCGTTATCACCTGGTCACTGCTGGTGTAGGAAAAGTCGGTTTCAATTTGTTGTTTTTGTGCGTTTGTTAAATCATTTCCTAAGGTAATAATTCGATCGCCAACGGTCGCATCTGCAAAGACAGGTTGGAGGAATAAAAAACCCGTTAAAACGATCCCAAGGAAAATTCTTCGTTTTTTCATGTTGCTCACTCTCATTTCATGTTCCCGCTTACGCACTGACGGGTCCGTTCCAATGGTACAAAGAAACTGCGTTTCCTCCAACCCACACAAGGTGATGAAATCCTGCGAATGAGCGAGCATTCGCGTGAAAACAACACGGGAGATGTAGAACCAAATTCAGGAGGACCGCAAGAGTCTTTGACCTTTTGTTCATGAATGCACTCTAAAAGTGAATGATAACGAGATGCGTGGATGTATGTCTGGGTTCATGGTAAACCCGATATCGTTTCCGACAATGCCCTCTCGCCAAATACGGAGAACTTTGAATGGAGCCTAACTGCCCTTGAGCTCAAGATGAAACGCAATATTGCGCGCTCGCACCCGGATGCTCGATACACACCCGGGCGCACCCCATCCACATTGTCCATCCCATAAGTCTCTTAACTCAAGTTTCGCACCCTTAGGCAGCCAGCTTTTCCTTGATAGCGCTGGGTAAATGGGTGATAAACTGTTCAACAATCATGTCAATCACGGTACCGTTATGAACATCTGCTGCCTCCATGATGGACCGTAGCAGTTCGATCAACAGACGCATGGCGTCGGCGAACCGGATGTCTTCGAGCTCGTCACAGCAGTCGAAGAAGAGAGCTCCTATCGTTCTTGGATCCTTCTCGTCCCGAGCAGCCGTCGACAACATGATGTATCGTGCGAAGACGATGGTGGTGTGGGCAAACATTTGGTCGTATGTACGTCCCTGCAACTCCTTCGCCAGTCGAAGATGGGATTTACTGACTTTGAAGAAGGTCTCAATGTCCCACCGCTTTCCGTAGATGCGAATAACTTCATCGTCTGAGAGGCGTGTATCTGTGGAAAGTAACGCCAGCCATTGCCGGGAAAGGTTCCTGTCTCGTACAAACACAATCTTCACGGGGACCGGGTTATCCTTTGCATCTCGCCCAATCGACACATTCACGGAAGCAAGGATCTTTGCTCGTCCACGGCGTTTTCTCAGAGCAGAATACAACTCTTTGAGTGTGAGCCGTCGTCCTTCGTATTCGTAGCGAACCTTGGGCGTGGCTTTGAGCATACAGACAACGTGTATCGAATGGTCTAAAGCTCTAAGAATGGTCGCCGGATGTGCAAACCAACTGTCAAACAGCAGGTATTTAGCGGTAATGCCCATGCCTTGTACCTGGGTCAGCAATCCGAACAGAGCGTCCGTTGCCTTTTGCATGCTCTCTTTCCGACGCTTGTAACCGCAGGTGCGTTTGTCGATGGAATCTTCAACATCACACAGGCGATTACGCTCGTTTTCAGAACTGAGCAACGAAAAGGCGACCGGCACGAACGAATTCCCGTCTGACCAGCCCAGTGTCAGCATTCGGAAACCACGAACGAATTTGTGAGACACGTGGTCGTAGACCCTGGCGAGCAATTCGACTTTCTTACTGCGACTGCGACTAAACAGCGAATCGTCGACAATGAGTACATCTGCCCTGTCATCTGAAGTAAGCCGAGACATCCGTTGTACAACGGCAGCGCTCAACAGTAGCAGAAACCGACGCCAGTTGTGCCGAGGGGAATTCAAGAACCGATACACCGTGTCTTTGCCAAACCCGTCTCCGCCTGACTGCTTTAGCCAACGGTTCAGGCTTCGCTGAGTGAATACGAGACTGAATATAGCTCGGAACACATCCAGGACAGCAATACCAGCTTGCTTGGTGATGTTCGACTGCTTCAGGAGTCTTGCTATCCTGTACTCCTTGAAAAAGGCAAAAATCATGGATTGGAGTTGATCTTGGTGTTGAGGTTCACGTACCATAAGGGCAAACATCCTCTTCTCTGTAGATTGTTGTCTCGTCAACTTCAGTCTACCAGAAAATGAGGGTGTTTTTTCCTTTTCAGCGCCTGAAATCCCAGTCGTACCAAGGGATCATTGACTCAACCCGGGTGCGAAACTTGAGCTCTTAATGATATGTAATGTAAGCAACATGACGTCGTCCATGTCAAGCATATAGCCAAGAGCTGTTTCTAGCGTCAAAATATCACCAGACGAAGGTATGCGAAAAATCTGAGTCTTGGGGAGCGTACAGTAACGCAACCCAGCGTTGATGAAGCGACTCAAGAAGGATATTACGATAGTCGTCACCTAGTTCCGACCAGTGACTTTCCATATATGGCTTTATTATTGGTTGATCCTCAGTAAGTTTATCGGATATAGCCATTCGTATGGCTATCCGGTAAATGATGAACAACCTTTCGAACGGTCCAACCGCCTGGACGATACGGTGTACTTAACTGCTCTGATGATAAGCCTTCTATCGCCAGTCGCAATTTCTCGGGTGCTTCGGATATATCTTCTTGTTTCTGCTGAGAAGTAACTTCTTTTGCAGCTTCGAACTTACCGATAGGTTACCTAAGATAATCCATCCGTTCACTCTCCATCTTTTCGAGCTGATGTCGTCGAAATGAAGGTTGTTTGGTGTACGCACGTCTCACCGGATAATTTACTATGATTGCGCTTTGTCTGACTATACTCATCTTCTAGGCGTGATGCGATAATTCGTCAGAACGTCTGCCACTGCACAGGCCACGGTTGTAGTGCAAGATGAGGTTGTCCCTCTGCGTAATGATCGAATTGAGCGAGAGATTGATGCATCCGAAGGATACGTCAAATTGGCCATTCAGAACGTACAGTGCACCGTATCGAATGTTGGGCTGGTCAGTGAGCTTCAATAAAAAGCAACGGTACATGGTCACAATGTGACGTCTACTGAACTACAACGCATTCTCAACAAGTCTCGTTCAAAAAACTGTTGACACCAATACTGGGGCTTTTCAGGGCACCCAACTTCGGGCCCTACTAACCGAAAGCCAGCTGCACGGAAGACAAAGTACAAGACCCTAAAAGTGGGCATGTTAGGCTTGAGTTCTGTGACCTTTTGGACGTTGTAGTCTGCAACCTGGTAGCCGAACCGATATATCCGTAATGTAGGGCTTTTGTGGTTCAATTCGAGATTGGGGATTTTCATTTCAATGTTCGCTTGTCACTAGGTGTATAACGAATAAGGTGGCGTCGACCCTAGGACAAGGTGGCATAGGGCGAAGGTGACGTTAACACCCGCCATGGGACGTAAGATGAATTCCTTATTATCTGGAGTGTAAAAATGCGGCATCCACTAAATCTCCCGTTTTAGAATGAATCCTGGAGGGGCACCTAACATTTGTTCAGCTTCAAAATAAACAACTTTACCCGAGATACATGAAATAAAAGAAGGCAGACCAAGACCAACTGCATGCTCTAAAACTGTATGCAAAGATACTTTTTTACCATTAATCCCCTCGATCCATGAGATTGCATAACAGGGCTTTCCCGCTCCATAACTTTTCAGCAAAGTCTCAATTTCAATGGGATTGGAATTAGGCTTCCGTATTTCAACCACATGTTGTTTAAGCAGCACGGCGTATTATGATGCATTTTTTAGAGGCGGACAGCGTAACAGTAGCTGGCAAGTTACTTGGTATTGAACACGTTGCGTGCGTTCCAAGAACGGGCGTATGAGGAAGTCAGTGCAACACGGCAGTAACTGTGGCTATTTAGAATGTCGAAGCGATAAAGAAGAGCAAGCGTGGCGGCAAACAGATTTCGGGAATGTTCAGCGCGGCTTGTATCATTACACTGTGAAGGCCACAAAAACAATTGAGAATCAATCCCAGGGCGAGACGGTTTACGTCCGTCCCTACTTCTTGTTCATGTACGCATTGATGAAGCTCTCTAGGTCTGATAACCGCCTTGGATATGCGACACGCCGTATTCCTCGCCCAATCCTTTTATACTAATAGTTGATGTCCTCGGTAACTCGGTGGAAATACTTCAATGCCTGGGCACCATCTTTGTATTGTTTGTTCAGGGCCATTTTACGTCTATCCTCCACAAGACACACAATATTGCGAAATGTATACGCAACAGATTCGACACTTATTTGCCCGACTTAATGTAGCACACGTGCGGATGAGTACATGATATGAAACTCCTTGCCCGAACGCTTTCTGCGTCACGAGCATAGTACTCGATTGTCCCTTGAATATTGTGAGGTGGCTAATCAAAAGCTGCGAGAAAGTGTAGTGATGCATGAGAACAATGTGAACAAGATAAAGCCTCAGGACAACTATTGCAACACCCTGGGTATGGGGAGTCAAACACCGACAGGAGAGATATTATTCGAAAATTATAATTGGGCCTCATGAAATAGACTTAACCTCACTGGGGTTTCAATGCGAAATCTACAGTCACGGAATAAAATTTATTCCGTAAAAACAGAAGGACAAATTTGATCTACGTCATGAAAGGCGGTCACTGATGAAGGTGCCCCCCGCTAACAACATAGATCTATCCTCTTTGTCAGTGACTGCCGTTTCCGTTTCCTGTGTAAAAAGTCTTGGCAATAACTGCAAGCTCTTGTTGCGAAAACTGTAAAAGGACTTCTTGTGTGAGTTCTTTCTGTAGCTCAGACGTAAGGGAGTCTCTTTTGTTGTAAGCTTGTAGTAAACGTCTTTACTTGGCGACATATGAATCATGACATATTCAATTGCGTCCTGTTGGCTTTTAAAAGTAAGTAGGGTCTGCTGAATGGGTCATGCATCCGCTGGAATGGGAGACGTGATAGTCTGGAGCAGCCATTCGAGAAAAAGAGTCAAGAAAAGACGGAGGCGTCGCTCCAGGTTCAGTACCAGCAACTGCATCGCGACAACTGTCTCGCTCGTCGCCTGAAGGCGCGCCCGAATTAGCCCCAGACCATAGAGGCGCTTGCCTTCGCCGAATTTTCCTTCAACTGCATTACGCTCCACTGCGTCCTGCCTCTCTATCTTCCTCTGTTCCGCTCGCTCCGTCTTCGAGGGCCGGCCCAGCGGCGGTCCACTTAAGCGAATGCCGCGTTCCTTGCAGTAACGCAGGTTCTCCCGGTTCCGGTAGGCCTTGTCGGCCAGCACGGCCTCTGGATAGTAGCCATAGCGTTCCCGGTAAGCCTCCACCGCCGCCTGCAGGGTGTGACCTTCATGAAAGCTGTCCCAATTCAACCGCTCTAGTCTTGCGTACCCGTCCACCACACTGATTGCCACTTTTGCGCCGAACTCAACGTTTGCACGTACCTTGCCACGGACGATAGGACGCACATGGGGTTGCGAGATGCTGACGACCCGATCGTCGATGCGCCGCATCCTCCTGCGGTACATCTCCTCTTGCTGGCGATACAGTTCATGAATGACCAACAGTTGACGATGTTGCCGAACGCTCAACGCGCTGAGTCCGACCTCATTCCTCAATTTGGCGATGATTCGCAAGTCACGGGCTACAAACCGCAGTTGCTTCCCGATTGCCTTGCGCAGTGCACGCGGACTCACGCGCCTCTGCTTCGCCACCGTCAGATACGCCTTGTGCGCCTTCTCCCGATAGGTGCGCGGTTTGCGACTACCAGGCTCACGCACCGCATGTAAAACGTCAATCATCTTCTCCAACTTCTCCCGAGCCTCATTGAGTAAGGACAGGTCGGTTGGGTAGGCGATGTCCGCCGGGGCACACGTGGCATCGAGCAACAGCTTACCTTGGTTCGCAGGCGTCTCCTTATCTGTTGATGGCTTGGAGGTGGCGTCCACCTCGGGCTGCCCTGGATGTCCATCATCCCGGTCATCAGAATCATCGCTTTCGTCTTTCTCCATCACGATCCATTCATTGACCTGGTTGATCACGTCCGGACCAAGTCGCTTGCGAAAGTGCGTCATCAGAGAGGGATGAAACGGTGGTTCTTCCTGAAAGCTTGGTAATCCGATGAAGTATTGCAAATACGGGTTCTCCGTGATCTGACGAACCGTCTCCCGGTCGCTCAGACCCAAGCGTTCCTGGATGATGAGTGCACCAAGCGCCACACGGACCGAGTATGCCTTCTGTCCCTTCGTCCAGGATTTGAAACGCTCTCCGTAGTGCTCTTCAACCTTCCACCAGGGAATCATCTGGGCGAGTTTGACCCAGCGGTTCTCCTGATTCAACTTTCCGCCAAATGGTAGGAAGAAGTCATCCGGCAACAGGATCTGTCGTTCAGTCGGTCGATACATAGGTCCCCTCACGTGCAAGGATTTTGACGAGTTTCACGAGAATCCATGCACAAGATTTCGTGATGAAAGGCCAAGAATCCTTGTCGCTACTGGGTTTTTCAATCGTTCAGCAGACCCTAAGTATGCCTGTGTCTTGGGATGCATACTTGTTTAGCAGGGATTGGACTTCCGGATTTTCAATGCCTCATTGATCTGTTGTTTTTCAATTTAGAACGACTTTTTCACTAATTTTATCTATCAGTGAACGCTTAGCGTACCAACCACCACCAACGATAACAATCGCCAATATAATCACAGTGGTAAGGAATTTCTTCACAAGAACCTGTCCTTCCCGCAACGAGTAAAACAAAAAATGCCCTCACCTCGTCATGGTTGGTCTGTTACTCCGTCACTTGCGACGCCTGTTGCGCCAGGTACCGGGCCTGTGGAATGTTCAGAACAACGGGTCGGAGTGTATTAATAAGGATGTTTTGATCAACTCTTCGCGATTACTTGTAAGCAAATCATGAAAACGTTATGTTTGATATATTACAAAAATACTCATCATCATCCCGTGTTTGCGAGAGGATGAGTCTATTGCACGAAATCATTGGACAAGCATGGGAACACCTCGGGAAATACGGAACTGCAGTTGCACTGCTATGCATCTGTATACTGATTTTGTTCATCGTCATTATGTCCATCGTCCGTCATAAGCGTGGCGACGAAATCGAACTTGATTTCAAAATAACCAAGGTTACTTTGAAACCGAATTCGGAAATTCGACGCCTTGAAATCGCATTACAGAAACTTACAACCGAGTATGAAACGGTTAGCAGGGATTCTCGTCACAAAGTGGCTGTACTGAATTTCCTCGACCAAGTTGGACAGAACGCACAAATGGTTCTCCAAACAGTTTTATCTAATGTGTCCGAAAATTCAACAGAGCAAGAGATGCATAACTATTTCGATCAGGCATTGTCGTTTATACTACATATCATTGAGTACTCCGTGAGAGATGGTAAGAGCGGTCTTTCGCGCATTGCCATATTTGTACCTGACGAAAGCAAGGATAATCTCGTTATGTTAAAGGGATTAGGATACTCGCCTCAGGGTCAATCCAATTTGACTCTTCCAATGGAGAGTTCATTTGCAGGCGGAGCATTTAGAAACAAAGAAGTTTATCACACGGGAGACATACAGTCACTTACCGGTGGATTTGTGAAATTGGACCAGCAGCGGCGCAGCTATCATTCACTTGTATGTGTACCCATCATGTGGCTGGGAACCCCTTTGGGTGTTCTGAATGTAGATTGCGCTGAAAAGGATGCGTTTTCCGCTGATGACACAGATGTAATCAAATTTTTCGCGAACCAGCTTGCTTTACTTCTGTTTGCTCGTAACATAGAATTCGAGATAAATAAGGTGAAATCCTCGTCTGCAGCAACCCATGTGAAAGGAGCCGGGTCAAATGGCACGTAATATGACCAAGCAACGACGCCAAGATCGTTCTCCGTCTCCCATGAATCAGTACTATGCTGGGCAAATCACTGCTAAGGAATATGTGGAAATGATTTCCCGTTCTTTGACAGCTGACAATACCCGCAGGGCCTCCGAAAAAAGAGTCAAACGCATACTCAAAGTGTTGGAACATACGGTATAGTTCATAAAACGATTCGCCCCTACCTCTAGGTATGGGGTCGTCTGTAATACCTCTTTAGCTACCCACCACCAAGTAAAGAAAGCCTCTGATGCGGTTGCTAACACTTTCAAATGTGTCATAGGCGAAGCCTCTCTTTTTTGCTTTGTCACGATACAACATAGTAACTGTATGAGCGGCGCTCCATGCTTTCTGGCCATATTCTGACTCAAATTGATCATCCCTGACCTGACTCCATCATCACTATACGATACGGCATCTGGCCAGAGTCGACTGACATTCGAAGGTGTTTTCAAAGTCAAGTCAAGCAGTCTGGTATTCGGCTGTTTCGACAAAACACATAGCAATACTGTTTTGCCCCTTTCACAGTTCCGCTCCAACTCGTCACCTAGAATCGTTACAAATCCACTTTCATGAGATTCCGAGGACGTAAGGCAATGATTCTAGAAAGTTGGTAATTCGTTCTGCCGCGGCTTAACCGTAAATAACCAATCCTAAGAACGTGCTGAACAACAAACCATTACATGGGAACGGGAAGCAAATGAGGAAAAAATACTTTGTCAAACCTCAAGACGTTGTGGAAAGTCATCCAAACGTTGTGGGAAGTCATCAAAGGTTGCAGGGATTTGACATTCCATTAAATGAAGATAGTGTCAAACGAATTGACCGTTTGGTAAACGAGTACGAAAAACACATTATGGCACCTCTTAATGACGAATATCTGCGTAAAACGACATGGGCTCACCCGACTCGCTGACCGAATCGCCCAACTTGGTGGAAGTTGAAAATTTATATCCTTGCCTTCTGGATGATTTGGAATTCGGTAAAATTCACGCCTCACTTTGACCCCTCACCGTTCATCCTGCTTAATTTGATCCTTTCTTGTACTGCCGTATTTCAGGCACCAATCATTATGGTGAGTCAAAACCGACAGGCGGCCCGTGACAAACACGGGGCATTCATCAGTTTTTCCATCAATTACAAAGCAGAAGCGGAGATTGACGATGTACAAGGTCATTTGCACCGCATAGATGGGAGATTGTTTGCGATAGAGTCCATGCTCTGCAACTTACTTCGCACAACGACAAGTCGTAATTTAGATGATGTGAGGTTGTGTGTTTCGTAAGCACCATCGCGTGGTTTTACGGTTGAGACAAGCGGACTTGCCCTTAAGGTGACTTGGGAACAATACTTCGGAGAGGAAACTTTGACATTTTTGTCGAACCAATGTTGAAGACCAGAGACTATGGAGTGACGACATGAAACCTTTCCTTAAATGGGCCGGCAACAAGTACCGCATCGTTGACAAAATCCGAGGGCTGTTACCGCCGGGCCGACGCCTGATTGAGCCATTTGCTGGCTCAGCAGCAGTGTTTCTCAATACCAATTACGCATATAACATTGTTAACGACTTGAATGTAGACTTGATCAACCTATACTTGGTTCTGAAAGAACACGGTCCAGCATTTGTCGATGAATGCAAAAGCCTCTTCGTAGCCGAGAACAACTCGCCTGATGCTTATTACGCTTTGCGGCAAGAATTCAATGAAACCAGGGATCGTGTACGCAAATCAGCTTTATTTCTTTATCTGAATCGTCATGGGTACAACGGCCTGTGCAGATACAACAGTGAAGGTGGCTTTAATGTACCATTTGGGCGATACAAAAAACCGTACTTTCCCTTTGAAGAAATGATGTTCTTCTACCATAAGTCCCAGACAGCCGACTTCTTAGCAGAGGACTTCGAAACAGTGATGCGACGTGCTGTGCCTGGTGACGTCATTTACTGTGATCCGCCATATGTTCCCTTATCTGATACGGCGAACTTTACGAGTTACAGTGCCGGAGGGTTTGGACCGGAAGAACAACTGCGACTTGCACGTCTAGCCGAAGACCTATCGGCCAAAGGTATTCCTGTCCTCATTTCAAATCACCGAAACTCATTCACTCTTGAGGCCTATGCCGCTGCACATATTGAATCGTTCGAGGTACAACGATTCATCAGTTGCTATGGAAATAATAGGAATAAAGCCACAGAGCTGTTAGCTTTATTCAATGGGGGGCACATGTGTGTCGGATGAAATCAAGCAAGGAAGCTTGGCCAACATATCAGGCAATACACTAGAACAAATTGTTGTAAGCACATTACTACCTAAGGGATTCACTCTGGTTACCTTTGGGGAGTATGCAAAGGCCCCCTTATCCTTTGGAAAGGAACTTCTCATCCGCAACGCACCATACCAAACCATCTACGGGCATCCCGGAAAAACGGAATTCCTCGTGCTGTCTGAAAAGTACGGTCTTGAGATGCGCATCGAATGTAAATGGCAACAATCTCCCGGTAGTGTGGATGAGAAGTTCCCCTACTTATACTTGAATTGTGTTGAAGCAATGCCAGAACCGCAAATCATGATTATTGTCGATGGCGGCGGAGCGAAAGCCGGAGCCGTAGAGTGGTTGAAGTCAACAGCCAGTAGCGGTAAATACATGTCGTCAAAGAGAGAAAATAAAATAATCACAGTATTCACACTGAGTGAATTCGTGCAGTGGGCACATAAAACGTTGCGATGATGAGGCATTCACATCCTTATGCTTCCGTCTACTGTTGATAAAGAACCATCAGAAGTGGGAGTGTGGTATCTCTGAATGAAATGCACATGAAGGATATGCCAGTGTTTTCCGGAAAAACGCGGCGCTACGATAGAGGCCACTGAAAAACTTGTGGTTTCACCCTAATAGTTGAGCCTTTTGCAGAATTATCTCCAACACTCCATGATGCGCTATATATAGCGTATAACATTAATCAACAACGCTATATATGGGATGAATAACGTTGTAAATCGAATTCTGCAAAAGGCTCAGTTAGTAAAGAGCCTAACAAAAGACGACCCATTCTCCAGTTTTAAAGAGTTTGGGTCGTCTTTTGTATTGTCTATGCAGGTACAACAGAGTGATTTCTTACTGGATCAGTTTCAATATTCGCTTTAAGTTGACGGTGAATATGGCCATGACACCTTGT
The DNA here is from genome assembly GCA_963788285.1 of uncultured Alicyclobacillaceae bacterium. Lineage (GTDB taxonomy): Bacteria > Bacillota > Bacilli > Alicyclobacillales > Alicyclobacillaceae > Alicyclobacillus_A. Next base: position 110,285 of record CAWBGB010000014.1, read on the forward strand.
AACTCCATGCCAACTAGACCCGAAGAGGACGCCACGTCATACCCGTGTCTGTGTTTCAATTCGCTGTTCTTTGCTTCAATTTTGTAGCGTTCTTTCGCTTTTGCCTTGAAATACTCTGTTTGCTGGAAGGTAGTGTCCCGTCAAGTGGTGGAAATTCTTCGAGTGCTTCTACTAAGTGACATGCGTCATTTGTGTAGAACTGAAGTCGGTGCCAGCAACGCCTGGTTGCCCGTCAGCTTAGCCATCGACTCCAAGCTGAAATAGCGGCGTGCAATGCTCCATTCATCGTGTTGCTCTTGGAGAATGGTTCCCACGAGCCGGATCACTGAGTCCCGGTTTGGGAAGATCCCAACCACGTCCATGCGTCGGCGGATTTCACGGTTTAGCCGTTCCAGTGGATTCGTTGAACAGATTTGCCGCCAGTGCTCCGTCGGGAATGCCATGTACGCCAATACGTCTTCTTCGGCCTTCTGTAGAACGTCCATCGCCTTCGGGAAATGGCTCTTCAATTGCTCCACGACGCGGGCAAGCTGTTCTTTCGCTGCCTGCTGTGTTGGCTGTGTGAAGATCGTGCGAACAATCGAGGACACCATGGCTTGCGAGGACTTTGGCACCTGACTCAGTACATTGCGCATGACATGTACTCTGCAGCGCTGCCATGTAGCCCCGACCAGTGCCGTTTCAATCGCCGCCCGTAGTCCTTCATGAGCATCACTAATCGCCAGTTTGACGCCCCTTAGCCCTCTCGCCACCAGGCTTCGTAGAAAAGTCAACCAGAAGGAACCGTCCTCGCTGGTGCCAAGGTCAAAGCCCAGCACCTCACGCTCGCCGGTGGCTTTCACGCCAATGGCAATGACGAACGCCATGCTCTGGACCCGGCCACCCTCACGAACCTTGGGAAAGGTGGCATCCAGCCAGACATACGGGAATTCCCCTTCCAACGGGCGATTCTTGAACGCTTGGACAACCTCATCGAGCTCCTTGCAGATTCGAGACACTTCACTCTTGCTGATTCCACCGATACCCAACGACTCCACGAGTTCATCCACTTTGCGGGTGCTCACGCCATGCACATAGGCTTCCTGCACGACATTGAGCAACGCCTTCTCCGCTCTCCGCCGTGGCTCTAACAAACTGGGGAAATAGCTGCCTTTCCGGAGCTTGGGAATTTGCAATTCAATAGTTCCGACCCTCGTATCCCACTCTCTGCGACGGTATCCGTTGCGGTAATTCTTGCGCTCCGTGCTACGTTCGAAGCGCTCAGCACCGATGAGCTGACTGACCTCGGCATCCATCACGGCTTCTGCAAGGATCTTCAGACCCTCCCGCAGAAAATCGATATCCCCATCCTCCAAACCAATCTTGCGAATCAACTCCAAAAGTGCGATCTTATCCATAGAAGCCATCGAGATTGCCTCCTCTACTAATGTGGTTGGCGTCACTTTAGTAGATTGCACTCGATGGCTTTTTCGTCAATATCCAGCCTCAGAATTTACACCACCTAATGAGACTCTAACTGCTGGAACGCCGTCTGTTCTAGGTGTTCGCCCGATTTAATTTTCACCGAATAGGTTTTGCTTTTTACTCCCTCGGTATAGCAGCCCTCCTTGAGTGGACATCTTTTGCATTTCTCTACATCAAAGTAGTAAGTAGTGACTTGGTTAATACCGACGCCTTTCTTCCCTTGTCGCGCTTTTCGAATTGCCATATGTCCGGCCTTGCACACATACATCCCTGCATCTTTATTGAACTGAAATTCATCCTCTTTCTTACGCGATCCTTGCGTAGTGAATCGATTTAATTTGGAGATTAACTCAATGCCATTGTCCTTGCTATATTTTATGTTTTCTTTTTCCGAGTAGGCCATATCGCCAATAACCGACTTGACTTGCACACCGGCTACCTTACTTTTTTCAATCAGTGTCTGCAACTGCTTACCGTCAGTCTTTTCGCCCGTCGTGACAACAGCCGCCGTAATCAGTCGTTCCTCGGTCATGGCAATATGAGTCTTGTATCCAAAGAACGAAGAATCCGCGCTCTTGTGACCCACCTTTGCATCCCGGTCTTCCGAGATTCGTAGCTGCTCCACGTCATCCGCGACCGTTTCTTTCAACAGATTAAGTGGTTTTTGTACATTAGGAATCTGGCAGATACTTCCTTCTAATTCAAGCACAGCGATGAGTTTCTGACAGTAATCGATCTCGTCCTCCAGTACATTGGTCGTGTTTTTCGTTGGGAACTTGGATTTCAGGGATTCATCGATCTTGTAGACTGCTTTTCTCAACTTTCGGGAACGATCAAGCAGGATTTCTCTGGGGGATTTCTGGTTATAGCGGGCTTTCGTATGGGTCGCATCGACGATAATCGTATTACTCTTGATAATTTCCTTTTGAATCGCTATTTCAATTGTTTTATTGATCAACATATCGAGAAGATTGAGGTCCTTTAGCCGTAGCTTTCGAAACTTGGTTAAGGAGCTCGGTTCAATCACCGGATCTTCTGGCGCCATGTGAAGAAAGTATTTGAATGACATATCGTATTTGGATCGCTCCACGACGTCGACGTCCGATAAATCAAAGAGCGCTTTTAAAAGCAAATACTTGAACATCCGAATCGGATCAATGGCGTTTCGTCCGTTATCCAAACAGTAGTTCTCTTTCAGCTCATCATAAACAAATGAGAAGTCAACCAGTTCATTAATCCGACGTAAAATATTATCCTTGGGAATAATTAAGTCATAAAGTTCGATGTGTGGACTTAACATCAGTGATTGTTGTTGTCGAATCAGTGGACTCACCTGCTTCTCAATGATGCCTGAATTATATGAGCGTTTTGCAGATTTCTAATCCCTTGTAGGACAAGGGATAACAGAGCATAAAAAAGGACTTCACCCCAAATTCGAGAAGATTTCAAGCGACGAAACAAGAAACTCTCAAGGAGGAAATCCACTTGTATCAATGGCCTTGCCTGGATGCGACACAGCAAATAATGCTTAATCCAACACTGTCGGAAAGGCAACGGTCAATTCAACTACACAGTCCCCATCAGAAACGGAGCATGCGGGTTCATCGAACATATCAAGGACGGCGTGACGAAGATACTCTCCATCGCAAATGAACTGTAGACCGAAATCTCTTCAGGGACAGCAAAATCAAAGAAACTGGCCCAAAACTGGAGGATACATGGCATTCATTCGAGGACGGTGTCAAGCAGATGTATCCGGACTCATACGGAATGGTAGAACAATATCTGGATCCAACAGTTGCGGCGTGTAAGGCTACTCCGCTTGACAGACAAGCATTATCAAAATTGAATGACCAATTGATTCAGACGCTGAATGATCTCCAGAAAAAGATAATAGGGTAAAACATAAACTCGGTGGACTCTGGAGTTCACCGGGTTTATTTATGTACGCAATGACTTGGTACCTGTTCTTGTTCTGGCATTATCGTTTTCAGTGAAGTAGCTAAGTACGTGTGTGTTTCGGCCGTAATGCCTAGTGTATCATTGTCTCGTAATCCGCCAGACAACACCGGTATTTGGAATGAAACCTTCCCCCTTGCGGGTTATGCCCATATCAAGAACAAACAGATCACCAGAAGGGCCGAACACAACATCAATGGGCCGTTCAAATCCGCCGCCACCCGTATGTGTAGCAGCATAGCCAGATCGATTGATGGCAAAGTTCTTCCGTCTTCCAGTCTTCAAATCAATTCGGGAAACCCGATGGCCGACTTGCGGAAGCGGTTTTCCTCCCGTTGTACCCGGAGCGCCACTCCCAAACTCCGCAACAAAGACATCCCCTATGGAACCAAAGTCAGGATTGTAATTGAAGTCAAACCCCATCGCTGCTGAATGTGGTTGAAAGACAGCTACGGGTAAGGATGGTCGCATGGGATGTTGAGCAAGCAAGAACGTTGGCTGAGGCATACCTTCTGGTTTGAATTGAGGTAGTGTAACTGGATATCCTCCAGTATAATCTGGCCATCCATACCAAACGCCAGGCCGAATTCGTTGGAACTCATCCGGGGAATTTGCGATATGTCTGCTCCCTCTCTCGTCCATTCCGTGGTTGGTCGCAAACAGTCGATTGTGGCGATCAAATTTGATTCGGAATGGATTGCGCAGTCCCCATGCAACCAATTCTAGCTGTGAACCGTCAGGATTGGCTCGTAGTATGCTGCCGCTGGCTGCAGTAATGCCTTTGACTTTTTCTCCCCAGTTTGTTGGTACGCCAAAAGGAGAATACGCCCCCGTGTACGCTTTGTCTCCTGAGAACTGTGTGAGAGAGTTGTCTGATACAAAATTCTGGCCCGCCAAACGGATACGTGCTCCAGGGTAGTCGTGAAAAAATGGGTACTTTTTTACCCAATCATTATCTTCACCCACTATTCCTGAATTTGTGGCCGTACCCTGCCCAAAATACATTTTACCGTCAGGCCCAAAGATAACTCGATTGTTGTGATGGTCTCCCCAACTTGGTAGCCCCGCCAAAATATCTTCCTTTTGACCACCAGGCTTGATTATCGTAATCAATCCTCGATGGGACACGTAGATGTTACCTTTATAATGGTTGACTCCTGTCAAAGGCGGTGAAAAACCATCGGAAACCACAACAAAGCCCCTCTGTGTGTGTTTCAGGACTTTTCCATTCCCATCGGTAACTCCCGCATCCGCTACCAGCATTTCGCCTGTTTCAGTGAATACCAAATTGATGGGAGCGTTCAAACCCTCGGCCAAAACATCGACTTTATACCCTGAAGGCACGACAATATCATTCGGATTTAGATTTCTCGTGCCATTCATAGGACGTTCCACCTCCCCATGGTGAGTTTATGACAGCATATGCTGGGCGTCTTTGTCCTAAATCCAGAGTCAAAGTGTGCCTGATGTTATTACTGGTATTGTCGCACCGAATTCAGTGTACGACTGCCTCTGCGTACACTCTTGGTTCATGAAATTTGTAGCAAAGTCGGGAATACCTTACTTTCGAGTACTGTTGAAGTTCAAAGCCCCGGATGCCACAAAACGAAGGACAAGATCCGAGCGTTGTGATTCAGTGAGTGGAAGAGGGACTACGTGGGGTGGCCGACGTGGTAATAAGCCCCATGGTGTTTCAGCCTCCTTACCATCAGCACAAAATCCCCCCTTTCCCATATTCCAAAATAAGTAAATCCTCACGCGAAAAGATAACATATTTCCATTAAATTAGAAATTAACGTTTGGAGGCGGCATTCGTGGACCTACGTGATTTGATGATATTCTCCACTGTTACGAAAGAAGACAGCATTACAAAGGCGGCGCAAAAATTGGACTTTGCTCAGTCAAATGTGACATCAAGGATTCAGCAGTTGGATACTGAACTGGGCGCTTCCCTATTTTACCGACATATCCGTGTTATCAGTCTGACTTCGGCAGGAGAAACCCTCTTCCAATACCCAAATAAGGTGTTGCATCTCTGTACTGAAGCCGAAAAGTCGTTCGGGACCACACTACGCCCCGTGGCCCTCTTCGTAGTGGATCGATGGAAATGACCGGTGCGGTACGGTTAACAGGAGTATTGGCTGCATATGATCGGCAGTATCCTGAAGTGGACCTGTCTCTCAAAACTGGAACGACGGATGAATAGATCCATGCGGTACTCGAGCGTGATTTCAATGGAGCATTCATTGCATGAAAAATTCATCATCCAGAAATCACACAAGAAGCGGTTGTGACGGAAGAATTGGTTGTCATTTTCAACTCGAAAGAGGATCCGATGGACATGTTCCAAAACTTACGGCGACGAATACTGTTTGTCTTTCGAACTGACTGTTCATATCAGGCCAAACTGGAAGGCATCGTTCCAGCCAAGGTGATTGAGCTTGGTACGTTGGACGGAATTCTCGACCGTGTTGGAGCAGGGCTTTGGGCATCTCCTTGGTTCCGAAATCGGTTGTCATGCAGAAGCAAAATTCGGCCACTCTGTTTCTTCACGAGATTCCGAAGTAGTTCGGAAAAGTGCCTACTGTATTTATTCGACGCCAAGACGCTTTGGTCACCTCGGCATTCAGGGACATACGGATTGTCAAGAAATCTTGCAACCCATGATAGCACAAAGTATACCGTTTATACCAAGACTATGAGTCTTACATTTTTTTAGGCCTACTTAGTCTTTTTCCAGATATTCAATCTATCTCGTGGACTTTGGGGATTCATCTTCTGCTTCACAAGCCATTTGGCCGCTTCGGTTTGTTCTGCCGATGTGAGGGGGACATCGAATTCGGCCGCCAATACCGAAATGAGATGTTTCGCACGTTCAAGGTTTACCAAGTCCGATTGCGTGTATTCAAGAAGAATTCGATTCGCCTTCCGCCAATGCAGCGGGTTTACCATCTTTCGCCGGAATGTCTTGAGCGCTGTTGAGTCCATGGTCGGCTCCCTTCACCTTTCACAAAAGCGAATCATTACCATACATTTGACACTTGTGCAATCAGGTTATGCGTATGGTCTGACCTGGGTTGTCGGCGTATGCCATTTCTGACGACAACTCAGCCCCTCTCCAGAAACATGCGTTCGAACAAGTACCCGGAGTGTTCCCGTCCCGGCATCGGTGGGTTGTGCTGCACGGAAACGGGTGTCGACTCGATGTGAGCCCAAGAATGTGTGCAATGTCCTGCATAAACTATCCAAACGTTTCAACTGGGCGGTGGAAGCCGTTGTTACGGAGGGCATGGTACGCGGGTGCGAAGCTTGAAGAAATCTCGAGCAGCTTGCGCCCGGTAACGATACACGGTGAAAACATCCTCTTATACCGTACCGCTCAAGGGGAAGTTTGCGCGGTAGACCGCTACTGACCGCATCGGAGCTGTGGCCCTTGGTGCAATGACCGGAGAGGCACTAGTCTGTCCCTTTCATGGATGGCAATTCGGTAGACGGGAAATACGTCCACATTCCCGCTAATGTGCCAGGACAGAGGATTCCGAAGCAGGCCAGACTCCGAACATATCCAGTGACCGTGCGCGGTGGACTTGTATGGGTTTACACAGGGGTTCCCCAAAATCAAACACGACCAGAGTTTATGACAGTTGGCGGAGTCTTTCTGGTAGGTGCTGTACGATGAATTGGACGGTCTTCATTGAATGGGCTTCAGGAGACCGACTTGTAGTAGCGATACACTCAACCAGTGTAAACAGCTTTGCGATTTGGATCATCCTTACCAGTGTTGACTGGTCATATGGGGTATGCCTCTCCAGTTTCTCCCCAATATTCCATGTATTTTTCTACCACGTGGGATTCCGTGGATCTGTCATCGGTTCCGAGTCCGGGTATTGTGATGGCAAGGTCGAAAGCCGGAGTCCCATATCCAAACTTCTCCCAATTCAACAACACCAACGTTCCGTCGTCCCGTAGGCACCAGTTGCTCGGGTTGGGATCCCCTGATATGCAACAGTCCGTGGTCGGTAGGGCGCCAAAAGCATGTTGAGCCTCGATAAGCTGGGCACGGATTTCTTCTGCCTCCGTACTTCGTGCAAACCAATCCAGAGCAAGCTCTGTCATGTGGTCATTCCACACCGGAACGTACGCATCGTCCAATACAGGACGGCGTTCTTTCCATGTGGCATAGTGAAGATGGAATAACACTTTGAGTTGGCTCTTGTCCCCCTCCACTCGTTCCTGTGGAAACGGATGTGGGATGTCTTCGAGGATGACCCAACTCAAGCCGTGTGCATCGACAGTGGACCAAAGTAGTTCCGGGGTATGAACGCCGTGCTGCCGCAAACGTGGCGCATGCTGTGCGTAAAAGGCTCCCTCCCGCGTCTCCGCAGATGACTTAACGATGACGGAACCTTGCGTGAATTGGACCCGCATACATCCGTCGTTGCCTGCCACCCCTTGTAAACGTTCAATACGTTCGGGTCGCCCAAAATGCGTTGTCAGAAAGCTTTTCATTCCGCCGGGCCATTGTTCACATATTTGCAACATCCAGTAACCTCCCAACACAGATTCCTCGTTAGCGAATTGGTAGGTTAAAGACCAACCAATATTGCTATAGTTCTCTTACAGGTAATCGGAGGTGATCACATGACATGGACGCCAGATCCAAAATCGAAAACACCCCTATTTCGTCAAATCGCTTTACATTTGGAAGAGCAGATTACCAAAGGCGTGTTGTCACCCGGTTCCTTGCTTCCATCCGAACGAAAGTTAGCCAAACAACTCAATGTCAACCGAAGTACCGTAGTTGCAGCATATGCAGAACTCCGTTCAACAGGCTTGATTGAATCGAAACAAGGAAGCGGAACCCGTGTCAGCACAGAACTATGGGGAATTTCAACGCGTCGTTTGCCCAATTGGAGAGCATATGTTGAACAAGGGATGTTTTTGCCGAGTTTGCCTCTTTTCAACCGTGTCAGAGAGGCAACTACCATTCGAGGTGTCATCAACTTGGCCAGCGGCGAACCTGATCCGAGGTTTTTCCCGACATCTACCCTCTCAAAGTTGATGCCAGAAGTTCCGGTGGAGGCAGCGTTAAACTATCCAGAGCCACTGGGGCTCAAGTTTCTCAGGGAACAAATCTCAAGGTACATGAAGCGTCAAGTCGGCATTGAGGCGTCTGCCGATGAAATATTGATCACTGCCGGAGCTCAACAGGCACTCCATCTGATAACCCAGTGCTTATTGAGTCCTGGTGAATCCGTAGGTCTGGAAGGCCCATCGTACTTTTACTCGTTACCGCTGTTCCCCTCCTCAGGTCTTCGGCTCGTGCGGTTGCCTTTGGATGACGAAGGACTGATTCCTGAAGAGCTTTATTCCCTGTACCAGCGAAATAAAGTTCGGATGGTTTTCACCGTCCCGACCTTGCAGAATCCGACTGGAATCACCATGTCTATGGATAGGCGCAGGCGTGTACTAGATGTCTGCCGAGAATTACGGATTCCGATCGTCGAAGATGACCCATATCATGCACTGTATCCAGACGATGGTAGGCCACTGGCAATCAAATCATTGGATGATGACCATCGAGTCCTCTACATAGGAAGCCTTTCAAAGATAGTCGCACCAGGTTTGCGAATTGGCTGGATTGTTGGACCGCACTCAGTCTTAGCTCGACTGGCTGATGCGAAGCGACAGATGGACTTCGGTACGAGTACAATCATGCAATACCTAGCGGCCGTCTACCTTTCTTCAAACGACTGGGAGCATCATTTGGTCTCCATTCGCTCCAAATTGGACGAGCAAAAACACGTGATGGCGAATTATCTCGACTCTTCCCTTTCAAGGATCCTTGAATTTGACATACCCAAGGGAGGTTACTACATGTGGTGCCGACTCCGTAGACCATGCAATGAAAACCAGTTGATTGAGGCTTGTATCCGAAATGGCGTCGTTGTCATGCCGGGCACTGTATTTGGAGCACAACCAGGATATGTCCGAATGACATACGCAAGGAGTGCTCCAGATAAAATCGAGGAGGGGCTGAGCAGATTGAATCAGGCCCTTACCGAGCTAACCCCTTGAAGTGACACGGATCTCCGCGAATTGGATGAGTCACAAAATACGTAATTGGATGGCGACATTGGATTTCGACATGTTTAACATATATTCGTGATTTTTAAGCTAGACAATCACGTCTACGTAGGGAGGCCTGACCAGTGACATCCGAATCCAATGTCGTTCGAGTAGCCGTGGTTCAAGCGGCCCCAGTGATCATGGACCGAGAGGCTACCACTGCCAAGGTCGTCGCTCTGACTCATCAAGCGGCGAAACAGGGAGCGAAAATTGTCCTTTTTCCAGAAGCTTTCATTCCAGCCTACCCTCGAGGACTCACGTTTGGAACCCGAGTGGGAAGCCGTTCTGAGGCCGGGCGCAAGGATTGGGCACGGTATTGGCGCAATGCGGTGAGTGTTCCGAGCGAAACCACGGAACTTTTGGCCGAAACGGCTCGAAGTGCAGAAGTGTACCTGATTGTCGGAGTGATAGAGAGAGACACTGAGTTCAGTTCTGGCACATTGTTTTGTACCACCCTATATTTTGGTCCGGATGGGCAACTGTTGGGAAAACATCGGAAGCTGAAGCCGACGGCATCCGAACGGCTGATTTGGGGCGAGGGCGACGGAAGCACTTTGACGGTGGTGGACACGCCATACGGGAAAATGGGTGGCCTTATCTGCTGGGAAAACTACATGCCGTTGGCCCGAACCGCTATGTATGCAAAAGGGGTGCAGTTATATCTTGCCCCTACTGCCGATGCTCGGGATGTTTGGCAATCTACCATTCGGCACATTGCAGTCGAAGGACGCTGCTTTGTGCTGTCTTGCAATCAGTATGTAACGAAAGATATGTACCCGACTGATCTGGCGTGTTATGAAGAACTATCTTCTGCTCCAGAGGTCATGTCCGTTGGTGGTAGCGCCATTGTCGGCCCGCTCGGTGAATATGTTGTTGAGCCTGTCTTAGGCCGGGAAGACATCCTAATTGGTGATTTGGACCTTGATTTGATACCGCAAAGCCGATTCGATTTCGATCCGGTAGGCAGCTATGCGAGACCTGATATTTTTCAGTTGATTGTAAATGACGAGAAACAGAGCACCGTTCGATGGGCGGCGGAAGACCCGAAATGATTCGACCGACGCATTGATGTTTAGAAAGGAACATCGCCGGCCAGAAATCTCTACTTTACGCCAATCCGTGTTTGTTCACTACGATGAACAACTTAATTCAATGTACGACGACGATCACTCCAAAGGTATGCATTCAGCGTTTCGTCTTAGATCGTCGTCTATCTTTTTTCGTAAGGACGCAATCAGCGAGGACACAAAGCACAAGATGCATACGACATTGGTAAAGTAACTTACTTATCGTCATTTACTATAGGGAGTACAGTATCGATTAACACTTCACAGTCTCTCTCGAAGTTTTCCCCCATGTCGATTCGCTTAGCAGTAAGCATTACGTTTCTTCTTCATGGTTTGATGAAATTCACACATACCACCATGACGAATGGATTCTTCACCAAGGTTGGTATTCCTTTACCAAACGTTTCGGTCGTCGACTTTGTACGTGTAATGTTAACAATTTTGATTTCAGATTGCTCGATTTGTGACCAAATTTGTTGCAGAAGCATTGGCCACTGAAGGAGTTGTTACCGCGATAGCGTATAGGTTTCGAATTCATTTAATATACGCACGTAAACACCCCCACGAGGGTAACTTGTATCAACCATCGGATGAAACGAAACGTAATCAGATGACAACGACCAAAAAACTCTTGTCTCGATATCTTAGCTTCGAGTGCAAGAGCCTTCGGTCGTCCGATCGACGGATTCAACATGAAATCATCACGAAGCATTCCAGCCCCGTTTTATGTGGCGAACTTCTTTTAACCAATCTACCGTCAATTGTCGAAGGCGCTCTGACGCATCGCTGCAGGAGAAAGTATGATCTGCCTCTTTCAAAACCTCTGCCTGACATGTCGCCGCATTTGACCGAAGTGCGTTCCAATAAAGTCAACAATTCTGTGCTGAAATTTCTATGTCATCCCTACCATGTACCACAAGCGCATGGCCCTTAAATTGTGTAGCTGCCGCAATTGGATCGTGCAATTTTAAGGAGTTGTAAAACTTGGGTGTCAGTCGATACCCATGGTAGGTACCTCGGCCAAAAGTATTTGTATGGTTCAAGACATCTTCGCCAGTAATGCCCACAATCTCATCAAATGGATGTGCCACAGCGGACCACAACACCAAGTTCCGAACACGAAGATCCTGGACTGCTGTCAACACAGCCACTGCTCCGCCTAAGCTATGACCCAGTAGCGTCACATGGTCTACATCCACTTCATCTAATGTGAATACATAGTCCAAAACGTGTTGCGTTTGATAAATCATGGACGAAAGACCAGTCGAGCCATAATCACCCGTACTTTCCCCGCATCCCACATAATCAAAGCGCAAAACCATGAACCCTTGTTGTTCAAAAAGTCTACTCGCATTGACGAACAGGCGGTCCACTCCGATTCGGTTTCCCACGAAGCCGTGACAGAACACTACGATTGGGTGCTTCGAATGTTCCTTACAATCCAAGTTCTTATTTCTCGCGGGACGATGCAGACTCATTGCGAGCATCGCGTCATCGCACTGAAGCCAATGCAACTGCTCCATTCCATCCTCCCCTTCGCCAACAGTTTCGATCCTAGCGCCTTGATACCTTGCTGGGTAGCTTCGACTTCTCCAACGAGGGCGCTAAGGTAAATCTGTGCTTCTCAATTCGGTCAATCTGAGTAATTTGTGCATCATGGACTGTAATGTTCACAGAACCGTACTCCAATCCTTCCAATGCATGAAGGATTTGTTCAATGACTTTGTCTCGGTTCATTTTGTACTGAACCACACGAATATCCCCTTTCGATGGATATTTATGAGATCGCTGAATAAGCGCGTACCCGCATATCTCCTGAACTTGTGTGCTTATCCCCCCAGACGTTACTCCTATCGACCAATTCCGCGTATATTGATTTGTTTTATCAAATTAATGTTACAATGAGTATATATCTCAATGTTATAAAGTCAATCATAAAATCCAATTACTCCAATTATTTTTATCAAATTTAGATCGATATCACAAAAAGTAAACAAAAAACAGCCGTTGAATGGCTGTTTGTGTGAAATGGGATGCCTTGTGATTTTTGATTCTGACCGCTCCCCCTTAAAAAAGGGGCCAGTGCATCAAGACATCGATTTGCAAACGAGATAGATACCGCTGAATCGCCGTTGAACTCTTTACTGTGGAAAGTCTGGACCGCTGATGCGAAACTCTTCCCACACCTTATCCAGGAAACTGGAATCCAACAGCAAATCTGCTCCTGTTTTCGCCAAGGCTTCGGCCATGTGCAGCATCGCTTCATGTGCCTCCGGCGAAGCAGACGCCTCGCGGAACTCGTGTGTATGGCCTGATGTGCCGAGTGGAGCTATTTTCAGATACGGATGAATCGTAGGAAGCACCAGACTCACGTTGCCTATGTCCGAAGACCCGGTCCCCCCTTTGAGGACTGGAATTTCTACCGGTTGTCCCAATGCTTCGAGGTACTCCGAAACACGTGACGCGATGGTGTGGTTATTCTTTCGTTCCGCGTAGATTGGGGATCCGTGTTCCACTTCAACCGTGGTTCCTGTCGCCAATGCAGCTGCCCGGGCGCATGCGGTTACACGGTCGACCAACCCCAGGACTTCTTCGGTAGTCAGTGCTCGAACTAAGAACGAGGCTTCGGTGTAGTCGGGAACGACATTCGGCGCGGAGCCTCCGTTGACGATAATGCCGTGGATCCGAGCGGTCTCAGGAATGTGCTGACGAAGCCCGTCGACTGCAACGTAAAACTGGATCATAGCCGCCAGTGCATTCCGCCCCTCTTGTGGACTGACTGCCGCATGAGCCGCCTTCCCGTGATACTTGATCACTAAATGTGCTGTTGCAGTGGCATGTCGCCAAGGAATCGTCCGATCCCCGGGATGAAACATCAGCGCCGCATCAACCCCTTCAAAGACTCCCTTTTCCAACTCAATGATCTTTCCACCCCCATCTTCTTCTCCAGGGGTTCCAATCACAACGATGCTTCCGTCAGGATCCGGCAATGCTCGTCGCAAAGCCGTGGCAGCCGCCAGACCTCCACTCGCGATAAGGTTATGTCCACAAGCGTGCCCAATGTCCGGAAGTGCGTCATACTCCAATAGAAAGGCAACAGCTGGACGCGTTTTGTTTCCTCGCCGCGCAACGAAGGCAGTGGGCAAGTCGGCGACGCCCCTTTCAACTTCAAAACCTTCTCTTTCCAGCCAATCCGTCAAGCGCTCACTCGCGTAGTGCTCCTCTAACGACAATTCGGGATGCCGATGTAGATCCAGGCTTAGCTTCACAATGTCATCGCGAATTTCTTCGATGGCTTCATGGATACGGTTGTGAACCTGTGTGCGATGCTCCACCGCTGACTCCCCCACTCCATACTCCCCCTGAAATCAACTGAAACTATCGATTTTACAGACTTGACAGACTTTATTCATGATTACGGGAGATTATAAATGAGGCCTATTCCTCAGTCAATGAACGATGAGTATCAATGATTCATCGTAACCACTAGGGAGATTTGTAGTTCGTCATGATGACGGCTTCCACGGGATGGCATGGGTGAACATTTAATACTTCATGACTTGATCCGGCATGTCAACCGTGTATCGCTTGTGCCCCTTACGATGTACGAGAAGACAGTAACACAGGATGGCACACACGTCACAGAACGCAATCACTGTGCCCATCGACATTCCAGTTCGGCTTCCTCCCAACCCAACGAGCGGAGTTGCAACCGCTCCCATGAGCATCTGGACGACACCAATCAGCGCTGCAGCACTACCTGCTGACCGACCCTGACTCTGCATCGCAAGCGATGTACTTGTCGTGCCGACAATACCTACGCACGCAATAACGAGGAACAGTGGTGGTAACACTGCAAACAGACCGGCACCGAGCCATATCGTCGAAAAAAGGACGACGCTGCTAACAGCGACCAACCCCAACCCAGTCACCAGCACCTTTGCCTCACCGACTCGAGTGGACAGCCGGGCACTCAACTGGCTGGCCAAAATAATCCCAAGTCCATTTACCGCAAAAATCACGCTAAACGTTTGTGGCGACACACCGAATATCTCTTGCAACACGAACGGCGATCCGGATATATACCCAAACATGGCCGCGAAAACGAGTGCTTGAGCGAATGAATATCCGAGAAAAGTACGATGACGGACAAGTTTACTTAAGGTGACGAGTGTATTCCGAAGTCCGCCCTGCGACCGCTTGTGACTAGGTAAACTCTCCGGCAGACCAAAGACGACCGCTAAGACCATGAGTACTCCAAGCATGCCGAGAACAACAAATACACCGTGCCAAGTTGTGACACGGAGTAATTGTCCCCCGACGACCGGCGCGAGGATGGGCGCGGCACCATTGACTAACATCAAACGCGCAAAGAACGTCGTCAGCTCGCTGCCCGAGTAATAATCCCGTGCGACTGCACGTGCAATGACAATGCCCGCAGATCCCGCCAAGCCCTGGATCAATCGCAGCGCAATCAATAACCAAATGGACGAGGTCATGGCGCAGAGAAAGGATGCGGCCGTGTACACAACCAGTCCCACAATGAGCGGCCTACGGCGACCCAACGCATCACTAAGGGGGCCAGCCAGCAATTGGCCCAACGCAAGCCCAACGAGACAGAATGTCAAACTCAGTTGAGCGAGAGAGGTGCTGACATGTAGTTCTCGTGCTAGCGACGGTAAGGAAGGTAGATACATGTCAATCGACAACGGTGCCAGTGCAGTCAGTGAGCCAAGTACCACAGCCAGCCAGATTTGGTGCCTTGGTACATATGAAGTCGCAAAATCTGTGTTGATCAAATTCACATGCCTCCCACGTATCCATCAAGCCCGAGTGTCCGTACATTGAGACATCCGGCACAACCAATTTCTGTTTCCAAAGACAATACGGATACATGATAGGGACCGCACACCAACGATGTCAATCTGTGATTTTCTATTTCTTCATGTCTTGTTGTGCATATACTTTGCATCGGAACCATCTCGGCAAAGCAAAAACGCTCACATCTAGTGAGCGTTTTTGCCGGGTTAGGCTTGTGAGGTCGTAGGTGTGACAATTCAAGGGGGCATTGCCAGAGTTGCACCTACATGGATGTGGATGGACGAATTGTCGTCCTCTTTGCGTTAAGTTTACCGTGCAGATGTGGAGAAAATGTGGAAAACATGTGTAAACCGTGTGTAGATCTGAATGTACTACTTCCCGCCCCCGCTGTAACTAGACACGAGAAGTGCCTGTGTGTTCCTTATTCATAGCTCAGACCGAACCCGAGCGGATACAGGATAGTGTTCGCATTAGACGCCGATGGAATGTCGACTGGCAGCTTTCCTGACGGATTCACACTACCGAAGACAACACGAGCCACAGCATTCAACGATACGGGACTGTATCCGTACGTCGCCAGGTAGTCTTTGACTCCGGGCAGGTACGCGATATCGTACGGATTACCGACCGCTACGACGATGACCGGCTTCCCCGTGGCTACCAGATCTCGGAAGAGCTTCTGTTGTTGTGAGTAGGATCCAGCATTGTACGAACTGACTACGACGACGTCACTGTGCGTCGCCTGTTGAACGACGGAATGGATTGTGATGTCGTCCGGTGAACTTCCCGTCGGATATGCGTTGGTGGTAACACCGTACTGCCCCACAGCTTGGGCTAAGGTGTTTGTGGCGCTGACCCCGTATCCGGTTACGAGTACCTTCTTTCCGCTGTTGGGTTGCAGGGGAAGGGTGTGATGGTCATCCTTGAGGAGTGTGATGGTCTTGTTGGTGATGGCATCGGCAGTTCGCAAGTTCTGCGGAGTCCCCACGATCTTCCCTACTGCGGATGAGTCTACGTACGGGTTCTGAAACAATCCCAACTTGTACTTTAGACGCAAGAGCCGGTAAACGGACTGGTCAATCCGGTTTTCACTGATCTCTCCGGATTTCACTGCATTCTCGACGGAGGTGATGGCCAAATTTAGATCTTGCGGCATCAAGAGGAGGTCCGCACCAGCCTTAATGGCTTCGACAGGGACGCGGTCATCCCCAAACATTTCTCGAACACCCTGCATCTGCAGCGAATCGGTTTCAATGACACCGTCGTAACCGAGCTTATCCCGCAGTAAGCCGGTAAGAATGGGCTTGGACAACGTGGCTGGACGCCCTGTGTTGTCCAACGCTGGCACAACAATGTGCGCGGACATGATGACGTCGACGCCGCTTTGAACAGCCGCTTTGAACGGCGGCAAGTCGATGTTGTTCAATTGATCCAACGTGTGTGTGATGACCGGCAGTCCTGTGTGACTGTCCGCATCTGTATCGCCATGTCCAGGGAAGTGTTTCGCGGTCACAGCCACTCCCGCATCTTGATACCCTTGGACGGCTGCACTTCCAAGGGCGGCCACGAGGTCAGGGTGCGATCCGAACGAACGCACACCAATGACTGGATTCGCTGGATTCACGTTGACGTCAGTATCCGGCGCGTTGTCCTGATTAATGCCCATGGCGCGAAGTTCCGTTCCAGTGATATGTGCGGCATCATACGCGTACTCTGGATTGTGCGCGGCACCCAGCGCCATATTGCCAGGGAACAGTGTGGCAGGCGGGCCGATGCGCGTCACGAGACCTTGCTCCTGATCGGTTGACAAGAGCAGCGGAATCGGTAGACGCTCGGACATCGCTGCGCGTTGCAGACCGTTGGACAAATTCGCGATTTGAGTAGGGTTTGACAAGTTGTCGTTCCAACTGAAGTAGATCACGCCACCCAGGTGATATTTTTGTACCAGTTGTGCGCCATTATCGACACCAAACTCTTTCTGGTTTGCCGCGACGTACTGCAGCTTGGTCGTGGTAGCGCTTTCTCCATACGCGTAGGTGATAAACATCTGGCCAACCTTTTCCGCCAATGTCATGTTCCGAATTTTGTTTTCAATCCAGCCACGGTGCGCTACGTCATCTTTCCCTCCAGTCTTGGTCGGATCTTGCCACCCTTTACTGTTGGTGCTCGTCTGCGCGGGAGCATTGCCCAGCCCCGTCCACAACAGAGCACCCATGGTAAGGGCGCAGAGACCTGCACGCCCCCCCTTCGTGGCTGCTGTCGACGAATAATTCGACATGTTTCACACTCCTCTCCCCCGCTTTATGAAAGCGCTTGACTGAGAGGCATAAAAAGACAGACCATGAGCCGCTATAGCTCATGCCTGCCTTTCTGACGTAACACGCAATCACGAATCGTATGAATGAACAGGTTACCCTGTATATATATACGTCAGATAATTCGATTTTTGCGAGTTATTCAATAATGATTTGGAATGGTTGCCTGCAACGAAAGATTGAACGAAGTGCCGCCCCAACTTGCTATGCGAGTTCTATTGTCAAGAGTGTGTCAATAGGCCCCCTCCAGAGGTTGTAGAGGGGGCGTGGTGTTAGGGTTCGCTCGGATCGTATTCGTCGTACTCTAATTTGGTTACGTTAGTGGCGTTACCCTCCGCGATGTCCTCGGGTGTAGCGGCGGCGTTGAGCCCCTCCACACCGTCCAGTCCGGGCGCGAGACGCTTATTTTGCTGGTTTTGCTTCTGAGTATCTTTCTTCTCCATGGTGTCCTCCCTACGTGTGACTTCTTTCGTCAGAAATACTGATGGCGCGAATTTATACACCTAGTTTATGGAAGAACCACCCAATCATATACGCTTTACAGGAATATAGTATCTACATAGGCTCCATCCCTCAACAGTGGAACATTGTTACTGGCATTGGATGCGCTCGCTATCTCTACATCTGCGGTATATCCTCGTGCAATCAGTTCTCGTCCTGAGGCACACTCACGCAGAGCAGACAAAAGATGTACTTTAACGTAGCGGAATGCGCCAACCGCCGCACCGGCATCCCGAAGACACCTGGCAATGACAACGGAACATAACTCAGCAGCAAACGAAGAATATTTGGCATGATTTGGAGACGTAAACACAATCCGCCAGTGTGTTCCAAATCTTTCATGGACGCGGGCGAGGGCAACAGCGACTGCCGCGCTGTCTGACCAGGTGTGCGTACATCGACCTGCAAAACGAGCGGCGGAGGCGTCTTTGAAAAGATACGGGTAGACAACAGCACCTCGATTGACGGCCACATCCATACTAGTCGTGAAGGACTGGACGTCTACAAACGATGATGTGTGATAATGGCGCAAGTCGGTGAACTACATCCTCTCCCCAATTAAACCGAACTTGGTATTCCAATTGTTCAAATCTTGAAGGAGACATATGCATTACGTCCAGTGCCACCTCTACTCCGGGTCATGTCGCTCGTTTAAGAATTCGTGTACTAGGAATAGATTGGATTCTATTGTAGTATAGACACTGATGGTACGTAACTCCTTGGGAAAACGGTGTGAACCACCGAACTTCTATTACATACAAAGAATGAAAGGGGATTTTCGGATTTGGGATCCAGATTAATGCATCTCATCGTAGCGGACTATGTGGCAGCGGAACTTGGAATCTCGAACCGAGGACGCATCCTGTTAGGAGCCATTGCACCGGATGCAACTCCTGACAAGGCGTCGACTCATTTCAAAGGACAACTTCATCCGTACGCACTGAATCGCCCCATTGACTGTCATCGCTTTGTATTAAAATATCGAAATCGGTTTTCAGACGCATTTTTCATCGGTTACCTGACGCATCTAGTGATGGACGACGTATGGACGATGAAGACGGATTTTTCGGGGTTTGAGGCACGAGTCAAACAAAATCCTGAGCTATACCACGTATACCACGAAGATTTGCGGCTGTGTAATGCAAAGCTCAGTCAAGTGTATTCCTTAGACGGAATCCGCGAGATGTTATTGTCTGCAGAAGACATGCCCGACATCGAAGAAGCGAAAAAAGAAGATGTTCTCACGTATAAAGGGGAGGCCATCGCTGACTTTGACTATCCGCCTAAACATCTTACACAGCCGCTACAGCTATTTACGCTTGACGAAATGATCCATTACGTGGAACGTTCTAAGACCAAGGCGTTGGATTGGAGCCGTGTCGTTTACGACGGATGAACGACAACGTAATACAACATCATTCAAATAGACCATAGATTACAACCATACTTTGACAATGCGCACCACTTTGGAACCTTGGCAGGACACTATGCCGAGATACATCTTCTCAGAGATGCGATGGGGTGTACATGATTTCTAGTAGATCATGAGGAGGGTATTCATTTTGAGAAGGCGCTTGAAGTGAGCAAACCTGTCGGACTCTATGCGATTGACCCGAGTACAGGTCACTACATCACGTACATGCTCATCTGGTATGTGATGCAGGCACTCGGGTATCTCGAATTCAGAGTCAGTGGGATGCTCCCGATTGGAACATTACCTTGCCGTCCGCGCTTCAGCGTTAATTTAGTACAGAAGCTTCCAAGTACAAATCTGGTACCGGAAATGCGAGTATTTGGATGGACAACGTATTGGTGCAAAACGCCATCAAGATTGTGAACAAGGACCCTGCATCTGGGAAAGACCTGACGCGTATTTTCCAATTTGGTATGTGGGGCATGTCCTTGAGACGTTTGGAATGGACGCTGAATGGAATGGTCAGACACACAAATGGAACGTTGTGTAGAACAGCGACCAAGGACAAGGCATGGCGGAATCAGCATTCCAGGCTTACCCACAGTTCCAAGCCTTCCGACTCTCCCCATCCCCTTGCCCCAACTTGGACAGCCGATTCTTCCGGGCCTCCCAAAGATGCCTTTGAGTGGTCTTACCAATACCCTTGGAACCGTCACTGACACCTTGGGTTCGGTCACTGAGACAATCACTTCCAACCTAGCCAACGGAAAGTAGTTCACATGGAAGGGCACACCGTACAGGCGCGCCCTTTTACGAAACATCCTGATACCAATCTAGCATCCATTCTGTTGATCTATGCTACGCATTGACAAGCCCACGCGGCCTTTGTTGACGTCAATTTTGATCACGCGTACGCGCACTACGTCTCCTACCGAAACCACGTCCATGGGATGCTTCACAAACTTATCCGCAAGCTGTGAAATATGGACAAGCCCGTCATTTTTGATGCCGATGTCGACAAATGCGCCAAAGTCGACTACGTTTCTCACCGTCCCGGTCAGAACCATGCCCACTTCCAGATCCTCTAGCTTTAATACATCTGTGCGTAGGAGCGGAGGTGGAACGTCCTCACGCGGATCACGTCCGGGTCTTTCCAGAGCGTCCAGAATGTCCCGCAGAGTAGGTGCACCCACTCCAATTTCTTCGGACAAGGTGGTCAGCGGTACGGACTTGATGCCTTCCACCCACATTCTCCGTTTCTCAGAATTCGCAAAAAATGGCGTCGGATCTCCAAACCGTTCAAACAGTCGGTGCACCGCGTCGTACGATTCCGGGTGAATGGATGTAGCATCCAAGATTTCTTCACCGTCTGATATTCGCAGGAACCCCACGCACTGTTCCAATGTCTTGGGCCCCAGTCGTGGTACCTTCGCGAGAGATTTCCGGTTGCGAAAGCGACCGTTCTTTTCGCGATACTCGACGATGTTTTTGGCGACCGTTTTGTTTAAACCGGCCACGTAGGACAACAAGCTGGGTGAAGCCGTGTTGACATCCACGCCTACTTGGTTGACAGCCGACTCAACGACAGCCGCTAGTTTCTCATCGAGCCGCTTCTGCGAGACATCGTGCTGATATTGGCCGACGCCGACCGACTTTGGATCAATCTTGACCAGCTCCGCCAAAGGATCCTGCACGCGTCGCGCAATGGATATCGCACTCCGCTCCGACACATCCAGATCTGGAAACTCCTCACCTGCAAGCGCAGAAGCGGAATACACGCTTGCACCGGCCTCGGACACAATGAGATACGGGATGGACCGACCTGTTTGCTCCTTGTACTCTCGGACGCAGTCCGCTATGAAAGCCTCCGTTTCTCGCGACGCAGTTCCGTTTCCGATAGCGATAAGGCCGATCCCATATTGCGTCATCAGTTGATGAACCTTCCGTTTTGCGGCCTCCACCTTGTTCTGAGGAGGCGTTGGATAAATGACTGACACGGACAACAGCTTGCCTGTATCGTCCACAACAGCCAGTTTGCAACCGGTGCGATATGCCGGATCCACGCCGAGGACGACCTTCCCGCGGATAGGCGGCTGCATTAAGAGGTTCCTCAAGTTTTCACCGAAGATGTTGATGGCCTGCTCTTCCGCTGCTGAAGTTAACTCTGCCCGAATTTCGCGCTCGATGGCTGGTGCAATCAACCGCTTGTACGCATCCAACATGGTCCGTTCGAGAAGTTTCTCCACAAACGATGGGCTACGCAGCTGTCCACTCTGGTTGCCCGATTGGGTGGATACATGCGTCCGAATCAGGTACGCGATAATATCCTCTTGCGGCACCGTGATGGACACCTTGAGCAACTCCTCGCGCTCGCCGCGGTTCATCGCAAGAATGCGGTGAGGCAGGGTCTTGGTGAGCGGCTCTTCAAAGTCGTAGTACGCTTCGTACACGCTTTCGGTCTCTGGGTCCGTTGCCACACTGCGAATAGAGCCGCGTTTCTGGGTGAACTGGCGAATCCACTTACGCGCTTCTGCAGCATCAGCCACCTCTTCGGCGATAATATCGCAGGCACCTTGAATAGCCTGGTCCTCTGATGCAATCCCAAGCTCGTGATTGATGTACTGTCTTGCCACTTCCATGGCTTCCGACTCTGTGGCTCTTTGGTGTGCCGGATCTTTCAGCCAGGCAGCCAGAGGCTCCAGTCCTCGTGCCTTGGCTATGGAGGCGCGAGTTTTGCGTTTCGGGCGGTATGGGCGATAAATGTCGTCGACTTCTGTTACCGTCTTCGCAGATTGGATAGCCGTAAAGAGTCTATCCCGGGTCAGTTCGTCCTCGAGAACGCCTTGTTCCTGTAACAGACGAAGGACGTCCGACTTGCGCTCGTACAAGTGTTTTTCCGATTCATAGGTTTCCGCAATGCGGCGCAACTGGTTTTCATCCAGTTCCCCCGTCATCTCCTTGCGATAGCGAGCGATAAAGGGAATCGTGTTTCCTTCATCCAGCAGGCGGATGGCGGCCTGCACATGCTCTCGTCGCAAACCCAATGCAAGTGCAATACGTTTCTCGTAATCAGGGACTTGCAATTCCATGTTGGTGAAAGCTCCTCTCCCCCGTTGTTAGACCACCCCGTTCCACTCGCGCATGAACTGGTCCAGAAAGATGACTAAGAACGCGTGCCGCTCTTCAGCCAGTCGTTTCGCACTCTCTGTATTCATCAGGCTCTTTAATTTGAGCAGCTTTTCATAAAAATGATTGATAGACGTGCTCGGCGCTGTGCGGTACTCGACGGCTGTCATGGTATCCCGAACAGGGATGTCTGGATTGTAGATGGATTGCCCTCTTGCTCCCCCGTATGCGAACGTGCGTGCAATCCCGATAGCCCCAATGGCATCCAGCCGATCCGCATCCTGCACCACCATCGCTTCCAACGTCTCGATGGGTGACTGCTGCCCCCCTTTAAACGAGATGGTGGTGATAATGTTCGCCACCGTTTGCGAGGCTTCCTTCGGCATGCCAAGTTCGTGCATATATGCCAGCGTCTCACGCATCGCTGCTGCAACATCACTCACCAATTTGTCGTCCACCAAGTCGTGGACAAGCGCTGCGACTTCGCAGATAAATGCATCTGCTCCTTCGGCGACAGCCAGTTGGCGCGCTAGAGCAGCGACGCGTCTCACGTGATGCCAGTCATGACCAGTGACATCGCCAGCACACTTTTCCTGCACGTACTCGCGAATTTGGGTCAGTATCGCCTCGCGCCTGTCCTTCGTGAGGTCAACTGTTATTAAATCTGACATTCCTTGGTCAATCCTTTCTATCCCCGGACAACCCCAATCTGTGGCCAACAACCCACCAAGTACAAGCACAGATTACATAGCTGAGAAGCAAACATCCCAACCAAATAGGTACTCGTACCATGCCCAAATATGTGCACCCGTGGCAAGCGCCCGGACAGTCTAGGGGCGCTTAACATTGTATACGACGTGTGAACCAATTCTTCGGAGGAGGGTCCAGAATGTACGATGGAGTCTTTGGCGGTTACACGCGTTGGGCTGTTGTGTTCCTGATTATCTTCGTGTTGTTCATCTTGTTGGTACCTTATGGTGGTGTCGGTGCCGCCGCTGCTCCTGTTTGCTGACTCCAGAAGTCGTGCTGTCTATAAAGGTTACTGGAGGTGTCGTCCATGTACTACGGAGCCTTCGGCGGTTACACACGTTGGGCTGTTGTATTCCTGATCATCTTTGTACTGTTCTTCCTGCTCGTACCGGGATACGGAACAGGTGCAGCGTGCTAAACCACGGCGGGAGCCCATGGGTGCTCCCGTTATTTTTTTGTCGTCAACCAACTCGCCAGTTGCTCAATTTCAGAGTCAGACAGGATGATGTGCGTGGGACCGAATCCGGGCATGGCACCACCTCCGACATCAATCTGATGCTGAATTTGCTCGGTCGTAAGTCGTGTACCGACATGTTGGAGATTCGGCCCGATGCCTCCTTAGAGGTCCGTCCCGTGACAGCTGATACAGTTCTTCTCAAACAGTTGAACAGCGTCCGCATATTGGCCTTGGCTGTCTGAATTGACAGTGTCCTCTGGTGTATCACAGCCGGACGAGGCCAAAACACACAGCGCCACAATCACACCGAACACTAGGCGAAATCCAGTCATTCGCTACGAATCCTTTCTTTAATATATAAATTGAGCTACGTTCGCGGGGCCAATGGGGCCTGCGTTTGCAAACTCAATGCACTCGTCAACGCGATTCACCTCAGTTGCGTCGATGGCACAGGCTCCACAGCAGTGTGGATGGGAGGTAATCCGTTGCAGCCGACAATACGTTCTAACCACCGCATCGGTCTGGCGCTGAGCGGAGGCACACTAAAGGCAACCGCTCACATTGGCGTGTTGAGCGCCCTGCATACGCTCGGCATCTTCCCCGACTGCGTCGCCGGCACCAGTGCCGGGGCGCTTGTAGCAGCCTTATACGCCCATGGGTACACTCCAGAGGAACTGCTTACACTCATTCGACGCTTTCCTGGTCCATCCCTGTTTGACTACGGATTTCCGTTCGCGTCATCCGTTTACAACGCGTTGTGGTACCGGTTTACAAACGGCGCAGGTCACAAAAAGATGCGTGTCCCCGCAGGGTTGCTGCGAGGAAAAAAACTTTATCGGTATTTCCAACGGATGTTCAAGGAACGGACTGTAGACATGCCTTATTACGTGATCGCCACGGATCTGGTGACAGGCCAACCCGTTACGTATTCCAATGATCCGCTCATGCTCGACAGCGGCCTCGCGGACCCCATTGTTGACGTGGCACGATGTGTGCGAGGGAGCTGCGCTTTGCCCGGGGTGCTGACGCCTGAGAAAATCGGATCGCGGGTGCTAGTAGATGGTGCGTTTCGTCACTACGTGCCCGTGGAGACACTGCGTCAAGCTGGATGCGAGAAGATTATCGCAGTAAACCTGTACAGCTTACAGAAACATTGGCATCCAAAAACGTTTGTCCATATTCTGGCGCGTTCCTACGACATCCTGTTGCAAGAATCTGTAGAAGAGGACATCAAAGAACCAAACATTGTTGTGATTGAGCCAGATGTCAGCCACCTCTCCTGGGTGTCGTTCCGGGAAATGGGTTCCGGTGTCACTGCAGGCCGAGACGCCGTGTTGAGCAACGCAGACCGGATTGTTCGCGTCATTCGTGGTTCCGTAAATAAACCAGGGGGAAATGCGAATCAAATCAATGGAGGGATTGTCATCCGATTCCAAAGTGGAAATAAAAAACCCCCGGACGTCCGGGGGTAGGGACACTTGTACTAATTATTGAAGCCAAACGTCGACGGCCTTCTCGTAGGAAACTACACCCTCGCTGAACCAGAGGGAGATCTCGCGAGCTGCGCTTTCCGCAGAATCCGAGCCGTGGATGATATTCATGCCGATGGTGAGACCGTAGTCTCCACGGATGGTGCCAGGCGCAGATTCTGCCGGGTTGGTCTTTCCCATCAGGGTTCGTGCAACCGAAATCGCGTTCTCACCTTCGAGAACCATCGCGAAAACCGGAGACGACGTAATGAACGACACCAAGTCTTTAAAGAACGGACGCTCTTTGTGTTCCGCGTAGTGTTGTTCAGCCAGCGTTTGCGGTACGTTCATCAATTTCGCACCGACAATCTTCAGTCCCTTCTTCTCAAACCGGGACACAATTTCCCCAACTAATCCGCGTTGGACTCCGTCGGGTTTGACCATGACAAACGTCTTTTCGATAGCCACTATGTCAGCACACTCCTCATTTCAAGTCGTCTTCGCTCTGGGTCCGACGCTTGTCCTAGATTCCGAAAGCTATTGTAAAGAATCTTTGGCATTGCTTCAACTTCGATAGGTCGTCCCACCAGGGGACTCGCGCTTCGGGTCAGAACGCCCGCTGGTTGATGAACTCACCAATGACCATCAATTCGTCGTAGACCTGAGCATGCTGAATCCCCGAGATAGCCTGCACAGCCTTCTTCATGTAGCGCTCGGCAACCTCGCGAGCGTACGCGATAGCACCGGTTTGGCGCACGGTAGCCAAAACCCGTTCCACGGCTTCCTCTGTCATCTGATTGTGAATCAGCGACTCGACCTCCGCTCCAAATTCGGTCCGCTTCACGGTGTAGAGCACTGGCAAGGTGAGATTCCCTTGGCGTAGATCTCCCCCGACTCGCTTTCCCACGATGCGTTCGTCCCCGACGAAATCTAGGACATCGTCGATAATCTGGAATGCCATACCCGTAAACCGCCCGAAACGTCCCATAGCCCGAACAGCGGCCCTGTCCGCGCCCCCAACCAGCGCCCCGAGCGCGCAACTCATTTCGTGCAACAGTGCCGTCTTCCGCTGAATTCTACGAAAGTAACGCCGAAACGTCTGTCCTACGTTGTAGAAGTCTTCTATCTGGTCTATTTCGCCTTCCACCATCTTGACGATGGCGTTCGACAGACGTGTATGTACTTCTGTATAGGAAACGGTGCAGAGCAGTTGAATTGCCTTGGCAAACAGGTAGTCCCCGACATACATTGCCGGCCGATCCCCGTATTCTGCCCGAACTGTGGGATGTCCACGGCGCATGGAAGCGTCATCAATGACATCGTCGTGGACCAGCGATGCCATGTGTACCAACTCCATGGCCGCAGCCAAGGTGTACACCTTGTCCCGGTTCTGTCCGCCGTATTGTCCGCATACCAATGCGAATAAAGGCCGGATGCGTTTTCCACCGGCCTCCAATAAATGCAGCGAGGATTTCGTTACTGCGGCATTTTTGCTTTGAACGGCATTCGCCAGGATGGCCTCTACCTGCGCCAATTCCGGTTTATAGCGCTGGTAAACGTCAAGAAACTCCATTCTGTTTAGTCCTCCACCTTTGTGCCCACATGGAGTGCAGCAATACCTCCGGTCAGCGGATAACTTTTCACCTCTCGCAACCCGGCCTGACGAAACAGCGCCTCTAGCCCCTTCCTATCTGGGAAGTTTCTGAGAGACTCCGGCAACCACGCGTATGGCTCCTTCTCCTTCACGGCCAAAGCTCCAATGCGGGGTAGGATACGGTTAAAGTACAGGTAGTACAGGGCGCGAAACGGCGGGAATTCGGGCTTGGACAGCTCCAGAGATACGACTCTTCCGCCCGGCTTGACCACCCGATTCATTTCCTTCAACACCGTGAGGATGTCTGGGACGTTGCGCAACGCAAAGCCAATGGTGGCAACGTCGAAGGAAGAATCGCGAAATGGCAACTCCATCGCGTCTCCAGCCATCAGTTTGATGGGACGTCCGCTAAGACCCTGTCGCTTGACTTTTTTTTCAGCAACTTCGAGCATTTCCTCGCAGAAATCAATGCCTACGACTTCCCCTGTTGGACCGGTGCGTTTGGCTAATGCCAGTGTCCAATCGCCGGTACCACAAGCAACATCGAGCGCCTTTCCACCTTCCGCTAGCAGCACGTGTTTCATGGCGAAGCGGCGCCACAGCTTGTGTTGATAAAAGCTAAGAACAGAGTTCATCAAGTCGTAGCGTTTCGCAATACGCGAAAACACACGATGAACATGTGCGGCTTTTGTTTCATGGCTGACCATCATCAGCGATTCCCCTCAGCATAGGCCTGCGTTTCGATGTACTTTTGCGTAGGCCGCAAATAATCCATGATAAAAGATGAGATAGGCTGTAGCACGGCGTTCGCCTGTATGTGCAATATGCCGTCCATCGCGTCAGTCAACCAGTCGTACGCCTGGCGCAATGTGAAATATTTCGGAACCTTGCGCGCAACCATCTCTTTCTTGACGATGTGTGCCCGAACCAGAGATCTGATCTGCGGTGCCCAGGCGCTGCTGTCCCGAAAATAGTGACGTGCGAGCGCGAGCAACAGTTCCCCTTCAATCACCTCGAGGAGATCCATGTATCCGTTCGGTGTCGGGCTCGAGGACACCTTGTACAGTGTCATTTTCGCCTCGTTGACCTTCATGACCGCCTGACACAGTTCCATCAGCAATTCTTCATTTGCAACACCAGCCAGCACACGGTAATATTGTCCGCTACAGTAGTCGCCAGCAAGTACGTGTAACTGACGCCGCAACCCGACCTCGTCTTCCACGCGGTCATGCAACGACAACCCTTGTTGCAGCAGCAGCAACGCCTCTAACACGTCAATGCCAACGCTCGTGGACACCTGAGCCGTCTGAAGAATGGTCTTTGCCACCTCAAAGTGGAAACGGCTGGTGTGTGGCCCAACGTTTGCCCGGTGAAGCTGGTTGTGATAGGTATGCTGTTGTATTCTTTGATCTAAGTCATCAAACGTCACGAGCTCCAACGGGACCACGCGGGCTTCAACTCCTACGTCATGTACTACTCGTCTTTATTATACCACACGGCTCAGAAAGGCATTTACCGGACCGTCATCCCTTGCTGGAATCGTTGGGAATTACAGCTTCGGCTGTATTGACAATACCATGTTTCGTCAACAACTGCACCTTTCCGCGAATTTTCATGGCCGAAGTGTATTCTGTGAACTGAAAAATCATGAGCTCATCTTTATCCAATTTCTCTGCGTGATGAAACCGAGTTTCCGCACCGCGGGTCAAACCGATGACCTGTACGCCATTTTCGAGTGCGCGAATCACGAGATACTCGCCTAATACGGGTGAATCTGACATGAAGGACGGCTCCTTTCTGACTACACGTTCTAACAAAAACGAAAAACCAGCGCTTGACACGCTGGTTCATTGGTCGGAATGCCGGGATTTGAACCCGGGACCTCTACCTCCCCAAGGTAGCGCGCTACCAGGCTGCGCCACATCCCGCTGGCGCTTATGTGCATACGTAATTATATCGAATTCCGTTCGACTGTGCAATCCAATTTGGTGGGAAACAACATGAGGAGGAGGACGACGAAGCGCCCTCCTCGCCCAAAAACACTCACTGCAACCCTTCACGCAACGCCTTTCCTGCCTTGAATGCAGGAATTTTACTCGCCGCAATGTCGATAATTTCGCCCGTTTGTGGGTTACGTCCTTTTCGAGCCGCACGCTCGCGAATCTCGAAGTTTCCGAAGCCTACCAGTTGCACCTTCTCGCCGCGCGCAAGGGCCTCAGAGATTGCGTTAAATACGCCCTCCACGGCTAGCGTGGCGTCTTTTTTGGTCAGGCCGGTCTTTTCAGTGACCGCTTGAATCAATTCTGTTTTATTCACTATCTCACACCTCACAGAGATTTTGAAACTAGTAACGTTTTAATCCGCTTTCTCCACTTTTATACATCAGCACTTTCAAAAAAAACACACGTGACCTACAATACTCTCACTCCAGGCGTGGTTTCACGGACGTCTGGACTACCGAGCACACATGATCCGTGAATGTGACGCGCTGCTGCGCGTCAGCACATAGGAACCCCTCCTGATTACAAAAAACCACGGAGGCAGCAGTTCAGCCTCCGTGGATTGCCGCTATGAAAGTTATGCGTTCTACTAATGGTGTTGCAGTGCAATCATAGAATGATGGCAATCAGACCGCCGCTGCCTTCGTTGATGATCCGCTGCAACGTCTCCTTCAACTTGTACTGCGCATTCTCGGGCATCATCGACAACTTTCCTGAAATCCCTTCGCGGACAATGGCTGCCAGCGACTTACCGAAGATGTCGCTCTCCCAGATCTTCAGTGGGTCTTGTTCAAAGTCCTGCATCAGGTAGCGCACGAGTTCTTCAGACTGCTTTTCCGTACCTACAATGGGAGCAAATTCCGATTCCACGTCGACTCGGATCATATGGATGGAAGGAGCCGTCGCTTTCAATCGCACGCCAAACCTCGAGCCTTGTTTAATCAGCTCCGGTTCATCCAACGTCATTTCTTCTAAAGCCGGCGGGGCGATACCATACCCCGTCATTTTGACCATCTTCAACGCCTCTGCAACCTTGTCGTATTCTTTTTTAGCGTAAACAAAGTCCTTCATCATCCGCAGAAGTTGGTCTCTGCCTTTAATCTGAACACCCACCACTTCGGTGAGTACACGGTCATACAGTTCGTCGGGGGCTGACAGGTCGATGACCGCAACGCCATGGCCCATGTCCATATGCGAGAGACCTGCGTACGATACAAACTCATAAGTCGAAAAATTCGCAACCACTCGGTCGATGTCGCGGATGCGCCGAATGTCCTGGATGGTCTCCTGCACGGAGTCTTGGAACTGCTGGCGCAGCCAGTGGTCCTCGTCGAGCACCATAACCCAGTTCGGCAAGTTCACATTAACTTCCTTGACCGGGAACTCGTACAGTGCTTCACGCATCACCGAATGAATTTCGTGCACTGTGAGCGTTGCGCAGGACAAGCAAATCACTGGTACGTCGTATTTTTCCGCGAGTTCACTGCGGAGATACTGTGCGCGTTCATGCTCCGGGTGAACAGAATTCACAATGATGACAAACGGTTTTCCAAGTTCCTTCAGTTCCTGAACCACGCGTTCTTCCGCTTCAACATATCCCTCCCGGGGGATTTCCGCGATGCTTCCGTCGGTCGTAACAACCACGCCCAGCGTGGAGTGGTCGGCAATGACTTTACGGGTACCAATTTCTGCGGCCTCTTGGAACGGTATTGGATCGTCAAACCAGGGCGTGGTCACCATCCTTGGACCACTCTCGTCCTCGTACCCGCGCGCACCGTCTACCGCGTATCCGACACAGTCGACCACGCGAACGTTGACGTCCAGGCCTTCAGCCACAGAGACTTCCACCGCCTGGTTGGGGATGAACTTTGGCTCTGTCGTCATAATCGTACGGCCGGCTGCACTCTGGGGTAATTCGTCCGTCGCACGAACCCGGTCCGACTCGTCTTTGATGTTGGGC
Source organism: uncultured Alicyclobacillaceae bacterium (assembly GCA_963788285.1). Lineage (GTDB taxonomy): Bacteria > Bacillota > Bacilli > Alicyclobacillales > Alicyclobacillaceae > Alicyclobacillus_A. The sequence continues at coordinate 141,311 of CAWBGB010000014.1, forward strand.
AGAACAATGAGTTCCATAAACTTTTTGATAAAGGTAGACTTGCCAGTGCGCACGGGGCCGACTACGCCGAGATAGATGTCGCCCCCGGTCCGCTCAGCAATGTCTTTGAATACGTCGAACTTTTCCACGCTTTCTCCCCCTCGCTTCGCGTGCCAACACGGTGTCCAGCCGCTGGCCTTGTCGGGTGCACCGTATCAGGCATACACCCCTATGCCAGGATTCGCGGGCACCTGGCCTTCAATATGACCGGCGTAGATTGCTTCGCCCGTACATCCTCCCCGAGCCACTGACAATCCCCCGAAACTGTCCAAAGAAAGTAGGACGATACATGTATATGCGTAGGGGGCCGCGATATGCTGGAGAGGTATCACCGTCCTAGACACCCTTATGTATATTGTCCGCTGAAAACCGATAGAACGAGAGACACGAGAATTTGAACCCCCTTGGTGACAGCATGAAAAAACGGCCCCAAAGGGCCGTTCACAGCAAGACTTTTCACACTTAATCTGCGATATGCGCCTCATACCCAGCGGCGTCGAGAAGGTCATCCAATTCGGCTGGATTGGACATTTCTACGACAATCATCCACCCGTCTTCGTACGGGTTAGAATTCACAAGTTCGGGTGCGTCGGTGAGGGATTGATTGATAGCGACCACCTTCCCGGACACGGGTGCGAACAAGTCTGAAACGGTTTTTACAGATTCTACGGTGCCAAACGTTTCGTTCACCTTTACTTCGCTACCCACTTCAGGCAGTTCCACAAAGACGATGTCGCCGAGTTCATCTTGCGCAAAGTCTGTAATCCCGATGCGCGCTTGTTGACCTTCGACTTTGACCCATTCATGCTCCTTGGAATACTTGAGATTGGCTGGTACGTGGCTCATAAAGATCCTCCCGTGCAACAGGTATGTATTAAAGTGGTGATCCGAAAAGGGTTACACGTCCATACAGAGAAGCGGGGCATGCACCCCACCTACCCGCTTCCGGATGACCTGAACCCACCCGTTGGTATCAGTGTACCAAATGGAGGAATGACATACCAGTGATTTTGCCAAGGCTATCTCAAGCGCATGGGAGATGCATCAGATCCACTTGGGAGGTAGCGCCTCACGCGCGACTTCTTCCATTTCATGTCCGCGCTCTCGCCCCATCAGTTCTTCAACCGCCTCCTGCGGGCGCTTTCCGGCAAATAGAACATCGAACAGTGCGCGCGCAATCGGCATCTCCACCTGATGTTGGGCCGCAAGCTCGACAGTGGCTTGAACCGTTCTCACACCTTCGACAACCATTCCCACCTTGTGCAACGCCTCATCGAGAGACAGTCCCTGGCCAAGTAATCGGCCTGCGCGAAAGTTTCTGCTGTGGCGACTTGTACAAGTGACAATCAAGTCTCCTACACCGGAGAGCCCGGCAAATGTCAGCGGTGATGCACCCATCTTCATACCAAGTCGTGCGATTTCCGCAAGTCCGCGAGTCATCAACGCCGCTTTTGCGTTGTCTCCAAAGCCGAGTCCATCCGCCATTCCCACGCCAAGCGCGATGATGTTTTTGAGCGATCCGCCCAGTTCAGCCCCTACCACATCAGGATTGGTATACACACGAAAGTACGAGTTCATGAGCGCGTCCTGCAACAATTCAGCCGTATCCCGTTCGTAAGCCGCAACCACAATGGTCGTCGGCATCTGTGCCACCACCTCTTCGGCGTGGCTGGGTCCCGTAATGACAGCCAGTCGGCGGTCCAGGTCAGGATACGCCGCGAGAAGTACTTCGCTCATACGGCGTCCGGTCTTAACATCAAACCCCTTTACAGCGTGAGCAATCACTCCGTCGTTTGGAAGCAGGGGACTTACGGCAGACACGACATCTACCATCGCTGCGGATGGTACAGCAAAGATCACGATGTCGCGCCCGGCTAACGCTTCCGTCAAGTCACTGCTCGCACAGAGGGCTTTTGGGAGCTTGGCGCCTGGCAAGTACTTCTCGTTGGTATGTCGGACGTTGATTTCGTCACACAGGGCCTGACGCTTAGCCCACAACACGGTGTCATGTCCATTGTCACAAAGCACGGTAGCCAACGCCGTTCCCCAACTGCCTGCGCCCAATACAACTGCCTTCATAAGCACCTCCGAGTTCAATCGTCCCTAAAAACGCTTCGAAAAAATGCGGTTCTCTTGGCCTTTCAACAGACGTTCAATATTCTTCCTATGGCGATAAATAGACATCACAGCAACCACAGCGGAAAACAGCAGAGCACCAGTGCGGTTGGATTCCAAGAGCGCCAGGAATACTGGCGTAAGCACCGCAAATGTCAACGCGCCTACGGAAACAATGCGCGTCACAACGACAAGCGCAATCGCAATCAAACCAGCTAACAACGCCGGTATTGGCATTGTCAAGAGCAGCACGCCAATCGTTGTTGCAACGCCTTTTCCCCCACGAAAACCAAAGAAGACCGGCCAGTTGTGTCCGGCAATCACGGCCAAGCCCGAGAGGTACGTCGTCCACGGGCCGCCGTGTCCTACATTCCAGGCGATGGCAATCGCCAGCATGCCTTTTAAAATATCCAACAACAGAACAAGTACAGCCACACGCGGTCCCAGCACCCGCAACGTGTTGGTCGCACCTGCATTCCCGCTTCCGTGCTCGCGAATGTCAATGTGCGCTATCCACTTGCCGAACAACGTACTTGGCGAGATGGATCCTATTAAATACGCAAGAAGTACGCATACAATCAACACGATGGCTCCCCCTATACGACACTCTACCTAGCCCATGGCAGCGGTCAGGAACGGTTTCGGATGGTCAGCTTGAGCGGAGTACCCTCGAAGCCAAACGCTTGGCGGAGTTGATTTTCCAGGTACCGTTGGTAGGAAAAGTGCATCAACTGACTGTCGTTTACGAAAAACGCAATGGTGGGCGGCCTTACCCCAATTTGCGTTGCATAATAGATTCGCAACCTTCTCCCCCGGTCCGATGGCGGGGTCACAGACGCCATGGCTTCCTGCAACACGCTGTTCAGCGTCGACGTGGCAATGCGCATGGCATGATTTTCCGCAATCTCCTTTGCGAGCGGCAAAATTCTATGTACTCTCTGCTTCGTCTTGGCCGACACAAACAGGATAGGCGCCCAACGCATGAATTGAAATTCGTTGCGAATCTGATGCTCGAACTGGTGCGCTGTCTTGTCATCCTTGTCGACGATGTCCCATTTGTTGACGAGGAACGCGACAGCCCTGCCCGCCTCCAGAGCGTACCCGGCGACCCGCTTGTCCTGCTCGGCAATGCCCTCGTGACCATCCAACACGACAAAGGCCACGTCGGACCGCTCAATCGCCCGCAACGCCCGCAACACACTGTATTTCTCGACGCGTTCATAAACTTTCCCTTTACGGCGCATTCCAGCGGTATCAATCAACACATAACGTTGGCCGTTCACTTCCAACGGAGTGTCAATCGCGTCACGGGTTGTACCAGCAACTTCGCTGACCATGACGCGGTTTCCTCCCACCAGTGCGTTTATCAGCGAGGATTTTCCAACATTCGGCCGTCCGATGAGAGCGACGCGAATCACATCGTCACTGTACTCGGGATCTTCACCCGCAGGTAACCTGCGAACCACCTCATCCAGCAAGTCGCCTGTACCCGAGCCATGTTCGGCAGAAACAGCAATGGGATCACCAAACCCAAGTTCGTAAAACTCATAGGCTGCCTCGTGATGCTTCGGATGATCCAATTTGTTAACACCAAGGACCACTGGCTTGCCCGACTTGCGCAATAGTTCAGCAACGTCTCGATCCGCCCCAGTGAGCCCATCCTGTCCATCCACGAGAAAGACAATAACTTCCGCCTCGTCAATCGCAACCTCCGCCTGTACCCGTATCAAGTTGGCCACTTCATCCTGTTCGTCCAGCTCAATGCCACCCGTGTCAATTAGGTGAAAGTCCTTCCCGTTCCAGTCTGCCTTCGCATAGATCCTATCCCGCGTGACACCTGGCACGTTTTCTACAATAGAAATACGTTCCCCAACAATTCGGTTGAATAACGTGGATTTGCCCACGTTCGCACGTCCGACAATCGCAACCACTGGTAAGGCCATAGACATCTACCATTCCTATCCATACGTATTCGTCATGGAAAATCGGGGGCAACCTTTGGCACCCCCCTGAAACTGTGCATTACAGCGTCGCAGTCGAAACGTCTTCCGGATTTTCCAGCACTCGCAATGTGGCTTCATAGCGGCGCCGCGGCGGTAGCGATTGGGTATGGCCGAGGACGCCGTACATTAATCCCATGCCTGTCGCCGGTACCACAGTCACTGGAATCTGCAGCGCATCTCGAACTCGATCCACCGTCCAGTCATCGAGGAAAACATCAGCATCGTCCTTGAGCATGATATCTGGCAACAACAAAGTGTCCAGCCCCGCTACTTTATCCTGCAATTGCGCAACGATGTCTGTGCCGGTAATGAGGCCAGCGACAGTCACATTATGTCCATAAAAATCGTTTACAATTGAAAACACGTGCGTCTCCAGCCCTGGAATGTGACCGAGCCGTTGAATCGACTGTTCAATCGTCTTACGAGCGGATACGCTGGTGACAATCCCCACATTCCGACGTGAACCGACAATTCGCTTCGGCACGCGTGGCCAGATTTCATCTAACTCATCAAGGAAGATGCGGATGACACCGACCCCGTTTTCCGTCTGTGCGAATTCATCATAGTGGTCTCCCGGCGGAACATCTTTGTCCGCAATCACGTAAAACTCGTCGGCCGCATGAACAAACGAGACACCAAGTTGCGCCCGAAAACGCTCTTGCCAATACGCCACCTGGTTGATGACGCGCTCCGCTTCCTCCAACGTACATGGTCTCAGCTTGTGCAATCCGCGTCGATGTTTCGTCAAACCTACAGGCACGACAGACAGTGTCCGCACCGACGGATAAAATTTCACCAGGTCCTGAATGGTTCTGTCTAATTCGTCGCCATCGTTCCACCCGGGTACTAGGACAACCTGGGTGTTCATTTCGATGCCGCCCTTCGCTAAGAAGTCGATTTGTCGCAGGATCTCACCAGACCTTTTATTAGCCAGCATTCGCACGCGCAACTCTGGGTTGGTGGTGTGCACAGATACGTTGAGCGGCGACATTTTTAGGTCGACGATGCGCTGCAATTCTTCATCCTTGACATTCGTTAGCGTAACGAAGTTCCCATGCAAAAACGACAGTCGGTAATCGTCGTCTCGCACATTTAACGTTTGTCTCATATTCGACGGGATCTGGTCGACGAAACAGAAGACACACTTATTGTGACATAAATGGACGCGGTCCACAGTCGGGTTTTCCCATTCTACGCCAAGACCCTCATCGTATCCCTTTTCAACCTCGATAACCCATACCTCGCCGTTAGATTTCTTGACTTCCAGTTCGATTTCTTCTGTAGCGAGCGCAAACTGAAGATCTACGATGTCGCGGATGGTTTGTCCATTGATCTTTAACAACTCATCACCGGGTTCCAGTTCCAGCTCCTCGGCCAGCGAACCCGGCTGTACTTTATAGATTTTCGGCAATGAAGACACCTCTACTTTGTCATTTTCGGTGTTGTGTATATCTGAGCAATGCCAAACGGCACCGTTTATTGAAAAAGGCTTCGTGCGCGGCGTGAGACCTGGTCACACCATTCCTTCATTATGTCTCATCGTGTCACATGTCGTCAAATGACAGGCTTATACCGTGTATTCCACAGTTTTCTAACGGAGGAAACGGTGTAATTTGCCAATCGCCAACTGAACACTGCGACCCAAAACACATTACATATCCAGGGTTGAAAGTCGGCAAGTGGGATGAAGAAAGAAGAGAACAACGCTGGTTCGTGAGAGCTGGATGACACCAGGTACAGCCATATGTACGCCGAGGCCGCCGCAGATCGAGCAAAATGAACGCCTCCCGCAAACACCGAACCGAGAACCAACCATAGCCCACCTACCAATAGACTGGTCGGTATCTGGTGCCACTGGTGAAACGGGAACAGAGCGACGAACTTCGCGGTGACCATTGCAATCACAAAGCTGGCGCCCAGCGTCTGCACACTACGGATGGCAGAGGGGTGAGGTAAAAACGGGATGGCAAACAACGCGCATGCGAATGTGACCGAAACCGGACGCAATCCGAGGTCCGGGCGAACAAAATATGTCACGAGACTCACGGCGTACACGAAGCTTGCCAGCCGTAAGGCATCCGGCTGAGATGAATCGTCTTGCGTTCCGGCGGGAGCACATAGGGTCAACACACAACAGACTAGCGATAAATACATCGATTCCATGGATTTCGCCTCATGTCTCAAGGTGCCCACCCACGCCAAGGAACATTCATTCCGAAATGCACAAAGACACGCTACAGGTTCGCAGCGTGCCTTTGCTTCTACTGATGTTTTAACATCTTTACTTCTTGAACAAGTCCCGGAACAGATCTCCGAGTGTCGCACCCGTGCCCGACACGTCATCGTGAGACGCGTTGTAGCGTTGCGGTTCACGCTCTCTCTGCCGTGGCGCTTCCACCGTATCCTTAATAGAGAGGGAAATCCGTTTCCGCTCTGGTTCCACAGACAGAATCTTTACACGCACTTCCTGCCCCTCTTCCAAGACATCAGACGGTGTTGCCACATGTTGATGAGAAATCTGGGATACGTGCACTAGGCCTTCGAGACCCGGACGCAGTTCGACAAACGCACCGAAGTCCACCAGCCGCACAACCTTTCCAGAGACGATGTCCCCTGCTTGGAACTCGTGTGCGTACTGTTCCCACGGGCTCGGAGAAGCGTCTTTCATAGACAGGGAGATGCGTCCGGCTTCCGGATCCACCGCCAGAACCCGTACCATTACCTTGTCTCCAGGCTTGACTACTTCAGCGGGGTCAGTTACGTGGTGCCAAGCCAACTCGGAAATGTGAACGAGACCGTCAACACCGCCGACATCGACAAAGGCTCCGAAGCTTGTCAGCCGCTGAACGGTGCCTTCCACCGTGGTACCCGGCTGCAGGGCAGCAATCTTTTGCTTCACTTCTTGCTCATGTTCTTCGTCCAGAACAGCCTTGCGAGACAAAATCAGTTTATTGTTCTCTGGGTCAATTTCGACAACACGGACGCGGATGGTCTTCCCCTTGTACTCGTTCAGGTCCTCTACGAACTGACGATCCACTAGCGATGCGGGAATAAATCCGCGCACACCTACATCCGTGACCAAGCCGCCTTTCACGACGTCGTGGACAGTCACGTCAAACGCAGCGTTCTGCTCGAACTTTTCTTGCAGCTCTGCCCATGCCTTCGCAGCACCTGCTGCACGCCGAGACAAAATTACGGCTTCCCCTTCGTCATCGATTTTCTGGATGAAAACTTCGACCTTTTGGCCGACGGACACGACGTCGCTCGGATGCTCAATGCGCAACGGCGACAATTCGCGAATCGGAATCACTCCGGTGAACTTGTGGCCGATATCCACCAAAACTCTCTTATCCTCGACGCCAGTGACGGTCCCTTCTACAATATCACCGACAGATAAATCGGCAGTGTTCAACATTTTTTGCACATCCTCTGACATGCTAGCGCCCTCCTCATATACTGCAAAAATTTATCACCAGCCTTCAGACCAACGCGAAGCGGACACAGCCTCCTCATCGCATGAGGCGTTTGAAGACTTGTAAGCAAATCACCATAGCGACACCAACAGTTCCCACCAACGCATATGCCGCTAATCCTTGGACCATTCCCAACTGGTACGCCAAACCGGCCAGCATCAGGAAGACGGTCAGGGCAATCGCTCCAAACTGAAAACGCCTGGAGATCCTTCGTACTTTCATGGTGTCCATTTTTTCGCCGAGCTTTCGCACCAATATGGCGTTGTACAAATAAATCGCCGCAGCGAATGCACATACAACCACTGCATCTTGGATGACCAACTGTACACTCATGAAGGATGGCCCTCGTCCAACAACTGTTGAATTCGTTTCATCAGCTGCTCCAGAATGGTGTCATTGGTGTCTTCTGGAGTCGGAACGAATGGTTCACCAAACCGTAGTGTGAGTTTGCCTCTGAATTTGTACTGTCCTATCACTGCGACAGGAACAATTGGACATTGTGTCTTGCGCGCGATAAACGCAACCCCAGGCAATCCTCGTTGAAGCTTTCCAGTTTTGGACCGATGTCCTTCGGGAAACACGAGAAGACAGCCATTATGCTCAGGAATCGCCAGCGCATGGCGGATTGCCTGTCTATCCCCTGCGCCTCGCCGAACCGGAAACGCACCAAGGTATCGTAGGAGCGCAGCAAACCACCGGTACTTGAACAGTTCATGCTTCGCCATGAAATGAACAAAACGAGGTGTCCCCAGGCCAATCGTCAAGGGATCTAGATTATGTATATGATTACTCCCGAGTACAACCGGCCCCGTCTTCGGTACGTAATGCTGGTTCACAATGCGAAAGCGATACGCAAGCCGGAAATATAACCAAACAATGGAACGTGCAACGCGATAGAAGGGAGAGCGGTATCGGTCGCGTACGACTATCATCTACGAATCCGCTCCACAAGCGCCAGAATTTCTTCAACCACTTGCTGTACGGGTTTCCCAGTGGAATCGATGCAGTGAGCGTCAGCGGCCGGTTTCAACGGCGCAACGCTGCGAGACGAGTCGCGGCGATCCCGCTCTTCGATGGAACTCCTCAACTCATCGACAGACACGTCAAAGCCTTTGGTCTGAAACTCTTCAGCCCGGCGGCGCGTGCGTTCCTCGAGTGATGCGGTCAAAAAGACTTTCACATCCGCATTTGGCAACACCACGGTTCCGATATCTCGACCATCCATCACAACAGAATGATTACGTGCAAATTCTTGTTGCCACCGCGTTAAAATTGCGCGTACACGTGGATAAACGGACAATCGCGACACCAAACCGGATACATCCGGTTTGCGCAGTTCCGCATTGATGCAGATATTGTTGTGGTAAATGTCCAATCCACCCTGACCGTTGCGTTCGAAACACAGCGGGTGTTTTTCCAACAGTTGTACCAGAGATTCTTCGTCTTCTGACGATACCCCGTAGTTCAAGGCTAACCAAGCGACTCCTCGATACATCGCGCCCGTATCGACGTACAGAAATCCGAGTTGGCGAGCCACTTCCTTTGCAACTGTGCTTTTCCCGGCACCGGCGGGTCCGTCAATGGCAATGTTGATGTGTGACATGTGGGCCCTCCAGCCAAGTACATAGCTCGTTCTAAAAATAAAAAGCAGGCATCCTGCCCGCTTTCGAAACAAGTGTTTGCAACCAAAGAACAACAGAAGAACCAGCGGGAAAGCGGCGTTGCAACGCGATTTGCAGTTTAATAGTAGCATAGCGATTAGGGCACTGCAAGAACGCCTAATGCAAGAACTCGGTGGGTGGCAGTTGGCCCGTAGTGCCTCCGTCCACCTCAATCGTTTGACCGGGCGCGGGAGTCAGAAGGTTTGCATTGTCGTGATCCACAGAGATAAACACAGTACTGTTCCCTGCGTTCACAATGGTGATGACGCTATTTTCACGCACGGTGATTTCCAGTTGCGAAGATGCCATACTTCCCACCGTTTGACCGTTGACCTGTACCTTGACCTGGCTATGATCACCCTCAGGAGCTGCCAACAGCGAAAGCGTGGCCTGTTCGCTGTTCACACTGGCAGGCACCACGTCTTGTGGCACCGCCACAAATCGACCTGCCACAGCATCCACTTGCTTCCGCACCGTCGGAATGGCCGTAACCAATTGAACGACGACCAACATACACAGTAGAGCCCCAGCGACCGGCAACAGCACATCGTCCACTTTGCTAACCAGTTGCCGCCACAACTGCTCTTTCACTGCTTCCTGAGACTCCTGAACACCTTGACGAGACATAGCAAAACCACCTCTGCCATAGGGTATGCAAAGACAATCCCCAACATGTCCTACCCTCAGAGGTGGTTTCTCGACCACATGCAACGCTTACATCAACGCTCTCTGTCTCGAAAACGTATACTGGATGACGCGCTGACGAACAGATTCTTTCATATTCACAACCTGAAATGGCCCCACAGCAATTCCCTTTTCATTTCTTTCGGACACTCGAATGACAACAGACTTATCCACTGGGAAGTCCCCCTGTGGAAGTGTAAACTTCTTCTCGACCATGAGACCCTGAAGCAAGATCACTTGGCGTGGCAGGTACAGGGCGATTCCGCTGCCACTGATGTCAACACTTCCGCGTGTTTGGGAACGCCGTCGCTGTTGTAGTCCAATCGAACCGGCAAAATTGCAGCCACACGGACAAATTCCCGGCGCTGTTAACGAGTGACTGCCCCAGGTGGACGGTGCACCACGCACCGTCCATACCCGGATGATCTGACTTGCAGAGATTGTCTAAGCCGAATGGTTGTCACCGTCCCTTACCCCCTAAAGCTCTGAGCCCATTATAAAGGAAGGGAAAAAAGGAGGAAGGGTCGGTCAGAACACCACGTACTAAGTCAATTGTTCAATGGATAGCTCTTTTCCAGTATTCGCATTCATGTACACACAGTACGTCTCATGGTTCTCCGTACCGTAGAATGCAACCGCCGGTTGATAATGTTGGTGCTCATCCAGCACAATTACCTGTCGCTCCATCCCAACTTCGAAATTCGGATTGAGTTTTGCACGGAGTGCAGCGGTCGAATACTTTCGCGGTGGAACGTTGGTCACTGGATAGTAATAGTAGTTGTTCGCATCGTACCCCACGATACTTCCTGTATCGAGCGCGACTTTCATGGCGATGCCCTGACTGATTACCAACGATTTATCCGGCCGCTCTGGCGCGTACACGAAGTAGCCGATGCCGTCAAACTGATTTGACTGGATCAACTGGACCGCCGGAAACCCATGCACGGCCAACCATTGATGTGCTTTGTTTTGAGCATCCGCAAAATCGTAGTCGCCTGTTTTCGGCATATGGCGAATGTTGAAGGACAGCACGTGCCCCCCATCCTCGCTCACCGTGGCCGTCAAGGCTCCACTCGGGGTAGAGCCAGTGATAATGTATTCCGGTCGATAGGCACCGGATTGCGTCTTTTGCGACTTTAACTGCGTGGTGTTCGTCAGATTCAGCATACTTCTGACAGCCTGAATCGCTGCTGCTTGCGATACGGTCGGCTGTTTCTCCATAGCGAAGGACTTACCACGCTGCAACGACGAAGGAGAGTCTTGGGATTCGACGAACGCAGTCGTCGCTGTGTCCATGCGCCGAAATCCGTCCACGACCTGATTGTCACGTTGGTTCTTCAGCAGCGCCTCATTCACAGCCTGCCAACGAACCTGATTGTTCAACACCTGTCCTTGGATACGGGCCAGACTCTGAGAAATGTTTCCGGCTTGTGAATACATTTGTTGAAGTTTGTCATGAACATCAGCGCGCGTCGGACTCGCGCCTGTATCCATCCAGGTGTCTGTCTGATGACTCACAACAGACAAGAACTTTTGCGTATTGTGCATCGGCATCAAGTCAAACGGCAACTTTCCGACTTCTGTTTCGGCCGCGTACCCCAGCCGCCAGACATTCCGCAAATGTGCCTGGAACGCGGTACTGTCGCCGCTGATCATGGATTTCCCAAGTTCCTTTTGCAGCCAGTCGATGTTATTCGCAAGTGCGTGAAAATTCGAGTTATACTGGTTTTCGTTTTGTAGCGCTAACGCTTGTCGCTGTTGGTATTGATTATACCCCCACCAGCCAACGCCACTGCCAATGAGCACCAATCCGAGAATGGGAATGGCGAACCACGTCGTCCTGTGCAGCACTTTTTCAGCCCCCTCGCTACCTACAGAAGATGTGTTTCCCAATCTTTATAATTTGCGGTCGCGACCAAATCCAAGCGCTTGTGGCTGTTGCAGGGTTGAAGTAGTACACGGCTCCGTGCGACGGATCCCAGCCATTCACCGCATCGATTACGGCTCGCATTGCCTCCGCATCGGGTTGCAAGTTGACTTGTCCATCGGCGACACAGGTAAATGCACCCGGTTGGTAGACGATGGCAGGGATAGCGTGTGGAAACCTCGGATCGCGCAGGCGGTTCAATATGACCGCGGCAATCGCGACTTGCCCTTCAAACGGCTCGCCTCGCGCTTCACCGTACACGACGTGTTGCATGAGTTGTAGGTCTGATTGACTCAAGCCGATTGCTGTCGGAATCGGCGTAGTCGACGAGGAGAAAGACTGACTGTTCCCTCCCGACTGGGCAGCGGGTGTATAGCGCCATCCCGCCGATGCAGCAACCAGTTTCTGTTTCGTCTTCAGGTTAACGAATCCAGTCACTGGAAGGCCAAACTGGAATTGAAAATTGCGCACAGACCAGTACGTGTTCCATCCAAAAACTCCGTCAATTTTCCCGTGATAATATCCAATAAAGTGCAAACGATTTTGTAACTCGTACACGTCGTAACCCTGGCTACCGTACATCAAATTGCGTGCGGTAAAAGCATCGGCAACAGGGAGCACTTGATTGCTGGATAACAACGGAGAGATGAAAGACAAGGTCAACACAATGCTCGCGACAACTCGCACAAACTTTTGTCTACGCATCGGAACGTAACTCCTCCCACCGGATTCAAAGTCACGACATGGAGTATTGTTCCTTAGACAAAAAGAAATATGCCTGTCCAAATTGGACAGGCATATTGCAACTTACTTTAGATTAGTTCAATGGTTCAATGTCGAAATCCTCTTCATTGTCGCAAAGACAACGCTTAAATCCGGTTTCAATGTGGCCGCGTGGGTCACGTACACCACGAAGAATGAACGTCTCACCACATTTGCGGCACCGAATATGGACCTTCACGCGCTGGTTGGGCAAGACCATGTTGTCTCTCACTCCCTCAGACGTTAGTGTCTCCGACCGCATTTATTTTGTACCCCCTAATTCGTGATAAATCCATAACAGTATCGTCGGTGCTGTGAAAAGATAAACTTTCCAGCACCCGCTAATTGATTCGTCAGAGGTCTAGAATTTCCTGCATAGATGAGAAAATCTCAGACCCATCCACGCCATCTTGCCGACTCAGCCATACGGCGAACTCCCACCATGTACGCCGCAAGTCGCATGTCTACACCGTATTTGCGAGCGGCTTCGTATACCGTGTGGAAGCTTTTCTGCATCAAATCGACCAGCTCTTTGTCGATTTCCTCTTCCGACCAATAATACCCTTGATTGTTTTGAACCCATTCAAAGTAGGAAACAATTACTCCACCCGAATTTCCCAGAACATCAGGGACAATGAGTACGCCTTTGTCCGTGAGAATTTTGGTGGCGGCTGTAGTGGTGGGACCATTGGCTGCCTCCACAATCACGCTCGCCTTCACATTTGCGGCGTTATCTTTGGTAATCTGATTTTCAATCGCTGCCGGAACGAGGATGTCGCAATCCTGCTCTAATAATTCCTTGTTGGTTATCGTGTCCTCAAATAGCTTGGTCACTGTACCAAATGAGTCCCGCTGTTCCAGCAATTCCGGGATGTTCAGTCCGTTGCTGTCATATAACGCTCCGTATGCATCCGAGATACCAACCACTTTCGCACCCGAGTCGTACATGAACTTCGCTAAATAGCTCCCTGCATTGCCGAACCCCTGTATAATCACCCGAGCGCCTTGGAGCGAGATGTTTTTGACCTTGGCCGCTTCTTCAATACATATTGCAACGCCTCGGGCAGTCGCGCTTTCCCGCCCTTTGCTACCGCCGAGTACAATCGGCTTTCCAGTAATAAATCCAGGCGAATCAAATTCGCGGATATGTGAGTATTCATCCATCATCCAGGCCATATTTTGCGAGTTACTGAACACGTCCGGCGCCGGAATGTCCTTCGTGGGACCGACGATTTGGCTGATGGCACGCACATATGCTCGACTCAACCGTTCAATTTCTGAGAAGGACATGGTCCGCGGATCGCAGACAATTCCTCCCTTACCTCCACCGTATGGCAGATTCGCGATACCGCACTTGATGGACATCCAAATGGAGAGTGCCCGAATCTCGTCCTCCGTCACGTCCGGATGGAGTCGAATGCCACCTTTGGTCGGGCCTACTGCATCGTTGTGTTGGGCGCGATATCCAGTGAATACCTGGACCGAGCCATCGTCCATGCGTACAGGAAACCTCACCGTTAGTACGCGTAATGGTTCCTTCAACAGCTCATACATTGCCGAGTCATAACCGAGGCGAGTCAGTGCCTCGAGGATGATTGCTTGTGTGCTCGTCAGGACGTCCAGATTTTCCTTATCTGAGTCTGATATAGCTGGAGCGTTGCTCTGACTGATTGCCATAATTTGAAAACCACCTTTAATAAACTGGTATGTAAGCCGCCATCAGTATACATCTTCGCTCTTCGATGTTCAAAGCCTTCTGCACATCCAGGATTAATTTTAAGCAACAGTGGCACACTGACCTCACCGTTTGTGCTTATTTTGTGCGAAGCATACCTGATAACAAGGAGGCTTTCGCTAGTGAAACAGCGTTCACCCTGGTTGCTTGTCATCATTCTGAGTCTGGTTCCGTTGCTCATGGTTCTCGGCAATTCCATCCTCATTCCGGGTATGCCGGAGATGCAATCCAAGATGCACGCGACGAAACTTCAAGTGAGTTTATTGATCACCATGTTTTCCGTCCCTGCTGGCATCGTCATTCCTTTTGCCGGGTTTTTGTCGGATAGAATCGGTCGGAAGTGGGTCATCGTTCCGTCGATGCTCCTGTTTGGTATTGGTGGTCTCGTTGCCGGTTTCGCATCGTGGTGGGTCGCAAAGCCTTATACCCTGGTCTTAGTCGGACGTGTCATTCAAGGTATTGGCGCATCCGGTACTGCTCCCATCGCCATGGCGTTTTTGGGTGACTTATTTCAAGGGGAAATGCGAAGCAAAGCGCTGGGTGTCAACGAAGCCGGGAACGCGTTCGGCAAAGTCATCAGTCCCATCTTGGGTGCAGCCGTGGCCCTCATTGCCTGGTTCGCTGTCTTCTTTATCTTTCCAGTATTGTGTGTTCCGTTGGCCGCAGCGGTCTGGTGGTTGGTCCCGGAAAATAACAAGAGTGAAGCGAAGACTCAATCTGTCACAGAGTATTTGAAATCATTAGCCTCTGTGGCCAAACGAGAGGGACGTTGGCTGAGCGTCGCCTATCTCTGTGGTGCAACAGCACTGTTTACATTGTTTGGAGTATTGTTTTACTTGTCCGATTTACTCGAATCGAAATACAAAATGGACGGTGTGCTCAAAGGACTGGTACTGGCGATTCCACTATTGGTACTAAGCACGACATCGTATATTACAGGCGCACTCATCAAGAAGAAAAAGATCCTCATGAAGTGGTTGCTGGTCAGCGGATTTGTTGTACTTGCCGCCAGTGTCCTAACGGCGACTTGGTCGACCAAGAATGCCTGGTTGCTGGTCGGATTGATGTCCGTAAGCGCCATCGGCACTGGACTTGTGCTTCCGTGTTTGAACATGCTGATTACCTCCGCAGTCAAGCAGGAAAACAGAGGTGTGGTGACAAGTTTCTACGGTAGTGTTCGGTTTCTCGGTGTGGCATTTGGCCCACCCGTGTTCACCTGGTTGTTGAGCATCTCAACACCCGTCATGTTTATCTCTGTCGCATGCTTAGCTGCGGTGTGCGGGGTTCTGGCTGTGCTGTTTGTCCATCCTGAGAAGGGAACATCTGACAAGGGTCCAACTCCCGTGAAGCGACCTACGCTGCCGTCTCGACACAAGGCCCGGACGTAATGTTCATGAGCCTCGTCACCGATGAATATCAATAGTGAGGACAAGTGGTTGGGAGGCACAAGCCATTGCTAACCCCCGATATTCTCCTCATTATTTTTATCATCGTAGGCGTGGTGGGCAGGGTCAGTATCATTTCGGTAGCTGCCAGTTTACTCCTTGTCATGCGCATGCTCAGCATAGGACGCTTTTTCCCGATGGTGGAACGCAGAAGTCTAGAACTGGGTCTTTTGTTTCTGATGGTGTCCATTCTCGTCCCACTTGCAAGCGGTAAAATTGAAGCACGCGACATGATGAAGAGCATTTTCAGTCCACTCGGGATTATCACGATTCTCGCCGGCGTCGTGGCGACCATCATCAACGCGAAAGGCCTTGAGTTATTGCAGATGTATCCTTCTCTGCTGATTTGCGTTGTGATAGGGAGCGTCGTAGGCATTGTTTTGTTCGGGGGTATGCCTGTGGGTCCTCTGATGGCCACAGCCATCGCCGCTCTCGTCATTTCCATTTACCAAAAGTTCCACGGCTAAGAAAAATCCCCGGAGAAACATCCCCGGGGTCTTATGCCTTATATCTCTTACAAAGGGAACAACTCAACCAGTTGACGAATGGTGTCATCCTGCAGAATGAGTTTCCCGTATTCATCCAAGACCGCTTTCGTAACCTCTGAATACTCCCCGTACTCGTGAAGGATGGCCCATACACCGTCATACACCATGTCGCCAACGGAGTTTTCGTCGATAAACAGGTGGTACGCCCCTTGGTATTGGTACAAACAAGCCTCTACATCGTGTTCATATAGGGCGTGTGCTACGCGGACCACCTCTTCAAAGTCGGAAAACCGGAAGACGAACGTCGAGTAATACGTGATGTTTACTTCCACACCTGGATCATCGTCGTCCGATTCGGATTTCGGCTGCCCAGGAAGACTCGGAACGCGCGTAACAATCACGACAACCCCTTCGGTGGGCATAGTGAACGCTTCTACGGAAATGGGCCCTGCAATTTCAAAACCAACTTCTTCGTACGCAGTCTCCATCATGTCCCAAAACAACTCTTGGACCTTGCGTCCATTTTGCCATATCTCATCGCGGTCAATGCCGCGTTCTTCGAGATCGTCGTAACTGATAAAAATTCTCACTTTGTCCTTAGCAATTCGCTCCACCCGCATTCGTCTCCCTCCGTTTCTGCCCGAGGATCACTTGGTGAAGACGGGCGTGAATACGATGCAACGTATTCATCCCCATTATATTGCTACAGCGTATTCGCCAATTCTAACATTGCGTGAGCGTATATCTGAATACAGCGAAAATAATCATCCAAATTCCACGACTCGTCCGCCTGGTGAGCGCAGTCAGGTTGCCCGGGAAACTGCGGGCCAAACGCAACTGCGTTTGGAATAGCCCGTGCGTATGTTGCCCCTCCGATGGTGAGTGGCGTTGCGTCCTCGCCAACTTCCTCGCGATAGACCTTCTGCAATACTTGAATCACTGGACTGTCCAACGGCATGTACAGCGGTGGCAGGTTGTGAACCGTGTGAACATTCCACTTGTCCGATACGTATTCGCGGCACGTCTTTACTACCTGGTCCACAGTCATGTCAATCGGATAGCGAATGTTAAACATCAGTTGGTATTCACCGTCACGCAGAGCCGCTAACCCCAGATTACTTGTCAGACTCCCTGTCACGTCGTCCGACGCCGCGATCCCTAGATTTTTCCCGTCTGGATCTTGTCCAGCAATGAACCGCCACATGGAAGCGTTCGAAACAGGTTGTGACGACAACAGTTGTGCGAGCATCACGATTGCATTTACACCCTTGTGTGGCATGCTGCCATGCGCCGAGAGGCCTCGCACAATAATCTGAACATGCACCCCTTGCAAGTCGACATCCACTTCAATCTGCCGCGCTCTAGCATCCCGGCGGATCTTTTGCTCCCATTCCTGAGCTGCCGTTTCGGAATGACAATCGACCACCGCCATGGCGTAATCAGGCACCATATTGTCGCGGTAGCCGCCCTCGAAGCGGATGACCTGCGGGTTCATGGAATCTGCATCTGCTTTCACGCTTACGCAGATGGTGCATACTCCTTTTTCCGCATAGATCATTGGAAAATCAGCGTCCGGTACAAAACCACCAAGCGGCAACTGTTCGTGCTTAAAGTAATAGTTCATGCAATCCCAATCGGACTCTTCGTCCAATCCGAAGATCAAGCGGATTTTGCGCCGGGGCCGATACCCGAGTTCCTTCAGCGCGACCAGCGCCCAAAACGCGCTCATGGCTGGTCCCTTGTCGTCTATTGCGCCGCGTGCAAACACCTTACCATCATGTATTTCTGCGCCGTAAGGTGGATAGGTCCACCCCTCCCCCTCAGGGACAACGTCTAAGTGCGACAGCACAGCAATGTATTCATCCCCGGAGCCAAATTCCACGTGTCCGGCGTAGCCATCTACGTTTTTCACTGTGAATCCGTGCTGTTCTCCAAGGCTGAGCATGTACTCTAACGCCGTCCCTACATGCAAGCCAAAAGGGTATTTCGGCGTTGCCGGTCCTTTGACACTAGGAATTCGCAACAGGGTTTGCAAAGTTGTAAGCATTTCCTCTCGGTGCTGTTGCACGTACGTTTCAAACATGCTGTGCCCTCCATTGTGAACAAGGAATCTTCCTTGTCAAGTTACGTTGACTGACGTTCCACAATGTTGTGCAACAATGTGACCGAATAATTGTCCACCGGTTCATCCCGTAACAGCTTCGTCAAAAGGCGCATGGATACGGCTCCAAAGTCGTACATCGGTTGTGCGATGACCGTCATTTCAGGGCGGACCATCGTCGCTAGACGCGTGTTGTCGAACGCGATGACTTTCACGTCACGAGGTACATCCAGTCCCGCATCCTGAGCTGCATGTAT
>CAWBGB010000014.1:165000-287669 GCA_963788285.1 uncultured Alicyclobacillaceae bacterium
GCACCACCTGTCTCCTCTGCCCCGAAGGGAAGGCACATCTCTGCACCGGTCAGAGGGATGTCAAGCCCTGGTAAGGTTCTTCGCGTTGCTTCGAATTAAACCACATGCTCCACTGCTTGTGCGGGCCCCCGTCAATTCCTTTGAGTTTCAGTCTTGCGACCGTACTCCCCAGGCGGAGTGCTTATTGGGTTTCCTTCGGCACTGAGGGTGGTACCCCCCAACACCTAGCACTCATCGTTTACGGCGTGGACTACCAGGGTATCTAATCCTGTTTGCTCCCCACGCTTTCGTGCCTCAGCGTCAGTCACTGTCCAGCAAGGCGCCTTCGCCACTGGTATTCCTCCACATATCTACGCATTTCACCGCTACACGTGGAATTCCCCTTGCCTCTCCAGCACTCAAGTCTGCCAGTTTCCAAAGCAATCCCAAGGTTGAGCCCTGGACTTTCACTTCGGACTTAGCAAACCGCCTACGCACGCTTTACGCCCAGTGATTCCGGACAACGCTCGCCCCCTACGTATTACCGCGGCTGCTGGCACGTAGTTAGCCGGGGCTTCCTCTCTCGGTACCGTCTCAAAAGGAGCATTCCCTCTCCTTCCCGCTCTTCCCGAGTGACTGAGCTTTACAACCCGAAGGCCTTCTTCGCTCACGCGGCGTTGCTCGGTCAGGCTTTCGCCCATTGCCGAAGATTCCCTACTGCTGCCTCCCGTAGGAGTCTGGGCCGTGTCTCAGTCCCAGTGTGGCCGGTCACCCTCTCAGGTCGGCTACGCATCGTCGCCTTGGTGAGCCGTTACCCCACCAACTAGCTAATGCGCCGCGGGCTCCTCTGTCAGTGGCGCATCCGCGCCTTTCCCAATCCAGAGATGCCTCCAGATTGCCTATCCGGCATTAGCACCCGTTTCCAGGCGTTATTCCGGTCTGACAGGCAGATTGCCCACGTGTTACTCACCCGTCCGCCGCTGACTTCCGGGAGCAAGCTCCCTTCCGTCCGCTCGACTTGCATGTATTAGGCACGCCGCCAGCGTTCGTCCTGAGCCAGGATCAAACTCTCAAATAGAATTTGGTGCTCATTTCGAAAACACTTGCGTGTTTTGAATCACTCTCTGCGCGTGTTTAGTTTTCAAGGAACCACTTTGGAGCATCGACAAGGTCATTCGCTCCGAGACAGCTCAACTATCTTACCACATTTCACTCATTCAAGTAAAGAGGAAATGTTTGGTTTTGCTGTCTGACCGCTTCACTTGGTCTCGAAGCGACGTTGACCAATATATCACGAATCTCTTTTAGAGATCCACCGGAAATTATCTCCAGTCTGGTCGGTGTAGACTTCAGAAACGCTGATGTGACACGGTTTGTCGCATCATTTTTCGTCCCGCCGCAGCGGCGGCGACGACGTCGACGAATATAGCACGTATGGTGAGACACAGTCAACCCCTAGGTCTTTGATATCAAAGCATACGCCCGCCAGCCCTACCTCGTCCACCAATCGACTTCGTTCAGTTCTCCTCCCATCGATACGCCGCGGCCAATGCAAGATCAGCGAGTGCCTTGCGCAGGTATTGCGACATAAAACAGACGTCTCTCTTCTTCGAGTAAGACTGACTCCTCACTGGACTCCGTGAGAAATGGATGTCCCTCAACGACATCAAAACTATGTACCTCCTCCCATTCGTTCCCCTTCGCGTCGTGAAAGGTGCGGAACTCTACCAAGGTCCCTGCCCCGTTCGAGGATGCCCTCACTCTCGCGTGGAGACGTGCCAGTTGAACGCGCGTCCGCGCTAGAATGGCTACGGTATAGAGAACCCGTTGCGGGGACAAATATGAGATTCGCAGATGAAATTCATTGGTATTGATCAACCGTTCTCATCCGCATCTCTATGGCTGCCTCTTTCGTGAACGTGACCGCCATGATGTCTGCTAGTGCAGCTGGTTTCAATGACTGCTGCAATGTGCTGAGTGACTACACCCGTTTTCCCACTGCCCGGGGCTGCAAATACAACTTGATGGCCAATTGGAGAAGCGATGATGGTTTGTTGTTCGTCCGTCCACATAGACGTACCACTGCCGCATCGATTGTCTATGCTCACACCGGGATTGTCGATACACCGGGAAACTGGAATCCTGCATCGCTGCAATGCTATTCTCTTTGGAGAAAGGGGATCGACACACATGGCATTTTACGCACTGGGGGACTTGCATCTCTCACACGCGGTCGACAAACCCATGGACGTATTCGGCTCTGGTTGGGACCATCACGCGGAAAAAATCGCGGAACGCTGGAATCAAGTGGTGTCCGACGATGACGTCGTACTGATTCCTGGCGACATTTCATGGGCAATGACACTTGTAGAGGCGCGTCCAGATCTGGATTACATTGGGCGCTTACGCGGAGAGAAAGTGATGATCCGCGGGAATCACGATTATTGGTGGAGCGGTATCAGCAAGGTGAGGAGGGCGCTGTCGAACCGGTGCTATGCTATCCAGAACGATTCCCTTTCCCTGCATGGATACGCCATTTGCGGCAGTCGTGGCTGGATTTTACCAACGCACCCGAAGTTTACAGCAGATGATGAAGTGATTCACGCACGAGAAGTTGGGCGTCTGAAGATGTCGCTCGAACGCGCTGCCGCCTATGGCCTTCCCATTGTCGCCATGCTTCACTATCCTCCGTGCGGAATGGAAGGCGAAGACACGCTGTTTACGGAAGTTCTGGAAGCGTTTCAGGTTCGCCTTTGTGTTTACGGGCATTTACACGGCGCTGCACACCGATTTGCGTTTGAAGGCGTCAAAAATGGAGTGGAGTATCGGCTAGTAAGCGCAGATTATGTGAACTTCACACCGGTATTACTGCCGTTGTGAGGGACTCGCCAATGAAAAGGCCCCGCTATGCGAGGCCGCTGCACCTTTACTGAGGTTTGTTCCCTTCGTGACTGCTATGAGTCTGAGCTTGATACGAACGGGCATGTCGAGCCAAATCCACGGTTTGGGACAATGCATAAACGGCTGTGCCCGCATCCTGTTGAATGCGCTGCAACTGCTCTGCCTGTCGAGAGGAATCGTTACGTACAGACGCCAGTTCAGACTGAACAATGTTCCGCATAGATTCCACGGCTCTTGAGGCTTCATCGACAAGTTCGCGCATCGCATCAAACCGCTCTTTCTGCTCATCGTGCACGAGGTCCACCTCCTTCGCAAAGGTGTCAGATGTACGTTACCCCATCAATTAACGGGTTATGCCGACTCCTCGGCTTTTCTCATCAGAAACACACCGTAACCAAGCCATTTGTGGTGGTTCTCGAGCCACTCCGCGTTTGCGGAGAGAACGTGAAGTAATTCTTTGTTAGCAAACGCGTGCTGGTCGGCCAAATTGACCTCATCTGGGTACTTCTGATCCGTTGCCATCATTTGTTCCGGTAAGACGGCTCGCGTGCCCAGGACGCGTAGGTGGACAAACCCTGCCGTGCGGTAGAGGCGTTTCCACTCCGACTGATCCGGAACAATTTTCGCACCGTATACCTGCATGGCAGAAGATTTCCACTCAGGTGACACCGGCGCAAGCGCCAGCATCTCTACGTCTACATACAAACCACCCCGCTTTAACACGCGATAATACTCCCGCAAGGCTTTGCCCGGTTGTAGAAAAACGTTCACAGATTCCGTCACCACGACGTCAAATTCCTCATCCCCAAATGGTAGAAATTCGGCATTTGCCACCACCCACTGCGCCGAAACCCCAAGTTGGGCCGCCCGTTTCTTAGCCTTGGCAATCATCTTGCTCCGTACGTCTACGCCGCACACGGTGCAACCCGCCTGCTTTTTGATCTCCAACAAGGAGCGACCCGTTCCACACCCGACATCGAGCACAGACATCGAATTTGTCCAGGGAATCTCCTTTATCCACATGATGGTACTGTCCAGTCCACCGGGATGGGCAGTGCCGACTCCAAGAATTGCGAGGGCGTCCTGATACTCCAATCCCAATCTCCTCCCTTCGTTCGCCACATGGTATGTCACCGTAACTCGCCCTGCATAGGCCGAAGCCTGTAGTTGCAATCCTAAGCAGTTCCCTGTACAGTTCCAACAAGAAAGGGGCTCGAGATTCAGTGGATGTTGCAATCCGTAAAGTATATATCCTCGATGTGGAAGCACCAGGAGATTTCTTATTTACCCCCGCCGCTATTGTGATATTGCTTGAAAACGGACATTTTACCATTTACAGTATAAAATCAGCGCACAACCTATATCGATCCGCCATTTCCAGGCATCCGTGGGACGCTCTCGAGGCTGGTGTCACATTTCAAGGCGCGGGATTTCGATTGGACGACGTAACAAGTGATATAAAAAAACAGGGATGGACGCACGCGTCGTCCATCCCAGACATACTTCGTTACTTCTATGAAACCAAGTCGAAATACTTTTTCTTCCTGGCTTCTTACGTTAACTCATACAATTAGTTAGGACTCCGTCTCCAGGTCTCCATCCCAGGCCAACATGCCGCCATCGAAGTTCGCGACGTGTTCAAACCCGTTTTCCTTCAGATAAGACGCCACCTTTTGCGATCGACCGCCACTTCTGCAAACGAAAACGTATCGCTCGGATGGGTCCAACTCGTTGACCCATTCCAGCAATTCTTGCATGGGTCGCAAGGGGACAGACGGAATGTGGCCCGCAGCGTATTCCTCTTCCGTCCGCACATCAATGACCTTGGCAGACTGATTCTTCAAAATTTCTTTCAACTCTTCCTTAGAGTACTGAAGTACTCCGCCCTTCTCGTATGCCAAATTCATCACCTCATTGTCACATCGCCGAGCATGTACCAAAGTTACCCGCCTGGCAGATATAAAACTACATGTAATAGTGACACGTGAGGGCTAGCAAGTCAATGAACCAAACGGCGCTCCACAAATCGAGACGTGTAGCACTCATCGGGCAAGCGAATGACGATGACGCTGACCGTATTTGCGTATGTAGGCGGAGTATTACACGCTCGTTTTCAAACCGCTGAGGAGACAGCGATGGTCTATCGTCGAAGCGAGAGGCAGTCCTCGAAGTAGGGATTGCACATCGCTCGCGTACAAAGGCGTGAACGCATGTGGGGCCGGGTCAGGATGTGAATGGATGTAGACCCGGCATGCCGCGCTGTGGAGGAACGACGAAAACGGTGCTACAACAGACGCTTGATGACTTCCCGTAAGATGTCTGCTGAAATGGCGAAGCCAATGCCTTGTGAGCTCTGACTGACCGCCGTGTTCATGCCAATCACTTGACCGCGCAAGTTAATTAGGGGTCCACCGCTGTTTCCGCGGTTAATGGCTGCGTCCGTTTGGAGCAGATTCGGATAGTCCCTATCCCCAATCTGCAGCGGCCGCTCCGTGGCGCTGATGATACCAACCGTGACCGAGTGGTCCAGTCCCAGCGGAGAACCAATGGCCAGCACCCATTCACCCACTTGAGCATCCTTCGACCTTCCCACCTTCAAGGCCGTGTCCGGGATGGGGATAGGAGCTTTCAGAATGGCAATATCGTGCTTGTAATCTGAACCAACAATGGAGGCTCGGAAGGGGTTCTTTTTACCATAGGCGCGAACCAGGATTTGCGACGCGCCGTGCACCACGTGTTCATTGGTGAGAATGTATCCCCTTGGATCGAATACAAATCCAGTACCGATATTGACCGTTCTGTTCTGAGTATCATCCCGTCGGTCCCAAGGCATGCCAAAGGAAAATCCTCGTTGTGGGTTGGGCTGGTGTACAACTTCGATACCGACAACTGCCTTCTTGTATTTATCGACGATACTCACAAAATCCGGCAGCGAAATCCCCGTACCCCGCGTTCCACGTCTTGCCTTGCGTTTTACACGTTGCACCATGTCGGCCGTCACCTCGCAGGTATAGAGGACTGGGATGCGTTGCCCTAGATCTTATTCTCGGTTCTCCAGAACAGTGAAGTTTCCGGCTGCTGATCCACGATGGCCTAGAGATGGCTACGTAAGAGGTGGCCGATGGGATGGACTTTTTAGCGGATACGGACAATAAAAATGTCCCCGCATGCAGCAGCATGACCTGGGACAATTGAGAATGCACTTGAAACTGACATACAACGAATAACCGAGACAGACTAGTTTTCCACGTTTTCCATCACTGGTTCTTTGGAGCTCGTACGGGCATCCATCATCACAGCTGCGTATGTACCGGGAAGAGGTGGTTTCGTCATGAACGAGGTACCTTGCTCGAGTTTCACGTACAACCCCCGAGCATCTCTCGCTGAAATCAAGGCGTTGTTCCGCAATGCGAATGGCACGTCAGTGCATAGCCCACAGCAGTCCACGCAGTCTTCGACTTCCATGTCGATGCCAGGATACTCTTCCTGCAGCAACTCGTATACAGACTGTGAGTATTTCTGCAAGTTTTTCTTACACCACTTCAAACTCATCGACGCTGCCAAGGTCCCAGCCCCTCTTCATCCTGTCGTTCACGTCTCTATCATACCTGAACATGCACCAGGAAGTAAGAGGCAGTTCCACACCCCGGACAATTCGCTACGTGTGTACATGTATTCACATGGATACACCCCAGTTGGTCCGGTACTGTTTCAAATGGCTCGTATGGACTGTAGGGCCCGAACAATTCCCCAATTGAGAGACAGTCAGTCACCGCATGTTGACAGTTCGGGCAGTTTGCTGTCAACTGCACAAGTCCATTGCACACTGGACATCCTGCCATCAACACGGACTCCCCTGTCCAGAATAACGTATGCCGTAATTCCCCTTCCGCGTTCGGAACACTTGAACATTGACATTCTGAAATCCGCGCAGTACATAATCGTCCCGGACGCACATGGCCACGTACGATGCCACAGATTTTGAGTCGTACAACCTCGCTTCATAAACCCACGACATCTACTCTCCCCCTTTTCAGGGGTATTTTATCCAGAGTCGACTATCTACATCCCCTCGATGCGTGGGAGCGCGAAATGAACGACAACATTGAAAAACTGAGACCCATTCACTCATCTGATCACGTTAAGCCAGTGCCAATTCAATCTCGTATCCCGCATGCTTTTTGATGTTCAGAACACCTGTGTCGAGCATCAAGTACTGTCCCTTAATGCCATGTAAAATCCCGTGCACCAGGGGGTGTTTGTCTAGGGATATGGATGTGAGGTTCACTTCAAATCCAGCGGTCCGAGGATAACGGAACTGATGAACCTGCTGTTCTTCGTGCAGCACGTACTTTGCGTAGTGTTCCGGCAAGCGTTCCACCACCTCCCGCTTGACAGACAGCAAATCCACCTCGCCTTCTCCGGTGTCCCGAAGCATCTTTCGCCAATCCGTCTTGTCCGGCAACGCCTTGGCAATCTCCATTTCTAATTCGCCAGCCAACTTTCGAGTTGGTACCTCGGCGAACAAGATGGCGCGTGACGCCCCTTGGTCAACCCAACGAGTCAATTGTCGCCCCTTCCGCGTCAAACCCACCTTTACGGAACTCGAATACGCAAGATAGACGTAATGTGGAATCATGCAGTGGGTTTGTCCGAATTGTTCATCGCGGCACGTCCCTTTGTGAAAATGGCACTCATGCGGCTTCACGATGCAGAGATCACATTCCGCAAGTGTGGTGACACAAGGGAAACAGTATCCGTTTTGGTAAAGTTTTCTCACGGACCGACCGCAGTGTATGCACTTTTTCTTGCCTGTCGCGCGAATGTCAACAGTCCTTCCTATCCAGCCAGACATCGACAGAGCACCGTCGTGCGTCGTGAACACGTACTCCACGGTGTCTGCAGGCTTGTGTTGCAATTCGCGTAGAAACCCCTTGATCTGGATGGTCATGACTGTCCCTCTCTCTTTCCACACAGGGCCTCGCCGAATGATGAGCGTACGTTTTTCGCATAGTAATGGCAACCCGACCATATCGCGGTTCTCAATTTCCTGAAGGAGCTGTTGCACTTTGTTCTACATCTGCCTGGCTCTATTGCCAGCTCTGTTGCTGCTGACTTGGCTGTACACACGCGACCAGTTACACCCCGAACCGAAGCGCGCCGTGTATCGCTTGTATCTCTTGGGGGCCGCCATCGTACTTCCTGCCGGACTACTGGAGCGCGCCATGTTGAATAGTGGTTTCGATGGACATCTCCGCGGCTTGTTCGCCCTCGTAGTTACCGCTTTCTTCGTTGCGGGCATGGTGGAGGAGTTCTTAAAGGCGGCAATTGTCGAACGGGCGGCCCTGCAGAGAGGGCTAATGAAGTCCCCTATCGACTGCATTGTCTATGCCGGCGCAACAGCACTTGGATTTGCCACCGTCGAAAATCTTCTGTATGTAACCAGTTCGGGATTTTCCACTGCCATTTTACGATCCGTCACGGCAGTGCCAGCCCATCTGATGTTCGGAATCCTAATGGGAACGTATTTCGCACGTTCTATCTGGTCGCAGCGCAGTCGAGCTTGGGCATATGTGGTTCCCGCCCTTGCTCACGGGTTGTACGATGCTTTTGCATTGTCCAACAGCTGGATTGGCGACGCCCTGTTGTTTGTCTACTTGATTGTTCTTCTGGAACAGGCTCTGCGGCGTTTAGATTGGGCAACGAAAGCCTCTATGAAATTCTCGTTGTCATGAACTCAACGCATATCATAACCGTTTTGACCAAACGGTTGCGGCCCTTCGGAAACGCCTTCATACGTCAAAAGCCAACCGTTTTGCGCGCGAAAGATCACAATCTTCACCGTGTCGTCGAGCATATGCATCTGAAACAAATTCATATCAGTCTTCATATAGGGACTCAGGTGCTCATCCTGCAGGCGCAGATTCAGGGCGCGCGTTTTGTCATTCTGAGGGACCGGTATACCGTCATGCCCATGGATGTTTTCCCAGTCCACAGTAGCTACCCAGTCCTCTCTACGGACCTTGCTTCTTAACTGTTCGTAAAGATGCTTTACGTACTTCGCCTTACGGCTGTTCTCACTGATAAAACTATATCGCAGCAAGTGAATACACGCCTTCCATCGCATAACTGACGACATTATTGATTGATGATACTGAAATCCGAAGCCAATTGCCAGCGTAGCGTGATGACAATGTGTTATTTGGCAACACATATATTTTGGCAAAACATAATACAGGGACGCCCCCTGTCGTAAACCAACCAGATTAGGGGGCGCTCAAGAAAAGGATATGGGAAAGTCCAAATTTATTATAGCCGAATCAGGTATGGAGATGGAAATAGGTAAATACTAATTTTCATCTGTAGCACGAGGTGTACCGCGTAATGATACGTTGAGTTAATTGTCAGAATACTCGTTGCGAAGGACATTCAGCGGATAATATGATAAAGGTGTGTGTCCGCTTAGGAAGTGCTGGAACTGTGTTCAAGTATTACACCGGTATCGCAATCATGTGTGTGATATTTGCAGTAACGGCGTTATTCTTCTCCCAAAACGCTCCCACATTAGCCACCATCTTCATAGGGATGGCCGGTGCTTTTATCTCTATTGCCTTCGTCACCTCCGGGCGGGAATCCCGCTGGTAGTTGGGCCGCCGATACAAAGGATGATTGGAGTCCGCTGCGGCGGGCTCTTTATTAGTTGGTCAACAGGGAGCGACATAGCACAGGCAACACCCGTTCCGCCTCTTCATTGACCCAGACCACGTGAGCACCGTTGTCCTTCGCGATGCTCGGAAGGCTCCGCACCGGCTCCATTTGCAGCGTGGTGCCAACCACAAAAAGAAGTTGTGAGCGCCCCACCCAATCGACCGCGCGACTGAAGTGCCGTATCTCCTGCCCTTCCAACACAATACCCGGTTCCAAAGGCCGGTGACAGCCTGTACACGTTGGTACTTCGTCACGCAGCGCAAGCTGGCTCGAGTAAATTTGATGACAGGCCCGGCAAAGGAGTTCTCGAAAGTTGCCGTGCAGTTCAATGACGTGTTTGGAGCCCGCGTCCCAATGAAGGCCGTCCACATTCTGCGTAACAATCCAGACGCCTGCTTGAGCGAGTGCCAGATGTGCGGAGTTCGGTGCTGCCTTTCTCCACGTCATCAATGCCTCTCTGTAGACCTTGTAATACTGGTGCGGGCAATTTTGGAATAGTTCCGGAGCGAAAAACTCGCGCAGGGGTACATCCTGGACTTCGTCCTCGAGCAGCGGCAGTCCGCTGGCGACACTGATTCCAGCGCCAGTCACTGCCGTCACAAACTGAGCTCTGTCCAGTCCCGTTTGCAATGCGTCCGCGACGTCAAAAACATTCTCCAGATTGACGTGATAATCGGCCATACGACATCCCTATTCAATATTTTAAATTCAATTTATAATCTTTACTAATTCAAATGGTAAATATTACATTACTGGTGTTAACAATAATATCCGACTCAGGGCAAGAACGAAAATGGATGACCAACACAAAGATCTTTTGGAAAACGCATCCGCCGGCTGCGTGTCCACCTTCGTTGGTCGCGACAGGAGTTATCGCTCCGGTCCGGAATCTCTACACCACATTTCATCCATCGAGCGTGGCAGGCGCCAGCCCTCACTCGATTATGTGCTTCGCCTTGGAGACGCACTTGGAGCGCCGATGCAAGCACTCGTCGACGGACCTGTCAACTTCACGCCACCTAAGATGAAGTCATAGCCCGACGAGTTACCGATGTATCTGCAGAACTTCAGATTCATCTCATTTCCAAACAGGTAAAAATACCTAAATTTACTATATGATGGAATTCGAACTGAGCGCAAATGCCACAACCTCATCCGCGAAAACGCCCAAGTGTTTGAGTCGAACCTTTCGGGTACCCACTTTCATAACAACATCTTCGAGATGCAGTACAGCTGCTGAATCTACAGGGGTGATCTGTTCGTCCTTACGGGCGTACATAGACCATAGATCCGTGCGTAAATGGACAGCTGCGGACGGTACGTCGATATCGGATACTGCATCAAGCGCAACACTGTCTTCGTAGGATTCAGAAATATCCGATAATCTACCTTGCAGAATTCCGGATGTTGTCAACAGGACGACCTGAGATGAAGCTCCACGTGCCAGCAAGCGCTGTTGGAGAATCCGCAAGGACTCCAGTGTTGTCCACTTCATGGACAACCTGTGCTCCAAAGGTTTTGGCAAGTCTGGCCAGGGGTGTTTGTCGTCTTCTGTTTCTTGCCGTTCGTCCACAGATAGTCCCCCTTCACTTGCTGCAAACAGGCGCCAGTGAACGGCGCCTGTACGTTATTTGTTACCATCAGCGATTTGCAAAAGTCGCGACGAATCGTTCTCGTGAGATTTGCAAATCGCTCACCACAGTATTTTGACTCCATACCTTCCGCTCGGGGTCCGATAAACCCCGATATACTTAGGTACCTTTCTATATAGCCAGCCTTCCGCGTCCTCAAGTCTGGCCTTTAAACAGTCGGCTTGAAATTTTGTATCGACCAGCCGTAAATAGTATACCCATCCCACGTAAAATTCCTCCCCTAACCCCCCACCGCGGTACCTGTCATCAAACGCTGGCACGATCGTGTACGCGTGGCATTGACACAATGAACGTGGTGCCAACGCCAACCGTACTGTTTACCACGATGTCGCCCCGGTGTTCGAGCACAATCTGCCGTGTAATAGCTAACCCCAACCCGGTTCCCGAACTGCCTCTCGTACGTGCTTTATCCGCCTTATAAAAGCGTTCCCAAATATATGGTATGTCTTCCTCAGGTATGCCGCTCCCGGTGTCCGAGACGCGGACCTGCACATGTCCACCACTGTCGCTCAGGGCAATGGTAACGGTGCCATTCGGTCCGGTGTGTCGGATGGCATTGTCCATCAGGTTGGTGAACACCTGCTCCATCCTATCCGCATCCGCCTGGACATACACGGGCTCCGCAGGCACCTCGACGAACAGCTGGATTTCCCTATCCCCAGCCAGCGCCTGGAACTTTCGCGCCACCCGACGCACGATATCAGTCAGGTCAAGATTTTGGAAATTCATTTGGAACTGGCCAGATTCTAACTGTGCCAAGTCCAACAAATCGTTGACCAATCGTTTCATACGCAACGTCTCGTCGTGAATGATGTCAGCCAGTTCCCGGCGTTGCTCTGGATTGTCCCCAAATTCGTCCTGCAGCGCCTCGGCGTAACCCTGCATCATGCTCAGTGGCGTTCGCAGCTCGTGAGACACGTTTGCGATAAAATCCTTCCGCAAACGGTCCAGCTTTCGTTCTTCAGTCACGTCCCTGAGTACGCCAACGACACCTCGTATCGTGGATCCGTCCGATTGATACAGTGGAGTCATCGTGACGACAATGTCCCGCCCTTGAATACTTATTTCACGGACGGTTGTCTTTTTTCCCGTAATGACGGTTTGCATAATATCTTTCAGCTGCGACGGCAACACACTGGCTTGTGGAACACCGGTTTCACCCAGCCCCAATGTGGCAAGGCGACGCAGTGCAGGGGGATTGGCGAGTGTAATCATTCCCTGCAAGTCTGCCGCTACTACGCCGTCTTCTAAAGAGGACAAAATGCTGCTCAATTGATCTGTCTCCACCGTCAGAGCGGCGATGGTTTGCTCGAGTTCATTGGCAAGCGCGTTGAACGTCCGGCCCAACCGCCCAACCTCGTCGTTCGTGACTACCTGAATGCGGCCATTAAAGTTTCCTTTGGCCATCTGTTCTGCCGCGCGATTCATCTGCACCAGTGGGCGTGACAAGTTTTTGGATACGACAAATGCCAGTCCCGTGGTCATCAAAACGCCTAACACGCTGGCGAACACAATCAAGTTTCGCATACGTTCGATGGGTTCGTTTAGAACGCTCATCTGCTGCGTCACAACCTGAATGCCTGGCTGGCCTTCGCTTGGCACTTTCATATACACCGAAACTGTGTCGGCCCCGTTCATCAATCCACGTTCAATCACTGGTTGGCCGCGGTCAAACGCTTGTCTCTCTTGGGCGCTAAACTGACGGTAGACCGCGCTCAGAGTGGGAGATGCTGTGTAGGGTACCTGAATGGTAATGTGTGCATCTTGGACTTTGGCCAGTTGGTCAGCGACGCTTTGCACGAACGTCAAGTTATTGTGTTGAAGTAAAACGTTTACACTCTCGGACAGCCGCGTTAATTCCCGGGAC
This sequence comes from uncultured Alicyclobacillaceae bacterium, assembly GCA_963788285.1. GTDB lineage: Bacteria > Bacillota > Bacilli > Alicyclobacillales > Alicyclobacillaceae > Alicyclobacillus_A. The sequence goes on from CAWBGB010000014.1 coordinate 178,108, forward strand.
TGTTGTTGGTATACGTAGGTGTCAAAAAACTGTTGCAGCAGTATGGACAGGAGTACCAAAACAAGGATGACCATACCGACGATGGTCACCCAGAGTTTTGCGACGATACTGTTCCGAATCACTGCACAACCTCAAACTTGTACCCCACGCCCCAGACGGTCACAATGTACTGGCTGACTACCTCTGAGGCATGTCCAAGTTTTTCGCGAAGACGTTTGATATGGGTATCCACTGTGCGCTGATCCCCATAAAACTGGTAGTTCCACACGTCTCGCAGCAGCTCCTCCCGGCTGAATACTTTGTCCGGACGCTGCGCCATGTAGACTAACAGATCAAATTCCTTCGGGGTCAGACTGATCTCCTGTCCAGCCACTTCCACGCGTCGTGCATCGATGTGAATCTCTAAATCCGGGAACGTCAGGAGTTGCTGCATGTCAACCTTTGCGTACTCTGGCTCGCCAGCCCGCTTCAGCAATGCCTTGACGCGCATGACGAGTTCACGTGGGCTAAACGGTTTCACCACGTAGTCATCTGCTCCCAACTCAAACCCGTGGATCCGCTGCATTTCGTCACCGGCAGCCGTCAACATGATGATGGGCGTCTCCAAGTGCTGTCGGATCTGCGAACACACGTCGCGCCCATCCATCCCCGGCAACATGAGGTCTAGAATAATCAAGGAGTACGGCTGGGACGTAGCCATTTGCAACGCTTCTATCCCATCGGCCGCTTCCTCCACCACAAACCCGTTTCTCTCCAAGTACATACGAACCAGCCGACGAATCCTCTCCTCATCATCGACGACCAGTATCCTGGTTTGTTCCAAATCTATCCCCCCGTCCCTTATGCCCTGAGTCCATTATGCCGATATATACTGGATTGAGCAACATAGCCGGATGACGAAAAGCGGCGGAGGCTCCCGCCGCATGTGTCTTTGCGGATGTGCAATTCACCGCAATGTACGGATGTGAGCACCGAAAAGAAAATCATCCGGTTACCGGCGCCTGTCGGTTTGGGCCCGCTGGTGCTTCGCACCCTGTCTCTTTCGCTGTACGGCCCGCGTTTCCTCGACGGGGCCCGCGTACGGTGGCGGATTCAAATCAGCCGCCGTGTACAAGGCCACCCACTCATCCGGTGTCAACCAACGCCACTCCCCCGGCTTCAAACGCTCCAGAACGAGTGGCCCAAACTGAACCCGCTTCAGTCGCTTGACGGGATGGCCAACCGCTTCGAACATTCTCCGTACTTGCCGATTCCGTCCTTCTCGAATCGTAATCTCAACCACCGACTCCAGTGGATGTTGCCGCAACACGTGTACTTCCGCCGGCGCAGTTACCCCGTCCTCTAAGCGTACGCCACGGGTCAGTTGTTGCACGACTTGCTTTTCAACCATGCCAAGCACGGTGGCCCGGTACACCTTTTCCACGTGGTACCGTGGATGTAACAAGCGATTGGTCAGTTCACCGTCATTGCTCATCAGCAGGAGACCACTCGTATCGTAGTCGAGGCGGCCGACCGGATACACTCGCTGATTCACATTTGTCAATAGTTCCATGACCGTGCGTCGACCTTCCGGATCATGAACCGTAGTCACGTAGGATGTGGGTTTGTGGAGAACCAGGTTGACCGTAGCCTGAACCGTAATCGGGCGACCTTCCAGGGTAATCTTGTCCTTCTTCGGATTCGCCTTCGTCCCAAGTTCCCGGACGATCTCGCCGTTCACGGCGACTTTCCCCGCCAAAATCAATTCTTCTGCTTTCCGCCGCGATGCAACTCCCGCCTGCGCGAGAATCTTCTGGAGGCGTTCCAACACGTATTCCTCTCCCAACCGGATACATGATGCGTTCCAGTACTCATTATACCCATTCGCAGCCGAAAGTCCGAATTCATGAGCCCGGCATCGGCCCCATCAGCCAATACACGGCCAGAACACTTGCCAGAACGCTGATAAAGTCCGCCAATAGTCCGACTTTTAAGGCGTAACGTATGTTTCGAATGCCCACGCTTCCAAAGTAGACGGTGATAATGTACAGTGTCGTATCGGAGGCCGCTTGCATAGTTGACGCCAATTGTCCAAGCCAAGAGTCGGGTCCATTCCCCTTGAAAATATCAGCCATTAACGCCAATGAACCAACCCCGCTGATGGGGCGCAGCAACCCCATCGGCGCCACCTCGGGCGGAATATGCAAGACATGTAAAACGGGTTTTAAGGCCGCTATCAGGTAATCCATCGCTCCGGATTCGCGAAAAACGGAGACGGCCACCATCATGGCAACGAGATGGGGAATCAACCGAATCGCCGTGCTAAAGCCGCCCTTTGCCCCATCGACAAACGTGTTGTATATCGGAACCCGTCGAACAAAGCCTATCATCAGTATAGAAGTGACCAATACTGGCAACATCCACGCGGAAAGTGTCGTGATCATGGTTTGCATCAGGTACTGCGCCTCCTCCGGGAAAGCTTCCGAAAGAGCCTGTCCAGCATGACCGCAGCCAATGTGCCGATGGCAGTGGCGACGATGGTCGTGCCAACAATGGCCGTGGGATCTTTCGACCCGAATTGCATCCGGATGGCAATCACTGTCGTCGGAAGAAGTGTGATACCGGCGGTGTTTACTGCCAACAGTGTACACATGGCATCACTGGCCGTTTCCTTGTCGTCGTTCAGCTTCTGCAGTTCACTCATGGCCTTGAGCCCAATGGGTGTCGCAGCGTTCCCGACACCAAGCAGATTGGCGCTCATGTTCATCAAGATGGCACCCATCGCAGGGTGATCCTCGGGTACCGACGGATAGAGAAACTTACCAATCGGTTTCAGCTTCTGGGCCACCCACTGTACCATGCCAGCTTTCTCAGCAATGTTCATAATTCCCATCCAAAACGCGATGACGCTAATGAGCCCGATAGACAACTCTACACCTGTTTCAGCGCCGCCGACGATGGCGCCCGATAGTCTGTCCATGTGCCCCGTGAGCATAGCAGTCACCACGCCGCAGCAAAACAGCAACAGCCAGATGACGTCAATCAAGCCGGCACACCCCCTGAAAACACCTGTCACTTCAAGGGTATGCCAGCTCTCTCTGCAATAGGACAACCATGATTGGATTTAGGAACGCGTGGTATCACGTGTATTGAAGAAGCTTCCGTGTACTCCCGGAATCATGTCCGGACTACATCGGCCGCGTGTTCTGACCGCCATTACTCTTGAGCATCGACTGAATCTTTTCGACCACGACAGGAGCCATGTCAATCAGGCGGTCGTACAGTTGGTTCTGATTATCTGTAGACAGCAGTCGTACATTGTTCCCGTTCACGATGAGAAATCCTATTGGATTGATGGAAACCCCGCCCCCGGATCCGCCACCAAAAGGATGCTCGGCAGACGCCCCACTCGAGCCGCTCGAGTCGCCAGCGTTGAACTCGCTTCCGCCAGCGGCGAACCCAAAACCAACGCGCGAAACCGGCAGAATGACCGTCCCATCCGGCGTCTCAACCGGATCGCCGATAATCGTGTTGACGTCGACCATCTCGCGAATATTCTCCATGGCCGTCTTCATGAGTCCCTGGATTGGGTGATCCATCACTTGTCCTCCTTCTCCACACGCGCACAAGGCGCATTGCCGTGACCATAAGATACCCTGCGCGCACGTTCGCTATGCACCGAACAGACATGTAGAATTCGGCGTGTTGGAAGTTCGCGTCGATGCGGACATCCGGTGCGGTTTTCCACCGGGCAAGATAGGTGAGCCGACCCACAATGCTGGACACAGCCGCCCACAAGGTTCCGTAAGCCATCCCAGTAAGTACCACATCGCCAGTTCCCAGCCTCCCTCGTACGTGAAACTCATGAATTGAAACTTTACTCAGTAAATTCCGAATCTTCTGCCAGACATCCCGTATCAGAGCCAGCCACTGTTGCCAGTGGTGGATGATATGCAGCACTTCGCGAGTGGTCAGAACCGATGTCTTCGAACTGCTTTCGCTCGTGTGTAACGTTTGTACAGCCGGTCCATCCGAACTCATGGTGACCTTCACGCTGACAATGCGCTTTCGGATCTTGACAAGTCCGAACAGCGTTGATAGTTGAACGAACCCGTCCGTGTCACTGTTCGCCTGCGAGAACGCCACTTCAATGCGCACCCAGAGAAATGCAATGGCCACAACCACAATGAGTACAACCGCCGCAAGGATATATATCCACCACATCAATAAAACCGTCCCTTCGTTTGAGACGGTTTTTAGACTCTCCTGTTTGCGCGTGTCTATACTATGAACCTAGTCTCTTGGTAACGCTGGGGTCAGTTGGAACAACGCGAGGTCCTGCGGGATCTCGGGTTCCTCTGGTAATGGCGGCAAGTCTTCGAGACTGCGCAATCCGAAAGTCTGCAGAAAGGTGGTGGTTGTTCCGTATAGAATCGGCCTGCCCGGGGCTTCCTGGCGGCCCACTTCGGCAATCATCTGCCGATGAACCAGCGTCTGAATCGCCCTGTCGGACTGAACGCCCCGAATTGCTTCAATTTCAATTCGTGAAATGGGCTGCCTGTACGCGACGATAGCGAGAACCTCGAGCGCCGCATGACTCAAATGAGTGGAAATGGGCGCCGTCGCCATTTTCCGAAGGTACACAGCGTGTTCAGGTCTCGTAACCAGTTGCCAAATGCCTCCGAGTTCCACCAGCTCAATACCGCTATCACGCTCGTGATACGATTGCTGCAACAGTTGACAGACTCCCTTTGCTTCATCTACTGACAACTGCAACACTTCGGCAATTTCGTCGATGGTCATCCCTTCGCTGCCCGCGGCGAACAGCACCGCTTCCAAAGGACCTGTCATCGACACAATCACAATTCCTCCTCTCCCTTCTCGACGAGGACGATTTGAATGTCGCCAAAAGCAAGCACTTGTGTACACCGGACGAGGTGCGCCTTCATCAGTTCCAGCAACGCTAGAAACGAGGTCACCAGAGTGTGTCGGCTGCGGGTGTTCTGAATGAGCTCAAAGAATGTACTCTTTTTGAGAATCCGCATCCGGTAGAGAAGCTTGTCCATTTCGTCGTCTACGGAGAGTACCTGTCCTTGAATTTCGGCAACTCTCTCCTCCGTTGGGACCCGTAATAACAACTTACGAAACGCGTCAACCAAATCCCACAACGAAACACCTTCGACGGGCGGTGGTTCATTGGGCGCGTATGGGCGAAGGTCCATGGGCGGCCGGGAGAATACGTTGCTTTGCAAGACGCCTCTTTCTCGCAGTTGCTCAGCCGCCCACTTACAGCGCTGGTACTCAAGGAGTTGCCGTACCAGTTCTTCGCGCGGATCCGTATCCTCTGCACCTTCTTCTGCTTCCTTCGGTGGACGAGGCAACAACATGCGGCTTTTAATCGCGAGCAACGTAGCCGCCATGACCACAAACTCGCTGGCCACTTCCAGGGACAACTCTTCCATCGCACTGAGATAGGCCAAGTATTGTTCCGTCACCGTAGCGATAGGAATGTCAAAAATATCCAGTTCGTGCTTTTGTATCAGGTGAAGCAGCAGGTCCAACGGGCCTGCAAACTGTTCGAGAACAATTTCATATGCCATGGTTCAGTATCCTAATAGTGATGCGAGGCCGAACGTGATGGTGTTCAGCAACGTGCCAAAAATGACGTTGCGCGTTTGTGGAATCATGATGAGCAACAACATGATAAAGGGACCGTACAGCTCCAGCTTACGGTACTGAATCTCCCATCGATATGGCAGAAGACTGTATGCGATTCGGGACCCATCCAGCGGTGGAATGGGAATCAGATTAAAGACAAAAAGCGCCACGTTGACCGTAGCTGCCCACGACAATAATTGTGGGATAAATCCTTCGGTGTTGAGGGTGCCACTGAAAAAGTACGGGCGATATGCCAGCAGACATATGATGGCCAAAATGAGGTTTGACACTGGCCCTGCAAGCGCAACGAGCAGTGTCGCCGTCCGTGGATGTTTGAAATTGGATGAATTCACCTGAACCGGTCTGGCCCAGCCAAACGGTCCAAACAAAATCATGAGGAGGCCTATCGGCTCCAAATGGGCAACCGGGTTGAGGGTGACTCGCCCCTGGTACTTGGCGGTCTTATCGCCCAGGACCATTGCCGTCCACGCGTGCGCAAATTCGTGTATGACAAGTCCAACGACAATGGCAATCAAACGGAAAATAAAATCTGGACCAAACAAACTGTACACCCATCATACCCCTTCGAAGTTCGGCTTACGGCGCGTCGATCGGACCCAAACATCGCACCCCTATTATACCATAGATGAACCTTGAAAAGTCCTTGCACGCAAAGGCCACAACCACCGTTCGTGCAAGTACAAGTCCGGGCTTTTTCGCATCGCGGCCCTCCACCGCTCCAGATACCCTGGCGATTTCGCAAACACGCATAGTACGTTTTGCTCTGCGTAGGGCAGCGGTGGGCCCACAGGCAGTAGAGTCGTTGCTTCAAACCGTCTGCTACCGGCTTCTAGGAACGCTCTTACGCGGCCTCGCAGTGGAAAACTTGTGATCAAATTGCAGACGGCCACCCCTGACGGAGTGGTTGCAGCGTGGAGCACTGCTGTGAAATCGGGATGGAGACATGGCCCGTACACTTGGTTGGCCATGTACGCGTCAACGAACAGCAAGTCCACCGTGACGTCTGTGTTACAAAGAAACGCGACACCATCGCCAATCCAGTAGTCTGCTGTACCATGCTTAGGCGCACCGAAGTACTCGACGGCGACATCAACAACCCGCTCATCTAATTCCAAGCCGTACAGCTGGCTCTTGGGATGAAGTTGCTGGACCGTTCGTAAGGCTGTTCCGCTGCCGACACCGAGAGCGAGAAAGGAATTCACCTCATCGAGCGCCTCCACCACGGAGGTAAATGCTCGTTGATAGGGAAACACCGGTTGGCGGCGTCCATCCGTATATAGGGCTCCTTGCCAACCGCCTCCCCGTCCAAAACGCAAGTATTGAATACGGCCTCTTTGCACAACCTCGATGACATCATGAATGGTACCAGACAGCTTGTGAACGATTTTCTCAGGCATGGGCGTACCGCCTTTAAGCAGTGATGCAGTCAGTATACCTTCTGCCTGTACAACGCTCAAACTATAGGTTGAATTCATCATTTATCAATGACAGAACAGTTGGTGATTGCGGAGCATTGTGGAGGGACGATTCTGGGAATCGTTCAGATGATGAATGAAAGGCAGAGAGGCTCGGCGCGACCCACAGTCACTTTGACAACTGGCGCCGCAGTATCGCACCGCAACCCTACTTCACTCCCTGCGAACGAACAGGTCACCGCGTTATCGCTGCAACGCGACATCGGTTGGGCGGTAACGGTACCTGTGCCACTCGTTGAACCAATTGTCGTTACCGAACCACCAGAGGCACCTCGTCCATGGATGTGGTCGGGTGCTTTACTGGTGATCGCACCGATACTGGAGATACTGACAAGGCTGTATCTGTTGCGCCGGAGTCACAGAACACAGTCAGACGGCGCCGCGGACCGGTGTTCTTTGCCACATACGCGTTAGATGAGGCCACAGCGGTCGGACGACGCCGATGAAGGTTTGGAACATCCCAAAATAACGGAAGAGGCGCGGCAGGAATAACAGGGCGCTAAACATCTTTTCATCACCTCACTGGACAATATCTCTCAGTCCAGTCTATTCACTGCTCGCGTCTTGAGAGTGGGCCGCACGCGTGCGCTTCCACTCCTGATAGGCATCGATGAGCGCTCTGAGCGCTTTCGTGGTGACGGGTGCCGCGTGCTCAGGCGCATCCCGTCCGCCCATTTTTCCGATATCTCCAATCCCGACAATGACTGGAGCCTTCAAGTTTCGGAGCGCGTCGACGGTGTCACCGTAGACAAGATGCCGCCGAATCGGTTCACCGTCCTTGTTCACGCCAGTCTCCACCCGCTGCCCGTGACAATCGATGGAAAAATCCACCGGAACTCCCCGAACACAAGAGGTGTTGGAGGCGACGGCCAACGCGCCGATGACCGTGATGTCTGGATGTGCGAGCAACACCTGAATCGCTTGTTCCCCTTTGGCTTCGTGTCCGTTTCCATTGTCGTCTAACATCACGATGACCGGGTCAAACTCCGCTTCGCGAATGTACTGAACAATCTCCCCCCCGGACAGCCGGGTAGGATTTCCCGCCGTTTGCGAGATCACCTTCGCAGGAATTTGCTTTGCAGCGATTTCCAACGCGCGTTTCGCGAAGTGGTCTCCATCCGTCACAATGATGACTTCCCGCCGTTGCATGCCCTCTCCCTGCCTTGACTCACCCTTTCGGGCGCGCAATCACTGCCGCCAGAAACGCAAACAAGATGGCAGCTGAAATACCAGCGCTCGTCACTTCGAAGATACCCGTGATGATTCCGATGAGCCCATGCTTATCCGCCTCCGCGAGTGCCCCATGCACCAGTGAGTTTCCAAAACTGGTAATAGGGACGCTGGCGCCGGCGCCCGCGAATTTCACCAGCGGATCATATAGGCCCAAACCGTCCAGCACCGCGCCTGCCACGACGAGGATGACCATGATGTGGCCCGGCGACAACTTCGTGGTGTCGAGCAAGATCTGGCCGATGGCGCAAATGCCGCCGCCGACCAAAAAAGCCCAAATAAAGATCATCCAGTTCCAAGCCATATCTTATCCGTCCTTTCGTTCAAGCACAATGGCATGGCAAATTGCCGGGATGGTCTCATTTTGTTGCGCAGTGACGGCCGACAACAAGGCACCCGTCGCAGCGACAAGTACCCGCTGCCACTCACCCAGTTCCAACTTTTTCACGAAATGAGCCAACGTGACGAGCGAAGTGCACGCTGCACCGCTGCCTCCGCTAAAGACCTCGCGCTGATCCGGGCGAAAGATGAGCATACCGCAGTCGGTCAGTTCCGTGTTTATAGGGAGTCCACGCTGTTCGAACAAATCCTTCAGGATGGCATGACCAATACGTCCAAGGTCGCCGGTCGCCACACAATCGTAGTCTCGAAGCGCGCGCCCCGTGTCATTCAAATGTGCAACAATGGTTGATTCGGCCGCTGGTGCCATCGCCGACCCCATTTCCCACGGGCTCGTGATGCCGTAGTCCTTGATTTCCCCGATGGTGGCATGCGTGATGGCCACGGTCCCCCCGGTTTGCCCTAATAAAGTAACACCTGCACCGGTCACGGTGCGCTGCGCGGTCGGCGGTTTTTGCGCTCCGTACTCGGTAGGAAAGCGAAAGTGCCGCTCCGCCGTCGAAAAGTGACTGGACGTACCCGCCAGTGCCCGATGGGCGAAGCCGCTGTCAATTGCCAGCCCGGCAACAGCCAACGCCTGGGTGAATGTCGCGCAGGCACTGAATAGCCCAAGCGTTGGAATGGCGAAATCGCGGTGGGAGAAATAGAATCCCGTTAATTGTGCGTTGAGATCCCCACCCAAAACGAGGTCGATGTCATTTGCCGTGACACCCGCCTTTTGAAGGACAACTTGTACGGCTTGAGAAAATTGGTCTTGCTCCATTTTTTCCCATGTCGTCTTGCACGGCTCATCACGACAACGAACGTCGAAATCCGTTCCAAACGGTCCTTCGGATTCCACCGAACCTGCAACTGTCCCAGTCGCGACAATGCGGGGCTCACTTGAAAATACCCATGTTTGCTTCCCGAGCTTGGGCACACCGGGTCCCCCCTCACAGATGAAAGATGATGTACCGCACGAGAGCCACAAAGAAGGCGCTCACCACGCCATAGACAATCACCGGTCCAGCGAGCTTGAACATATTTCCTCCCACACCAGTGACCCAGCCCTCGCTGCGATGTTCCATGGCCGCCGCCGCCATGGTGTTTGCGAAACCTGTCACTGGCACCGCCGACCCAGCGCCAGCCCATTGTGCGAATTTGTCGTAAACCCCGAACGCGGTCAGAATCACTGAGAGCAAAATCATCACAGCCACGGTGGGATTCGTCGCGTCTGTCGAGCTGAATCCGACCACGCGTGTGAAGAACATCTGGACCAATTGACCAATGACACAAACACATCCGCCAACGATGAAAGCTCGAACCGTGTTTTTGCACATCGGACGCGCCGGACGGTGTTTGTCTACCAGCTGCTTATAGGTAGCATTTGGGTCTATTGGCTTGGCTTTGGTCTTCGTCACCATAGAGGTCCCCCCTTGAGCAGTCAACCGGGATGTAGTGTGCCCTGGATCTATTTGTTGTACACGAGTGGCGGTCTCCACATGGCACGCCCTTTCACGAATTCCTCTGTGCCACCCACAAAACAGAAGAAAAAGCTTCCTGTGACACCGAGGATGGTATCACAGGAAGCCCTTTCTGGTTCCATTTGATTTTGCTTTGATTGCACCGGATGCGTATGACCGACTGATCCCAAAAGGGAGATATTTATGACAATTCTTCGCGAATGGCATTCAAAATGCGCTTTTCCAGTCGAGACACCTGAACCTGTGAAATCCCCAGTACCCGTGCCACGTCCGACTGGGTCTTGTCCTTGAAGAAGCGCAAGTAGACAATCAACCGCTCCCGTTCAGGTAGGCGGTTCAACACCTCGTGCAAGGCAATCTTGTCAAACCAACTGGCGCTATCTTGATCCGCAATCTGGTCCTGCAGGTAAATAGGATCGCCATCGTTTTCGAACACGGTCTCGTGAATGGACGCAGGAGCACGCATCGCCTCTTGGGCGAAGACGACATCAGCTGGCTCAATCCCCATTGCTTCCGCTATCTCCCTAATGTGCGGCTGCCGACCTAACGTCTTGGCTAAGTCGTCCCGCACGTGGCGAATGTGACGGGCGGTCTCTTTGAGGCTCCGACTGACTTTCACCGTACTGTCATCACGCAGGAACCGTTGAATTTCGCCGATAATCATGGGCACCGCATAGGTTGAAAACTTCACGTCGTAAGAGAGATCAAACTTGTCAATGGCTTTCATCAAGCCGATACAACCAATTTGGAAAAGGTCGTCTGCATCGTATCCGCGCCCGAGAAATCGCTGCACCACCGCCCACACCAAACGCTGGTTGGTGAGCACGAGTTGTTCGCGCGCTTCGGCATCGCCCCGTTGACTGGCCGCAATCATCTCTCGGATTTCGTCGTCTGTGTATTTCCTCGCCTTGTCCTCTGTACCTTTTGCGTAATCCATGTGCTAGACTCCCGTCACTGACATTCCGAAGTCCTGCAGATCACTTTCCTCATGCGGACTTTGGTCCCTTTGCCCGGAATCGAATCGATGACGACCTCGTCCATGAAGTTTTCCATGATGGTAATGCCCATGCCCGAACGCTCCAACTCAGGGCGTGACGTATAGAGCGGTTGGCGGGCCTCCTCGACGTCTGCGATGCCACTTCCGTCGTCCTCGACCACCACTTCAATCGCACCCTCATGGATGGCACAGTACAATCTGACTTCGCCTTCCATGTTTTCATAGCCGTGAATGATGGCGTTTGTCACCGCCTCTGAAACGGCCGTCTTCAATTCCGTCAACTGTTCCACCGTCGGATCTAACTGCATCGCAAACGCCGACACGGCCACGCGTGCCAGCGATTCGTTTTCCGACCGACTCGGAAACTGAAGCCGCATATAGTTCTCTTGCAATACAGCGTTTGTCCAGTCCTGAGCCATCTCCGACTAGGCCTCCTTCACCGCACGTACGGCGCTGTCTTCAGTATCGTGCATCGGCACTACCTTAAGGATGCCAGACAACTCAAAAATGCGTCGTAGTGCCGGGGTCACTTCACACAGCGCCATCTTCCCGTTTCGCCCAGTGACGCTGCGGTAGCGCCCGAGAATCAAGCCGAGCCCGGAACTATCCATGAAGTCAATCCCACGAAAGGACAGAACCAGACCCCGGTAATGGGTTTTCGCCAGCTCGTCTTCAATATCGTTGCGGATGTTTTCGACTGCATGATGATCAAGTTCACCCCGCAAGCGGACCACCAATACGCCGTTCACAATGTGTGTCTCCATGGCCACTCGCACTCTCCCCTCCAAGAATCCCTGCCTTCGAAAGCTTGATTCCCCTCGCACTCGGTAATCTCCTGCTCGTCGACAAAACTAGAACCGATCCAACGGAATTCGACAATCTTAGATACCTATTATTCTCATAAACGTAGTAAAATATAAGAAGCGGTAAGGAGGAATACGATGGAGTCACTCGGACAGAAAATACGCACTCTTCGAAAGGAACGAAAAATGACGCAATTGGCGCTCGCGCGTGGCCTTGTGACACCCAGCATGATTAGTCAAATTGAATCAGACAAGGCAACACCTTCTCAGGAACTACTGGAACAGCTGGCTGCCCGACTTGGGGTCAAGCCAAGTTTCTTCGCCGACGATATCCACCATAAAACAGATCTTGTGCAGACCTATCGGCGAGCAAAACAGATGATGGAAGCGGAGAATTATGCGGCTGCACTACCGCTGCTGCAAGCGCTGACTAACCCGGTTCCACCCCAGTTTCGCGAAGACGGATTGTACTCAGACTTGGCCCAGTGCTATGAACGTCTGCAACGGTACCGTGATGCAGCGAATATGTACGAAGAAGTGGCCCGAGCCTCCTTGGAACGGGACGATGTCCCGCGTGCTGTTCACGCTTACTTCCACTTGGGCCAGCTCGAACGACGACAAAGTCGCTTGGGCCTCGCCCGGATGCAGTGGCAGCGTGCTGCAGAGCTGCTACGTCGCCACGCTGATCTGAATATGCCTATCGCCATGAAAATCTACGCGAATTTGGGACGCATCCACATGCAACTCCGGCAGTTTGAAGTCGCCTTAGAAAGTTACCGGCGTGCTGTCGTTCTCGCGGAAAGGTATCAGGCGCAGTTGGATCACGCCATGATCCTCCACGGGATGGGAGCCGCCTATATTGAGATGGGTCGATACGAACTTGGAGAAGAAAAACTGCAGGAAGCCATTCGCATCTATGAGGCCATTCGTCACCAGCGCGGCATCAATCAATGCCATGTAAACATCGGCGTCGGACTGCGTCGTGCAGGCAAATTCGTCGAGGCGAAGGAGAAATTGTCGTGGTGTATTCAACACCGTGAAATTCGACAGGACGTCTTGAGACTCGCGAACGCATTGTCCGAACGATCCGCGTGCTGTTTGGAACTTGGTCAATGGAACGAGGCCATTGAGGACGCGAAAGAGGCTGTTCTGCTGGATAAAGATACCCCTGAATTGCAGTTGCTCGCCCGCCACACGCTGGCTGTCGCATACATGTACAAGAATGAACCCCGATTGGCACTGGAGAGTGCCAACCTCGGCTTACAGTTCAGCCAGCCAACCCGCGACTTGACGTTAGTGTCTGGACTTTACACGGTACGAGCACAGGCATTCTGGGCTTTAGGTGATGCAGCCGGCGCGTCCGCCGACGCCATTCGAGTGGCCAGCATGGCGCTCAGCGCTTGCTAAGATATTTCCTGTAAAATAAGAGTTTTCGGTATATTCCATCAAAATGACAAAACATTCGACAAAAGGCCACTTCCCGCACCTCGTCCGATGCGGGAAGTGGTCAAACCCGAAGAAGGCGGACTTCAAATACACACTAAGATCCGAACGTCACGATGTCCCGTAGCGCTCTTCCCACGCCCGTAAAGAATCCGCTTCGTCTCACGTCGTGGCCGGCAATGAGAGGAACTGACGCGACCACTCGCCCATTGTCTTTTACGACCATTGTTCCAACCTGATTGCCCGATTTGATGGGCGGTGCGAGGTTCTCTTTGTACGTCACATCCACGTCGTAGTCATGTTTCTGACCCTTCTCTTCAACCATTCCCACCGTGTCCGCCGTCACGACTTTCAGCATCTCGGGATGACCGTGGCGCAGCTCCAATTCATCTACACTTTGCCCCGCTTGGTACAGCACTTTTGACGTGTAGTGAGCGAAGCTCCAATTGAACATTTCCGAGACCTCCTTGTTACGAATACTGGTCTTCGGTTCTCCCATTACCACTGTGATGACCCGAAATCCGTCTCTCTTGGCTGTCGCCGAGAGGCAGTATTTCGCTTCCTGGGTGTAACCCGTCTTCAGTCCATCCACACCGTCGTAGAAACGAACCAGCTTGTTGGTATTGACTAGCCAAAATGGATGATCGGTGTCCTTGCGCAGGTAGTCACTGTACGCCGACGTAAACTTGAGAATTCTCGGATGCTTCAACAATTCGCGGGACATCACCGCAATGTCATGTGCAGAACTGTAGTGGTCAGGCGCTGGTAGCCCATTGCAGTTGACGAAGTGGGTGTCCTTCATCCCTAACTGCGCAGCTCGCTGATTCATTTGTCGTACAAACCCTTCTGCAGTTCCGCTCATGTGCTCCGCCATCGCAATACACGCGTCGTTAGCAGATGCCATGGCAATACCTTTCAGCATGTCTCCGACGGACATCACTTCCCCAGGCTGCAGAAAAATTTGCGAACCACCCATGCTCGCCGCGTATTCACTAGTCTTCACCTGGTCGGTCAGTTTTAGCTTACCGCTGTCTACAGCCTCCATAATCAACAACATCGTCATAATTTTTGTAATACTTGCCATTGGGAGGCGGTGGTGCGGGTCTTTCTCAAACAGAACCTTTCCCGTCGCGGCGTCCATCACCACAGCTGAACGGGCCTCCGGTGCAAGGCCATCTGAAGGCGTTGCATCGTCATTCGGTTCAGACTGCACCTTCATTTCAACATTACTACCCGGTAAATCTGGTGTGAGGTGCGCCTTGTGCTCGCCTGTGACCTCCGGTCGCACAGCTGCAGACGCCGCTGTGGGTACGACCGCTGTCAAAGACAATACGGAAAGACAAGTCAACCACCATTTGAAGTGTTGCCTCATCCCAATACCCTCCGTTCCGTTCTGTCTAGATAAAGTCTTCGGCGCTAGTGTGCACAGGTTACAGGACTTCTATCAGCCAGAAACGGCGAAAGAGGAATGCACGAAGCATTCCTCTTTCGTGAGAGGTCTTGTCTATTCAGCCGCTCCGGAGGCAAGGGTTACGCGTGAACCTCATGTTCCGAGTGATTCTGCCCATCATCGAAGTCCCGATAACGGAAAGTGGCACACAGGGTGCCCTTAGGGGTACCTACGATGTCATTGCCGTTGGAGCTGACCTCAATGTTGTCGGCGACACAGTCGTGCCGTTCGTTGAACACACACTCTTCGACGAGGCACTTCACGCCTTTTGGCATGTCGCATCCCTCCCACAGGTAGGATGGCCGCTGTGAGAAGGTTGCTATGTACCCAATTCCATCAGGCACCACCAATAGGACCAAGCTCAGCCAGGAAACTCCTTCCGATGCCAGATCCTTCAACGCCAAAAAACGCCGCCACGGTCGCGCCAAGGTCCGCAAACGTCTCGCGGTCCCCCAAGGGAATGGCCTCCTTCATGCCACGGTGCCAGACCAGCAGAGGTACCCACTCACGCGTGTGGTCCGTACCTGGCGTGGTTGGATCACAACCGTGATCCGCCGTAATGCACAGCACGTCGCCATCCTTCATCTTATTCAGAACCTCCGGTAAACGGCGGTCAAAAGCTTCCACAGCTCGCGCGAAACCAACCGGATCATTTCGATGACCGTACAGCGCGTCAAAATCCACCAGGTTGGCGTAAAGGATCCCCCTGTCCTGTTCGTCCATACGGCGAATCAACTGTGTCATGCCGTCATCGTTGTTCTCCGTGTGGATACCCTCTGTAATCCCGGATCCACCGTAGATGTCGTAGATCTTGCCGATGCCGCACACGGGATAACCAGCATCCGCGACGTGGTTTAGCACCGTTTCGCCGAATTGCAGTGAAAAATCCTTTCGCCGATGCGTCCGTTTGTAGGCTCCGGGCTGTCCTTCAAATGGACGCGCAATCACCCGGCCCACAGCGTGATTGCCGGTGAGTAATTGTCGCGCGTACATACACCAGTCATACAGGGTCTCCACTGGAACCACATCTTCGTGAGCAGCAATTTGGAAGACACTATCTGCGGAGGTGTACACGATAGGCCGACCTGTCTGTTGATGAAGCGGGCCATATTCTTCAATCACAACTGTACCGGACGCAGGTCGGTTGCATAAGACCTTCTTCCCCACGTAGGCTTCAAAGGGCTCAATAATTTCGGGGGGAAAGCCATTCGGGTAGACCGGAAGCGGATGGCTCAGAATTTTACCGACAAACTCCCAATGGCCATTCGTGGTGTCCTTCCCAAAGGACTGTTCCTGCATTCTCCCATAGGCGCCTACCGCTCCTTCCGAAGAAACGCCCGGAAGTGAGAGTATGCGGCCGAGGCCAAGTTTTTGCAAATGTGGAACATTCAGTCCACCGACCGCTTCGGCAATGTGTAGAAGCGTATTGCTTTGAACGTCGTCTTCCCCGTATTTGTCCGCGTCAGGCGCCGCCCCGACGCCAACGCTGTCCAACACAATCCAAATCCAGCGCTGTTGGTTCGATTTCGCCGTGGACACAGAGCATCACTCCTCAATATCGGACGTATTCAACGCTAGTATGGCTGTCTTGACCCTGGTCTTGCAAAACCGATACCGTGAAGGACACAAAAAGTTGGTCCAAGTGCACCCTTGAACCTTCTGCCATGATGGATGTAGCCAATCATGTAGGATTGACTACGCCCTTGGATGCGCCGTCACGTAAACTTCTTTCAATCGGGTACGCGTGACGTGCGTATAAATTTGAGTCGTTGAGATGTCGGCATGGCCCAGCATCTCCTGGACAGCGCGTAGGTCCGCGCCGCGTTCCAACAAATGCGTTGCAAACGAGTGACGCAGCGTATGAGGGGTAATATGTTTATGTATCGACGCAGCGAGGGCATATTTTTTTAGGATTTTCCAGAAACCCTGGCGAGACATTTGACCTCCGTGGTGGTTCAAAAACAGCGCGTGAGTCTCATGTTCCCGGAGAAGTTTGCTACGGCCAAACGCTAGGTAGTGCGCCAAGGTCTTTTGCGCGTACTCTCCCACCGGGATAATCCGCTCTTTCGCCCCTTTTCCCATGCACCTCAAGAAACCTGCTGACAGATTGACATCTGACACCTGAATGGAGACCAATTCGCTGACCCGAATTCCTGTCGCGTATAAGAGCTCTAGCATCGCCTTATCCCGTGCACCGGCCGGTGTCGATGGATCCGGTGCGCGCAACAGTCGCTCCACTTCATCGATGGTCAACACTTTGGGCAAGCGTTTTTCCACTTTGGGCGTCTCCACGTGTACTGTAGGATCGACAAACAGCGCTTCTTCTCGTAACAGATAGTGATAAAACGAGCGGATACTCGCGAGGTTCCGGGATACGGTGGTATTGGCGCGCCCCAGGGCTTTCAAATGGCCGAGATACCCTACAATCTGAGCCTGCTTTGCGTGAATCACATCTTGCTGGGCCGTGCGCTTCAAGTACTCCGCGAAGGCGCACAAGTCTCGTTGATACGATTGTAGTGTATTCATGGACAAGCCGCGTTCCACAGCCAAATAATCGATAAACCGCGTAATCCACTCGTTCATGACCAGACTCCCTTAGCGTGTCTCCAATGCCTATCTTGTATTCCACGCGCTTTGTGAAAGTCCTGCCAGGTTCGACGGATTCCGACGACGTGGCCCAGGCGCAATGCACATCGCTCAGTTTGGAAACCGGATGAAAGTGACGACGCCGCGCCCCAAATCCCACGCCCATTTCGACCAATGTATGGAAGATGGGAACTGAGTAAACACAGACACATATGGTGGTGTGGGTGTGTTGTAGGGATTATGAAACGCCCGGTTCACGACCTCCGATTGCAACACAAGCAGCCCCCAGATGATGACCACGACGGTCGCGATGATTCGCATCCCTCTCGACCATTGTCCCACGAGCCCATCTCCTCTCAACCTCTCTGCATCAGCTTCAGCAAGGCTTCCAGTGAATCAGGCTGTTCTTCGTGTTCCAGCGCGGCGATATTTCTAGACTCATGGCCGCACCGGGAGCACTTGTGAACAATTTGGTATCCTTTCCTGGAATTGTATGTCACCCGAACCGGAATCATCAAACCACCGCATTTGGCCGCCCTATCGCCAGGAAACACGTCCAAGTGTACGGAATGCAAACACTCCGGACAGTGATTTCGACACGAACGCACGGACGGGCGAACGCTCGTCCCACAATGGATACACTCAAACGGTTCGTTCACATCGGTGAATTTTCTAGCCACGCCCACCCTTCCTTCCTCACTTTACCCAGCCAAGGTGCCATGCAGGAGAGGCGGAGTAATGTACGCCTGTACCAAGGCACCAGCCATCAGAACTACGCCACAGATGGCGAACAACGCCGTGTACTTGAGAAACGCCGTACTCAGTGCAGGCAATGGGTAAACCCGCCGCAGAATGCCTGCGGAAAACCGAATAGCAAAAACACCGGCACAGAGAATTGCAGTGAACGACAACAGCTGGTGAAGAAAGATGGCCACTGCGGCGATGATAAATCCTTTCCAGCCAAAGTGCAGCACCGTGAATCCTACGGCGAATCCGACGCTGAACGCGCGCAGGAAAATGGCGATGACTACAAACGGTAATCCGATAACGGACACGCCAAATAGCCAAATCAAAGCCAGTAGTTGCGCATCGTCCACCATGCGTTGCCACCACAGGTCAGCCGGGGGTGCAAGCTGATGGCCAGCGACCGCAGTCAGTAATTGCTGAACCGTTTGTCCGAGCACTGCCGTATCTGCACGGTTCAGTTGGCCGGCGACAATGCTGCCGAAGAGAATTCCGCAGATTGTCACCGCAAACAGGAACATCCAAATGTGTAGATGCGGTTCAGCACTCGCGCGAACTTTTTGCCAGAGGTTCGAAGGCGAAAACTCCCGAATACGCTGCATAGCCACAGGCATGATGGTCCCTCCCCAAAACGTGAAACACACATGCAATACACTACTTTATATCTATGTATCTATCGTTTGGGTTAGGACAACGCGCCGCTAAATTGTACGCGCCCGTACCTTCCGCCGCCACCCTCTATAAATTTGACCTGTCCAGAGCGAGCTTGAACCACCTTGTTCGCTAGATCTACACCGACCACGTCAACGAGATCCTCGTAAGATGCATCGTGCAACACCGCCATCTCAGTACCGAAAGCGGTAAGCAGCCGCTCGTATGCTTTTGGGCCCAGCCTCGGGATGAACTCCAGTGGCACTTGGTGGATATAAGGTGGGCGATGTGCCGGATGGACAGGTGCTGCCCTGTCACGAATCTCACACAGACGGTCATAGACCCCCATCACGCGCCTCGTGCTCCCGCAGACGCACTGTTCCGCACCGCGCTCCCAGATGCGCTCACAGTCTAAGCAAGTCGTGCGATGGTACTTCCCGAGAGCCGTGTGCAAGCCATAGTTGGCGGTAACTGAGCAGCCATTGATTCGGTGAAAGGCCCGGCGCACACCGTCAAATCCGCTGGTGGACAGTTGTAAGGCGTTGTACTCGCGGGCAATTTTCGGCACGGAATGGGCGTCAGAATTCGATAGAAATGTGACGTCCTGCAGTTCGCTGAGGCAATCGGCCATATCGGTGTCAGCAGAAAGCCCCAACTCGAGTGCGTCTACCAATGCTGGATTGACCATGTCGCCCAGGTGGCGAACGCAGTTTCCATACAATCCTTTGTGTGGGGTGAAGGCGTGGTGCACAATAAACATACCGCCGCGAGACGCGACTTCACTTTGTAGCGTCAAAGCGTCTGTAGCAGCCCGCTGCGACGACAAACAAGTGTTCTTCTGCACGGTGGAAAGCCACTGCAAGAAGTCCTTGGCCGCATCCATGTGGCCAAACCAAGCCCCAAAGTGGGCCGCGCCGCCATCCGGGCCCCCCACTTCAATTTCCGCGCCAAGGAGTACCACGAGTCCGTTCTCAAACTGGAGCCCTCCGCCCGCCATGGGCACCAATCTGCCCTGCTGAACCAAAGCCTCCAGTTCCATCATCACGTTGGAAGTAACCGCATCAATCACAGTGACAATGTCCAGGCCCTTCTTGCAACGCGCAGCGTGTAGCACGGACTCCAGCGTCATTCCGGGGGCCGCCGCCATTTTCACGGGGCGTCCAAGCGACCTCCCCACGTGAATATGGAAGTCACAATAGAGTGGTTTCATCGCCAGTTGCTCTGCTGAATCCACCACAGGAGCGCAATCAGGGTTTTTGCGTCTTGAATGGAGCCGTTCTGAAGCATCGCTTTCACCTCTTCACGCGAGGCTCTAGACACTTCCACAAACTCGTCCTCGTCGAGGGCTTGCTCACCCTGTTCCACGTCGTTGGTGTAGTACAGGTAGATACGTTCGTCCGCGAAGCCAGGACTGGTGAAAAAGTCGAACACAGGTTTCACGGAACGCGCAGCGAGTCCGGTTTCCTCCCGCAATTCGCGAACAGCACACACTTCCGGAGACTCACCCGGTTCCAGCTTGCCCGCTGGAATTTCGACGAGGCTTTCTTCGGGGGCCTTGCGATATTGTTTGACAAGGACAATCAAATCCGGCGTCGGCTCCGCAAGGATGGCCACTGCCCCGGGATGGCGCACCACTTCTCTTGTGGCCTCTCGGCCGTCGGGAAGCTGGACGCGTAACCGCTCTAATTCAATGATTTTGCCCTGAAACAGCGTCTCGCTGGCAACAGTACGCTCCTCGAAGAATTTCTGGCTCATGGCTTGACCTCCCTTAGGCTGCTGGCGTCTAGTATGCAATCACACGTGAAGCCATAATACCAGAAATCGCTACACGCGCGCGCAGAACTCTACAATGACCAGAGACGCACCTTCAATATCTCGCAATGCAATATGTTCCGACGTCGAATGAATGTCTTCATAGCCAATGCCAATGTTGATGGTCGGCACACCTTTACTGGTGTAAATGTTTGCGTCACTGCCGCCGCCGCTTTCCACCGGGTACGGCGTAAAACCGGCCGCCTCCAACGCGGCCTCCGCCGTGGCACGAACATTGTCCCCTTCATTAAAGCGGAACCCGTCGTACATTTTTTGATGTGTGAAAGAAACTTCTGCCCCATGTTGTGCTGCCGTCTTCCGAAACACCTCTTCAATGTGCCGCAGGACCTCATCCAACCGCTGTGGATTTAGACTGCGCGCTTCCCCGTCCAATTGCACCTTGTCTCGAACCACATTAGTCGGCCCTTGACCAACAAAGCTTCCAATGTTGACCGTCGTCGCTGCATCAATGCGCCCGTGCGGCATGTTCGAAACTGCGTGCGCTGCCACTTTGATGGCGCTGATCCCCCGTTCCGGCGAAACACCGGCATGCGCTGCTCGTCCTCTGAATACAGCCTGCCACTTTACCTGCGTAGGTCCTGCGACGACCACCGTGCCGAGGTTGCCGCCGGAGTCGAGAGACAGTCCCAGATCCGCGCGCAAACGCTTCGCGTCGAGTTGTTTGGCGCCTTGCAGTCCGATTTCTTCCGCGATGGTAAAGACGACTTGTATGGGTCCGTGCGGCATGTTGGTTTGGACAATGTGCCGCAAGGCAGACAAAATAGCAGTTACACCAGCCTTGTCGTCCGCGCCAAGAACTGTGGTACCATCGCTCCACACCACACCGTTCTCATCCACGCGCGGCTTTACGCCGGCACCAGGCCGAACTGTGTCCATATGAGCTGCCAAGAGCACGGTCTGCTTGGTCTCATCGCCAGGTAAATAGGCAATCAGATTACCGGTGTTTCCACCGAGCGCCTGCCCGGCGTCGTCGAATGTGACCTCGAACCCGAAGCTTTCCAGTTCTCGCGCACATCGTTTCGCCACGGACGCTTCCTCCAGCGAGTGGCTGTCGATTTGCACCAGTTCCAAAAACAAATTTCGAATACACGCGCTATCCATTTCGTCCACCTTTCCAAGAATCAAATTGACTGAGAAAGAAATGCCCCTGGCTGTGAACGCACTGCCTGTCCACCGCACCGGGGCGAAATCATGATTACAGAGGAATGTTGCCGTGCTTTTTTGTCGGCCTTGCTTCGTACTTGTGACGAAGGAGTTCCAGCGCCTCGTAGAGCTTTTGCCGGGTTTCCCGAGGATCAATCACGTCATCCACCATCCCTGCGCCCGCTGCCACGTATGGGTTGGCGAACTGACTGCGGTACTCCTCTATCCTGGCAGCTCGGGTAGCAGCAGGATCCGGGCTGCTGGCTATCTCTTTGGCGTAAATGATGTTGGCTGCACCCTCCGGCCCCATCACAGCGATTTCAGAGGCCGGCCACGCGTAGACCAAGTCCGCGCCAATCGCCTTACTGTTCATTGCTACGTACGCACCGCCGTACGCTTTCCGAAGAATGACCGTGATCTTCGGAACGGTCGCTTCCGAGTAGGCGTAGAGGATCTTAGCACCGTGACGAATGATGCCACCATGTTCCTGTTTGACGCCTGGAATAAAGCCGGTAACGTCTTCGAGAGTAATCAGCGGAATATTGAAGGAATCGCAGAATCGAATGAACCGGGCAATCTTGTCTGATGAGTTGATGTCCAGTCCGCCTGCCAGGTACTTGGGCTGGTTCGCCACAAATCCCGCAGTGTATCCACCAATCCGCCCAAAGCCAATGACGGCGTTGCGAGCGAACGACGGCTGTACCTCCATGAAGTCTCCATCATCGACAAGCCGCGCAATCACGTCCTTGACGTCGTACACTTTGGTTCCGTCCACCGGCACCACCTGCAGCAGTTGGTCGTCTGGCTCGAAAGAGTACTCGCCTTCCTTTCGCGGTACCTCCTCCCGATATGAGGACGGTAGGAAACTCAGCAAGCGACGAACGTCTCGCAGAACGCCTTCTTCAGATTTCGCCGTAAAGTGCGCGACGCCGCTGACGCCTTCCTGGACGCGCGCGCCGCCGAGGTTTTCGCTGGTGATTTTCTCGCCGGTCACCGTCTCAATCACCTTTGGCCCCGTAATAAACATTTGACTGGTGCCTTCCACCATGAAGATGAAATCTGTAATGGCTGGTGAGTATACCGCTCCACCCGCACACGGGCCCATGATGACCGAGATCTGTGGAATCACGCCAGAGTAAATGGAGTTCCGGTAGAAAATATGACCGTACCCGTCCAGCGAGACGACACCTTCCTGGATGCGGGCTCCGCCTGAGTCATTGAGACCAATGACAGGCGCCCCGTTTTTGGCGGCCAGATCCATAATCCTCACTATCTTCTGCGCGTGAACTTCACCCAGCGCGCCCCCAAAAACCGTAAAGTCCTGGGCAAACACGTAGACCGTGCGGCCGTCAATCTTTCCGTATCCTGTGACGACGCCTTCGCCCGGAGCATCGACGCTATCCATCCCCAAGTACTGAGATCGGGTAGCAGCAAACGGATTGATTTCCCGGAACGTACCACTGTCCAACAGCAAGTCGATGCGTTCCCGCGCAGTTAACTTGCCTTTTTCATGCTGTTGGAGAATCCGCTTATCTCCGCCTCCAAGCTCCACCTTTCTGCGCCGATCTTGGAGTTCATAGATTTTCTCTTCCATCATTCCGGGTCACCTGCCTGTGGCTGTTGACAGAATTCCGTGAGAACGCCGAACGTATCTTTTGGGTGCAAAAATGCCACCCATTTGCCGTGCGCGCCACGCCTCGGCGACTCGTCGAGCACGCGCATGCCAGCCGCCTTCGCTTGTGCAATCGCTTGATGGATGTCATCCACAGCGTAGGCCACATGGTGTACGCCAGGGCCGTGCTTTGCGAGAAATTTCGCGACCGCCCCCGATTCATCCACCGGTTCCAGGAGTTCAATATTTGCGTTCGCTGCAGATACAAACACCACCCGGACGCCTTGGTCTGCCACCACCTCCTCGTGCGTGACGGAAAGCCCGAGCTGTCGCGTGTAGAATGGAAGAACTTCAGCGATGCTCTTGACAGCGACTCCGACGTGGTCAATCGTGCACGCCGGAGAAGCTGCAAGTGCAGACTCGTCCAACGCACGCAGGTGGACGTTGGCCCGGATAAATTCAGCGACTTCCTCAATCGTCGTACCGGGCGTAAATACCTTGGCTACTCCCTCGGCTTCCAGAATCGCAACGTCGGAATCCGGGATCACGCCGCCGCCAATCACCAGAATATCGTCCGCCTGCTGCTCCTTCAGCAGGCGAATGACCTCCGGAAACAATTCCAGATGAGCTCCTGACAGACTTGACAACCCGATGCACGCCACGTCTTCCTGAATGGCGGTCGTAACGATTTGCTCTGGGGTCTGACGAAGTCCCGTGTAGATGACTTCCATCCCTTGGTCGCGAAGGCCTTGGGCAATCACCAGCGCTCCGCGGTCGTGACCGTCCAGCCCTGCTTTCGCAATCAGTACCCGAATCGGTTGAGACATAGACGTACCTCCCCGCTGCTTCCCGTGCGTTTAGAAAATCGAAGGGCGATATTCTCCGAAGACGTCACGCAGTACATTGCAGATTTCGCCAACGGTGGCGTAAGCCCGAACAGCGTCGATAATCAGTGGCATTAAGTTTTGATTGGTCTGTGCGCCTTGTTTCAGTGCATCAAGCGCCCGTCGCCACGGCTCCTTTGCGCGTTCCCTACGCAATTTCCCAAGAGCCTCCGCTTGCTTCCGGCCGAGCGATGGATCCACCCGGAGCAGTTCCGGCTGCACTTCGTTGTCAAGCTTGAATTTATTCACGCCGACGACGATTTGGTCACCGCGTTCAATGGCCATTTGCGTGTCGTACGCAGCCTTGTGGATCTCCTTTTGGAGGTATCCCTGTTCAATTGCGGCGACGGCACCGCCGAGTTCATCGATGTAGTTGATGTAGGCCCATGCGCGCTCCTCAATCGCGTCGGTGAGCGACTCGACGTAGTAGCTGCCCGCGAGCGGATCGACCGTATCTGTGATACCGCTTTCGTACGCGAGAATTTGTTGTGTCCGCAAGGCGACTCGAGCTGAATCTTCCGTTGGCAGTGCTAGCGCCTCGTCCCGTGAATTCGTATGAAGACTCTGTGTTCCGCCCAGAACGGCGGCCATCGCTTGCACGGTGACTCGCACAATATTGTTGTCTGGTTGTTGCGCCGTAAGCGTACTGCCGGCTGTCTGCGTGTGAAAGCGCAGTTGCATCGACTTCGGTGACGTCGCGTGGAAGCGTTCCTTCATAATCTTCGCCCACATGCGACGCGCCGCCCGAAACTTTGCAATCTCTTCGAAGAAATCGTTATGCGCATTAAAGAAGAACGAGAGCCGCGGTGCAAAATCGTCAACGGCAAGACCTTTGGCCAACGCTGCTTCGACGTACGCAATGGCGTTTGCCAGCGTGAAGGCCACTTCCTGTACCGCCGTTGAACCAGCTTCTCGAATGTGATAGCCGCTGATGGATATGGTGTTCCAATTCGGAACTTCCTGTGAACAGAACTCGAAAATGTCCGTGATGAGCCGCATCGAGGGCTTCGGCGGGAATATGTATGTTCCGCGCGCCACGTACTCTTTCAAGATATCGTTCTGGATGGTCCCGGAAACCTTGTTCCAAGGTACCCCCTGTTTCTCGGCCACCACCAGGTACATCGCCAGCAACACAGACGCAGGCGCGTTAATAGTCATGGACGTGCTGACTTTGTCCAGCGGAATGCCGGCAAGTAGCGTCTCCATGTCCAGCAGCGAAGAAATGGAGACTCCCACTTTTCCGACTTCTCCGCGAGAAAAAGGATGATCCGCGTCGTAGCCAATTTGCGTAGGCAAGTCAAATGCAGTGCTGAGGCCGGTTTGCCCCTGTTCCAACAAGTAGCGGAATCGGCGGTTGGTCTCTTCTGCGGAACCGAACCCCGCGTATTGCCGCATGGTCCAGTACCGTCCGCGGTACATCGTCGGCTGAATGCCGCGCGTGTACGGGTACTCGCCTGGGAAGCCGAGTTTATCGAGGTATTCCTGTTCAGACTGGATGCCGTCTTTCGGTAGATACAATCGCTGAATTGGGATATCCGACGCGTTGACAAACTCGGACTTTCGCTCCGGTCGTTTGGCGACCGCTTTGTCAGTCTTATCTCGCCATTGTTGATACTCGCGCTCTATCGACATGGCACGCCTCAACCTCTCCCCTGTCCTGTGGTCGTGCAGACGTCACGGTTGACTTACTTCCGTTGCCGGCCTACGACGCCGCTAAGTACCCAAACTCCCCCATCGCGATAACCGCTATCGCGACCATGATCCCAGCTGTCCAAGCCAAGCTCATGTTTTCCCACCTCTCCTCCGTCAACTCAACGTCCTATTACTGCCCGGACGCCCGCAGAGCCCCCTTGGAGAACTCCACTTCAAATACCGCGGAAAACGCCTCCATCAACCGTCTCTCCCAGTCCACCATGGACGCTTTACTGCCGGTCTCCCGTTCAATGGACGTCACGCCTTTATCAGCCAATCCGCACGGTACGATGGTTTGAAAGTGGCTCAAATCGGTATTCACGTTGAGCGCGATTCCGTGCGACGTAACGAGCTCGCCTGACGGCCGACGGCGCATACGCACGCCGACGGCGCAAATCTTGTTGGTACCCATCCAAACGCCGGGATAACCTTCGAGACGCGACGAGCTCAAGCCAGCCTTCCGCAATGCGACGATGACGGTCTCCTCCAGCATGCGTACGTATCGCCCCACGTCATTGTCCCAGGGCTGAAGATGAAGAATTGGATAGACCACCAGCTGCCCGGGGCCGTGGTACGTCACGTCGCCGCCGCGATCGACCTCGTATACTTCCATGCCCAACGATTCCAAATATGCGCGCGGCGCGACGATATGGCTGGAGGTACCATTACGACCAATCGTAATGGTCGGTGGGTGCTCGACCGTGTACACCACCTGGCGGTCCGTGTCACCGTTCAGGACGGCATCTCGCTGCCGTTCCTGCACGGCCAATGCCTCGTCGTACTTCATGGTTCCGAGGGAAATCCACTCCGCTTGTACCTTGCTCAACGCGCTGTCCCCCCGTCCGCCACAGAAGCTGTGTTCACGGCAGAATCACTGCCCCGCCTCGCCAAGTGCACAGCTCGCTCTTCAGCACTGAGCGACTGCAAGGGCAAACCGTTCGCGCGCTGTACTTGTTCATGTGCATGATACGAGCTGCGCACCATTGGACCGGACTCTACGTGCGCGAATCCTCGCTTCAGGCCTTCACCACGCAATCTCAGAAACTCTGTTGGCGTGTAAAACTTCTCGACCAACAAGTGTTTTTTGGTGGGCTGCAAGTACTGTCCAATCGTGAGGATGTCGACGCCTACCGCCCGCAAATCGTCCATGGTCTCCAGAATCTCTTCAAACGTCTCACCAAGGCCGACCATGATGCTCGATTTCGTGCGGATATCCGGGCGCATTTCCTTGGCCCTGCGGAGAAGTTCCAGAGTCCGGTCGTATTTCGCCTTGGAGCGGACCTTGTCGGACAACCGTCGTACAGTTTCCACATTGTGATTCAGAATGTCCGGGGAGGCATCCATCACCGTTTTCAATGCGTCCCAATTGCCCATGAAGTCCGGGATCAAGACTTCCACACCGCACCCTGGAACGCGCTCGCGGATGGCGCGAATGGTGGCTGCAAAAATGGCGGCACCGCCATCCTCCAAGTCGTCGCGCGCCACGCTCGTCACCACCACGTGTTGGAGGCCCATGTCCACCACGGCGTCCGCAACACGCTTCGGCTCCTGCCAGTCGAGCTCTGTGGGCTTACCACTGTGGACCGCGCAAAAACGACATGCGCGAGTACAGATGTCTCCGAGAATCATAAACGTCGCAGTTCTATGTTCCCAACACTCGAAGATATTCGGACAGCGCGCTTCTTCGCACACGGTATGCAAAGATTTGCCACGCATGATCTGTTTCAGATCTTGGTAGTTTGGCCCCGTCTTGACCTTGATTTTCAACCAATCCGGTCGTGAGGCCTTCTGTTCTTTCATGATTTGCTCTTTGATTCGCTGCTTTTCCAGAAACTTTGATTCTGTCATGTCTTCACATCCTTCCGTATGAGAACGACGGATGTCCCTGTTCTCCACTCCTAGTGTAAATCATCCAGGAAACATGTCAAAGGATGGCGCTGGTTGCACCATCCCGTAACTTCTTCACCGGACGTGTCTTAGAACAACACGGTGTCATTCCCAAAAGACTGCAAGCGTTCTTTCACGGCTTTCAGGAACTGTCCAGCGACCCAGCCATCCAACAATCGATGATCCAGTGACAGGCAGAGGTTGACCATGCTTCTCACAGCAATGGCATCGTTGACAACAACAGGCCGTTTGACGATGGATTCGACCGAGAGGATGGCAGCCTGCGGCGCGTTGATAATCGGCTGCGACAAGATGGATCCGAACGCCCCTGTGTTGTTGACGGTAAATGTACCACCTTGCACGTCCTGAAGCGCAAGCCGCCCCGATCGCGCTTTGGCTGCCAGTTCGTTCACCGCGTGTGCAAGGCCAGCGATACTCAGTCTGTCTGCATTGTGGATCACAGGCACCACGAGCGCGTCATCCGTGGCTACCGCGATGGAAATGTTGATCCGCTTGTGCAAGTGAATTTTGTCATCCACCCAGGACGCATTCAACATCGGATACTGCTTGAGCGCATCGACCACCGCCTTAATGAAAAACGGCAGGTACGTCAAATCGACGCCTTCTTTGCGTTTGAAATCCGCCTTGACACGTTGGCGGAAGGCCACCAGTTCCGAAACATCCGCCTCCACCATGGTCCAGGCATGCGGCGCGTTGTGCTTGCTTTCGACCATTCGACGCGCAATGGTCTTACGGATTGGGCTAGGCTCCAGCACTTCCACGTCTTCACCAGGTCGCCCGGCTTCCGTATGTACACTGGGACGAGCGGCTTCGTCACGAGACACTGCTGACGCGACGGTCACGTCGCTTTCCGCAGGCACCGCCTCAGATATCAGAGCCGAATCCGCTTGCGTAGGCGAAGGAGTAGCATTTCTTCCTGCTTCAATCGCGGCCAACACGTCCTTGCGAGTAATCCGTCCGCCCTCTCCTGTTCCGGAAATGGTAGATAAATCGATATTGTGTTCCTCCGCCAGCCGTAAGACGGCGGGTGAGAAGCGGCTGCGGCCAGTGGCAGCACGCAGTGCCGACGTAGACGATGTTTCGGTATGGTGCGTGACTGGCGCAGCGTCGTCGGCTGGCTGCGCATCGCCCTGCTCACCAGCTTCCGCAATGCGACAAAGGACGGTCCCGACCTTGACCGTCTGCCCCTCCTGCACGAGGATTTCTGTCAACGTTCCCTCAAAATCAGATGGAACTTCCGCGTTGACCTTGTCCGTCATCACCTCAACAAGAGGTTCGTACTTAGACACTTTGTCGCCGACGTTCTTGAGCCACTTGCCGATGGTCCCTTCTGTTACACTCTCGCCCAGTTGAGGCATTTTTACATCCGGCATGCACGATGACTCCTTCCAATCCTTCGACTCGCCCTAAAACTTCGCCAGGGCGCGCATCTCCTGCGCGACTTTTTCGGTGTTCAACATGTACGCCTTTTCCAACGTGGGACTAAACGGCATGGCAGGCACTTCCGGGCCCGCCAGTCGCCGAATCGGCGCGTCCAAGTCGAACAAAGCGTGCTCCGCGATAATAGCGGAAACTTCCGCTCCGACGCCACAAACCTTGTTGTCTTCATGGACAATCAAGACTTTCCCTGTTCTCCGCGCTGCCTCCAGGATGGCTTGTTCATCCAGCGGCCGTAGTGTACGCAAGTCTAGAATGTGCGTCGAGATGCCCTCTTTTTCCAAATGCGAGGCGGCATCGAGCGCCAGGTGAACACCCAGTCCGTAGGTGATAACGGTGATGTCGTCGCCTTCGCGACGCACCGCGGCCCTGCCAATCGGAGTGGAGTACTCTCCCTCCGGCACTTCTCCTCGAATGGAACGGTAGAGTTTCTTGTGTTCAAAAAACAGAACCGGATCGGGATCACGAATCGCGGACACCAACAGCCCCTTCGCGTCTTCCGGCGTGGACGGCGTGACAATTTTGAGACCAGGAACGTGTGTGAACAGCGCCTCCACGCTCTGGGAGTGGTACAGTGCACCGTGAATGCCGCCTCCGTACGGAGCGCGTATGACAATCGGACAATTCCAGTCGTTGTTGGACCGATATCGGAACTTCGCTGCTTCCGAAATAATTTGGTTCACGGCAGGCAGGATGAAGTCCGCGAACTGAATTTCCGCAACCGGTATCATTCCAGCCGCGGCCGCCCCAATGGCAACACCGACAATCGCAGATTCCGTCAACGGGAAATCCAATACGCGGTACTCCCCAAACTGTTCAATGAGGCCAGCCGTCACGCGAAAGACGCCGCCACGGACCCCAACGTCTTCGCCCAGTACAAAGACACGCTCGTCACGCGCCATTTCCTCCTGGAGTGCATCGTGAATGGCTTCAATGTATTGCTTAACGGCCATGGTTCACTGCCTCCTCAGCATAAACGTAGTGCGTCAAGGTAGCTGGATCCGCGTGCGGTGCCTTTTCGGCGTATGCCGTCGCCTCGTTCACTTCGTCCAATGCCCTCTTGCGAAGCGCCGCGTCCTTTTCTTCCGTTAGCAGGCCGACATCCAGCAAATACTGCTTTAACCGAACGATGGAGTCACCCCGCTTGGCCTCCTCCACCTCTTCCCGAGTCCGGTATGAGCGGTCGTCATCATCACTCGAATGCGGTACCAGACGATATGTCTTGGCTTCAACGAGCGTAGGCCCTCCACCATTCCGCGCTTTCTCCACAGCCGCCTTCATCACGCGGTATACTTCGAGCGGGTCCATGCCGTCCACAACTACACCTTCAAACCCGTAGCCCGCCGCCCGATCCGCGACGTTTTTACAAGCCAGCTGTTTACTCTCTGGTACCGAGATGGCGTACCGGTTGTTTTCACAAAAAAAGATGACCGGTAATTTATGGATTCCAGCGAAATTTGCCGCTTCGTGAAAATCCCCCTGATTGCTCGTTCCTTCACCAAAGGACACGTAGGCAACAAAATCCTCACCGCGCATCTTCGCTGCCAGTGCTGCCCCGACCGCGTGTGGAATCTGTGTCCCTACTGGGCTGGATCCCGTGATGATCCGGCGCTTCCTATCTCCAAAGTGCCCAGGCATCTGACGACCGCCGCTGTTCGGATCTTCAGGCTTTCCAAAGGCGGATAACAACTCCGACTTTGCTGTATGCCCGTATATGAGCACCAAGCACAAATCCCGATAGTACGGCGCGATATAGTCCTTTGAAGGGTCCAGCGCAAATCCCGCGCCAGCCTGCGCTCCTTCCTGACCTTGGCACGAAATGACAAACGGGATCTTCCCAGCGCGATTCAACAGCCACATACGCTCGTCCACAGTACGCGCCAGTACCATGTACCAGTACATGTCCAGCACTTGCTGGTCGGTCAGTCCCAATTCGATATGACGAACCTTGTCTGTCATCGGCGTTACGCCTCCTCCGCTTGTACCGAACGTTTACGAATGTATAGCCACTCCGTCCACGGCGAGCGCCGCTTCACCCAGTACTTCCGATAGCGTCGGATGGGGATGAATGGTGTGCCCGACTTCCCACGGTGTGGCGTTAAGCACTCTGGCCAACGCTGCTTCAGAGATCAGATCAGTGACGTGCGGACCGACCATATGCACACCCAGCACATCATCCGTATCTGCATCTGCAACAATCTTCACGAAACCATCCGCTTCTCCGAAAACGAGCGCCTTGCCGATGGCCCGAAACTGGAACTTCCCTACTTTCACAGTGTAGCCACGTTCCTTCGCTTCGGCCTCCGTCAATCCGACGCTCGCCACTTCCGGGCGACTGTACGTGCACTTTGGAATCATACTGTAATCGATGGGTCGCGGCGACCGTCCCGCCATGACCTCCACGGCGTGGATCCCTTCGTGCGCCGCAACGTGAGCAAGTTGCAACCCGCCGATAACATCGCCGATGGCAAAGATATTTTCTTCCGCCGTTCGGTAGTGTTCATCGACTACAATGGCACCGCGCTCGAGCTTGACTTCCGTCGCCTCCAGCCCGATGTTCTCGATCAATGGGGCACGACCGACAGCCACCAGCATCAGCTCCGCAGAGAGTCTCTCCCGCTCAGTACCCAACTCCACCTCAATGCTCACACCAGCAGACTTGTCGAGTGTCTCCGGCAAAACCTTGGCACCCGTCTTGATGCGAACGCCGCGCTTCTTCAAAATGCGCGCCGTTTCTACAGAAATGTCTTCGTCTTCCAATGGCAGGATGTGCGGCAGATACTCCACCAACGTCACTTCCACGCCGAAGTCTCTGAGCATGGAAGCCCACTCCACACCGATAGCACCCGCGCCGACAATGATGACCGACGCCGGAAGCCGCTCCAGTTGCAGGGCGTGATCACTGGAAAGTACCTTTTGGCCGTCAAACTCCAGCCCAGGCAACGACTTGGGTTGAGAACCGGTTGCAATCAACGTAAAACGGGGCGACAAAATCTGCGTTTCGCCGTTTTCGTGCTCCACGGAGACCGCGCCGGCCTGTGGGGAGAAGATGGAAGGCCCCATCACCCGACCAATGCCATGAATCACGTCCACTTCGTTCTTTTTCATTAAAAATTGAACACCTTTGTGCAGTTGGTCTACGATGTTCGCCTTCCTCGCCATCGCTTTGGACAGATTCAGGGCCGGCGAAGCCAACTCGACCCCGTATCTGTCCGCCTCTTTGGCGGTCGCGAACACTTCAGCGGTTCGGAGCAATGCTTTGCTCGGAATACACCCGCGGTGTAGACAAGTACCCCCCAGTTTATCTCTCTCCACAACAGCTACCTTTAGGCCAAGTTGCGCTGCCCGAATGGCGGCAACGTACCCTGCGGTGCCGCCACCCACAATCACCACATCGTAATTCGTCTCTGACATCGAATTATTGTCCTCCCGGATAAGTCAGCGGTTGAGCGCGGATTTTGCCCCTTGCACAAACGTGCTCCGCACCTTACGCATTTGCTCAATGCGTGTCTCAGCCATCCGATCCGCCGCGCGATACGTCGGCAGGTTTTCCCGCTTCGCTATATTGTAGATTTCCGTCATGATATTGTAAATTTGTTCCACTTTCTTTTTCGCGCGCTCAGCGTTATATCCTTCCAATTCGTCGGCTACGTTGATGAGGCCTCCAGCGTTAATGACGTAGTCCGGCGCATACAGAATCCCGCGTTCGTGCAAACGGTCTCCGTGGCGTTCTTCCGCCAACTGGTTGTTCGCCGAACCCGCTACAGCGGAGCAGCGCAGACGTTCAACGGTGTCATCGTTAATGACCGCGCCAAGCGCACACGGTGAAAAAATATCGCAGTCCACTTCAAAAATCTCTGCGGGAGATACGATGCGCGCACCCAACTCCATCTGTGCCCGCTTCAGTGCGTCCTGATTGATATCGGTGACAATCAAATTCGCGCCTGCGGCGTGCAGATGTTGGGCCAGAGAATAGCCCACACTGCCAAGCCCCTGAATGGCGACCGTCTTGCCCGCCAGGTCGTCCGTCCCGAGGACTTCCTTAGCCGTGGCCTGAATACCTCGGAAGACGCCGAACGCTGTCACTGGACTCGGATTGCCACTGGATCCATACGCCTGTGAAATCCCTGTTACGTAGTTGGTCTCCATGTGAATCGTATCCATGTCGTGAACGTTCGTACCCACGTCTTCCGCCGTGATGTACCGTCCGTTCAGGCTCTGGATAAACCGCCCCAGAGCACGGAACAACGCCTCCGACTTGTCTGTCTTCGGATTGCCGATGACGACCGTTTTGCCGCCTCCAAGATTCAATCCGGCCGCCGCTGCTTTATACGTCATGCCGCGTGCCAAGCGCAGCGCGTCCATGATAGCATCCTCTTCATTCGCATACGTCCACATCCGGCACCCGCCTAACGCAGGCCCCAACGTCGTATCGTGGATGACGATGATGGCTTTCAACCCGGATGCCTCATCCTGACAAAACACCACTTGTTCGTAATCATACTTTTCGAGATACTGAAACAGTTGCATGGCAAACCTTGCCTCCTTGTCATTCCACACCTTAGAATAGCAAAAAGAACTCCAAATCCAAACTTGACCGTAAAACAAACGCCACATTCCTATCTCATGCAAGAGACGTGCCAAACTCACCGCATGCCCAGACAAGCCACTCGCCCGGCGAATAGCGCAAAATATTGCACGTGGAGCGTGCAATATTTTGCGCACTGTGCAAATTATCGCAAGCAAGCGTTTTCATTTTGTAACGCGCTTACGCTACGGTGTTCTCAACTTATAATACAGCGTACGCACAGAGATACCCAGACGTCTCGCGGCTTCCGCTTTGCTCCCGCCGACTTCGCTAAGAACGCGCTCAATCACCGACTTCTCGACCTGCTGAACAATCTGTTGCAACGTGCCGCTTTTGGGCACGAAATGCCCATCTCCTGGCGTCAATACCGCGCTACCTAGTTGCGGCTTCAACACCGGCAAGTGATACGCTTCCAAACAGGTTTCTTGATATCCCATGCGAATCATCGCTCGACCGATGGTGTTTTCAAGTTCGCGAACATTGCCTGGCCAGTCGTAGCTGCTCAGCACATCCACCGCATCCTTCGATATGCTTGTAACGTTGCGTCCGAAGGCCTGGTTCTGCCGAAAGATGATGTGCATGGCCAGAGATTCTAAGTCCTCCAAGCGGTACCGAAGTGGTGGAATCACAATGGGTACTACATTAAGTCGGTAGTACAGGTCCTCGCGAAACTTTCCCGCCGCGACCGCCTGCTCCAGGTTTACGTGTGTGGCTGCAATCACGCGCACATCAACCGGGATCGGCTTCGTTCCACCGACGCGCATAATTTCCCGCTCCTGCAAAGCACGAAGCAATTTCGCCTGGGTCGCCACACTCATTTCCCCAATTTCATCGAGAAACAGCGTACCGCCGGAAGCTTCTTCAAAGAGGCCTCGCTTGCCGCCGCGTTTCGCACCCGTGAACGCACCGTCTTCATACCCGAACAGTTCGCTTTCGAGTAACGTCTCCGACAACGCGGCACAGTTCACGCGAACGAACGGATTGTATTTCCGGTCGCTCTCATTGTGAATGGCATGCGCGAACAACTCCTTGCCGGTGCCGGACTCCCCCCGCAACAAGACCGTTGCCGGTGTCTGTGCGGCCTTCCGTGCTTGGTCCACTGCCAACAGCATGGCTGAACTTCTTCCTACAATCTCAGCGAATGTGTACTTCGCGTGCATGGTGCGGATTAGCTTTTTGGCCTTATCCAGTTCTTCCGTGAGCCGCTTGATTTCTGACACGTCATGAATCACGCCGACACTGCCACGCAGCTCCCCGCCGACCAGAATGGGCGCCACGTCAACCAGTACTTCGCGGCGAGCCGGGCCGACTTTCATCGGCACACCCTTCACGGGCTTTCGTGTGCGTAAAACCTGCATGTGCATGCTTTCGCCTTCTGCGATATCGACGTCCGCAGGCTTGTTCAGGACTTGGTCTGGCGTGAGCCCCGTCAAACGAGTGTACGCCGCATTGATAAGCAGTCCGCGGCCGTGCTGGTCTACCACCGAAATGGCATCCTGCGTGGACTGAATCACTGCCTCTAGCATCGTCTGCACTTCTCGCAAGTTGGTCACTTCCGCAGCCAGTTTCCGCAATTCTGTGACATCCCGAAACATGGCGATGGCGCCCATCATCTCGTGCGACTCATTGTACACGGGCACGCAACTCGTGATGACTTCCACGTCACCCACGCGCTGTACCTGATGCAATACTTCCTCGCCCGTTTCCAACACGTGCAGCAGTCGAGAATTCGGTATCAGATCCTCTACGTGCATCCCGTACGCTGCCTCCACGGGGACGCCGAGGATGCGCTCTGCCGCTGCATTGTACAGCGTAATGCAGCCATCCTTGCCTATCCCAATCATCGCGTCATGCGTGGCATTGAGCACCAATTGCAGGTTTCGCTGGCGGGCCTCCAGCTCATGAATCAGGTGGACTTTGTCCTCGATGAGGATCATGAAAAACTTCAAATCCACGCCGGAGACCACTGTGACATCTGGCGCCAATTCTCGCAATGTCTGATAGACTTGTGGATCTCCGGTGACTTCGAGGATGACGTCAACAGGCTTGCCGCCGTATGCGGGCACGACAGAACGATAGTCCGATTCCGTAGGTATGTCGTATCGCCTCGCCAAATGCATACCAGGCGCAGTCTCGAGAACGTCGACCACACACAGAACGGTCAATTTCGGATGTCCAATCAGCGCTTGCAACAGCTTGGTACCACCTTGTCCAGCGCCCACAATCACCACGTTGATCAAGCGGTTCACCCTTTCCCACTCGCCATTGTACCATCCCTGTTCCTTGACGCACAGAGACGCGGTCCGCAGAAAACGTTGGCTGTGTTATGATGCTATACTAGCGAGACTAGCATCGATGCGGAAGGATTCGAAAATGAAAAACTTGGTAGGGAATTCTCATTGGGGTGTTTTTCGTCGCGGGGGAAGGTCTGAACCTGTTTCGCACGCACATTGAATGGTATCTTGCATCTGGCAGCGCGAGCGACGCACTGTGGGCCGGGTTCGGACTTCTGCTCGGTTTGACTACAACCGCCTTCTTGGGCGGATACATTTACCATCGCGATAAGAAACGCGGGAAGTTGAAGCGAGAAGGTTGGCGCGGACGGCCTGTTCCCAAAAAACACAGACCGTCCCGCGACTAGACCTTCGTGTTCACGCGTCATTCAGAACACCCTCGGAGTGTCGGTAGCACTGACATCGAATACGCCGCTGGTGCCCCCCGACTTTCGGATCAAGCGGACGTCCCGAATGGACATTCGCCGATCGATTGCCTTACACATGTCGTAGATAGTCAACCCGGCCACCGTACAAGCCGTGAGGGCCTCCATTTCCACGCCTGTTTGGTGCGTCGTCTTCGCGGTAGCGACAATGCGCAAGCACGCTTTGTCGCCATCGTTTCCATTGACCCACTCCGTCACCACTCGGACATTTGACAATGGGACCGGGTGGCACAATGGAATCAATTCCGCCGTCCTTTTGGCTGCCATGATGCCTGCGAGTTCTGCAACTTGGATGACATCCCCCTTGGCTACGTGCCTGTCTTCAATGGCGCGCCGCGTTTCAGACTGCATCCACACAAGCGCTTCAGCCACGGCCTCACGCACGGTTGCGGTTTTTTTGGAAACGTCTACCATCTGAGGTCTACCCGTCTCATCGAAGTGTGTGAGCCCACTTCGGTGTGTCATCAAACCGCCTCCTTCGTCTGGCGCCTTCATTCAGCATACCACGGGATTCACCATCCACATCCCTACATTGTGGAGCGCCAGCGAATGACGCCCTCTTTTGTCTCAAACGCCTCAATTTTTCCGTCCGCCGCGAGCCAATCCAGGAATCCCAACGTCTCCGACATAATCAGCGAAAGTTGATTCAAATGCCGAGGAAAGTACTTCACTGCGATGTCAAATGCGGTTGAGTTCGGTGCCTCGACAACCAGTTCATAGAACTGCAACTGGCGACGCTCTTGATCTGCCAGTCTGCTCCGTATCAAGTCTCTCGGCCCCTCAAACGGATCCCCGTGGCCTGGGTAGACTGTCGCCAGCTTCATGCGTGCCAACGCTTGCAAATTGGCTCGGTACTGAATCAGACTCTTGGTTCGAGTTGCTACCCTCCCTTCGGCAGCATCCAGCGTTGGCTCGATAAATGCATTGGAAGACACGTGGGGCAGCAACTGGTCTCCCGTCAAAATGTCTCCCGTCTCTCGATTCCACAACGCGAGTGCCGCCTGCGCATGTCCAGGAACGTGCAGCACCTCGAACATAGGAAACCACGGCAACGTTTGGCCAGGCTGCAGCTCCACGTCAACTACCGACCGGTCGTTCCATTTTTGTAACAAGAATAGATCCCGTTTGGCACGAGCCATCAAGTCCTCGGGAACACCCATGGAAGCGTACAGCGATTCAAAGAACGCAGCACGGTAGTGATCCCACTCTCCACCCGGCGTTAACCACGTTTGCACACCCTTCAAAGCGTAGACAGGCACACCCCGCGATTGAAAAAGTGATGTCAACCCCACGTGATCCACGTGCCCATGCGTTAAAACAAGCGCGGTGACATCTTCAGGCTGAAGCCCATGTCTGGCCAAGGACGCCAGCAAGGCTTTGCGCGCCGGCTCATAGTTCGGTCCGCAGTCGACGAGTACCCTCGTGTCGTTGCCGAGCATCAGATACGCGTTGACAGAACCGACTGGAAACGGTGTCTGCAGTTCAATCCGGACGATTTCCGGGTGGGTGAACATTCTCACGACTACCACCATCCTCTTTTCTTGAAGTACATGGCCAACCCCACAGCGACGGCGATCCTCAGGCACCACAAATACAGGTAGCCGTATTTCCAGCTGATCCAGATATGTAGTGAAAGTTCGTGCCGTACCCCCCGATAATGAATGACACCGGGAGAAAAATGCTACTGAAAATCGTAAGAGTTTTCATGACTTCGTTCATACGGTTTCCTCGCTGCGCGATCTGCAGTCAAGGAGCCCGTTGAGGCTATCACGAATGGCGTTAAACGCGTCTACTACCCTGGATATGTGGTCATACACGTCCAGGAAGTAAATCTGGTGAGACTCCTCCGTGTAGGGCGCATGCCGATGACGTTTCTGCCTTCCGACGAAACCCTCCGGACTTTGTGAACCTTCCGCTTCAGGCGAAAGATGGTGAGCGCGAGGTCCGTGCGCGTGTTGTGAAGCACTTGGCGCTTGAGATAGTCCAGCCGTTCCTCCAACTCGTCTCGCGACGAGACTTCTGAAATCGAACCATGCGTGTTCACTTCTTCCCTCTCATGATACCGGACGAAGGTCTTTCCGCCAATGATCTCACCTCGTTTCCCTGTCCAAACAACGAACTATGCGTCTGTAGACGGGCACGCCCGCCTGATCACCACGTCCGTGGATGTAAAAAGACGAAACAATATGGGACCCTTAACGGCGCAATCCACCGCTGCGCCTTCTATTGGTCAGCAAATGCTTCACACTTGCAATGCTTGTCGCCCAAAACAGGCTACTTGTGATGGCCTGCGACAAGCCAAAGTATAAGTACAGCGGAGTACCGTGAATTTCTACGTCATAAAAAAGCGGCTTGTCCATGTCTATCAAGTTGAGTGGTTGATGGAAAATGGAATACCGAACATATGTCCAAAACGGCAACCATTGATGGTACAACATGTCACACAAGTGATACCAGATAAAAAATGGTCCGGACAACACCGCTGCATTGGGCTGTATGAGCAACATGGCGGCATCCACAAGGAGTATCGACACAGGGACATACCACTTGATGTTGACAACACGGGCCAGCGCTCGAAACATGAAGCTGACGATAGCCGTTGCAACAACAGGCATCGAAAACAACACCAACATCACAATATACAGCTTATAATGTCTTCTCTTTCCGGATTTTGGAATGTGGTGGTCAGGTACTTCTTGTACTCTTGATACCTCTTGTACTCTTGATACCTCTTGTAC
Organism: uncultured Alicyclobacillaceae bacterium; assembly: GCA_963788285.1. Classification (GTDB taxonomy): domain Bacteria; phylum Bacillota; class Bacilli; order Alicyclobacillales; family Alicyclobacillaceae; genus Alicyclobacillus_A. The sequence continues at coordinate 217,561 of CAWBGB010000014.1, forward strand.
TCTTGATACCTCTTGTACTCTTGATACCTCTTGTACTTTTGGTACCTCTTGTACTTTTGGTACCTCTTGTACTTTCATGATGGTGCATTCGGCCGCCGATTTTTCAAACTCTTTACGGGTAAACAACCGTGTAAACAGTTGGTCATCGCGCGTATCAAACCCGTCCAAGTCCAAAAGTTTGATGTTCAATTCTTTTTCCCACTCATGAATGGTTTTCTTTGTGTGTCCCAAGACGCTCACCCCATAACGCCATTTTACTACGACGAAAGGCTGACGTCTTAATAGTAAGTTATTTCCAGATCAGTGAAACCAATCAAGTGGCGCGTTGCAAATTCCTCCGGTAAAACCGGGCATGACATTCTTCTATTCTACAAATTCAATTCATAGTCTAGTTGTGAACCGACCATCAAAGAAAGTTGAACCCGTCTTCGAAAGGAGCCGCAGCATGCACTACCACACTCCGTCTGCTCTACTTCGCTGGTTTGCTGCCGTCGTCGGAATGATTGTCATCGCCGCAGGTTGTCTGGGCAGCCTGCTATTACTGTATGGAGGAGGTTCCTGGCAGTCCGCGGCGCAAATGGAGGCGACAAGTCTTGCGTCATTGGAGGTCAGTGAGCTGGTGGGAACGCCCAATTATCAAAAATCTGATGATGCTGAGCATTACTCACTGCTTGAAGCCGTTTCCACTGCCCTGAAGTTACCATTGGCCGATCCGCAAGGCATGTTGGCAGCGCAGTTGCCGATCACAGGTCCAGCCGTCGGTACGAGCTCAGATACACAAGGCAGTCTTTTTCAGTCACTCTCGACATGGGAGCAATCGACAAATAAACTGGCCCTCGGTTGGATGCCCTACGACACGCCTTCGCGAACCATCCATATGATTCAAGACAATCCGGGGATCAGCGTCATCAGTCCGGACTGGTTGTCAGTCGCGTCACAAGACGGTACCCTGACCGACCATACGCAGGCCAGCGTAGTCAACTACGCGCATAGTCACAAGATTAAAGTGTGGGCGATGTTCGATAACCAGTTCAGCGCTGGACTCACGCACGCCGTACTGAGTCAACCGGGTCACCGTGCACGCTTGGTGCAAGCCGTGGCAAACACTGTGAAACAAGGTCATTTGGATGGAGTCAACGTTGACTTTGAAAACATTCCCTCGGACGACCAGCAAAACTTCACGGCGTTTATAAAAGAACTGAGCCAAGCGCTTCATCCGATAGGTGCTCAACTTTCGGTAGACATCACGCCAGACATTGTCTACCTCAAGGATGATGCTGCGTACTTTCACGCGGGACTCGCACAATACTGCGACTACGTGATTTTAATGGCCTATGACGAGCACTGGGAAAACGATCCCACACCGGGTCCGGTCGCCGATGTACCGTGGGTCACCGAATCCGTGGATGACCTGTTGTCTACGGGCGTACCCGCGGACAAGCTGATTCTCGGTATTCCGTTTTACGCCAGGTTTTGGTATGTGCACGAAGACGGCAGCGTCACCAGTGAATCGATTGCCGCGCCAGACGTAAACACAGTGTTGACGGACCACAACGCCAAAGGGCAGTGGGACAACAAATTGGGGGTCATGTACGTGAAGTACCCCAAGCCGGACGGGTACGAGGTCGGGTGGTACGAGACGGACACAACGATGCAGCGCAAACTCGACCTTGTTAACAACCTTGGGTTGCCGGGAGTGGCGATTTGGTCGCTGAACTTGTCCAACACTGAAACGTGGAATTCCATGATTCAATCCCTCCGCCAAAGCGTTTCATAGCATGAATGGGAGGTGTCTGGCGTGGACAAGATCCTGTTTTCCTTCGCAGCATGCACGATGGCCGCGTACGTCACGCTGTGGATATTTCGCCCAGATCTTGCTGCCGAAGGACTGGAGACCACCGCCGAAATGTTGGTTCAAGCGCTTCCCTGGCTTGTTGTGTCGATGTTTGCGGCCGGCTTGTTATCCCAGTTCTTCCACGTCCACATCGTAGCACGCTGGCTCGGGCGCCAGACGGGGATTGGCGGCATTCTGCTGGGTGCAGTGTTCGGTGTGCTGGGCACTGGATCGCGCTGGGCGATGTACCCGTTGGCAGCAGGACTATTGGCTGCCAACTCCAGTCCAGGAGCGGTCTTTGCATTTGTCACGTCGTGGCAGCTGGTCTCCCTACTGCGCTTGCCTGCAGAGGTCCCGTTCTATGGTCCGGAGTTCACCGTCGTGCGCATGATGGTTTCGATATTTATCGCGGTCTGCGGTGGCATCCTCGTCAATCGTATCATGCATTAGCCGGTACCCTGGTCAACACAAACCATCCACCCACGCCCCCCGGACGCATCCACACGTAGAGGGTCAAAAAACGCACGATGTCAACGTTGGCTCAAGTCGTGAACGCGGGACTGCAGCGCTTCGAGTTCGCGTTGAATGCGCGTCTGCCGCCGCAGGATGGACATCACATAACCGAGTGTACCCACTCAAACAATCAAAGTCACCGCCCACAAATATCCCAGGTGCTGAACCACTCTACATTCCTCCTTCGTCTCTGGACAATTCCCTGCTGGCCTGGCGGAGTTGGAAGAGGCACAGCCGCAGGAACTCCGATTTTGCCCGTATGTACAGCAGCAACCCGTAGATCAACAAAACACCACAAAGCTAAACATCAATGTAAACGCCATCGAGCGTGGCATTTGAAAACCGGAGCCGTTCATTAAGTCTGGGTGAATCGAGCGCCAAAGTCGTACCGACAAATGGATCACCGGTACGTCGGCAAAGGCGACGATGGCGTAAATTGAAGAAACCAAGGCTCTCCGCTCTAACCCAGAAACGGTGCCACGCAACAAAGTATAGCCAATAAACAAAAACGAGAGGATGAGCGTGGTCGTCAGCCGCGGATCCCAGGTCCACCAGGTGTTCCAAATCGGCTTCGCCCAGAGCATCCCAGTGACCAATGTGATGGACGTGTAAACCGGCCCAATCTCCACTGACGAAAGTGAAATGACATCCCATTTGATCTGCCTGAAGATCCCCTCAATGCGTACGCGAAGGGCACCGAAAATCCAATGAATCTGAGATACACGTTGACGGGATGCACTGTCATGCCTGGGTTTTGAAGCAGTGGGTTGAGTCCGTTTAGAGGCATTGGGCTTTCCAGCGTCTGAAACGGAACTGTGAGAAAGTTAATCACGAGCGTGTAAAACAGAGTGATGCACGTCAAGATCAGTGCCACCCACGGCAACATGCGTTCGCTGTCGTCGTGACGTGTAAACACGACCACGGCTCCGTACAGCGTCAAAATGAGGCACCAGAAGAGCAGCGACCCAGCGTTGCCACCCCAAAACGCGGCAATTCGATAGATAATAGGCAGCCCTTGTCCTGTATACTCAGCCACGTAGGGAAACCAGTTGTTCTCCGTGACGAGCAACCAAATCAGGCACAATGACCCCAAAAGGGCGGCCGCCAACTGTGCGACCATGCACCTCCACCGCCGAATGGCTTCCGTATTGCGCCGGATGGCGGCAATGTGAACGGTGATGCTGATACAAACAACGACAAGCAGTGTTCGGATGGCTGCTTGTCCCAGTGTTCCGACAATCACAACGAAACCTCCCCAAGGAGCGGCACCACCAAGGGCATTTCTGGCACCCGTTAATTGGTGGTATACGTCCGCTGCTTATCTTTCGTACTATACTTGGAAGGGCACTTGACAAGCAGCTTCGTGGCCACAAATTCCCCACTTGAATCCAGCTGTCCAAACACAATCACCGGCAAATTATCGGTAAACCTGTCCGGCTTATCGCCGCGGAAGCGAACCGGAAGCGTTTGGCTGCCGTTTTCGTCCTTGATGGAAAACGACAAGAGACTGGTCTTTGGGTCCCATGTCCACCGAAGACCCCACAATGTCCCCGCTGACCGCAGTTTGATGATGTCTCTCATAATCGAACCTTTCAGATGCTGCATGCACAGAACGTTCAAGTGAAACGAAGGTCAAAGTATGAAATCCATCATGAAGTTAGTCGGGAAACTGGCTCATATGCTGGTGGCGATGGCTCGGGAAGGTCAGCCATTTTCGCGAGCGGGTAAATCCAAGAGCATAGTCTTGACCACCCGGAGTGTCCAAAGACCCACTAGAGTAACGAAGTTTGGCTCATTCGCAGCATTTCACAAAGAAAGCACGGAGTACCGAGATTCTTGCACTTTAGGGCTTGGACCGGTTCCATACGTTAATCGGACTCCACCTTGGACAGATTGGACGAAGGAATGTAAGGGCTTAGACCCGTTAATATGGGAGTGTGAATCCCAAGGGACTTGTGGAGAGATGCATGCAGTATATGATGTGTTGGTACATGAGGCAAGGGACTGTCTGTATACTTGCATCGGCAGAGATTCACAGTAGGAAAACAGCGTTTCGCGCGTTCGTTTGACCAACTGATATTGATTCTTTCACATGGATGCATTTTCCCTTCTCCGCTTTGTCACCAGATTACCACAGAGAGTACATCGGATTGCGGGAACGAGAAAACCATGAAAAACGCAGGGATTGGGATCCCTGCGTTCTAGAACACGTGATCAAACACATTATCATTGGAAAACCTTCATTACCGAGGGATGCGGCCAGAAAGTTGTTGTTCCGCGAAAGCGACCAGGCGCTTCGTAATTTCTCCACCCACGGAACCGTTTTGCCGAGAAGATGTGTCAGCGCCTAATTGAACACCAAATTCGGAGGCAATTTCGTACTTCATTTGGTCCAGAGCCTGCGACGCTTGGGAAACCAGTTTCTGGTTGCGGTTGTCAGCCATCTGTAACTCCTCCTTGTTGTTGTGTTAATTTGAGACAAGCCTAGTTTGCCTTTAAGGAAAAGCCGCTATTCACGCTGCCGTATATAGATGAGTTACCGCAGAAAGCACCCTGACAATTGTTGTACACATCCATTGTGTTGTCTAGAAAAAAAGACATTCATGACGCGTCGTTGAACGCAAACACGAATGTCTGGATGCCATAGTTCTTCGGCTATGTAAAGCCACTACGAAACTTTGTGCTCCATACGAAGCTTGTCGGCAATCATGGCGATAAATTCCGAGTTTGTCGGTTTTGTCTTGGAAGCGCTCACGGTGTAACCAAAGACTGCTCGGATGGCATCCACGTTGCCCCGTCCCCATGCCACTTCGATGGAATGGCGAATGGCTCGCTCGACACGCGACGGTGTTGTTTTGAAACGTTCGGCAATGCGCGGATACAATGTTTTTGTAATCGAACCCAGAATCTCCACGTCGCTAAAGACAATGCCGATGGCTTCGCGGAGATAGTGATATCCCTTGATGTGCGCAGGTACTCCAATCTCATGAATGATTTGCGTAATGGCTGCATCCACGGACCTTTTACTCGGCGTTTGTTGCAACGCGGCCGACTGAAACACTGTCGACGTGGCGGCCACTGGCGAAATCGAAGGCGTTTCCACGGACACTTGACGTATCCGCTCCAGTAATACCGGCATGTCGAACGGTTTCAGGATAAAGTAGGAGACGCCAAGTTCCATTGCGCGACGAGTGACCGTTTCTTGACCAAACGCTGTCAGCAAAATCACCTTGGGTGTTCCGCCAGACAAGTCATTCAAACGTTCTAGTGCCCCAATCCCGTCAAGTACCGGCATAATGATATCCAACACCAAAATGTCAGGTCGCGTGTTCCGAACCATGTCCACGACTTCGTTACCATTGTGTGCGACCCCACATACTTCCATATCGTCCTGAGACGCGATGTAGTCCCGCAGTAGCTCGACGAATTCCCGATTATCGTCCGCAATGAGAACCTTTATACCCACTTGGTGATTCCCCCTCGAATGGTGTCCCGCATAGAATATTTCGACATAAAGGAGGTATGTCCTCCCAAAATCATATGTAAATCATATGTAATACTTTTCGCGGAAATCGGACTACTGCCGACATATTTCGACACAAGCGTAGATGGCGATGTCCGTGGACATCACCATACCTATACGCCTTATTCAGTTGTGTATCCAGGCCGCACGCGCTGTCCGGTCCGTGGCGTCCACGGTGCCGTGTTCACCTTGCTCCAACATCCACGCCGCATATACTCCGTAGCCACGTGTGGGGTCAGACACAAAAACGTGCGTCACAGCGCCAATCAACTTTCCGTCTTGCACCAAGGGACTGCCACTCATCCCCTGAATAATCCCGCCAGACAAATTCAGCAACCGTTTGTCGACAACATGGACAATCATACTCTTCGTGGCCGGCTTTTGTTGTCGCACAAGGTTCTCGACCTCAACGTCAAACGCCTCAACCTTGCGACCGTGAATGACCGTCAACATTGTGGCCGGCCCCTCATGAACATCTTGAGGCAAAGCGACTGGAAGCGGATGCAAACCCACAAGATCCCCCGGCTGGTTGGACATCGTTCCAAACACGCCATAGGGTGTATTGCTCTCAATGCGACCGATTTCACCGCGCGATTCAACAAAGCGTCCATGCTTTTCCCCAGGCCTACCATTCAGTCCCTTGACCATTCCCGTAACTTCTGCATCGTACAGCGTTCCTTGACCGACGATGGGCTGTCCTGTGTCGGCGTCCGAAATCACATGGCCGAGAGCACCGAACCGGTGGGTTTGTGGATCGTAGTAAGTGAGCGTCCCGACGCCGGAGGTCTTCTCTCGCACAAACAACCCAAGATGCCGTTCTCCGCGTTCATCCGAAGCGGGTGTCACCAATACGTTTCTATGCGCGTCGCCACGTCGAACCAGAAGTTTGAGTTCGCCATCGGCGTGTTGCACGAAGCGTCGAACATCCTCAGCTGAACTCACTTGATGGCTATTGACTTCTTCAATAACGTCACCGAGTCGGATATCGGCCCCGACGGCAGGCGATGCCCTCTCTCTTCCAATCCGCTGGTACCCCACGACCATAACACCGCGCGATTTCAGTCGAATCCCGACCGACTGGCCGGCAACGTACACGTTGTGCTTTGGAATCACGTGTACTTCCACTGTTTTCCACGGTAAGAACCCAAACAGCCGTGTGGAGACGTACGCACTGCCAAGTGTCTTGGGGTAAACTTCTACGTCGCTTGCATTGCTGCCCTGCATGTGTACTGCACTCACGCTGAATACGTTCACGTTTGACGTAGCAACCTTTGATCCCTTCGGCAAATGCAGTGGAACAATCGCTTGACCCCCGAGTGGAACCTGAATGGACGTTGGTACTGACGTGAGTTGATGCACCGGCGGAGACAGGCAGACCGTGCACAAAACCGCCGCGCACAGCCAGCGAAAGTGCTTGTAACGAAAGCGTTTCTGCATCTTGCGCCCTCCTTTACGTTGCACCTCCCAAGCAATTGCTCGTGGTACTAAGGTGCCCTTCAGGAAAGGCTTTATGATGCGTAAAACATGCCACGCGGAGCGAGTTCTATCCGTCACATGGACAGATTGCTACTTCTGGACGATGGGCTCGCCTCACGCGCCCTTTGCACCCATTCGCTTCAGCAAGGCCTTCGCGTGTGAAACCGCGGTTTCGTCTGCAATCCCAGCACCAAGCAGCCGTGCAAGTTCACGAATACGGCCGGATTCATCGAGTTTCCTCACGGACGTTTGAGTGGAACCGTCATGTTCCGTCTTTTCAATGTAATAGTGCGTACCTGCAGCTGCCGCAATGGCTGCGGAGTGGGTGACACAAAGGACCTGTCGACTGTTTGCAATCTTTCTCATTTGATGGGCGACGCTTTGCGCAGCGGCACCACTGACGCCAGTGTCAATCTCGTCGAAAATCAGCGTCTCCAAATCATCCACGTCCGCGAGGACCGATTTTAGCGCCAACAACGTACGCGACAATTCACCACCAGAAGCGACTTTCTGCAGTGGCTTCAGTTCTTGACCGACGTTGGCGGAGAACAGGAACTGGACTTGATCAAATCCGTCTTCGGAGTACTGAACCGTTCCATCCGCCTGTGTACGACGCCAAACCTTGACCTCGAGGCGGGCGTTTGGCATGGAGAGTGCATGGAGCGTCCGAACCACTTCAGAGGACAAGCGCTTGGCAGCGTCGACACGAGCCTGATGAAGCCGTTCACACGTTTCATGCAGTGCCGCTTCAGCAGACCTCATATCGGCTAACAAACGACTGGCCTTAGCTTCGTGATTGAGGAGGTCGTCACGTTCCTGTACAGCCGATTCGTAGTACGCGAGTACTTCTTCCACAGTGGCGCCGTACTTTCGCTGCAGTGCGCGAATCTGTGCAAGGCGTTCCTCGATGGCGTCCAATTCGGAGGGATCCGCATCCAATTCGTCGAAGTGGCGGTAAATCAAACGTGCAGCTTCGTCCGCATGCACCTGAGCGGTCTGTAGCAACTCTGCCGCTTCACGCAACGTTTCGTCATACGCGACAGCGGCCGCGATTTCGTCGTATGCATTCCCAATCAATGTAAGCGCCCCAATCGTTCCTTCCCCATCTAGAAACGACTGTGCTTGTCTGAGCGCGGAGGAGATTTTTTCGACGTACTGTAGTTTCTTCCGGCGTTCACGTAACTGCTCTTCTTCGCCGGGTTGAAGCTGCGCTTGTTCAATCTCTTGTATTTGGAACGCCAACATATCCAAGCGCTGTGCGCGCCCCTGCTCATCCAGCAGGGTTTCCTCATACGCCCGTTTGCAGTTCAGATAGCTGCGAAACTGCATGCGAACAGCCGCAAGCAGGTCCTCGTGGTGACCGTACAGGTCCAAGGCGCGCAATTGTTCCTCCGTGCGAAGCAATCCGTGATGGTCGTGTTGTCCGTGCTGCTGAACAATTCTCCATCCCAGTTCACGCAGCATTTGTACCGTGGCAAGGCGCCCGTTCACGCGACAGACCGTACGCCCGGATTTGAACAGTTCGCGTGAGACGAGCAGGGACTCGTCCCACGGCAACCCCCACTCCTCGAGAAGCGGTCTCACACGCGCTTGTGTCGACGGTGACAGGGCCATCACGGCTTCCACGAGCGCACTTTCTTCGCCCTTGCGGATGAGTTCAGCAGACCCGCGATTCCCCAACAAAAGTCCAATCGCGTCTAGGAGAATTGACTTCCCGGCGCCGGTTTCACCCGTCAGCACGTTAAACCCTGGTTGCAGAGGTAGCCGAAGCGCATCAATCAAGGCCAGTCGCTCAACCGTCAGTTCGAGCAGCAAGTTCCGTCCCTCCTGTGGATTCGCGTCCCCCATCATGATGTACAGATGCCACCTGTCCATGCAGTTTTTGCCGGAGAACAGAAAAGAACTCCCGGTCTCTCCACTTGACCAGTGTTGTCACGACTTGTGCTTTACGAACTTTCACTTCATCTTCCGGTTTGAGTCGAACGCCAATCTGTCCGTCAACCGTTAAACCAAGGTCTTCATGCGTGGCATGCACAACCAAACTCACCTCTTGCGTATCACTGATGACGCACGGTCGGGCGGACAAGGTGTGTGGACAAATCGGCGTAATCAGCATGGCCTGTAGTTGCGGCGCAACGATGGGACCACCGCAAGACAGCGAGTAAGCGGTCGATCCGGTCGGTGTGGACACAATCACGCCGTCGCCGCTGTAGGCGTCGAGAAAAACACCGTCCACGCGCACGTCCACGGAGACCATCCGGGCAAAGGATCCCTTACCGATGCCGACGTCGTTCAACCCAATCAGCTGTTCAATGCTGCGACCTTCTCGGTATACGTTCACCTCGAGCATCATGCGCGGCTCGAGGTCATACTCCCTTTCTGCAACGCGGCGGACGGTTTCATCAATGTCCGTCGGCTCCGCTTCGCTGAGAAAACCCAAGTGTCCCACGTTAATGCCTAGTAAAGGAACGTTCCATCGAGCCAGGGACCGCGCGACACCGAGTAACGTTCCATCGCCACCGAGCACAAACACCATTTCCGCGGCGGACAGAGGTTGCAGCGTGCTGGCATGGGAGACGAGATCTTTGCGAATCTCCACACACACGGTGTCAATGCCCCGACTGTTGAGCAGGGATTGCAGTCGTTCCTGTACAGCGCACGCCTTCGGTTTGTCCAGATTCGCAATGATTCCAACGGTCCTCACATTCTTCCTCCTCGCCCTTACCGCCCGTGCAACCAGGCCATCGCCACAAGGACGCCCAAAAGAAACCACAGGCTCCGATTGAACACGGTCTTCCACCGCACATACTGCGGGCTTTTCCATTCGAAGTCGACAACCTGCACGCGCTCCTCGTCAACATCGATATGTAAAATACCTTGAACGCCGAATGCTACATACAAAGGGAACCACTGGTCGCGCAACTTCACACCGTTTACGCCCTGATCTCGGGGCTGAAGCAGTTTCACAGCGTAGTACTGCGGTCCTTTGCGGACGACAAAATCAGCAATCAGAGATTTCTTGAACGACTTGTCTCCGTAATATCCAATCCACTCTCCACGCTCCCGGACACGAATAATTTGATATCCGTTCTCCTCGAGCCAATCGCGCGCGGTGGACAGTTTGCCTCGAAGCGGTGTCTCGCCGCCTCGGCGCCGCCCCATGAACAGCGACTTGCCGAGCCAGTAGACAATACCAATGCACAACAGCATTGTGAACAGATCTCGCCACTGCATGGTCAGACGGTCCCCTTACACGGTTTTCAGACAATATTCCACAGTGGCAAGATGATTTCCTGTTCGGCGGTTCCGTTTGAGTTCAGTCAGCCCTTATGTCAACACCGGACGCTCGCCTGTCAAGTGGCCCCAGGCTGATTCAACCGTGTCTAGAGCGGCTTCGAGCCACACTTCTGCCGGTGTAACATCAGTCTCCCCCATCACCCATTTGGCGAGGTACTCGATGTTTCCGTCTCCACCCTGGATGGGTGAGTACGTCAACCCATCGCACGCCATACCTAAGTCGTAAACAAATGCAATCAGTCGGCGGAGCACGTTCAAGTGCACCTGCGGATCGCGCACGATCCCACCCTTCCCGACATGTTCACGACCAGCCTCAAACTGCGGTTTGACGAGGCTGAGAATGACGCCCGGGTTGGTCAAGACCTCCATCAACTTGGGCAGCAGGAGCCTTGTCGAGATGAACGACACATCCATGACGGCCACACTCGGCTTCGGGTCAAAGCGCGTAGCGTCGACGTGTCGAAAGTTGGTTCTCTCCATCACGACCACCCGTTCATCTGTACGCAGCTTCCAGGCCAGTTGCCCGTAGCCAACGTCGACGGCATACACTCGCCTTGCCCCGTGCTGCAGAGCGCAGTCTGTGAATCCGCCTGTCGACGCCCCCACGTCAATCACCACCTGGTCTACCAGCGACACCGAGAACACGTCAAGGGCCCGCTCCAACTTCAGACCGCCGCGACTCACGAATTGGTGGCTCGGTTGCAGAACTTCAAACAATTCATCGGTATGGACCTGGGTTCCCGGCTTGTCGATAACTTCACCGCCCCGCGTGACTTGCCCGGCCATAATGGCACGCCGGGCTGCCTCCCGACTGGGAAACAGCCCACGTTGAACCAATAACACATCCAGTCGTATTTTACCGGGTTTCATGCTTGTCGACTCCCGACGCGAGATGCTTCGCCGCGTGTGATGACCTGTAACACGTCCTGTACAATATTATTCGCCGTCAAACCGATGTGTTGGAGCAGTTCCTTGCGTGTTCCATGTTCAATAAACACATCTGGGATTCCGCGCCGACGTACGCGCGTCTCGATACCTCGGTCTGCGAGCAACTCTACGACTGCCGACCCCATACCGCCCGCCAATGCCGCTTCTTCGACGGTGACGAGTGGCATGGACTTGGCAAGCCGAATGATAAGGGCCTCGTCCAGCGGTTTGACAAACCGCATGTTGACCACCGTCGTCAGCACACCGTACTCTTCCTCCAACCGACGGGCGGCTTCTTCGGCAAGTTGTACCATCGGGCCCAAGGCAAGAATCGCCGCAGCATCCCCCGTGCGCAGCACTTCCGCTTCCCCGATGTTCAGCTTCCGTAAGGGCTCACTCAGATCCACACCCACACCGTCTGCGCGTGGATAGCGTACCGCGACCGGCCCGTTCACGTGCAGCCCGGTGTATAACATGTGCCTCAGTTCATTTTCGTCCTTCGGCATCATCACAACAATGTTTGGTATGGCTCGGAGATACGACACATCGTACGCTCCTTGGTGTGTTTCCCCATCTGGGCCCACCAGCCCAGCACGGTCCACGGCAATCAGAACAGGCAACTTCTGGATGCAAATATCGTGAATCACCTGGTCATAGGCACGCTGTAAGAACGTCGAATAAATAGCTAATACCGGGCGCTTTCCAGCAGCCGCGAGTCCACCGCAAAATGTCGCTGCGTGTTGCTCAGCGATACCCACATCATACAATCTGTCTGGAAATTCTTCGCCGAACTTGGTTAACCCCGACCCAGAGATCATGGCTGGCGTGACCGCAACAAGATCCGGCATCTCCCGTGCCAGTTGTCTGAGTGTATCCGCAAACACGCTGGTGTAAGACGGTGGCCCACCCGGCTTTGGCGCACTCGGCCATGCATGCCATTTGTCAGGCGCTTTTTCCGCCGAAGCGTACCCCTTCCCCTTACTGGTGACTATGTGAATGAGCACGGGGCCTTTCAACCGCTTGGCATCTTCCAACACCTTCAGCAGACCCTCCAAGTCGTGCCCGTCGACTGGGCCCAAGTACTTAAACCCAAACCCTTCAAACAGAAGACCGGGAACCACCAGGTGCCGCATGGAATCCTTCACTTTTTCTAACGTCTTGGTCAACTTCGGTCCAATCGCCGGAACTTTGCGCAACACACCCTCAACTTCCGACTTCGCTTTGGAGTACGTGGGGTCAGTGCGTAGCCGGGTGAGATAGCGAGACAACGCACCCACGTTTTCGGAAATGGACATTTCGTTGTCATTCAGGATGACCATCAGATTTGTGCCTAAATGGCCAGCGTGGTTCAGCGCTTCCATTGCCATCCCGCCGGTCAAAGCTCCGTCGCCGATGACGGCAACCACACTGTACTTCTCGCCCGCCAAATCGCGTGCCACAGCCATACCGAGCCCGGCTGAGATGGAGGTGCTGGCGTGGCCTGTGCCGAATTGGTCGTGCTCACTTTCGCCGCGCTTCGGAAATCCAGCCAGGCCTTGAAACTGTCGCAACGTAGGAAATTGATCTTTGCGTCCAGTCAGGATTTTGTGGACATACGCTTGGTGGCCGACATCCCAAATGATTTTGTCGGTAGGACTGTCGAACACTTTATGTAATGCCAAAGTTAACTCGACAACTCCGAGATTGGCGCCGAAGTGGCCGCCCGTCTGCGATACTGCGTCGACGAGGAACCCGCGAATCTCTTGAGCCAGCGTAGTTAATTGTTGTACGTTCAGCGACTTGATGTCCGCTGGTGCGTTTACGTGTTCGAGATACGTCGTGAACACCTCACAGCATTAGAATAAGCATCCGTATGGTTAACGGGAACGACGTGCCATTGTACGTTTGCGAGATCGGCCTGGAACAATGAGCAATGTCTCGAAAATTTTCGCCGCCGTCAAGATAATAGGCGTCGGCGACTGAATCGCCAATGTCTTCCCTATCGCCTTCGCTCCCACAGTAATCGAAGTCACCAGGGCAGTCAACACAATTGTGACCAGTTCCTTCTGCAAACCTGTCACGTGGAGAGTACCACCCAGTTGGACAGACACGGCGAGGGCACCGGCACCGCTCAACACCCCAGCGATATCTCCGACGACGTCACTGCACACGCTGGAAACCTTTTCGGCATTTCGAACAATGGTTATCGCCCGCTTCGCGCCGAACACTTTCTTCGCAGCCATCGCGTGAAACGGCGTCTCTCGCGCAGCCGCGGCGGCCACACCCAGCATGTCGAACATCGCCCCCACCAGTACAATTCCCACTACAATCAGGGCACCGACATACCACCGAACTTCGTCTAAAAAAATAGTGGCTGTGTCAAACACACCACTGAGGGGCAGGGAGATGGCCGATACCGTGAGGATGAACGGCAATGCACCCCGCAACGTCGTTCTTTTCATTATGTACCCCCATAGAGAGGAAAAATCCTGGGTGGCAGCTCTTTGGGTAAACGCTGTGGCTTAGGTCCAGTAGGTTTTCCCAAGGACGCACCGACGCGTCGCCGCACCGGCGGTTTCCCTTTATGCATCCCTTGACTGTGTCACCATCAGTCAGACTGGATTACCACTTAGTCCACACTATAATCCCCAAAGAGCCACTTGAAGTACAGTCTAGGCGTTTTCCGCAACAACCGTTGCCGACTCCTAGCCTCTTTTGCAGTACGGATTTCACACGGCACCAGCGTCGCTCCCTGGCCGGGGAGTTAAACGCCTGTTTCCCGTGATCCTTCAGTACCACTCAAGGCAGGCTACGCTGCACACAGATGGACTCCGCATGCAGGTTCATACCCCAAGCCATAACCTCCTTCAAAAGCAGGCTACGGACATGGGCCTCCGCGAAAGCTGGGTCAGATCTCGCATGCCATTGCGAGTTGCCCAACTTTCTTAACTCCCAGCATCAACCCAAGGCTGGGCGCCTCAAGCCAACACCAGGAACTTCATCGATGTGCCCTTTGGCGGATTTTTAGCCCCGCCTTCAGAGTCGGACGGTTGACTAGAATACTGCGCCACCCAAACGTCGATACAATTATAGCATACGATCCGAAATCCCGATCATGAGGCTTGCTGGCAATGTTCCCAGCTCACACATGCAACATTCCCGAAGTGTTACCTTGTCCGCCGCACCACGTACTCGCCAATGGCCACGAGCAACGGCGCTTGGATGCCTGCCGACGTCAGCGCTGCGACGCCTTCCTGCATGGTCGATTCCGCCAGTTCCCGCGTCTTCTCCAGCCCGACCAACCGCGGGTAGGTGAGTTTTTGCAAACGTTCGTCTGAGCCGACGGGCTTACCTATCTCCGCCTCGCTGCCGGCCACATCCAACCAGTCGTCCACGATTTGAAACGCCAGGCCCACGGACAGACCGTACTTCGCGACGGCCTCTTGCTCCTGGCTCGACACATTCGCAAACAGACTTCCGATGACGACGGACGCTTGTATCAATTTGGCAGTTTTGTGCACATGAATAAACTGCAATAATTCGAGGTTTCCGTCCGAATGCTCGGCAAGGATGTCTGCCTGTTGCCCACCGACCATGCCGTACGCCCCGGCGGCATGGGCGAGAGTGCGAATCATCTGCAACTGCTTGTCCGCAGAGATGCCCAGTGGCTGTGACAACTGTTCGAAAGCGTACGTAAGAAGTGCATCTCCCGCCAGCAATGCGGTCGCGTCGCCATAGACCTTGTGATTCGTCGGGCGACCACGGCGCAAATCATCGTTGTCGATGATGGGCAAGTCGTCGTGGATCAGCGAATAGCAGTGAACCAGCTCGAGCGCCGCGGCAGCAGGTAGGACTTTGTCCACGCCGACCCCAAACGTCTCGGCTGCAGCGATGCACAAGATAGGGCGCAGCCGTTTCCCCGCCCCCAACAAGCTGTAATTCATCGCTTCGAACAAGCGGGCGGGTCGGCCTGGGTTCGCAAACAATGTTGCCAAATAATCCGTAACCGTTCGCCCCATCTCCGCGATATATGCATCGACGTCGGGTCTCACTGCCATTAAACGCCCTCCTTTAGGGACTGCTTGTCCAACGTGCCTTGCGTTTCGACCAATTGTTCAATTTCCAATTCGGCGCGATCCAGCTGACCGCGACAGAATTGAACGAGTTTCATGGCTTCCTTGTATCGTTCGATGGCTTCAGACAACGATAGCTCTCCGGACTCCAACTTCCGGACTGTTTCCTCCAAACGCTTCATCGCAGTCTCAAATGTCAAGTCTTGACTGAACGCCTCGTTCATAGTCCCGTTCCTCCCCGTCCTCAATCCTAGCCATTAACGTTCCGTCCGCCAGACGTATGGTCACCTTCTCCCCGGGCTCAACCTGCTGCTTACGAGTGACCACAGTCGTTCCGTCCGCCTTGTACACAACACTATATCCTCGGCGCAAGACACTCAAGGGATTGAGCGCCTCGAGCGACACGATAGATTTGTCGAGCGCTCGGTTCCGCTCGGACAAGTACAATTTCACCGACTGTACCACTTTCGCCTGAGCCACGTCTACCTTGTTGCGCGCGCTTCCAACACGTGCTTTGATGTCCAGGCGGTGCAACCGCTCGGACAGCTGCGCGACCACCCGCTCCCCAGCGCGGATGGGTTTGGTGGCGTGCTGTTGCAACAAGCTATCCAGGTAATCCACGTGCTGCCTGTAGATATTGACAATGTTCAGCGGGTGCTTTAATACAGCCGACTCGCGGATGGCTGACAGTCGCTGCCTCTGCTCTGCAAGTCGATATCGGATGGATGTCAAGCTACGGCTGGACCACTGGGACAACTGCTCTCGCAGATCCATTACATACGGAGCGACCACTTCTGCGGCTGCCGTCGGCGTGGCCGCCCGGACGTCCGCCACAAAGTCACAGATGGTATAGTCCGTCTCATGTCCCACTGCGGAAACCACCGGAATCGGGCAAGCGGCAATGGCTCGTGCGACCACTTCCTCGTTGAACGGCCACAGTTCTTCTAAAGAACCGCCACCTCTTGCCACAATAATTACGTCAATCCTCTCATGGGTGGTAGACCACGTGAGCAATCGCTCGAGTGCCGCCACAATCGACTTGGCTGCCGTCGGGCCCTGAACGAGCGCAGGCGACAAAACCACTTTCGCTAGCGGATAACGACGCGACAACGTCGTACAGATATCGCGAATGACGGCACCCGTGGGAGACGTGACCACGCCGACGCGCTGTGGATAACGCGGCAGTGATTTTTTCTTTTCGGGGCGAAACAATCCTTCCCGCTCGAGACGCTCCTTGAGCTGCGTAAACGCCACGTACAGCGCGCCGATTCCATCCGGCTGCATGTCATCCACGTAGACTTGATACTGGCCATCCCGGTCAAACACACCGATAGACCCTAGCACAATCACACGCATCCCGTCCTCGGGCAAGAACGACAACCGTTTGACGCGGCTTGCAAACATAACCGCCCGCAAGCGGCTCTTTTCGTCCTTCAGGGTGAAGTACATGTGACCGCTGGAGTGGTGCTTGAAGTTGGATATCTCTCCCGTCACATAACAAGTCTGCAAGCGAACGTCACGTTCGATGACGTCGCGGATGAGCTGGTTCACTTCGCTCACGGTATAGACCTTCGCGGACGTAGGAACCGCCATGCTCTATTCCTCCTTGAGTCCGCGGCGAGCGAGTCCCAGTGCTACGGTGTTTTCCATCAAAGTCGCGACCGTCAACGGTCCAACACCGCCAGGAACGGGAGTGATGGCGCTGGCTACTTCGGAAACACCCTCGAAGTCAACGTCTCCGACCAGTTTCCCATCGACGCGGTTCATTCCCACATCGATGACGACAGCCCCTTGTTTCACATGGTCCTTTGTGACGAGATTTGGCTGCCCGACAGCAACCACGAGAATGTCAGCCAACCCAGTGATGTCGGAAAGATTCTTGGTCTTCGAGTGGCAGACTGTCACCGTCGCATTCTCCTTGAGCAGCAACATCGCCATCGGCTTGCCGACGATGTTGCTTCGACCAACGACAACCGCGTGCTTACCCGCGATTTCAATGCCCTCGCGATGCAACATGTTCACGATTCCGGCAGGGGTACAGGGCCACACAGCATCGAGTCCGACAAAGTTGCGCCCGGCATTGACGGGGTGGAAACCATCCACATCCTTCTCTGGCGAGATGCGTTCCAGCACCTCTCGTTCTGTAATGTGCGACGGGAGCGGCAATTGAACCAGAATGCCGTCCACCGAGTCATCGGCGTTCAGTCTATCGACTTCAGCCAGCAGAACTTCCTGCGATACATCTGCCGGCAGTCTCAAAACGTCCCCTTCCAGGCCGATTTTCTCCGCCGTACGTTGCTTGCCACGAACGTAACTCGCAGATGCAGGGTTGTCCCCAACCAGTACGACAGTTAATTTCAGTGAGACCCCTCGCTCCTTGAGGCGAATGAGACGCTCCTGCAACTCTTGATGAATTGACGCTGCAACTTTCTTTCCATCCAAAATTCTTGCCACAAGCTACACCTCCGCAATTCCTCGCCTCACAAAGGTCGCACTGAAGCACGGTGGAACAGACTCACCGTGGATTCCATAAAGAAGAAGTCCACACCACCGTGTGAACTCCGTAACACCGTCTTCGTGTCTACTCTTTCCGGTTGCTGCTGTGACCCGGACTCAACCGCGCTTTGGGATCAATGAACGTCTTGGCATTGTTCACGGCTGTTGGCGCTTCGCCAAATCCCGTGGCAATCAGTTTTACCTTGCCCGGATAGGTGACGATGTCACCCGCGGCATAGACGCCCGGAATATTCGTTTCCATCCGCGTATTGACCACAATTTCATTATTCTCAATCTCCAACCCCCAGTCTGCAATCGGACCGAGGGAAGCCGTGAAGCCGAGCCCACTGATAATCACGTCGACCTCGATGTCGACAGTTTCCTTCGTCTTACTGTTGATGAGTGTCGCCTGCTCCAATTTGCCGTCGCCGCGGACAGAGAGAAGTTCTGCGAACGTTCTGACGTCAACCGTCGAAGCGTGCAACTGCTTTACACTTTCTTCGTGTGCCCGGAATTGGTCTCGGCGGTGAATCAAGGTGACCGAAGAAGCAACCCCTTCCAGCATCAGCGCAAAGTCCACTGCCGAGTCTCCACCACCAATCACTAGTGCCCGCTTACCTCGAAACTTCTCGAGGTCG
Organism: uncultured Alicyclobacillaceae bacterium; assembly: GCA_963788285.1. Lineage (GTDB taxonomy): Bacteria > Bacillota > Bacilli > Alicyclobacillales > Alicyclobacillaceae > Alicyclobacillus_A. The sequence continues at coordinate 236,317 of CAWBGB010000014.1, forward strand.
TCTATGAAATAATAAATACCATTGTTAATGAACGGTTCGACGCCTTCCGCAGACAATGGACGTGGCGTGAACACACCGATGCCCGCGCAGATGATGACTGCCTTCGTATAGTGTGTTTGTTTGTCCGTCGTCAATTCAAAGATGCCGTCGTCGCGGCGGATCAGCTGCTCCACGCGTTCGTTCAAGTGAACCGTCGGATGATACTGAAACGCTTGTTCCTTGAGCTGTTCTACCAACTGTTTCGCCCGGATTTTCGGAAATCCACCAACGTCATAAATGTACTTTTCCGGATACAGTGTGGCAAGCTGACCCCCGAGTTCCGGGAGACTATCGATAATCTTGCAACTTGCGTCGCGCATTCCACAGTAAAACGCTGCAAACAACCCGGTCGGGCCGCCTCCAATGATGGTAATGTCAAAGACTGGTTGGCCGTTGTCCAGAAATTCCGTGGCGGTCACCCGTTGTCCCCTCCTCGTCCTAGTCCTAGAACACTTCTAAGCACTTCCTGTCCATCCCCTATACACCCGCTCATTATAACCTAACATGCCACTCCTACCAACACGGTTCGTAAGGTTCAGAGCGCAGTATTCGGCTATACGGTGCGGAAGCCAATCCGCGCACCGTCAACGCATTCATCCGTGGTGAAGAAACTTCTGTGCGATTCGAGCCACGCCAAGTGCGTTATCGGAAGAAAAACGCGCCGGCGCAAACCCGACGTATACGTCCGGACGAAGTACACGCAGCCGATGTGTGACGCGCTCCTGAATGTACGCATTGGACGCGACACCACCGGCAATCACGCAATGACGCACGTCCGAAAACGCGTCGAGGGCGCTCGTCACAGCTTTCACCACGGCATTTGCGATACAGGCCTGTACAGCCAAGGCGACATCAGCCGGCGCCACTCCGCGATCAAGCGCGCGCAAAGCCGCCGAGCACGGGCCAGAGAAGCTGAGCCGATTTCCCACGAGCCGCACGCCCAGTCGAAACTCGCTGTTGTTCGATTCACGCGCCAATTTTTCCAAGTGCGGTCCAGCAGGAAACGGCAACCCTAACGCTACGCCCACTCGGTCGACAAACTGCCCTGCGTGCAGGTCCGCCCCCTCTGCAACCGGGTGCACAGAGTAACCGAACCGAGTCGGGCGCGCCAAGATGACGTCCGACGTGCCCCCCGATAGATGTACAGCAAGAAACGTCACGTCGCTCGGCATGTCTTCGAGAAAGTACTGCGCCGCAGCCACGTGTCCCTCTTGATGCGACGTCCGTACCACCGGAATGCCGAGAGCCCTCGCAAACGCATCCGCGAAACTTTGACCCGCACGGAAGACAGGCATGTATGACGATATGTTCGGTCTCGGACGCACCGAGACACCCACCCCCATCCACTGAGGCTGTCTTCTCGTTCTCACCTGTGCCATCATTTGATCCATCACGATCGGAATCTGCTGCACATGAAAAAAGAGCGCATCGGATTGACGAAGCCCTCTTTCCCCCAATTGCACAGGTAACAACTTACGGCTCTCGGCCACGAGTGCACCACTATCATAATCGACGGCACATAAGGAAGTCGTATAATTGCTCGTATCAATACCCAGCACACAACGCATGCCTGTTCCCCTTTTACAACCGTCCCGTAGAAGCCTGCTGTCCACCACTTCACTGACGGTTCTGTCTAACAGTCGGCAAAATCTTCGCCAAAACGCCGTTCACGAAGCGACCCGATTCCTCCGTGCTGAAGGCCTTTGCCAGTTCAATCGCCTCATCGACGATGGTGGCGATATCCACGTCCGTCTCGTACAGCAACTCGTAAACAGCCAGCCGAAGAACGTTCCTATCCACGGACGCAATGCGGTCGAGCTTCCAACCCTGTACAGAGGATGCCAACAACGCGTCCAATTCTGCCAGATGCGACGTGGTTCCGTGTACCAACTTCTCAACGTACTGGACGTCCTTGTCGGACATCGACTCTGATTCCTCTAACACGTGGCGGATGGCGGCGTCCACGTCCGATTTGCCTACGTCAATCTGATACAATGTTTGGAGTGCCTTTTGCCGTAACTCCCTGCGCCTCATGCTCTCACTCCATTCTGCTACGTTCCCTGATCTACATGATGAACGAAACTGTCACGAATCCGTAAATCGTTCCGCCAGTAGTTTATCCACGACGTCCTTCCAAGATTGATGCTCTTCGAGAATACGTCCGACGAAAAACCCGACCGAAGCGAATACAACCAGCACCACGGTTGCCCAGACTCCGAATAACATCCAGGCCAACCACAGCAAACACCCGATAATCAGCCCAAGCCACCGCCGCTTCAGGTTGAGGATCACTACCGCCCAATGACGTATCCGATTCATCGTCTACTCCACCCATGTCTTCGCACTTTTCGCTGGACTACCAGCCAGTTCAGCAATGTTCACAATCACTTTTTCGACATTGATACCGGTGGTATGCTCGACATAGTCCTTCACGGCCGTCTGAATTTCCGCGCTTACACGAGACAAATCCAAGTCTGGAAGCGCCTTGACACGGACAGAGAGCCAAATGCCAGCTTGTCCATTCCGAACGCGGGTGTCAAACTCCTGGACCCCGCGAATCGAACGCCCTGTGCGGTTGGCCAACTGCTTAATGGTGTCAAAGGAAATGCGGATCTGTCCGTGGTCGCCCTGCAGCACCACGTATTCCGGGTCCGGACTGCTCCACCTGTAAAACACGAATCTGACCGCAACCAGTGCAAAGACGATGGCAACCACAATGGTGTACACATTGTAAGGGTACGTGGACAATGGCAGTACCGCGGACACCGAATTGTCGTCAAAAACACCAATGCCCAGCAGAAACGCAAACACGGACGCAACGAGACTGCCGAGCGCCAGAATAATAAGAAGTGTTCGATCCAAAATACTCACGGTACCCCTCCTGTGGCGTCCCGCCGTGTGCGCCTAGCGGCCCCGCAACACCAGGACCGTCCCTCAGGCGCGCATCAGCGCTAGTTACCTCGGGCGCTTGTCGGCGGCGACTTCGACTGGCTCCTTCGGCTTGTCAGTGTAAAACGCAATCGCGGACACGTGGACATTCACCTGCACCACATCGAGCCCTGTCATGCTTTCCACGGCTTGCTTGACATGTTCCTGAATCTGCATCGATACCTCAGGAATGTTGATCCCGAAATCCAGCACGACAGACAGGTCAATGATGCACGTCTTGTCTTCATTACCGAACGACACTTTCACGCCCTTCGATAGATTCTTCCGTCCGAGCAAGTTATCCGTGAACCCGCCACCACTCATCTCAACGACGCCCGTCACTTCGCTAGCGGCCAGCCCGGCAATCACCTGAATTACCTCGTCGGCAATTTGAATCTTTCCTAAATCATTAGATTGGTACTCCATGTCTTGCATGACAAGACCCTCCTGTCTCGTGAATTCGGACCATTACATCACCTTGTATTCTTCCAGGAACCGCGTGCTGACGTCACCAGCCCGGAATTTTTCGTGCTTGAGGAGCTTGAGATGGAACGGAATCGTGGTCTTTACACCTTCTATCCTAAACTCCATCAACGCACGCAGCATACGGTCAATCGCCTGCTGGCGCGTCGGCGCCCACACAATTAGCTTCGCAATCATCGAATCGTAGTGCGGTGGAACAGTATATCCAGGATACGCAGCACTATCGACGCGCACACCGATGCCCCCTGGCGGCAAGTATTCTGTAATCGTTCCGGGAGACGGCATGAAGTTGCGTTCTGGATCCTCTGCGTTGATCCGACACTCGATGGCATGCCCGCGCAGTTCGATATCCTCTTGCGTTACAGACAGCGGTTCGCCTGCGGCCGCCAGGATCTGTTCGCGAACCAAGTCGACGCTCGTGACCCACTCCGTGACGGGGTGTTCTACTTGAATACGCGTATTCATCTCCATGAAGTAGAACTGCCCATCCGGCGCGTAGATGAACTCAATGGTGCCAGCACCCACGTAATTTACCGCTCTCGCAGCCGCAACGGCAGCTTCCCCCATTTCTCGGCGAGTTTCTTCCGGGAGCACCGGACACGGCGATTCTTCGACAAGTTTTTGCAAGCGGCGTTGTACGGAACAATCCCGCTCACCCAAATGAATCACGTTACCGTGCCGATCCGCCAACACCTGGATTTCCACGTGACGCATGCGCTCGATGTACTTCTCCAAGTATACGCCTGCGTTGCCAAAGGCGGTCTCCGCTTCGCGCTGTGCGGTTGTAACCGCTTGCCGAAGGGCGTCTGGATCATGCACGACTCGAATCCCCTTACCGCCGCCGCCAGCGGTCGCCTTAATAATCACAGGGAAACCAATCTTCTCCGCGACTGCCACAGCTTCGTCGGCGTCTGCAATCAATCCGTCGCTACCTGGAACGGTCGGAACCCCTGCCTTTTTCATGGTGTCTTTCGCGACCGCCTTGTCGCCCATGGTCACAATCGCTTCCGGGCTGGGTCCGATAAAGGTGATTCCACACGCTTCGCAGACTTCCGCAAAATCGCTGTTTTCCGCCAAAAATCCGTAGCCTGGATGAATGGCGTCGACACCCGTCAACGTGGCGACAGACATAATACTGGGAATATGAAGGTAACTCTGCTTGCTCGGTGTTGGCCCGATGCAGTACGCTTCATCGGCAAGCTGTACATGCAGGGCATTCTTGTCCGCTTCTGAATACACCGCCACGGTTTCTATACCAAGTTCGCGGCAGGCGCGGATCACCCGCACTGCGATTTCACCGCGATTTGCAACTAATACACGTTGAAACATGGTCGGTCTCCTTACGACAGTTTAATTTTGAAGAGCGGCTGCCCATATTCGACGAGTTGTCCGTTCTCAGCCAGGATATCTACGACTTCCCCAGTGACTTCCGCCTCGATTTCGTTCATGAGCTTCATCGCTTCTACAATACAAACAACCGTCTTCGGACCTACCTTTGTGCCTCGCTCCACGAACGGTGCTGCGTCGGGGGAAGGCGCCCGGTAGAAGGTTCCGACCATCGGAGACGTGATGATATGTACGTTCTCCTCGACGACATCGGCTGCAGTTGCAGAGTCTGCTGCCGGCTCGGACGGTGCAGACGTTGGTGCAACGACCGGCGTCTGTACCACGACTGGCTGGGGCGCAGCCGCTGTTGCCACCGGCGCCGGTCCTACAGGAACCGATACCGGCGCCGCATCCGCCTTCTTCAAGAGCAATTTCATATCATCCGTTTCCAGTTTCAACTCAAATAACGAGGTTTCGTCTAACAAACGAATGAGTTCGCGAATTTCGCCAATCTTTAGCACGCGCAACGTTCACTCCTCATGACATGGGTCAAAGTCCACTTGTCCTAGTATAGCACAGTGAAATTTGACGTTGCACGTGAAGTCATGGTCCCGCCTGTGGGCGGGGATGGGATGGCAAGCGCCCCGCCAAACAGCCTAGACGGGGCTTCTTGAACAGTGTGCCGTTACGCTTTGGCGGTGACCTTGATGTTCACGGCCGATACGTTCATCTGTTGACTGACCAGCTGCATCACCTGAACAGCCTGGTCCGCAGAAAGTTTGTCCGTCTTGACGTACACTGTAAACTGAGTATAGTCGCTGTTCGGCATAATCACGCAGTCTTTGTACCCTTCCCCGACAATCGCGTCATGCGCGTTCTCAATGCCACCCTCGAGGTTGGTCAGGCGATTCAGTTGCTGCTGAGCCTGACTAATTTGATCCGGTGTCGCGTTGTCGTTGGTGATGACTTGTTCGTAGTTATCCATTTTCTGCGCGATTTGCTGTTGCAACTGTGTCTGTGTACTGACATACCAGTCTGTAGAATTTGTGGGTGAACCGTCACTGTTTGGAGCGCTTGACGTTGTCGTAGGCGTCTTCGTCGAACCCGACGTGGATTGGGTGCTCCCATCGCCGCTTGTGTCTGGGGACGTCGTCGTTGTCACGCTCGTCGGCGAGGTATCGCTCGTCCCACCCGCACCGCCCGTGGCACTCGAATCATTGTTCATCGTGTAGTAACCGATGAGCATCAGGGACAGCACCATCATCGTCGACAGCCACACGGTTTGTCTCTTTACCACTTGTACATTCCTCCCAATCTTCTACGAGTTGCTCTTTTTAGGCTCTACGCTAATTTTATATGCAGGCACGTCCAGCACATTCGTAATCGCGTCAACGATTTCTGATTTTGCTACAAAAAAATCTGTCGCGTTGACCACCACAAGCACACCGCGAACCTGCGGCATCAACGTTTCTTGCACGTAGGGACTCCGACTACCATCTGGATTCGTCGTCGTAAAAATCTCGTTGTCCGTGGTCGTGGAAGACCCCGAACTTTGTGTCTGTTTCGTCTCTCTCGTGTTCATTGCGAGTTGTGCGTCGCTGGTCGTGTCAAAGGTGACCATCACGGACACTTGGTTGATGCCGGAAATCTGGCTCAAGATGTTTTGAAGCTGTTGGTCGTACATCGATTCATAGGCAGCTGTGGTGGTGGTGTCAGTCGTGCTGACTTGCGTCTGATTCGACGCTCCACTCGTTGTGCCTCCAACCGTGTTACCTGCGGTGGTCGTCATCGTCGGCAGGGTGCCGTGCGGCTTCCATACCGATCCTAGAACGAGGCAAACGATACCAAGCAGCGCGAGCACCAACAGCCACTTGTTCTGTAGCAGCGGCTTCCAATCCATAGCCAATCCCCTCCATTAGGATGTCACCACATGCACCTGTTCTGAAGAAATGCCAAGCTCCTTCGCAATCCAGGTCTGGATGTGGCCGGCCTTCGGCATGTCGCTGACGGCGACAACCACTCGCACCTGCAACTGATCTGTTCCACTCTGTACGCCAGAAATCTCTACGCTTGTGGGGAAACACTGAAACTGACTGGCCAGCTGTTGTTTCAGTTGTTGGCCAAGAATGTTAGTGGCCTCTGCGTCTTGTTGTGACTTCAAGACCTGCTTGAGTGAGTCCACATTCGGAACGACAGCAGCATTGTTAGTGCTCTGGTTGGAGAACACCTGGTCCGTTGCAAACTGCGCCAGGCGGTCGGCCCAGTTTTGTTGAAACAGAGGGATGATGGGTTGCAAAATGGCTGCGATAATGGCCAATCCCATGACAGTTCGCACGTACTTTTGCATGGCCTTGGTCGGCAACAGCAAGTCCGCAAACACGGCCAGTAACACGACGAGAACGATTTGTTTCAACCATGCGCCGAGGACCGTCATGCCATCACCACCGCAAGGTTAGCAGACGCCAACAAGATACAGATCGCCATGAAGAACATCAGGGCTACAGCGGCCACGCTCGCAAACACCAGTACAAGGCTTTTACTGAGAGCCCCGAGGCAGTTGACCATCGGCGTGTCACCCAATGGTTGCATCAGCGCGGCGCTTCCGTTGTAAATGAACGAGAGCGCGAGAATCTTCAACGCTGGGAACAGTGCGATGCAGGCGATAATCACTAGACCAGCAATCCCCACTGCATTTTTTACCAACAAAGACGCGCTCACAACCGTTTCTGCAGCGTCCGACAACGCACTCCCGATGACCGGAACCAGTGTTTTCGCGGAAAACTTCGCCACTCTCATCGCCACACCATCTGCAATCCCTTTGCCAAGCCCCTGGACGGAGGTGATGCCGATGAATGCAGTCAACGACAAACCAAGCACCGCGATGCCCCCGGTACGCAACAACCCTGCTAGCCTCGTCAACTGGTATCGGGGAGACAATGCGCTCACAATGTCGAGCAGCGCGGCAAAGAAGATAAGTGGAAAGACCACAAGGAAGACCACGTTGCTAATCAGGTGCACCGCAAACACCAAGACCGGCTGAAAAAACGCGGCTGACGCCAATGCTCCAGACGCAGCTAATAGAGTGACCACCAGTGGTACGGTGGAGAGCATAAAGTCGTTCATAGACTGGATGGCATGTTTGGCGTAGCCAATTGCTTCGGTAAATGACCCAATGGCAAGCACCATGAGCACCAGGAAGATCATGGCGTAGGCGACTTGACTGACCGCCTGGCGTTCAAACGCCGACTGTAAGGACTCGAGCATCGCCGCGAGCACAGACAACAGTAGGATGCCGCCGAGCAACTCGGCATTATCGAACACTTCCGAGAAGAAGTACCGCAACAGGCCGTGGACCAGACCTGCTGGATTAAAACCGCCGCTGTGCAAGATGGCGTGTACCAAGCCCTCACCCGAAACGTCGGGCAGGTATCCACCGTAGTCCTGTTGCAGATGTTGCCAATACTCCTGCAAGGACTGAATCGGGAGGGCGTCGAGCTGATCCTGTGCCGACTTTTGGACGTCCTGTTGCGTCGTATTCGTTGTGTTCGTCTCTGTACTTGACTGCGTGGCCGGGACGCTTGGTACGGGCGGCGCGTTGGTGTCTGCTGGCGCTGCAACACTACAGGACAACAGAATACTAAGTACCGTTGCCATGGTGAGCAGCAGTCGTTTCCAAAGCAACAGCGTCCCCTCCTACGGCAACAGGTGCACCAGGGTTTCAATGACCCCAGTGATGATGGGCAAAGCAAGGATCACGATACCGACTTTGCCAGCCAACTCAATCTTCCCAGCCAACGCCCCCTCTTGCGCATCTCGTGCCACTTGCGCTGCAAACTCGACGATATACGCAATGCCAATAATTTTGAGGACTGTTGCCAGGAAACTGTGATCCACCTTGGCCGCATTGGCCAGGTCGCTCAACGTCTGGATGACCGACTCCATGCTTGCGACGACGCTCAGTAGCAGGACGATGCCTGCGACCATGCCAACCAACATAGCAAATTGTGGAGCCTTCGGCCGGAGGACGGCGATGAGCACGGTGGCTGTGAGTCCGATTCCAACCAACTGAAGAATGTGCACCAGCCTCACCACTGTCTAAAAAACACGGCTTGTATTTGGGTGTACAATTGGTCCACGTAGCCAATCACAATGATGAAGACGGCGACAAAACCTACAAAAGTCGTCCAATGCGCAAACTCTTCCTTGCCGCTTTGCTTGAGAATGGTGTGCAGGATGGCCACCAAAAAGCCAATGCCTGCAATCTGAAAGATGGCCCGGATCTCCGGCGTCATGGCCACTCCCCCTCTTCGCCCTAGGCCGGCGCGTGCGCGGCTCAGTAAAGTAAGACGACGATCATCAACCCCATCAGTACACCCACGTACTGCCATAACCGCTCGTGCCTCTGTTGCGAGTCCCTTGCTTCTCGCTCGAGACCCGACAAGCGTGATATTGCCACTTCGATTTGCTGTGTCTGGTGTTGCCTGTCTGAAAGTCCCAGGGTCTTTCCGAACTCACGCAGCACCTCAAAGTCCTGTGTTCGCAGCGAGGACTGCGCCTCACAAGCTCGAATGCCCTCGTCGATGGCTTCCGCCACCGAGCACTGGTTGTCATGGAGGGCCTGCGCCGCGCGTTCAAACAGCTTCTGAACGGGTGCCTGGCTCCGGTCAGCGACCTTGCGCAATGCAAACGGCAACGGTGTCGCGCTGTACTCCACTTCTGCCTGCAATACACGCAGCGCGTGCAACATGGCCCGCAACTGTCGAGGCCTTTCCCGAAAGTCTCTCCCAATGCGGAAACCGATGCATGTGCATGACACGAGCAATATCCCCGCCCCCACGGCTTTAAGCATCCGGTACCCTCCCGTCTGCGTGCACACGCAATCTGCCGAGCGGGATGCCTCTGGCGTCTAACACCTGCTCGACGGTACCCGGTCCACGCCTGCGGCTCAGTACCACGTACCGGTCAAAGGCGTGAGCCGCAAACAAGGAGGCCATGGCAGGTCGCTTGCGCCATTCGTCCACCGTGTGAGCATGTGCGGTAGCCAAAACACTCACCCCTGCATGAGTGGCGTCCAAAATCGCGGTACTGTCCTCGTCCCGGCCAATCTCATCCGTCGCGACGACATCCGGCGACAGGCTGCGGATGGCCATCAGCATACCTTCCGCTTTCGGGCAGGCGTCCAGAACATCGGTACGCGGTCCCAAGTGAAACTGCGGCACGCCGGCCACGGCGCCAGCGATTTCGGATCGTTCGTCGACCACAGTCACTTTTAGTCCGCGCCGCACTCCAGCCACCTGTCCCTCACTGTACGCTCGTACCATGTCCCGAAGCATTGTCGTTTTGCCGCACTGTGGTGGAGAAATCAACAGCACGTTCAATGGTTTTCCCGACTCCGGATGGACGACGTACGGGTGGACAGGTCCAGAGATTCCAATGTGTTCTCTGGCAATCCGGATGTTGACCGCGTGAATGCTTCGAATGGTCCGGACCGTCCCTGAGTCCGTCAGCACGGCTCTCCCAGCTACACCGACGCGATGTCCGCCCGGCATTGTGACAAACCCCCGGCGCAACTCATCTTCAACAGCATACAATGACGCTTGTGTCGCAGCTTGCAGGACGCGCGAGATGTGATCTTCCGTAACCAGGCAGGACGAGTCGACGTCATCTGTCAATCCAGCCTTCGTATGCAGGAATCCGTTCAATCCAAGGCCGCAAACCTGCACGGGCTGTCCAACGCGGAAACGCATTTCTTCAATCCGCAGCCTGATATCAAGAGGCAAAGCTAGTACTCTCGCTTGCACGTCTGAAGGAAGTACGCGCAGTACATGCAACCACGATTCATCCGTTTGGAGGGAGAGCTCTTTGTTTGACAAGGGCTTTGTCCACCTCCCGGTTAGTCCATGTATATGGACAAGAAAATCACGTTATGACATCCGCAAAGGAAGGGGCGCCGGAACCAACGGCGGTCCATTTGCATTCAATATAAAAGTGGCAGTCGATAGCAAGGAGGGAGTTGACGGTGGATATCTCCATGATGATTCGGTGGATAGTGGTCTTCCTAGTGATCTTTATCTTGCTCATGTTCTTCGTGTTCAGTTTTTTCAAGAAACAATCCACCGGTTAATACAAAGCAAAGCGCGGAAATCGTACGTTCACGCCAATCCTGGACAAAAAAAGACGGCCTCTGCGGCCGTCTTTGCGAAACCGGTGCTTAGTGAGATGGGTTGATGGAAGCTTTCGATACTTCCACAGTTTCACGGCAGTTTGGGCAGTCGACGTCGACCACGTCACGGGCCGCCCAAAAATCTTCGTCGACAAAAAAGTGCAATCCGCAATGCGGGCAGGGAACGTCCGCGAACGAGACGAGCATGGAACGACCGTCCGGCGCTTCCTCATCCAGATTCTCGTCATTCAGACCTTCGAACACGGCTTCTTCGAGATTGGCAAGGTCGTCATCCATATCGTCCACGTATTGCTCAGTTTGCTCCATACGCTGCTTCAGATCTATCAAGGTGTCTACCACATCCCCCATGAGGCGGACAACCTCCACCAGAACGCGCTGTTGATCCGAATTCTGTGCTGGCATGGATGAACACACACCCTGTAAATACGCCAGCCTGTTCTCAAGGGACAATGTGTCCACATCAAAGCCTTGAAGCTGCTCCATGGGTAAGCCCTCCTACACGTCGTCTCCGCGTAGTATGTGAGAAACTGAGAATAACATCCGTCTGCCTCAGACTTTCGCACCATACAGAATGCATCCAACCCCCAGGACAATCCAGACGATTTTCCCCCAACTGATGTCGTCGGCAACGCCCAGAACACCGAGGAACGTGACAGATACCAGCACAACAGGTCCGACGAGGGCGAGCGCTGCATTCACTTGCAGCGCCTTGGCTGCAGTTCCAAAGTAGAGCATGAGAAGGGCACCTGTCATTTCAATGAAACTGGATAACACCCGAATGCTGGCCATGCCATACACTATCTTTTCCGTGACGTGGAACATCTTGACTCTCTCCCTTCGCTTGTCCTATATGCGGTAGGAGCGGAAACAAGACCACCAGAGAGCTGAGCGATTTGCAAATCGCTCAGGTACAAAAAAGACCCGGCGAGAGACAACTCGCAGGGTCTCGTGGATGGCTGTTACGCGCGGGAGATGTAGTTCCCTGTGCGGGTATCGATGAGTAGCACGTCGCCCTCGTTTACGAAAAACGGAACTTGCAGCGTGTATCCCGTTTCCACCGTCGCAGGTTTACTGCCGCCCGTGGCCGTGTCGCCGCGAATGCCCGGTTCCGTGTGAATCACTTTGAGTTCTACTGTATTCGGGAGATCGATTCCGATGGCCTGCCCTTCGTGCATGACGATATAGCAGTTCATGTTCTCCTTCAGGAAGTTCAGTTCGTATTCGAGCTGAGACTTGTTAATGCTGATTTGTTCATATGTTTCAGTGTCCATGAACGTGTAGTTGTCGCCATCGTTGTACAAGTACTGCATCTCGCGTGTTTCAATCCGAGCACGCGGGACCTTTTCACCTGCGCGGAACGTTTGTTCCTTCACCGCACCGGTCTTCACGTTTTTCAACTTGGTGCGCACAAATGCGGCACCTTTTCCAGGTTTCACGTGCATAAATTCGATGACGCGGTAAATCCCGCCATCTACTTCAATGGTGGTGCCGGTGCGAAAATCGTTACTAGATATCACAGATATACCCTCCTGTACAATCGAAACCGAATGAACATCACTATGAAATCACGCTTGGCAGAGAAACGCAAGGCCATTAGTACCTTTCCCGGATTTACAGGACATACTCACTTGCGTAACTCACGCAGCAAATAGTGCACCGCCAGTTCGTACCCGTACGTCCCCAATCCTACAATCTGCCCGGTAACCACAGGCGCCAGTACAAGTTGGTGGCGAAATGCCTCGCGGCGATGCACATTTGAGATGTGTACCTCGATGGTTGGGCGCTGCAAATCAGCCAGGCAATCGCGAAGGCTGTACCCGTAATGTCCCAACGCGCCTGGATTGACGATGATACCGACGGCGTCCGAACCGTGCGCCTGCAGAAAATCAATCAAGTCTCCCTCCGCGTTCGACTGAAAAGACTGCACCAGAACGCCATACACGGCCGCAGCAGCTTCCACTCGGCTTACCACGTCTTTCAACGTGTCCGTCCCGTACACGCCCGGTTCGCGTACACCCAGACGATTGAGATTTGGTCCGTTCAGCAACAACAGGTATGGCTTGTCCGTCCTCAAGTGGCGCCCTCCTCGCAGATGTCCACTGGACAAAGTTGGTGTCATTGTAACATAGGCCTTGTTATACTTGAACCACCTCGGCGTTTTCACGTCGCATAGGACACCAATGTCACCCCCGCTGGTTTCCATCTTTCGACGGCGGTGGGCTATGGAGGTCAAAACGTGATAGAGCTATGGCTTGTTCGACACGGACAAACGGACTGGAATCTGCAAAGACGGTGGCAAGGTTGGCGTGACGTTCCTTTAAACGCGACGGGCGTCGCACAGGCAAGAGCACTCGCTGAAGCCCTCGGCGGTGAGTCGTTTACGCACATTTTCACAAGCGATCTCGCCCGTGCACAGCAGACAGCATACATCCTTCAGCATGCATTGCAGTGTCCACTGTCCATTGAACCGTTACTTCGCGAACGCCGATTTGGGCCCTTGGAAGGAAAGTTGCGAATGGACGAAGACGTTTACGAATGCATTCCGGCAACGCCCGAATTTCCGGTCATCGACGACACTGTGACGGGCGAGGAAACCGACACAGCCTTTTCCTCCCGCGTACGGACCTTCCTGGACGTGGTTCCGAGTACGGTCACCAACGGACGCGTTATCGCAGTCACGCACGGTGGCTTCATCCGCATGACGCTCTCGATACTCGTTCAAGAGCCGCCGGCGGCGCTACACAACACGGGTGTGACAAGGTTGCACTGGGATGGACAGCGTTGGCAGGTGCTTGACGTCGACAAGGCTGTACACCTGTTGGCGGACGCAGGGACGCAGAGCGCGGAAGCCCACGAAAGTGATCTTCTTCGCTAATCCACCCGTATCGAATCACGGGTGTGCCGTTGAGGCACACCCATGTCACGAGTTCAGCTTTGAAACGCATAGCGGAGTATCGGATTGCGTGCGGCTGTCGTCTCGTCGAGGCGGCGAACCACCGTGCGGTGCGGCGCTTGTTTGACGTATTCCGGATTCGTCTCGACTTCTTTTGCGATGTTGAGCAAAATATCGGCGAACTCATCGAGGGTTTCCAAACTTTCACACTCCGTTGGCTCAATCATCAAGCATTCTTCAACAATCAAGGGGAAGTAGATGGTGGGTGGATGCACCCCGAAATCCAGTAGCCGCTTGGCGATGTCCAACGTTTTCACACCGAGCTTCTTCTGTCTGCGGCCGGACAACACAAATTCATGTTTGCAGACCCTGTCGTACGGTAAGTCATAGGCCGCTTGCAGACGGCGCATCAGGTAGTTTGCAGCCAAGACTGCGTGTTCCGACACCATCTTCAAGCCTTCCGGCCCGAGCGTGCGAATATACGCGTACGCCCGTACCAAGATCCCGAAGTTCCCGTAGAAACCCTTGACTTTTCCGATGGAACGCGGACGGTCCCACTGCCAGTCCAGCGTACCGTCTTCGCGTTTCAGAATCACTGGTTTCGGCAAGTACGCTTCGAGGAATTCTTTGACACCGACAGGCCCTGCGCCCGGTCCCCCGCCGCCGTGCGGAGTCGAAAACGTTTTGTGCAAGTTCAGGTGCACGACATCGAAGCCCATGTCGCCGGGACGTGCGTACCCGAGGATGGCGTTTGCGTTGGCACCGTCGTAGTACAACAGCCCTCCCGCCGCGTGCACGATGTCTGCAATTTCAAGAATCTGCGTTTCAAACAAACCGAGCGTACTCGGGTTGGTCAGCATGAGCGCAGCTGTGTCCGGTCCAACGACCGCCTTCAACGCTTCCAAGTCGACGCTGCCATCCTCCTTTGAAGGAATGGTCACCGCCTTTAAACCAGCCATGGTGACGCTCGCAGGATTCGTGCCGTGGGCGCTGTCCGGTACAATCACTTTGTCGCGTCGTTCACCTCTATCGCGGTGGTATGCGGAGATCATCATCAACCCCGTCCACTCGCCTTGCGCACCGGCCGCAGGCTGTAAACTGACTGCGTCCATCCCCGTAATTTCAGCCAAGTCCTGTTGCAGTTGATACAACAGTTCGAGCGCACCCTGTACCGTCGAAGTTGGCTGTAATGGATGAAGCTTTGCGAACCCTGGCAATCGAGCCATCTTTTCGTTTCGCTTTGGATTGTATTTCATGGTACAAGAACCGAGTGGATAAAACCCGGAATCGACCCCGTGGTTCCGTGTAGACAAGTCCGTGAAATGGCGAATGACATCCACTTCGCTGACTTCGGGCAAGTTGGGTGGTGTGGATCTTTGAAATGCCGCGATTTCGTCGAGAGATGTCTCAGGTACGTCCAGTTCCGGAAGCGTATACGCTTTCCGCCCGGCACGTCCTCGCTCAAAAATCAGGGGTTGATCTCCCTCTCGTTGCAAACTCATAGGAGTCCCTCCAGTTCTGCCACAGCTGCGTCCAATTCGGCCTTTGTTCGAACTTCCGTTACATTCAACAACACGCAATCCTGCAACTCCGTATCATACTTTCCGAGGCTCAGGCCAAAGAAGTACCCCTTCTCGAGCATCGCAGACTGAACCGTTTCAGCCTTTGGAAGTTTTAGCACAAATTCGTTGAAGAAAGGCCCTTGAAACGGAACCTGTACACCAGGCAGCAGAGCCAAGCGCGACTGGAAGTAGTGCGCCTTGTGATAATTTTGCAACGCCAACTCGCGCATGCCTTGCTTACCCATGTAGGAGAGAAACACCGTCGCTGCAAGTGCATTCAGGGCTTGATTACTGCAAATGTTCGACGATGCTTTTTCACGCCGAATGTGCTGCTCCCGCGCCTGCAATGTCAACACGAATCCACGACGCCCCTGGCTGTCCGTCGTCTGTCCGACAATGCGGCCTGGCAGTTTCCGCATCAAATCCTTCCGCGCCGCCATGATACCAAGATACGGTCCACCATACGCCATGGCGTTTCCAAGCGACTGTCCTTCCGCGACTACGATGTCTGCGCCCAACGCACCAGGTGGCTCCAGCAATCCAAGCGCAATCGGGTAGGTATTGACCACCAGTAAAGCCCCGTGCTGATGCGCCAGCTCTCCAATCGTGCGGACATCTTCAATGTAACCGAAGAAGTTCGGGTACTGAATCAGCACACCTGCGACCGATTCGTCAAGGAACTGCTCGAGCTGACCAACGTTAATCATTCCGTGCTTGAACGGCACAACGACCACCTCAACCGATTGAGCGTGGGCGTACGTATCCAGGACCGCACGGTACTCAGGATGCATGGTGGACGCCACCAAAAGTTTGTTCCGACGTGTGTGTGAGCAGCACACAATGCCCGCTTCCCCCAGTGCCGTGGGCCCATCGTACATTGACGCATTTGCCAAGTCCATACCCATAAGTTCGGACACCATGGTCTGATACTCAAAGATAGCCTGCAGCATACCCTGGCTGATCTCTGGCTGATACGGTGTATAGGAAGTATAGAATTCGGATCGACCAATGATGGCGTCGATCACGCTCGGCTGATAATGTTCATAGGATCCCGCGCCAAGAAAACTCACAACCTGACCGACGTGTACATTTTTCGCCGCAAGCTTGTCCATGTGGCGTTCCAAGGCCAGCTCTGCCATGGCAGGTTGCAGTCGGAGCGGCCGTTTCATACGAATCTGTTCGGGAATATCGGAAAAAAGCTCTGACGTATCGGAGATCTGCAGAAATTCCAACATTTTCTGCCGATCTTCATCTGTATGCGGAATATAGCTGAATGTGCTCACCGAGCTTGCCTCCTGTAGTCTTGTCTCACCGAACGGTAGAGCTTCCAGTTATAGCTTTGTCTTGGATCGTTTGTAAAACGGTGTTTTCACAATTTCCGCTGGTACCTGTTTGCCGCGAATGTCCACCTGAAGCAGCGTACCCACTTGCGCGACGTCCACGTCAATCAACGCGAGTCCAATCGGGACTTTCAACGTGGGCGACATCGTGCCTGAAGTCACGCGGCCAACCAACCGACCTTCGTAGTAGACACTGTAGTCCGCACGCGGAATCCCCCGCTCCCGCAGCTCAATGCCCACAATCTTGCGCTGGACACCCACCGCCTTTTGCGCCGACAGCGCCGCCTTTCCTACGAAATCCCCTTTGTCGAGTTTGACGAACATACCAAGGCCGGCTTCAAACGGGGAAATATCCTCTGCCAGCTCGTGGCCGTAGAGAGGCAACCTCGCTTCCAGGCGGAGCGTGTCGCGGGCGCCCAAGCCGCACGGCAGCAGTCCATCGGATTCGCCTCGAGCCAGCAACTCCATCCATACTACCGGACTATCCTCGGCCTCTAGATACAGCTCAAATCCGTCCTCGCCTGTATACCCCGTACGCGAAATCACGGCTGGACGATTGCATACGTGACCTTCCACAAATCGATAGTAATTCAGGTCTACCAACGGGACGTCGGTGACGCGTTGTAAAATCGCCTCCGACAACGGGCCTTGCAAGGCCAATAGCGCTATGTCACTGGATTTGTCGACCAGTGACACGTCGAATTCACCTGCGTGTTGCTGGAACCACGTGAAGTCCTTTTCAATGTTCCCCGCATTGACGACCACCCAGAATCTATCCTCAGAAAAGCAGTATATGAGGAGATCATCGATGCAACCGCCGTGTTCATTAGGGAGTGGTGAATACATCGCCATGCCGGGCTGCAGTTTGGATACGTCGTTCGTGACGAGAAGCTGTAAAAACGCCCGACTGTCCTTACCCGTCACCTCGAACTCGCCCATGTGCGAGACATCGAAGAGCCCGGCTCGTTCGCGCACGCTTTCGTGTTCTACAAGAATACTCTGAAACTGAACGGGCATGTCCCATCCACCAAACTCTACGGTCTTTGCGCCGTATTGTTTATAGAGCGGATACAGTGGTGTTCGTTTTAACTCCGCCATCCACATTCCCCCTTCCTGGTCGCGTTCCTCACGACGTCTATGAAAGATTTTCCCGAAACTGTCCATACTAGTGACGCGTTCCCGGAATCCATCGACGCTGGAGGTTTGCGCAGTGAACCTATCGACAACCCAGTACGACCATTCCGCAACCGTACCTCCGCTTTCCTGGCATGTCGAAGAGTTGCAAACTGCGTTTACAGCATACCTAGAAAAAGCTGCGCTTGGCAACCTTGGCGCCGCCGATTGGTCGCTGTTTGCGTTGGCAGTAACCGCCACACAAGCCAGGTTGGCGGGCGACTTTGAAGAGTTGCTCGTCCTTGAGCACATTCAAGGATTTACGCCTTTACCGCATCAGATTCAAACCGCGCGGCAAGTCATGCAGGAGTTACATGGACGTGCCATTCTCGCGGACGAAGTCGGCCTCGGCAAGACCATCGAAGCCGGACTCATCATGAAGGAATACTTGTTGCGTGGATTGGCCCGCAAAATTCTCGTCCTGGTCCCAGCCTCTCTCGTCCTTCAATGGACCCGAGAGTTAAACGAAAAATTTCGCATCCCCGCATACGCGCAAAAGAACGAGTGGAGTTGGACCCAGGCGGACGTCGTCGTCGGTTCGCTTGACACTGCGAAGCGCGAACCGCACAAGTCCACCGTGTTCGGTGTTCAGTGGGACTTGGTGGTAGTGGACGAAGCGCACAAGCTGAAGAACAGCAAGACAAAAAACTGGCAAGTGGTGAACCAAATTCCCAACAAGTTCATGTTGTTGTTGACCGCTACACCCATTCAGAACGACTTGAAGGAACTGCACACACTCATCACATTGCTCAAACCCGGTCATCTCGGCAGCAGTCATGAGTTCGCGTCTCATCACATTAAGTCGGCTCGGCTGCCGAGAGATCCGGTTCAACTGAAATCTCAGCTGTCTAACGTCATGATCCGCAACCGCCGCATGGACGGTGCCACAGCCTTGCCGAAACGCCACGTGGCCGCCGTCCCGTTGCAACTGAGCCGCGAAGAACGCGTACTCTACGACGCCGTACAAGAGTTTTTGAAGAGGGAGTACAACGAACGGCAGGAGAACAAGGTCTCCGTGCTGCCGTTGATTACGTTGCAACGCGAGATCTGCTCTTCCCCGTATGCCGCCATGATCACGATGGAGCGAATGATGAAACGCACGAAATCGGAGGCCATGAAAGAACGCATCGGACATCTCATGGAACTGGCTCAGCAAATTACAACGTACACAAAAGTGGAGAAGGTGCTGGAAATGCTCGAAAACATGGATGACAAGTGCATCGTCTTCACCGAGTATCGGGCCACTCAAGATTTTCTCCTCTACATGTTGCGCAAACGTGGCATTCCGGCAGTTCCGTTTCGCGGTGGATTCAAACGCGGCAAGAAAGACTGGATGAAAGACCTCTTTGCCCAGAAGATGAAAGTGCTTGTGGCAACAGAGTCTGGGGGAGAAGGGATTAACCTGCAGTTCTGTCACCAGATGATCAACTTCGACTTACCTTGGAACCCCATGCGACTGGAACAGCGAATAGGCCGCATTCATCGCTTAGGCCAGGAGCAAGAAGTGTACATCCACAACCTCGCCACAAAGAACACCATCGAGGCGCACATTGTGGAATTACTTCAGGAAAAGATCCGCATGTTTGAACTAGTCATTGGCAAATTGGATTACATTGTCGGAGATCCGAACACTCGCCAGCAAACTGGAAGACAATATTTTGGAATGGGCGATGACCAGCAACTCGGATGAGGAGCTGCGCGAAAAACTGCACCGATACGGCGACGAATTGCTACAACAGATTGAGGAGAACACATGATGCGCCAAGTACCCCTGAGAACAGCTGAGGAGCGGCTGACATTCTGCGAAGCCTACTTTGCGGCGGTAGGCGCGCCCGTAGTGTACGCTGCGGACGGATACCGCGAGTATGAATTGCCCAGAGACGTCGACAAGGAGTTGACCGATAGACCCTACTACTGGATGTGGGTGGAGCAGACTCATCAGGAAGTTCTACCGACCATTCTTAGACTTGCGTTTACAGAGGAGGCTTTTCAGCGGGAAAATGAACGACTGCGAGAGGAAGCGTTGGCCGAAGCGGAAAAGCAGAATTTGAACGACATTCAGCGCATGTTCTTTCGCCCGCCTACAGCCGAGCTGATGACTCTGGGCAGCTTCCGCCTGGACAAAATCTACGCGTCCCTCGACAAGCGTGGGCAATTTGCCTGTATTGTCCCACAATCGTGGAGCGAAACGTCGGCAGCGCTTATCCCATGGCTGATGATCAATTTGACTGTATCCTACCGCTGTGACTTGGTCGAACAACAGTTCTGGTCCGTCGGGGTCTGTCTTACCAACGGCCAAATTGTGGAACGCTTTTACGACATTATCCAAAGAATTGCCATGAAGCCGGAGGACCCCTCTCGCTTTGCAGACATGAAGACGCTCACCTTGGAACAAGCATTCCACCGTGGTCAAACGTATGTCGCAGAGGCCCTGGCGGCACGTCCCCACAACTGGGCCGAATCGGCGCAACAACGCCTCGAAAAGGAGGTACAGCAAGTTCGCTTGTACTATCAGAGCATTCTACCAGATGTTCCGGACAACGAAAAACCCTTGGTGCAAGCTGAACAGACAAGAAAGGAGCGGGAGTTAGCGGAACGCTCCGGCCCCCGCATCGACATTGTTGTCAAGCAACTGGCACTTGTCGGACTGATGGAACGATGAAACCGTCAACCGATGTCCGTCACGACAATGATTCGAGGTTGCGCAGTCGGGCATCATCGCCATCCATTTTCACATGCTTCGCCATTTCCATAATTCGGCTGCGCAGGGGTCCGACAGAGTCCAATAGATCCATTCCATTCTTCCGGTAAATATCCGGTACGGCGTAATTGCTCGTAAACCATGTCGGCAACTTGCTGTGAAACCGATGGTTGATAATGCGGAACAGTTTTTCCAGTGTGAAATCGTTCGCGCGCTCCTGGGCGAATTCGTCAATGGCCAGTACAGGTGCTGTCGCGTACGCCTCCAACATGGAATCCAGGTCACCATTGTCCGCTATGATGTGGCGCATCTTGTCAAAGATAGAGTCAGACCGAACGAAAAGGCATGGGATGCCTCGCTCATACAAGCGATTGACCACTGCCAGCATGAGGTGTGTCTTCCCCACGCCGGGCGGTCCAAACAGATACACGCCTTTCATCGGCTGCCCAACTTCAAAGTGATTTGCAAATTCTTCTGCATATCGCATTAACGCTGGATACTTTCGTCGCTGCTCGACGGGAAAATTGGAGAACCGATACGTCTTGTCATACGGTAGAGCGCCGGACATGTTCATCCACCGCTCCAACCTTCGCCGCATCTGTTCCTCCCGGTACGGCTGACAGCGGCGAACGCCTGCTGTGAGATGCGGTCCGTATTTTTCCAGGGTCTGTTCAAAACCCTGCATGTCCCCCTCTTTGCCGCAGTTTGCATAACCAGTACAGGCAGCGCAAATTTTGGATTGCCGCAGGTACTCCACCAGCAACAGCTTATGCTGTTCAATGACCGCGTCACTCACCGCCCATTCATTGAGTTGAGGAATAGACTTGCGAAAGTACTGTACGTCGTACTCTTGATAGCGCCGTTCCGCACGAAGCGGCAGCATGTCCTTGATGTGCTGCACGTGGCAGATTCCCCCCTCTATGTACGACGTAATCTTATCGATGTGAATCGCTTATGTTCATTTCTTCGGATAAGTAACGGAGAATGGATTCTACCGTTTCTTCCACCGATTGCCCATCCACAAGCACGCGCCACTGCGAACATGCCTCATACAGCGGTCTTCGTGCATCCAACAGCGTGCGGATCCGTTCGTACAGACTTGTCGCCGACTCCAGGAGCGGTCGGCGTTCGCCAGCACTGTTACTCAAACGGTGGACCAGCGTCTCCACCGACGCATCCAACCACAAAGTCACCCACTTGGTTCTCAGCAACTGACAGCAATCGGACGAAGTGACAATGCCACCCCCCGTGGATAGCACACGACTTCCCCGCCCGGCTGTGTTTGTCAACTCGCACAAGCCTTGCCACTCCAAGGTCCTGAACGTGGATTCACCATCTTCTTCAAAAATGCGCCAAATGGGTTTCCCCGAACGTCTTTCAACCCACTCGTCCAAATCTACGAACAATCCTCCGAGGCGTGCGGCCAACTGTTCTCCAACAGTGCTCTTCCCCGATCCCATCATGCCTATCAGCGCAATGTCCGTCCGCACAGCCGTCACTCTCCTGTCACTCATCGTATCATACTAAGATACCTGATTGTCCATGGTGACAGGGAGGTCTTCTTTCCAATCTACCACCTTTTTTCGGTCAGAATCGTACCAGAACTGAATCACGTTCGTCGCTTGAGATGTCTTGGCAGTCATCTTTCACTGTCCACACTGTCGTACGTTTCAGCACCGTGTCCACTGTTTACCGTACACTTGAACCACATGTGCGTGTACTTCGTGGCCGGTGGTCAATTCCTCCAACACTAGAATTGCGTGCCCGCGCACCAACCAGTTCACCGCTTGGTGTTGCTGCTTGAGGGGTTGATACGAACACACTATGTGACGACTGTGGCCATCCCGGCACTGAGCAAAGCCATGAGGAGCACATGATGAAAAGCAGAATAATTACGGGGCTTAAGAGGTAGCACGTGAACGAAGTCGGGCATAGATGTCTAGTTGCGATTGAAACAGGATTGAATTAGGATCAATCGGTTTAAAGGAGTAACCTATATGAGAGAACGTTGACATCGCCGGCACGTTCTTCCCATAAGGGATGGCATCGAGATTCTTTGCCGACAGTTCGGGCAGCCAAACCTCATGTTTTGGGCACATAGCAATCGCACGAATGCCCCAATTCCATTGGTGTTGAATAGCTTCACTCAGGCACAGTGGACAATACTTAACGTATGTCTTCTGCGTTACATACAAGTCTTTTACATCTTCGAATGCATTGTACGTGTACAACATGAGTGTACTCGGAGAAGTGCTAGTAGCGTTGCCAAATAAAAACGTTAGTTGCCAAGCTATCTAGGCGGGCATGAACAAATCATTAATGGAAACGTGACCGCTTCCCTTGGTCAAACGCTGCAAATATCCAATTAGGCTCTCTTCTGTGTGTAAATTAAGGACAGCGGGTAACATAATTCCTTCACCTTTCTAAATTTGAAATTGGATATGTAGGTGAAGGGGCTATGCCCATGTGAAAAGAAGATTGGGGTCTATGAATTCTACCCTACATTGAACTGAATTATACAGGTCCGTCCATTTGTGAATCGACCTAAGGCTTTGCTTCTCAACGTTTCATCGTTGTGATCATGTTCATTGACGGCGATCTGAGGATTTGATAATCTCTGTCAAAAAACAATGAGGATACGTACATGAAGTCAGTTGCGCTCAATCAGCTCCACACCCTAAGCAATCGAAGTATTCTGCTGCTAAAAACGATACTTCAAGAGGAGGAACGCGAAGGACTAATTTTTTCCGTGAGGAGATTGCAGATCTCGGGGTCGATCAAGAATTTGAGATCTACATGGCGATAACGTCGGGGACAATCGAATATTATAACGCGTTTCCCGTCTCTTACTCCCAATTCGTAATTGCAAGGACCCGAAACAACATATCCAATACTTGGTTCGCCATTTTAACCGCTATTACGGTGATGAAGAACAATCCTCCAAGTTTGCGCTCAAGTACTTTTACTCGGATTGGTCAACGTATCGAAGTAACCGGTTTATCTGGTATTACAAATTGGGATAAAAGGGTTTGCTTTTTATTTTTGCGCTTACGAAAAGGAATTACATTATTACAAATCAATATCGGATCCTCTTCATCACACGCCTGTAATAAGAAATCATGAGTTCTTCAAGCCCCTTGTCATCCCACATCCTACCTAAAAGGCTGTCGCACAAAAACAAATCCTCGATTCCACATCATGACTGGCTTCATTTAGCCCGATGTTTGTGACGAATTTTTAATCCGAAATAAATTCCTACTAAAAGCACAACAAAGAGGATCGCTGGCACCATGTAGTGATGCAGCAGCCGGTGATAATGCCTCCATTCAAACTCAATGTACTTACCCACAATGATAAACGCACTAGCCCAGACTAGGGCGCTCACGGCATTGTAAATCGTGAAGACCGTAAAGGACATTTTATTGATCCCGGCGAGATAGGGAATTAAAATGCGAATTCCAGCAATAAATTTGCCGAACAAAATCACTGGGCTTTGGTATTTGGTAAACATCTCATTTGCCTTATTGAACCGTTCATTAGTGATCCCTAGGTACCTGCCAAAGCGAACAATCACAGGTCGACCAAGAAATCGACCAAGACTGTAAGCAATGGTGGAACCGAGAATGTTCCCAAAACTTGCAGCGAGCAGCAACGGCACCAATCTAAATACACCATGTGTCCATTCGATGCCTGAAATCGTGAGCAACATTTCCGTTGGAAACGGAATGCCAACCATCTCCATTAAGAGAATAAAGAACACGCCAATGTATCCGTAATGATGAAGCAAAAATTGAATGTGTAAGTGCAATGCGCTCCCCCCTTATCAAGCCCTTTGCCGCCTCTTATAAACGGCAAATGTGATGAATACGACAACTAAGGCTGCAACCACATAGATGAGTAAATGTGTATAAAGCTTGATCCCCTCCCAGTCTTGCCCAAAATTATATCCGTACCCTAACATCGTAACCCAGAGTAGAGAACTCACTACCGTAAACAGCGTAAATTTCGTAACCGACAATATTGGCGATTCCAGAAGGGAGAGAAAGTCACAACACCAGGCAAAAGGCGTCCAATGACCCCCCCATTCACCACGTTTAGCAAACCAGTTTTCTGCCACTTGCAAATGGTGTTAAGACAAGCGAACGTAACGTCCATATCGGTTTAACACCGCTCTCCGCCAAATTTGTCCACATAATACGCGATAGGCGCTCCAACGATGTTTCCAAACGTTCTCGCGACAACCGCGATCCAAATGTAAATGTCCTGTCCAAGCGAGGTAGTCCAGGCTCACTTGGCAATGCAATGTGTGCACTCTGTAATCACATGACGATAAAAATACCAATATATCCGCCTGCTTGGACCCAATGAACCATTAAACTTGAAATGCTCCCGTAATCACCGTCGAAACAAAAGACCACATTGGCATAAAAAGAGTTCACGAGGATCCCGATGAACTTTTTCTGTGATACGTTTGTCTTTATATTTTCGATAGTAAACAACAAAGTTATTTTTCCGTTTACATATATAAATGTATAATAAGCCCAATTCAGAGGACTAGGAGAAAGAGTTATTATATGAATGAGTCCTTATCGGTCACCATGCATCACGCGCAACGGACCTTCACTAAGGTTCCGGAAATTACGGTCTACTTCTGGATCACCAAGCTACTGACCACTGGAATGGGCGAGGTGTTCTCTGATTATCTTCTGATTATCTAGTCCAACATCTAAACCCGTTGATTGCGGTAGCCCTAGCGGGAATTGGTCTGGTAGCCTCATTGGTACTGCAGTTTTTAGTACGCCAATGTACATGGATCTACTGGTTCGTTGTCGTTATGGTTAGTATATTTGGCACGATGGCTGCTGATGTTGTGCACGTTAGGTTGGGTATCCCATACCTTGTATCCACCACGTCCTTTGCGGTGGCGCTGACCACCATCTTCGTAACCTGGTACGCGGTTGAGAAGACGCTGTCTATACACAGTACACCCGTCGCCGCGAAGCTTTTTACTGGACCACCGTAATGGCAACGTTTGCACTTGGCACCGCTGCAGGAGACATGACTGCAACAACCGTGCACTTGGGTTATTTCTCTTCGGGGGTCCTGTTTGCCGTCTTGCTTGCTATCCCGGCTCTGGGCTATTGGGTGTTTGGTCTAAATGAGATTTTTGCGTTCTGGTTCGCCTACATAATGACGCGTCCGGTAGGTGCCTCTTTTTCGGACTGGCTCTCGGTGTCTCATAGCAGCGACGGTCTTGGGCTGGGTAAAGGTCCGGTCAGCTCTTGGCTTAACGATTATTATCATCGTCCTTGTCGGCTATCTGGCGGTTACCTGCAGGGACATTAAGGACGAAGCTTACTCACCCATAGCTCTCCAGCAATAGCTATATAGGGACTGCTGAATGAATCAAATTGCAGCCTGTGTTAGGGCAAAACCGTACCCTTGTGAACGTATACCACACAAGCCAAAGAAGGAGCCGTAGCTTCTTCTCCAGGGTTCATCACCAAAAACTGTAGAGCGATGACCCTGACGCAGGTGTGCTCGGACAAGCCCAAGCCCATGTAGTTTCAAACGGTCCGGTAGTTACGGCGTTTTTGTTGCCGTTGGCGGACCCGTTGACCCACCACCATGCATTCGAGGCAACGCCCATTCGCCATTGGAGTATTCTTGCAAGTTGCTCCGTCACGCGTTTTGGCTCCGCATCTTTTCACGTCACCACCTTCTTGCATGGGGTTATTTTCAAATAAAAAACCACCTAAGCAGGCTTCCTATCCTCAGTTGTTATCGCTTTTGTTTGGCGGTTCAAGTGCCATTGGTTTCAGGGGTTGTTCGGTGCCCCGACGAAGCGGTATACTCTTGCCAACAATACAGACGCGAGCAAAAGGCGTTCACATAAAAAATTGCAGCAGAAGGAGCAGATGACAGTGATTGTGCTCACAGCGAACTATCAATGCAAGCCGGGTATGGGCGATAAGGTCGAGGAAGCACTGCGTGAAATGATCCGATTCGTCGAGCAAGAGAAAGGATGTATACACTACTTGGTGAATCGCTCGAAGGACAACACAGATGCGTTCTTGCTGTTTGAGCAATACGAAGATGAAGCAGCGCTTGCGCGGCATTCAGAAACACCGTACTTTAAGCGCATTGTTCTGGATACCGTCATCCCGTTGCTCGAGAAACGAGAGCGCACGCTATATACGCCGGTACAAGCATAAATTTGATCGCGGAATAAAGTTGTATACTTACTTATTTTTCCTAATCCGATAAACTCAACTCGCATTGGTATTCACCTTTAACACACTTGTTGCGCTAACGCCGCTTTGATATGAACGACACCGTCAAGCCCCGTATCGTGATGAGGTTAAAGGGCCGGCCCGAAGGCAAGGTTCGTCGACGGTTGACACTGATATGCGTGAGTTGGTTACCACATTTCGTACCTCCGTCAAGGGGCTGCCTCGGACTAGTAACGTGCGTTCGGCTTGATGCCTAGCAAAACGGTCGACGAAGTTTCCCCGTACCGGATTCCTGTGCCTTCAGGCCCGACCTTCAACCCTGTTCCTCAAACAGTAATTGTCTTCGTCAACTTTTAATTTCGAACTGGGTTATACAGCAGCGGAGGTTTCCATCTGTCTCTCCGCCTCACATCCAATCGCCCAGATGAATCCAAGTAACTCTCTTGCCACTGAAGTTACAGCCACATTGTGGTGTTTGCCTCGGGATACCATTCTCATATATTTTCGATGAAGCCTATCCTGCGCTCGCCAAGCTATGTCCTGGATTCTAGGACTCTGCCCCTCCTGACGCTTCCGAATCGCCCCTTTGACAGCTGGCTTGTATCGGTAACTCCATGCAGCCTCACCAAGAACCCGTCTTAGGTGTGAATTCCCCGCCTTCGTGATACGCCCTTGTCATCGAGACGATCCACTCGAATGTTCCATCGGTACAAGTCCCGCATAGGCCATCAGTTGCTTAGGATTCCGGAATCGACGGAACTCCCCAATCTCAGCGACTAAAGAGGTTGCTATCACCTCTGCCACACCACGTAATGTCTGCAACGCCTGGATAACCGGTGCTCTCTCGCTTTCCGTCGCCTCCAAATGAATCGCAGCATCAAGACGTTTCAGGCGACCCTCGATTTCATCCAGCTGATGCAGATACTCCTGGAACACTATCTGCTCTCGCCGATCCGTCCACGTGAGACTGTCCAACCACCTCCGATGCATGCTACCCCAGGCTCGCAGACGCGTCTGAGGATGGCGGTTGTGTCGAAGCAGGAACTTGGATATCCGGTGTCTTGCTCGTCAAACGGTCTTCCACTGCATCCTCCCGTGCCCGAACCAAGTCCCTAAGTGATTCATTTTCTTCACTGGGGACGTACACGGCCACCAGCTCTCCAGCTCGAAACAACTTCGCCAGTCGCAACGCGTCTCGACGGTCCGTTTTCACTCGATCTCCTTGACGAGTTGGAATGAGAGACGGAGCAACGACCGTACAGCAAATGTCCATGGCACGTAACAAACGATATAATCCGTATCCAGTCGGCCCAGCCTCATAGCAGAACTCCAGTTTCACTCCCTCGCCGCCAAGTTGACGTACGAGGTTTCGTACGGCCTCTACCGTGTGAGGGAACATCCCAATGAATCTAGGCTCACCCCGACCTTCGTCTGCTACGGCAACTGCGATAGACTTTTTGGACACGTCCAACCCTACAAATTTTGTGATATTCTTCATAGTATCGGCTCCTTGTATATTAAGAGCAGCTATCAACTTGGTTTACATAAATCCAGGTTGTGGTTGCTCTTTTTAGATTTCTGGAGAGCGTAACCCCAGCAACACAGCCGAGACCCATTAGAAGTCCATCCACCGTGACTATCAAGTCACGTTACAGGGTGTTTACGGCCTTGGGCTGACCTTGGGAAAATAGCCTTAGGTGTCTACCAAGGGAATGTTCCAATGCCTCCCGTTGCCCCTTGTTTTTAGGGTGTCTTCCGACGAAAGAGTGTTCCCCTGGCCCCATGGAATAGACCTACACGCTGACTGTTTCCCGGTCAGTCATCCCTCCTGCCAGCAGAGGGAGGCTCGTGCACCGATGACGCCCGGTGTATTCCAATAGCTCGCAAGGCTGTCGTTCATGGGTTTCCCAGGGTCATCCCAAGGCCATAGACATCTGCATTCCAACCAAAGGAGGTGATTTTACATGTCCTCTCCATTGTTTGTCGGAATTGATGTAGGCAGCGAGTCCAACGTGGTTTGCTGTTTAACGAGGCACGATGAGAAACGACCTGTGAGCCGATTCACTGTTACCAACAATCGTCCCGGCATTCTGGAGTTTCAGGATCGCATTACTAAGTTGGCTCAGCAGCTCCAGTCTGAAGAGATTCTTTTCGGTCTCGAACATACCGGCTGTTACTCAACTCATGCCGCAATGTATCTGCAACGTCACTTGGACTTCGGCGTTCCGCGTAAGGTGTACGTCTTCAATCCCAGTCTCATCCGGGAGTTTAAGAAGTCCCATTATCTGAGCGCCCCCAAGAACGACCGAGTGGATGCCTGGTTCATCGCAGCCAAACTTCGGACAGGCCTTCTCCCGCATCCGTTTATCTGGAGCGAACCGCTTATGGCGCTGCAACGCCTGACACGTGCTCGCTATCATCTGATGCAGGATCTGACTCGGGAAAGCAATTTCCTCATGACGAACCTGTTTCTCAAGTTCAGTGATTACTCCCTCACTGGACCCTTTCGTAGAAACAAGCTCTCTGCCACTTCGCTGGCCGTCATAGAGGAATTCGAATCCGTCGAGAAACTCGCTGAGATGCCCCTTGAGCGTCTTATTGACTTCCTTGTCGAGCATGGAAAGAATCGCTTCGACAATCCCGAGGTAGTCGCTCAGGCTTTGCAGAAGGCCGCTCGCTCTTCGTACCGGTTGCCGCAGTCCATGTCGGACTCGGTGAATCTTGCAATGGCTTCCAGCATTCGCATGATTCGAACGGCACAAGAGCAACTCAAGGCGCTGCGTAAAGGCATTGAGGATCACTTGGCAACGATCCCACAAACGCTTGATTCCATTCCCGGTATCGGTCCCATTTTCGCTTCTGGCATTGTGGCTGAACTAGACGTTAGCCAGTTCAGGAGCCACGCGGAAGCAGCAAAGTACGCCGGGCTCGCTTGGACCGTTAACCAATCCGGGAAATTCACAGCAAACCGAACTCGACTCATTCTTTCTGGCAACCGCTATCTGAAGTACTACATGGTTGAAGCGGCCAACAGCGTCCGGGTGCACGACCCTGTTTTTGCCGAGTACTACGCCAAGAAGAAAGCGGAGCCCAAAGAATTTGCCGAGGGACGTGCCCTTGCGCTTACAGCCCGGAAACTGATGCGGGTGGTCTTCTATCTGCTAAAGACCAACCGACTCTACACTCCGGAGGTGATCCGACAACAGGCATAACAGAAACGTACTCGACACCAGGGCCACCAGTTCCTAGCTCCAAAGGAAAAATGTGAAAAGTTGGGTAGGGTGGGCTTAGTTGAGCATTGCCAAATTCGACACCGCCTCCAAAAAAGCAGTGATTCAAAAGATATTATGTTGCCTTATGGTCTTGACATCGTACCGCTGCTCTTTCGTATGTGGCTCTGCACTGTTTTCTATAGATTCAGTGTAATCCACGACGTGCGAAATGGGGCCGGTGTCGTTCATTATGACTAGCCCAGAGCGTCCGCAAAATTTCCTTCACGGGCTCTACCGAAGTCGGCAAAAGTGTCATGCGCCGTGCCGCGGACACGGTGAAGAAGCTGTTCCTCGAACTCGGCGGCAACTCCCCGCGCCATTGTCTTTCCAGACGCAGACCTCGACCAGGCTGCTGCAGCCATCCTCGACAACAAATTCGAAAATTGCGGCCAGGTCTGCAACGGCATCAATGTGGTTTACGCGTACCAGTCCGTTGCAGATTCGCCGATCCAGCGACTGGCGGAGGGGGAGAAGCGTATGGTGGTCGGTCCCGGCACAACGCCGGGCGTGCAGGTAGACCCGCTCATTGACGAGAACGCGCTGAACAAGGTGGCGTCGCTGGTATCCGATGCGGTGGCAAAGGGAGCGGTGGTTCACACAGGTGGACACCGACTGACAGCGTACCCCAACGGTTCCTTCTACGCGCCCACCGTCCTGTCTGGCGTGACCGCCGGATTTCGCATTGTCGGACGCGGGCAGAGTCAGCGCATCGAATGCGGCATCCCCGGGGCCGATGTCAACCCATATCTGGCGTATTCCGCGCTGCTCGCCGCAGGTCTCCACGGCGTGGAAAGTGGCTTGCGCCTTCCAGACGAGTTTCGAGGAAACGCCTACGTGAGCGGACACGCCCTGCGGGTCCCACACTCGCTCTACGAAGCGATGCAGACATAGCGTGAGAGCGACGTCGTCCGACAGGCGTTTGGCGATACGGTTACACACCATTACTACAACATGGCGCTCGTGGAGCAACAGGCTTACGACGCTGTGGTCACGGATTGGGAGCGGTCGCGGTAATTCGAGCAGGGATGATGGTTAGCCTCGCGGTAAAGTGAGCGAGTTCCAACCACGAGACAGGAGGGAAATGGGGATGAGACTGCAGGACAAAGTCTGTGTCATTACGGGCGCGGGCAGCGGCATGGGACGCACCGCCGCGCACCTGTTTGCAAAAGAAGGCGCCAAAGTGAGGTTTGAGGTCAACGAATCCGCCGCGAAATAGACGGTAGCATCCGTACGGGCATCTGGCGGCGTCGCCAGTGACCACGCCTGCAACGTCGCTGACGAGGACAGCGTGAAGCACCCGGTTGCAGAGACCCTCCAGCAGTATGGCCGGATTGACGTGCTGTACAACAACGCCGGGATCATGACAGAGGCGGATCATTCGGTCATCGACACCCCAGTGGAAGTCTGGGACCAGGTGATGAACATCAATGCACGAGGCATCTTCCTCAGGTGCAAGCACGTCACCCGCGCATGGTGAGCCAAGGAGAAGGGTCCATCATCAACATTGCGTCGTTCGTCGCGTTCATGGGCTGCACGGTTCCGCAGGACGCGTACACCGCCTCCAAAGGCGCCGTGGTCTCGCTGACTCGGAGTCTCGCGGTGCAGTTCCGGCCAAAAGGCAACCGCACCAACGCCATCTGCCCTGGCCCCATTGAAACGCCGCTGATGACCGAATGGTTGTTGAATGATGAGGCAGCGCGCACCATCCGGCTCAGCCGCCAACCAAGCGGGCGCTTTGGAAAGCCCGAAGACATCGTACATGCGGCCATCTACCTCGCTTCCGACGAGTCCGACTGGACCAATGGTGCGATGCTCCACATCGACAGCGGCATTACGGTCAACTACTTCTAGTTGTTGCACGGTGGCTAGGGTACATGGTCCCCCGCCCTACGCTGGCTATCCATTCGATTGGCAGACGAAAGGAGGCATCCACATTGACTGCGCTAGGTATCTTGCTGCTCGTCGTGACACTGCTTCTGGCCGTTGGCATCGGCACGTTGGCCAACCGCAACGTCCGGTCTTTCGACGAGTCCGCCCACGAAAACCTTGTAGGCAGTGCGTCACAACGCTAGTGAACGGACAAATTCTGGATGGAAGAAAGTGAGGATGTTGGACAAAAACGCGCAGCTGACGAGCGACAAGCAGCTTCTGAACAAATTTGGCTACGCACAGGAGCTCCTGCGGGACATGGGCAGGTTCTCGAATTTCGCCATCTCGTTTTCCATCATTTCCATCCTCACCGGCGCCGTGTCGCTGTACGGGTACGCCATGCAGTTCGGCGGGCCAGGCATGATGGGCTTCGGCTGCCCCCTCGTCGCGTTCTTTGTGTTGCTCATTGCCGCGTCCCTGGCAGAACTCGCATCTGCCATTCCGACCGCAGGCGCGCTCTACCACTGGGCCGCCATTCTCGGTGGCAGGCGTTGGGGGTGGTACACCGGGTGGATCAACCTGATTGGCCAAATCGGCATTGTGGCCGGCATCGATTACTCCTGTGCTCTCTTTGCCGATCCGCTCCTCGCCCCCTTCTTTGGCTACACCTCCGACCTGACGACGACGCTCATTGTGTTTGGCGTCATTCTCGTGCTTCACGGCATTTTCAATCATATCGGCATTCGCGTCGTCGCTCGGCTCAACGACTTCTATGCCTGGTATCACATCGCCGTGGTCCTGGTGTTGGTGGCGAGCCTGGCGTTCTTCACCAAGAACCATCTGCAGCCCATCAGCTATCTGTACCACGTAGGTCAGACGTTTTCCGGTTGGCCTTCATGATTGGACTGCTCCAGGCCCAGTGGTCATTCACCGGATACGACGCGTCTGCACACACCATTGAAGAGACCGTCAACCCGTGCGTCCGCGTTCCTTGGGGTATTTTCAACTCCGTCGCCTATTCGTTTGTCTTCGGCTTCATCATGCTGGCCTTTGTGACGCTGTCCATGCACGACGTGTCCGGCGCGGCGAGCGCATCCAACGGGTTCATTTTCGTGATCAGCCAGGCGCTCGGGGAAACGTTCGGAGCGGTCGTACTGTGGTTGGTGACGTTTACCATGTGGTTCTGTGGCCTGTCATCCATCACGTCGTTCTCGCGCCATTCTCCCGCGACAAAGGCATGCCGGGAAGCAGATACTGGGCGCAAATCAGCAAGAAATACCGCACGCCCGCCAAAGCCATCTGGCTCGTGGTGACGCTATCCTTTCTGTTTGCGTTGGTGGACTACGTGATCAAACAGGTCAATCCGAACGCCACATATACGACCATCGCGTTCCTGACGGCCATCAGCGTGATTGGCCTGTACATCGCGTACGGCATCCCGGTATACCTCAAGCTCCGCGCACAAGCGCAAGGGCGCTTCCTGCCAAAACACCTCGGGCCGTGGCACCTCGGGCGGTGGAGCAAGTGGATAAACACCATCAGCTTGCTCTGGATTGTGTTCATTTGCATCATCATGGTGATTCCGCCGAACCAAATGGCGCTCTATGCGGTGGTGGTGCTGCTCATTTTGCTCTTGGTGATGTACTTTGGCTATTACCGCCGACATTTTGAGGAGCCGCAGGCCGCGTTGAACGTCTCCATGGAAGAGATCTGTCGGCGCGAAGCGGAGTTGCAGTGAGGGTCTAGACGTAAAAAGGGGCCGTCCCACTGCCATCGTGTGATGGGCTTAACGGATGGCCCCCTTTTTGCTTCGTTCAACGCTGTGAATGATGCACAAACGGAAGTGAAGCGGCTCCAATAACCCCAGCCTTCGTACCGAGTTGTGCTGCACAAAGGCGGGTGTTCGTCGGAGTCGGGTGGAAGCGATTCGCGGATAAGGCCTCTCGCAACGCGCGGAACATGGGCTCCCCGATTTGCGACAGACCGCCACCGATGACCATCACCTCGGGATCGAACAGATTCACGAGGTTGACCAGGCCAATGCCAAGATAGCGGAAGGTGACATCCAGAATGGACTGCGCCCGTGCTTCGCCGGTTGCGGCGAGTTCTGCCACTTCCTTAGCGGTCATATCGCACCCAAAGACTTCACGCGCCTTGCGTTGAATGGCCGTTCCCGATGCTAACGCTTCCAAGCACCCTCGGTTGCCGCACGTACACAAGGGTCCATCGGGCTGGATGATGGTGTGTCCAATCTCCCCAAAGCTGCCCGTGGCTCCTTGTCTCACACGACCATCCACCACCACCCCGGCACCAATCCCCGTGCTCACGGTGACGTACACCATGTTCTTCGCACCCGCCCCTGCCCCGTAGCGATGCTCCGCGACGGCCGCCGCGTTCGCGTCGTTGTCCAGATACACCGGCAATGAAACGTCGTTCTGAATCATTTCGGGTAATCGGATGCCATCCCATCCCGGTAAATTCGGGGGATCCTGAATGGTGCCTGTATGCGGATTCAACGGGCCGGGTGCGCCAATCCCGATGCCCAAAATGTACTCCCTCGAAACATGCTGAAACATGGCGAGGATGGTGTCTTTGATGCGACGAATCACAGCCTCCGGCCCCTCTACAGCCAGTGTCGGAACCTCAAGCGACTGTATGAGCGTGCCGGTTTCATCCATTATCCCCGTGCAGATTTTCGTACCACCTACGTCAACGCCGATACTGTACACCATGTTCCTCCCTTCGGAGCGTACCGGTTTCGTGCCGACTCCATTGAATCTGAAAACCTTCCCATGCGGTTGTACCAATTGTCTATCCCCATCATAGTCGGTGAGAGACCTAGAATCCATAGCTCAGCACCAACGACGCAACCACACGGAGTACTCATTCGCGTTTGACAGCCCATATTTGTCCTTGCAAACGGATCGAAATGTACGAAACGGTCTAAATCGTGATGTTCTTGATAAGATTTTTGACTTCGAAATCCATCATCGAACTTTTGACCAGTACAATCGTATTTCCATCCATCAGCCCGTGTAACAGGTGCTCAATTTCCACAATCTCATAACAGCGATACACGTTCTGCTCCTTCATCCCGAAGCGCAGCGCGTGTTTAGCAAAGTCTTTCGCAATCGAACCCCGCGTAATGAGCACATCGACGTTTTGCTCGACCAATTGCTGGCTAATCTGCGCATACTGATCATCGGCAAACTCTCCAAGTGCAGCCATTCTGCCCAAGACGGCAATTTTCTTCCGGCCTTCTGCCAGATCGTCTAGCACTTTCAATGCAGCACGCATCGACGTTGGATTGGAACTCCAGGAATCGTCAATCACAACGCTGCCGTTGACGCCCGGGCATCACATTCACATGACCCGGCAGATACTGAAAGGAGCGCAGACGCTCTCCGGCTTCGTCTATGCCGACGACCAAGCATATAGGCGGTGGTGATGGCCGCCAGTGCATTATAGACATTGTGCTGGCCGTACCCAGGCACAAACAGGCGATGATTCATATGCTGGTACCGCAAAGTAAAGGCCATACCGCTACTTTCGGCGCGCACGTGTTTTGCCTGGAAATCCGCCCCGTCACCCAAGCCAAAAGTAATCAGCTTGCCACGAAAATGGGTTACATCAATCTTCTTGATGTTTGGGTCGTCCGCATTGAGCAGGAGTGTCCCTGCATACCCCAGCCCCGGCAGCATCTCTCCCTTGGCCTGAATGTACTCGTCATGGGAGGCAAATGCATTCAAATGATCAATACCGATATTTGTGATGACGCCAATCGTTGGCCGAAAGAACAGGCAACTGTCCAATAAATCACCTTTCTTTGCGACACCTGTTTCGAAGACAGCCACGTTGGTGTCATCGTCAATCCCAAGCAAATATTCCAAATTAAAGACAGTAGCATTTTTGCTGCGCAGGGTGGCCTGCACCTGATACTTCTGCGACAAAATATGAGCGACCATTTCCTTGGTGGTCGTCTTGCCACAAGTACCCGTGATGGCAATCACCGGAATAGAGAACAGGGCACGGTAATAGCGCATAAAGTTCTGGTACGCCTCTTCCACGTCTTTCACCCGTACCACCATGTGATTGCTACTGACCTTCGACCACGCTTCCGGGTCTTCCGTGACGATTGCACAACCGTCGTAAGGATTAAATCGCCAAGCCCTGACTCGCTGGAAGCGGTCAAACAATAACGTTTGATCCGCTATTACGTCGCTCGGATGGTCCACCACGTGCCGAATGTATGTGGGGGCTGTCCCTTGGACGCTCTTGCCGTCAATGTTCGTGAGGATTTCTTGAAAACGGAGCCTCTTCATTCGATGGATCCCCCCAACCCCTTCATCAACATACGTCGTGCTATCTTATTGTTCACTTGGGATTTACGGCAACAGTCACTTGCACCATGCAAGTGGCCTATTGAGTTGCCGCCCTGAACATGGGAGTCTAATGTCTAACTTTGGATTGACAAGGCTGGTTAAAATCAAAAGGAATGGCTTGGACATATGGCGGCGGCGGGAGCTGGGCATGAAGATCCTTCTTAAAGGGAACGTCAATCTTCTCGCTGTCACTGTTTTCTTCCTTCTTCAGCGTGTGCACCACAATGTGACCAATCTACCGTCCAAGTTTCAAACCGTCTTCAAGATCGATTGGAAAATGCACACCTGCATATAACCGTGAAAGCGCAGCTTCTTCTGCCAGTGCTTTTAATCGAGAAGATTCGGAAGGGAAAAAGTAACTTAAGATCACTTCGGCACATCCGGCAACGGAAGCATGTCCGGCTACGTAAGTTGGGAAACGTGGTGTACACAGGATGGTGGTTAAATCGTGATCAAGTTGATTCGGCCGAGCGACATTGTACCGGAATTTTACATACCAGGTGACTACAGTTGTATCGTTAATCCCCGAATGCACCGCCTTTAAGATCCGCCCAGCCATTGGAGGTGTTACGCCATACGTGTCAATCAAGCGATCAATGATAGGCGTCCACTGCTTGGTCGGCGCACCGCCCCCCAATATTTCGCGATTTGTATTTGTTCATCTGTAATGTTCTCCAAGGTTTCTTGAACCACTTTCAGTTCCTGATTCCATTTGATTTTATTTGGGTTCTGGATGTCTAAATCGATGGTTTTCCCATTACGGTCCTTCAATTGTCCATCTACATTGAGTTGAACGTACTCTGTCGACCAGGATCCGGCCAACGGGTCCACAGGATTGGATGGCGGTTTGTCTTCCCCTGCATAAGGAAGATCGGTCCAATGCTTATATTTCCCCAATGTAAAGTTCCTCCTCTAGCTATGGTTGATTTACTTATACACAATTCGAAATGGAAACGAACTGTTACGGACAAACCACATTCATAGCTAGAGAATGGGATAACAGCTTCCCTAGTGCCGGAAACACTACCTGTTGTGCTGAACCAGTTGTTCGTCTTTCTCTGGCAAATCGCTGGTTTGCCGATTTGAATGCTGTTCGGCCAAAAATGCGGCATACTGAATCGAATTTCGGACGACATCAAGCTCTAAATAAAGACTTGGAGGTGGACCGGGCTTCCAATTCACTTCATAGATCCAGGCCTTCCGCATAGAGTCAATCCCAACGTCAATCCCCAACTCGTCGAAACACTCGTCGTACACTTCATCCAGGTGGGCGGCCAGTTGAAGACCGAACTGCTCTAGGTAGCATTGCATATTGTAAGCTTCTTCCTTAAATTCGTCTTTCAGAAAAGTTCCTAAATTTCCAGTATATCCCCCACTGCTTAGATTTGACGTGATGTTTCCGAAACGGGCTATACGGTAGTATACCGACGTAATCACCCATCTCCCAGTACCGTCTTTCTGTACATGGATACGAAAATCGTAAGGTTGTCCCGACCTCGTCACGCACGTAATGTACTTTTGTACGAGTACAGGTTCTTGCAGATACTTTTGTTGCACGAGTTCCAGCATATCGTCGAATGTACAGTTGGTCGTTTCATCGTTGTTCTCGACAATTTGAAACCGATTGACGCCCAAGCGCTCAATCACGATGATTCCGTGACCTTGCGCACCCCACAGTGGCTTTAAAACCACTTTGTTATGCTCGTCAATAAAGTAAGATAAGTCATCTTTGACGTTTTCGAGTTCTCTGGTTGGAATCAGATATTGTCTGAATTTTCTACCTTTGTGGAGTCGTTCGTACACGGACATTTTGTCTCCGATAGGATGACTCGTGAAAGGAATATGTCTGCGGAGTTCTGCGATAACGGGCCACATTTTTTCACTGCGGGTTGCTTCGTTGTATATGGCGTCCGGAAACCGAACCGTGGTTTCCGACCAATTTCCGTTTTGGTACACCCAACCCGAAATATTTTTCTCATGCAGGTTAACGCGCCCGGGAGTGAAATAAATAAAATCAATGCCTTCCGCTTTCGCCACCGAAGCGTACGCATAGGCACGTCTCACTTTACATGGATGGGTCCGGTAATGAAGGTATCCAATCAATGTCATCGCGTAATTCACCTCGTTCCGGAGTTAAATGGAATTGAATTAACCTCGCTGCTTTTCGGGCAGATGTTTCCGCTTCTCTCTCGGAGTCAGCTGCCGCCAACACATACGCGTATCGATGTCCCATGGATGTTGGGGGATTGAGGATAGCACCGATTCGTGGCTTCACGCGAACCTCTTCCACTCCCACACAGCGAGATGCCTGCTGTTTGCCGGTGACTCTCTGCAAAACCCCCCCTTGGGATACAGTGACAAACTGAGTAAAGACGTAGCGTTCACATTTGCGTTCCAGATTCGGTGTTTGACCCATTTGTGACTTCAACGTTTGCTCTACGAGATTGATACCGAAGGCGATATGAATCATGCTGTTCATTGCCGAACCAGAGATTCGAGGATTGACTTCGATAATTTTGCAGTGCCCGTCGACCAGCCTGAACTCAATATGGAGAGCTCCAGTTCGCATGCCCGTCCTTTGCACAACGACGTCAACCATGTCCTCAATTTGGTTGTGGAGGTCGATGGGAACTTTCGGGAGAACACGGTATCCAGTCACAATGAAACGATGCTTTCCGCGCACCATCTGCTCGACGACGCGCGACGATATACGGCGTGCCCTTATGGACCAAAACCTCAACCAAGTACTGTGGTCCCTCAAGGTACTCTTCTAAGAGGACTTTTTGTTCTGGATACCGTCTCTTTAACCTAGCAATTTGTTCTTTTAATTCCATGCGATTTGTTGCTAAAATCACATCTTTCGATCCGGTAGACATGGGAGACTTGACAACAATTGGCATTTGTCTGATGAGAGCCGAATCCACGACGGACGAGTCATCGCACGTACTAAAGAAAGAAGAGTAAGGTGTGCCCTGCAACAACTGCCTAATGCAAATTTTGTCAAGCATCTTCGCAATGGCCTCTGGAGTTTGGCTGGGTAGCCCGCACTCTTGCCCTAGAAGTGCCGCCGTGTATACGTACGGTTCTATAAAACTTGAAATGGCAACAATCTCTTTTCCTTGCTTCCTAAGAAATTTTAGTTTATTTCGAATTTCGTTCGTGTCTTCAAGGTTTACCTGAATCATTTCATGTACATCAGGGAATTCAGTGCGCTTCTCTAAAAAGGTTTCGCGATTCGTCAGTAATACGGTATAGAATCCTAGACCTCCTGCAGCCACGATAGCGTCCCTACTTGATCCGGACTTGTGTGAGCCTATGAAAACAATGCTCCTCATAACCATTCTCACCCCATTGGATAGGGTATGAGCATAAAATCCCACTTCTCAGGGCACATGACTAAGCCATTCGCCCGTTTCCGTGGTTGTTTCGCCAAGCAACGCGGATATACTTCGTGTTTCATGAAAAAATCGGGTTTATGGCCATGCGAACAAGTTGCTCCCATGATTCCCAAGCGCTCTCTTATGCAATGCAGTTGATCACATCGCACGTTGATACACCGTATCGCCACGCGTTATGAGATGGAAAGGCAAGCATGGATTCACTCGTGTATTTTTTCGGGGAAGAGCGACTTGCAGACCTTACGCGGTGGAAAATGAGCGCTTACTAGATGGTGCGCCGACCATTCCGCGTCGGCGGCCCCGAGAGTCCGTCTATTCGTTGTATTTGGCGACGCAGGATTGCTCTACGAACTCGGTTTTTCGCTTTGAATCTTTTCAAAACTTCAACATATGTCGCCGTATATTGGTCTACGCGTTATCGACTTGATTTGTATATTTTGTGAAAGCACCACAATTCAAATAAGGAGGAATCATCGTTGGCTGATCAGCAAATGCGGCTACGGGATCGTGCCCAAGCACTCCAGTAACCCCCCCAATCACGGCAGGTACCATCGTGACAAAGGTGCCAGTCGTACTTGCTGAAGTCACCACACAAGTGAACACAGACTTCACGTTCACCGTCCCTGTACCAGTACTTGAAATCAAGACCATTGGCAAAAGGCTCAAGTTAACGGAATCTGTACTGGCACTTCCTACGAACAAATTGTTTTTGAAAGGGTTTGTGCGCAAAAACATTCAGTTTGCTACGCCAACCACTTTTACGGGAACAACGGTTAGTTCCATGATCGAATCTCTGACGATTGACGTACCATTTAGCTGTGTGACCGATTTAACAGGTCAGTTCATCACTCCACCTGTTCAACCCAGCCTGAACACGCGGTCAGAGTTTGAATTCCTTGCTACTTCTACATCGTTGGCTGGTACGAACGGATTCGCAACCAAGGATGTTTTGAGCATGGGTGACCTGTCGGAGTTTGATCAAGTCAGTCAAGAGTTCTTTAACGAATTGCCGTTCGTTGAACTGATTTCTGCAACTTTCACAGAATTTGATTTATCGATTGGCCGCACACCAGGTACAGTGGTGATTCCTAGCATAGCACCGACCACAACGCCACCGCCATTTGAAGAAGGTACTTTCACGATGATTGAGGAAAAGATGGTCATCGATATCACGCTCAAGGTGCTACAGAACCAACAAATCCGTGTTACGTCCACTCCTTTCCCCACCCCCACTCCTGGCCCTGCATTTTTTTAAGGGGGAAACACTACAATCCACAAATGCGCCCTCCAGGGTGTAAAAAAAGGCTCATTCCAATAATAGGAATAAGCCTTTTTTTTACTTACGCATGAGTCCCTTTCATAATGCGCCAAGGTATTGACCGTTGAATTCGGACTCAAGCTGCATATTGAAGAAAGCTCGATATGTCAGTACTGTCAGTGTGATGTGCGGATCCATATACCAGATGAAGTATTCACATTCGCCTATAGGCGCATATCATGATCAAGGCGCATGGGAGCGCCTCTGGGCATTGAGATGTTGAAAAATGACATACATAAGTCAGGGAAAAATAGTCAACTGGGAGTATGCGTTTGACATGGGCTGCGTCTAAGAGAACCTCTGCCCAAGTGTATACAGGGAAGCACTGTCTAAACTTTATCGGTTTACGCCCAAGACATGGAGTCATGCTGACAGGCTATCAGAGAGGAGGGGAGAAGATGTTTCACAAAGGCAAAGATACTCCAAACGGCTCACGTGTGGAAAAAACCAAAGAGCAACAGGCAAGCCTCCAAAAACCTATGATATTCCAAAATGCAATAACAGCATCATCGATGTCATCAAGGTTTAAACCTATAACCAGTACGCCGTCTGTCAATCATACTCTGTCCGTAGGAAGAGATGTTCATCATAAAGACACACGTAGTGATGTCACTACTGAAGCAGCTGATGCCCAAAGTGTATCTACAGATTTTTCTTTCTCGTCCACTGCTGATCACACATTACTGACTGATGTCGACATGCCAACGCCAATGTCCGACACTGAAAAGGAAGTTGCACACCCCCTATATACCGTTCATGAACCAATCATAGAAGTACCTGTGCTAATCGCTCGGACCGATATTCAAGTGGACCTTGTAAGTCATGTAGATATCCCACACTCTGTCCTATCCGTGACAGATATTCGTTGGCGTGTCCATCCGCTAAATTCCCGCCTCCTCCTTCCCACAAATGAGCTCATTGTAAATGGAGTATTTACTGCTTACATAGAGTACCAGACCGTGGGGGCACCAAGTGAGCTGCGTACGGCATCTACGAACTTGACTTGGCGTAAATCGCAGACTGTTACGTTTCTCTATCCCCCGATTGTACCTGCACATCGAGAATTCAAGATGTACACTTTTCAAGGCAATCAAACACGTGGTCTAACTACCCACAGAGAACAGGTCGATCTAAACTCTGAAAAACCGTTCTCGCGTTTGCGTCTATCCCGTATTGTTTCCACAGAACAAATCCAATCCGACGGAAACACCAGCCACATCCGCCTCCATGTAAGTGCTGTGTTATCTATTCATCTTTTTCAGGTTCAATTGATCAATTGTCCACTAAAATCCTGAAGACTCCACGTTACCATACTGCATTCGTCCAATCACTCGACGGTATGGAGTGCATAGTATCGGGTAATGTCATCTCTGCAATAACGAAGGGGCTTGAACATCGCCGATCAGATTTTTCCGATGCCTTCTCAAAATAAATCCGCACACCGATTGGGTGAAATATAGAAACGGAGGCTATCATCATGTGTGAAACTATGCCATTCGTGTCACTCATTATGCCGGCAAAAAATGAGGGCAACAATGTACTTACGACAATTGAATCCGCATTACAAGCCAAAACAAAATACCCATTTGAAATCATTATTGTGGATGATGGTTCGACAGATCAGTGCTGTGATTTTGTACATTCACACGAAAGTTCAAATCGGATGCAGTTGATAAGAACTGAAGGTATTGGGCTTGCGAGAGCCAAAAATCTGGGTGCGGAACACTCTAAGGGAGATTTTCTCATCTTTTGTGACGCACATCTTCAATTCGAAGATCTGTGGATGGATCGATTGTTAGAGCCCATTCGAAATCAGGTGTGTGATGGGATAACTCCAGGAATTGCTCCAATCGATAATCCGTCGCAAGTTGGTTACGGTCAAACGTTAAATTACACTCTAAGTGTTCAATGGAACAGCCTACAACAACAAACTCCATTTCCTACAGCCGTACTTCCGGGTGGATGTTTTGCTGTATCAAGAACTGTTTTCTTTGACATTGGTGGCTTCGATAGGGGGTTTAGGGTCTGGGGATATGAAGATGTAGAGATTTCTCTAAAGATGTGGTTGTTTGGATATAGATGTTACGCGCAGCCAGCCGTTAAAATTCTGCATCTATTTCGTACATCATTTCCTTATACGGTATCCTACGACGATGTTTACTACAACATGTTGCGGATGGCTTATAGTCACTTTAATGAAACGAGAATTCAAAAATGTGGGCGACTCATTAGGCAGTCTAATGTAAACATAGGGCCCTTAGTTCTCGCCAACGACGTATTAGAACAACGACATAATTATTTTAAACGACGGAAATACGATGATAATTGGTATATGGCAACATTTCGAGTTCCATTTTAAGTGTTCTCGGTGAAAAGATCGTTTATTGTCAACGCTCACGCTTCCTGTCGGATGGTGGGCG
Source organism: uncultured Alicyclobacillaceae bacterium (assembly GCA_963788285.1). Lineage (GTDB taxonomy): Bacteria > Bacillota > Bacilli > Alicyclobacillales > Alicyclobacillaceae > Alicyclobacillus_A. The sequence continues at coordinate 279,838 of CAWBGB010000014.1, forward strand.
GTTTTTCTTGTTCTGTTGTCGGCGCATTTTATAGATGAGTTACATAGAAAGATAGCGCGTTTCGTTTCACAGAGATGCGGATGCTTCGGAAGGCATATTCCGCACCCTCGTATTCCGGTTCCGCTGTGCTTTTTAAGGAGTGCACTGAAAATTCCGCACCTGCCTAAGATCCGGGATTAGGCCAATGCATAGTATAGGGTCGAAAGCCTAACCGGGCTAACCAAGACGAAAGTAGGGAAGAACATGACTTTAGATCAAAGTCCAGATTTATTTACTTCGGCAACCATACAAGAGTGCTCGAACACAAATGTCCATCCGAAGATTACATGTGGTCATATTATTACGAAGACACCTGTCGTACTTGCCGAAGTCACAGTACAAGTGAACACAGACTTCAGGTTCACTGTCCCTAAACCAGTACTTGAAATCAAGACCATAGGCAAAAGGCTCAAGTTAACGGAATCAGTACTGGCACTTCCTACGAACAAATTGTTTTTGAGAGGATTTGTGCGCAAAAACATTCAGTTTGCTACACCAACCACTTTTACGGGAACAACGGTTAGTTCCACCATCGAATCTCTGACTGTCGACGTACCTTTCAGTTGCGTAACCGATTTAACTGGTAGGTTCATCACTCCACCTGTTCAACCCCGCGTGAACACGCGGTCAGAGTTTGAATTCTTTACTTCGACACCGTTGGCTGCTACGGATGGATTCGCGGCAAAGGACGTTTTGAGCATGGGTGACCTGTCGGAATTTGATCAACTCAGTACCGAGTTCTTTAACGAATTGCCGTTCGTTGAACTCATTTCCGCGACGTTCACAGAATTTGATTTATCAATTGGCCGCACACCAGGTACAGTGGTGATTCCTAGCATAGCACCGACCACGACGCCACCGCCATTCGAGGAAGGTACTTTTACGATGATCGAGGAAAAAATGGCGATTGATATCACACTCAAGGTACTACAGAACCAACAAATTCGTGTAATGTCTAAACGGTCGCACAAAGAAGATGATGATGACTGCGAAGACGGGGATAAATGTTAAAGCATGATTCTCATTGGTCGGCCAGTCCATCGTCGTCAGGTGACCGGAGTGGTGAATCGAAGAAATTGTTCATAGGCACGACGATTGCTTATCAGTGACCTGTGAAAGGAAACGTAGTTGGGTCTAATTTCATGCCCATAGAATCGGACGAAGAGGCCTCTTGGCCTCTTGGCCTTTTGTCCATAATTGGAACCCCACTAAAGAAAAGAATATAATCTGGGCAAGATTAACCCAACGGTTCTCGTGATTCTACGTCTCACCAACGGAAAGGAAAAAGTCATCTGGAAACAGGATGTGACGCTCGGTTGGTCGATACAAAACACCCATACTTCCCGTTTTTATCTTCCGTATATCGCGCTCACTGATATGAACGTCTTTTTTTTTTTGCCCGTCTCTGTATGTGCAGGACGTTAAAGAACCTCGGTTTGTTGAACCAAGGTTCTCCTTTGAAAAAAACGCTCCCTATCTTGTCCTTTCTGGCTCTGTGGCGGTTTGAATTCACACCTTTGCTATAGATATGGGAACGGTATCGCGGATACAATCACGTATTTGGATGATTCGTTTTTCCGAATACCTCCAGTTCACTCAGAGCGAGGTTCAAACCGTCGCTGGTTGACCTCAGACTCTTCGTATCCCTTCGATCCGCGGCCAATAAACGCCCACTTTATTTTTGAAGCCTCCGTCACCCTTGCACCCCCACATCCCATTTTGACCGGCTCTACATGATATGTAGTCGTCCCCTGTTGGTGAGCAGATCCACGGATTTTCCGAATGTATATATGGTCTACTATATAGACTCTTGTGCCACCTTTTCATTCGCTCCCTCAGGAATTAAGGACTTTCTCACGAATACTCGCTCATCAGAGGCATTGGCCAAAATCGCAAACTTGAACACCTCGCGCGGATGAACAAGACTTGCATCGAGCGTCCCAATCGATACGGTATGTATCGCGTTGATGACATGTTTCATATTGAGTGCTGCCACCACAAAGTGCTCGTGATCCGCGCCATCCAGATAGCGCTGAAAGGCCGACGCAGCATCCGCAGCAGAGAGAATTTGGGTGCGTTCCACCTCCAGCTTCGTTTCCCGAACCTGTACCACTTTCACGATGTCGATGTTCTCCATGAGAGCTCCTCCTTAAGGTACGATGGCCTGCTTCGTCCCCGCTTGGGGCAACCCGACCTCGACATGCGAGTGCACCAATAGGGCCGAAACAAAGAGGAGGACTGGCCAAAGTCTTGGCCAGTTGCGCCGCATGGCACAATGAGGGAACCCGAGCGGAGTCAGGTATCAAGAGTCACACAACAGGCATTGCGTGACCCGGCCGATCTCCCAGGCCTCTCCAGGTGGGATTTTACAAGTTAGTGAGACCCCAAAATACCACGTTTAACCATATAAGTTGTCCATTTGTCCATTTCAACCTTCGTGAATCCGGCATTTATAGTAGAAACAATATCTCTCGAAGGAGGAATCTGAATCCCAAGCTATTCACGCTGGTCAGATGTCCATATACCGGAGAAACACAGCCACCAACGAATCCTGTGGATCCTTTGCAGGTTCAAGACCGAGACTGAACCTGGGATCCCAGGACCCTAACACAGTCGATTGGAATCAGCAATTGGGCGTTGTTGAAGCCGACACTCAACCTTGAAAGTAAATACTTGGCCCATTGAGGTGAATCGACATGTCCATCGTGCAAAGACTGCGAAAAATTCTTCAGAAGGATCACGAGGAGTTCATTACGGAGTTGTATAGGGAACTGTTAAACCGCGAACCCGACATGGAAGGGTTTGTTCATGTTCATGTAAATTTGCTCTCTTCAAGAACTCCCAAAATGGCAATTATAAAAGAAATATTTTCTTCAGAAGAGGCTCATGCGCTGTTAGCTTCACCGCAATTGCCTGAAATTCCACGGACAGTCATGCAGAGGTTACAGAAAATATTTCAAAAAGAGGGCCACGAGTTTCGTCGCGGCGTTGTACAGAACTCCTTAACCGGGAACCCGACATAAACGGCTTGAGCAACTTCGTTACTTATCTCCTTCAAGGGGCACCCAAAATGGCTATCGTAGAAGGGATACTGTTCTCCGAAGAGGCGCGTATGCTGCTCACTTCGTCAGTGTTGTTCTCCGGCAAACGGCCAACGGTAAGTTGTATCATACCGACAATTAACGCAATAGAAATGACCCAGCAATGTGTTGACTCACTAAAGAATACCGTGACAGACATTCCTCTTGAAATTATCGTGGTTGACGATGGAAGCGCCATCGACGTACAGCAGTGCCTGCAACAGTGGGCCACGAAAACAGATGTCCACCTGATTCTGAAACCTGAAAATAAAGGATTTAGCCATAGTGTGAACACCGGAATTAAAATAGCTCGTGGTGAGTATGTACTCCTAGTCAACAACGATGTAATTTTTCATGAAGTGGGTTGGCTGGAGCACATGTTACGAACCATCCAGTCCGCGCCGAACATTGGCATTGTAGGTGCCCGACTGCTCTATCCAGATGGAACAATCCAACATGCTGGGGCTGTACCGCTGGCCAATGGATGGTTTGACCACTACCACAAAAATCGGCCTTATGACTATCCGCCAGCACAACTAGTGTTAGATATGCCTGCACTTACCGGCGCTTTATTGTTAATCAAGCAAGCCGTATTTCAGGAGATTGTGTTTTCCGAAGAGTATTTTCTTGGTTTCGAAGATATAGATTTTTGCTATCAGGCAAGGCAGAACGGTTGGCGAACGGTATATTGCGGACCGGCTTGCGCCATTCACTTCGAAGGAAAAACGAGGGGGAATCCCGAAAACGCGAAACATTCGTTTTATCGGACTAAGGAACTTGAAGCCAAGGCTCGATTTTTGGCGTAAGTGGAGTGGTGTCGACATCAAGTGATATACTTTCCAATAACAGCGAGGTGTGATTTCTCAAAAACAGAAAGATAGAATTGCCAAAAACCGTGGGGCCTACTTCAAACCCGAAATTAACATTACAGGACTACTACCAAGTAGCTGAGCCAATAAGTTTTCCTGTACTCTCCTGAGTTATACGTTTTTGCGTCATTTTGCTAAGTTAGTGATGCCGAGGTGTTTAAGTTGCAACAGAAGCCACGCTCTATTGCGAACAAGCAAAAAAAATTTACACGCCGTCATGTACTGATCTACCGCACCATGCTGAATCTCCTGCAGCCTACGGAATATTCTCTGAGCGGCCATTTCCCACGTGTAAGTCGTTCTGATCAATTCAGTTCCTTTACGGGCTTTATCTGTAGCTTCGTCGGGCCGGCTGTAAACGTAGCGCATCAGTTGCCTACATGGTTCTTATCGGGTTCTGCCCATAGCAAGTTATTAGTGAAAGGCACGAGCTGCTGGACAGCGATTAAATATCCATTTGAATCGTTCATGAAATCAAGGTGAGCCGACCAGTTGGTGGTAATAACAGGTATACCGGTGGCCATCGCCTCCATCACGGTCATATTCCATCCTTCCCCACGTGTCGGAGATGCGTAACAATCAGCCGCTCTGTATAATCGCCCCATCTCTTCTTCATTCCACGGCTGACCTGAGCTGATCAAAATGATTGAATCCCTTGTTTTTCCGGTTATCTCACGGGAAACGTGATCGATGAACGCCTGTTGGTTACGAACCTCGTGTTCCGAGGTGGCATGTGTCTTGATGACTAGACATACATCTTCCGATTCGGAGAATTCCTCCAGAAACGCAGGTAGGAGAACGTCTATTCCCTTCCTGCGATCAGAAAATCCGGAGGAAAAACAGAGATCACCGATAAGAAGGTATAACGACGTTTGCGAATTGTGAGTGGAATGGCATCTGGGCTGAAAGTGAGAGGATCGACCCTTAAAGGCATCACCCGGATCTCTTCAATACTACCCCACTGTTCGTAAACGTCTGCTGATTAAAGGAAGAGGGAACCCAGATTTCATCCATTTGATTGCATTTCTCTACCCACCAAGAAGGAATCCCAGAAAGCTCGTACATCGTGAAACCTATCGTGTAATGATGATCCCGAACAAAATGTTCCCGGGGTAATTAGAAAGAGTACAATAGTATACCCATCACTTAAAGTAGTATAATACAGTCGGCTGACAGCTGCTTCCGTATCGGGGTCAAGAGGTACACTGACCCGTTCTGGATGGTGCGGTAGGAAGCGAACTGGAACGAGTTTGTTCAATTCCATCATTAGGTGACGATTTGCCTTGGCGTATCCAGTCGGTTCCAGCATAGTTCCAATATTTTTTACCTGTAGGTCAAGCGTCAAAGAGGAACTGAGAAGGTCTTGGCCCTGATGAGACAACAATATTGCCTTTATAATAGAAATTTTGGAAAAACCTGATTTGAGAAGACTCGTGTGTGCTTCCAAGCCGTCTGGGTCCGGTTCGCGGTTCAGCAATTCCCTATACAGCTCCACGACGAATTCACCACCCTCCTTCTGAAGCGTTTGCCGCAACTTGTCGATGAGCGTTGGCGAGGTCCCATAAGTCGGCGGTCGTTGCGAAGCGAGCAGGTGGTGACACTCATTCGACAACAAAATCGCTCGCATCACGGATATTTTGAAGCTCCATGAGAAAGAAATTTAACGTGTTCCTGGAAACCTTCTGGGTCCGGCTCACGATTTAACAGTTCGCGGTGCCAGACGCATAAATGAACTCTTGACCTTCCGTTTTAAAGATTCTTCGCAGTCTTTGGATGATGGACACGTCGATTCACCTCCATGGGACAAGTTCTTTACATTCTGTATTATATTCACAGGTCTTGAGCTGTTCACCTGGCAAACGTGACGAGCGTTGAAAAATGCACTCCCTTCCCGAAGCCTGCGTTGCCAACACCTGCAGGTCTCGTTTTTGACATCAGTTCAGGACAACGGTTGTACTGTAAAATCTGGTGAACTGGAGGGTGAATATAAAACAAAGAGTGGTGGATGAACTTTGGAGAGATATAACCTTAAGAAAAATCAGGAATCATCATCTGCCCGTATGTGAACAAGGGCCCGGCTTATGTCGGTGTTTTTTTGTGTTATTTATGTTCAGGAGTGGTTTTAGCAATGGCGTACTCCCCGTCCGTTATCAATGGACCATCATATGATATCAAGTCTAGCGTGTTTGACACCTCACGGATGTTATTAGACTATGTGGTCCATCTGTTGATGAATCTCTGATTGTGTTCGTGAAATTTGTCCCGGCTATATCACATTGTGTCTGAATAACCATCTATTTCAGAATCCATATTGAGGCGATCCCGGTAATGATAGTAACAATACCTTCGCTGGCGACGACATTCATAGTGCATGGTGCAGGGCATTACGCGTTATCCAAGCCAAGATCGACGATCCGCCGAACGTGTTGCTGACACGCAGGTTGATGTCCATACGCTGTGGTATGAATGCAAACCAGTGCACCGCATGGCACAATCGGGGCCCCGAGCGGATACTGGTATCATCATCCACGAAACCCCTGTGTTACGCCGCCCCGCGACCACCCAGGCCTGCCAGTCAGTCACCAAATTCAATATTACGGAGAAAATTGAAGGAATTTAAGAAAAGGTAATGGGCATGGCATAAAAATGCTGGGATATTTTATTCGATAATTCTACATAATCATTAAAAACTGTTGTGTTGAACTTATCGTACTATAGGGCAGTAATGTGCAATTCGACGGAGCAGATTGTTCATAAGTGGAATTCTACCTTTGGAACTACTTGTCGGTCGAAACAGTTTTATCTACCGTCGCTTCTAAATTCAAAGCAAACCATTGTATCTTCAACTAAACAAATATGATTGCCTTCAATGATCTTCAACTTATCAATTACCTTTGTGACATCCGGAACTGGAGAATGATCGTAATCATGCCAACATATTATACCGCCAGCACGAATAACTTGGCGGGCTAACCTTCCCGTATCGTACAAAACACCATTTTCAGAATGATCACCGTCAATGAAGATAAAGTCAGCTGCTGGTAGATCTGTGGCACTTCTGAGATCACGTGTGCCGTTAGGTTTAACAAGAATTTCAATCCTAGGATCATCCAATATAAGCTCACCAGCTTTTAATGGTACTTCCTCATATTGAACTTTCAAAGGAGGTGTAGAGTCTGGAGTAATGTCAATACCAATGTATTTTTCTACCCAAGGTCCATTAGCAAGTAAGATTTTTGCGGTTGAACCTTTTTGAATACCAATTTCAATAACGGTTTTAGGTTTGAATGTTTGAAATAAAGAAATTAATACCTCTAGGTCCTGTCGTTGTAAGAAGGTAGATTTTGCATCAAGCTCTAAATTAGCTGGGCCAAAGATCTCAAAGAATAAATCCCTTTTTAATGATTGACACACTTAATCACCCATTCCATAGTGTATTTAACTTTGTACCCCCTGTTCAGACGACTACATGTAGTCTATGTATATCCAAATGGAAAGAGTGTGGATATTTCCCTTTACGGTAGAGAAAATGAGCGGATGCCGTATTGCACATTCATCCTCAGTAGGTGTTTTTCTCTCGAATACTCGCTCATTCGCAGGATTTCAACACCTTGAATCAGTTGGTGAAAGCCTGTGGTTTAGCGTAGGAGGGGCCGAACCCGAGCTGAGCGCTGCAGGAACAGAAGACGTGACCGAAATCACTTCTCCGGAATACATGTATGCTGCACATGTCTCTCCACGATATCCTTGGGATTCACCATCCCGAATCTCCACGGGTCCATGCCCTCACATTCGAGCAGCAGTAACAACTACTACTCCTGTGTGCTAGCGTGTACAAGAAAAA
>CAWBGB010000015.1:0-199615 GCA_963788285.1 uncultured Alicyclobacillaceae bacterium
ACCGGCGGTTACGCAGGCGGCGGTGCTTATGGTGCAGGTGCTGGAGTAAGAGCATACTGAGTAATGTAAACAGGGTATAAACAAGGTACTCTCTATGGCGGATGTCTTGTTGCATGGAACAGGAGTCTCCGGGATACTGGTCCGCTTCGTCCGTTGTGCGATAACAGCGGACACCACGTGGCTGTGGTGATCCGCCCACTCTGCCAATCCGAAAGGTTACGTTATACACGTGACTCCGCCGTTTAACTCGGCTAGGTGCGGTGGGGTGAAAATTGGCGGTGTAGGAACAGCCCATATGACCCAGAGCATCAGCTACGGCTGGTGCTCTTTGTATTACATGGCCCTGCAAGCGGCGCACACGGCCGACCTCCCACCGTACCGGGGCGGTGCCTTGCGGGGTTACCCCGGTAAACAGAAAGGCGGTGATGACATGAAACAATGTTGGGTATGTGGCCAGCTAGTGAAGACGAACACGCGAAAGATGCACTGCTCACAGTGTCAAGGTTCTGTCGTCACGCCAGATGAACCTCCGAAACGAAAGCAAGAGAAGCTGTCGTTTAAAGAGTTGGAGCGGATGATGCAAAGCGCCAATACCTACGAACGCAGAGGCAGACGAGTGAGGCAGAAAAGATGGGCGAGAGATTGAAACTTACGATAGATAACGATCCGTTTTCCGTTGTGATTGAAGCGTTTCAAACGCTATATCCGGACAAAACGTGTGTCATTCAATTTGACCACACACTCAACTACGACGAGAAAGAGTTCGGTTTAACACAGTTTTACAATCCGGAATTAGACATCCCACTCGTTTGCATCAACCCGAAGCTGTCTGTTTGTCATGCGGTAGAGGTATTAGCGCATGAGTTGGCGCATGTTGCGGTTGGACCTGCAGAAGAACACGGAGAACAATGGGAAAAAGCGTTTTCTGCCATCCATGAGATGTTTATGCAGATTAGCAGGGAACGGTGGGGTGAGAAGTGATGGTCCATTTGTACATTGCCGTTCCTGCAATGGTGGTTATGTGGTGGATTGGATTCATCAGTGGACGTGATATGGAAAGGTCAAAACAGAAGCATAAACGTTATGGTGGATGAAACGCACGAGGCCAGCACGGAGAGGATGGTCAGCGAGTCTTTTAAAAAATTTCCTGCACAAGTGACTCGCCCTCTCCGTGGTGTCCTCGTCAAGAGGGCATACAACAATATGCCCCTTGTCGGAGGATTCCGTCAACAGTGAAATCTCCACTCCATTACCGCCAATGCCGCTGTCTGTTGGTGCCAGATGGCGGCGAATTTTTTTATACGCCCATGTGTCGGGTGGCGCTAGTTGTGGAGCGATACCTTAAAGGGTTCATCCCCTGTGGGTATACGGTTCGAGCCCGTCCACCGGACAGATGGGCGTATGCGTATCGAGGTGAAGATATGGTCCGCTACACAGTCGCCTGTTGCAAGTGCAAGACGAGTCGAAGGTACGAGGGGAACACATTCGGCAACTGCATGGAACAAGCGAAGGTTGATGGATGGGAAGCTACAGGGACATCGACACAGCGAGTGTGCAAGGACTGCGCGCGTAAAACGGGAGATTGAACAGGCTATCACTGTATGTCGGTGATGGCCTTTTTCGTGAGGACACAGCCAAGGAGGATACGCATGGACACGCTTGTGCTGATACACGGTTTAGGCAATCGCAGTTCCGTTTGGCAGCCTCAACAAGAACTAGCGGACACATTTAACCTTGTGACGCAAGAGTTACAAGGAAACACAATCCTTGCGATGGCACGTAACATCATCGACATGCTGACGGAACCTGCACACATCTGTGGTATCAGCATGGGCGTCGCGCAGGAGATATATCGCCTGACGCCTGAACTTGTGGAATCGTTGATATTGGTCAACACGTTTAGCTATGTTCCATTTTTCATGCGTGACTACGTGTTGAAACAGTGGAAAGACACACTTGCATCAATGGATGACGAAACGTACATCAAGAGTTCGGCACGTGCTTGTTTACACAGTGACGATCCGGACAAGCTGCGTATGGCTGAGAAATCGTTCTGCATAGATGACCGCGAAAGTTTTCTGCGAAGGGCGACGGATGCCGTGTATTCCGATTACTTGTCACTGTTGCCCAATGTGGATGTACCGACTCTCGTAATCGGTTGCAGACACGACAGGGTTGTTCCGCTATACGTGCCGTGGTATACGCACATATGGATAACGGGATCGCGGTTTGTAATGCTCGATGCCGGCCACCTGTGCAACATTGATGCGCCGCGAGAGTTCAACGATGTAGTGCGAGATTTCGTGTCCTCAGTTGGCATGGTAAGAGCTTCGTAGTGCATAAGGACTCTAAATTGCAGGAAAAACCTTCCGGATGACGAATGAATCGTTCTGGAGGTGAAAAATATGATCTTGTATGTACGTATTCCGGGACATAACACTCAAGACATCGAAGTAGAATCGGACTTTATCCCTGAGTATGGAACGGAAATTCATGTTGCTACGCGGGACATCGAAGGATACTTCAAAGTTGGACGGGTTGAATATAAGATAGTTGAATACCCGGAGAAAAAGAAACTTCAGGTTTATGTCACTTTGTCACCTCAATAAGACCGGTAACATTGCCCGCTTTGGCGGGTTTTTTATTTGTAGGAGGTGACGTCATGCTGAAGCGATTGAGTGAGATGACACCGGAAGAACGGGAAAGATTTCTCGCGTGGGTGTCGTAACAAGAGGAGGAAGAGAGTGTGTAAGGTATGAAGGAAAAACCTTCCGCACAAAGAATGAATGAGCGGGAGGGTAATGATTAAATGCGTATTTTTCTTCGAGCGAACAGGAATGGGGGACAAGTGTATCACACGATTGAAATGGATGTAGTACCGAGAGTAGGGGAATACATTCAAATAGTTGGTGATATTGGTAGTTATGAAGTACAAGAAGTTTTCTATTATGCGTCAGAAGACAAGACTAAAACCAGCATTATAGTATTAGGAACGTTCAAACCCAACAAATCCTTGGTGTGAATTAAAACTCACTTACCCGCTTCGGCGGGTTTTTTATTTGTGAATGTGAACGTACGAAAAGGAGGTGTAAGCTTTGGCGAAATGGACCGAGGAGCAGAAATTGAAAGCCTTAGCCATTGCTGAAGCCTCCAGCGTTAGGGAAGCAGCGAGACAGACTGGTATATCCAAGACCACTATTTCCAGATGGCTTAATGAATCTAAAGATGGGACGTCCCATGAAACGGGACAAACGGGACGGGACAGTGTCCCAAAAAAGGCCCAGAAGATAGCTGAGGAAGCTGTCGAGGAAGCCAAGGAAGAAGTCCGAGAATACATTGCCGACCGTGTGAAACAGGCAGCAGACCAGATACTTGAGATGGTGGAGATGTCAGTCAAGATTGCTAAACAAACGCTGTATGAAGGCCCTAACGAGGATGAGCCCAAGGCTGGATGGCTACGGGCTGTTATTGGTGCCATGGGCCAAGGCGTAGAGAAGCATCAATTGTTGATGGGCAAGCCGACTACACGGCAGGAGGTGCAGGGTGAGGTGACTACACGAAATGAGCAGCACCAGCACTATCACATCATCCAAGAGCTGGTCAACCAAGATGATGAAGTCGCCGATAGACTCCTTACCGCCTTTAGACGACAGGGAGATTTATAGAGCTGCCGCACGAGGCAACCTTCGCATATTCGGGCAGTATGTTTCTCCTCGCTATGACTGGACGCCAAGGCACATTAAATACCTAACGCAGAAACTCATGGCCGTGGAGCGCGGCGAAATCAAGCGCCTAATGGTGTTCATGCCGCCGCGACACTCCAAGAGCCTCACTACCACGATTCACTTTCCTGCATGGTATTTAGGCCGCAATCCCGATAAACGTGTCATCACAGCATCATACGGTGCTAGCCTTGCAGAAGGATTCAGCCGTCAGACTCGTACACTGTTGCAGGAGTATGGAGAAGAGATATTCGGTATCAAGATTAGCCAGACCTCATCTGCGGTCGATAACTGGGCAATTGAGGGCCATTATGGTGGCCTTGTAGCAGCTGGTGTTGGGGGGTCACTTACAGGTAAGGGCTGTGATCTACTGATCATCGACGACCCCCACAAAGACCGCGAGGAAGCTAATAGTGAGACGATACGCGAGAAGGTATGGGAGTGGTACACATCCACGGCATACACGCGCTTGGAGCCTGATGGCGCGGTCATCGTCATTCAGACGAGATGGCACGAGGAAGACTTGTCCGGGCTACTTCTAAAGGCCATGGAAGGCGAAGGTGACCAGTGGGAAATCATCAACTTCCCAGCCATTGCTGAGGACGACGACGACATATTAGGACGTAAGCCCGGTGAAGCTCTCTGGCCAGAACGTTTTAGCGTCGAAAAACTGCTTTCGATTAAACGCTCCATTGGTAGCAGAGAGTTCGTTAGTCTCTATCAACAGAGACCGCAAGACCTTGAAGGTGGAGCATTCAAGGCTCAATGGATCAAGTGGTACACGAAAAACGAGATCTCTTATAACGACGACGACAATTTTTATTTCCGTGGCCACAAGCTCAGCATCTATATGGGGATTGACTTGGCAACCACAGAGAAGACGTACAGTGACGATTTTGCAATTGTCGTTATTGGCGTTACTGACATGTTAGATGTCCTAGTCCTCGATGTTGTGCATGGTCAATTCGACCCCGGCGATCAAGGTGATATCGTTGCTGAACAGTACGAGAAATGGTTGCCTGAACGCATAGCAGTGGAGGACAACGGCGGTCAGAAATACTTTGTATCTCAGTTAAAGAACTGGCATAAAACCCACCCTGGATTTCCGAGAATGCCTGTGAAAGGTGTTACAAATACAGGCGACAAATACAGCCGCATCACGCGGAACGTACCATTCGTTGAGAACGGCGGTCTATATCTACGACAAGCCACAGACGATGAAGAAGGCTGGGTAGATATGGACCGCCTTCCTAATGTCCGTATCCATCCTAGAATGCGAAAGCTATATGAGCAGTTAGTGACGTTCGCGCCAAAGATGGCGCATGAAGACGTCGCTGACGCTTGGGATATTGCAGTGAATGTAGCGGCGCGTAACGGACGATTCCAAGAAGACTGGTCGCAACAGGCAGCGTTTAGAGACCCAATGGCATGGAGGCCTGGTGGGGCTGAGTAAACGCGAAGGCTATGAGGCTATCGAAAAAACACAAGATATAGAAGTAAATTGCCATCAAAAGTGCCGAAAACCCTTGTGGCTACTGGGAAAATCGGCATTTTAGGGTGTATGGCAATCAGCATACACTCTGTATGGCAATTGCCATACACTTTGCTATTAGTGAGCAGGTGAAACAAGGTGGGAAATGTTCGACAGCGCCAAGTTCTTATAGGTCATGAACGAGTTGGAACGAAAGAATACGTCACGATTACAGACTCGGAGACCGGAGAAATCATAGATGGATTTTGGCGTGAACGTAGAGAAAAGCCCAGTGGTCGCCCTCCCGAGCGACAGAGAGTCCGGTTTTTCAAAGTGTATGAGAAAAACTGGGCTGACATCATAGACAAAAAGAAATTGACCTTTCAGGAAGTGGGCGTCTTCATGACGCTCCTTCGTTTTATAGATTGGGAATCCAACTTTCTGGTGCATCCCAAGACCGGGAAGAACCTTTCAGGCCGCGAGATTGCAGAACTGTTGGGTGTAGACAAGAATCGCATGAATGACTATTTGAACCGCCTGAATGATAAAGGGCTGCTTGCCATAATCAAGCGTGGGCGCGGCGCTCCGAACCACTACATTCTCAACACCAACGTGGTATTCAAGGGCAACATGATCCGAGAAATCAACGAGCACAACGTGTTTGATAGCTGTGCGTATGAGCCTGTAGTGAGGATTAAGTACAAGGAAAGAGAATCCCGATAAAACCGCCGTACAACAGCGCATTGATAGAGACGGGGTGGAGCGAATGATTGAATGGGTTGATTGGACACGTATTGTACAAATCAAACCACCTGAAACTCCATTACGCGCAAGAATACCGCGTCGGCCAGCACCCGACAGTATTGATGCGTTGCGATATGCGTTACAGCAGGGTGGTGCAACGGAATGAAATGGCCTGAAGCAGTTTGGTATTCTGTCGCGGCTATCTGCATTACGGTTGGGGTACTCGGTTACTGTTGGATGATGTCGAACATGGCGGCGTATGTTACAGGACATTGAGGTGACGACAATGGCTGAAATTCTCGCCAAGGAAATGCGCGTTGAAGCAGTTCACCCGGACGCTTATCGGAACAAGTCGGGATTAGGCCGAATCGTCGGCATGTATGTTGTTGCGCCCGGAAAATTCGCGCCACGGACATGTTACAAAGTCGAATATCCGGACGGAGTTACCGACTTTATTCCTGTCAGTGATTTTGAAGACGGATCTTACCGATTCGTTGTCATTGATGACGAAAAAGATGGTGAAGACAATGGCTAAATTCAGAAAACGTCCTGTCGTGATTGAAGCTGAGCAGTGGTGGCCGGGGAAGCACGTGGATGGCATTGAATACGGCGAGGATAGTGAATATGGAGATCCTGCTGTATTTATTCGTACGCTCGAAGGACTCATGGAAGTATCCCCCGGAGACTACATCATCACGGGCGTAAAGGGCGAGAAGTATCCCGTTAAAGAACACATATTCCTTGAGACGTATGAGCCAGTTGCGGAAGATGCGGACGAGTGAGGAGAACAAAGGCGCGGGCATAGGCCCGTTTTTTCATGCCAAAAAACACACGTTGGAGGCGAATACGACATGGAACTACATAAGGAAATTGAACAAGAAATTAGAGAGCAGATTACTAGTCTCGCAAAAACTTTAATCTCAAAAAAGCTGAACAAAGTCGAACTCATCGTTTTAACGTCGGCGGCACTAGTCACAGCAAAATACGCGCCAGAAGCACTGCATGACTTAAATGTAGACGAGTTTATAGACAAGTTCCAAGAGGGGACTCGCCCTGTGTTAGACGAATTCAAATCGCTTTTTGAGTGAGCATCATATGTCAAGCGAAAGAAGGGGATAACGAATGAACCTGATTGACCACATCGGAAACCAAGTCACTGTATGGACCAAGGAAGGAAACTCTTTGTCGGCTCGTACCCTCATCACAGCGGATGAAATGGGCATCGTGGTAAATCCGTGGGTCGGTGCTAAAAATCAAAACAAAGAAGTGTTCATCCCGTGGTGCAATGTAAAGTACGTGGACTTGATCAAGCCCAGTGCGAGCATGATAGAGCCCATCAAACCGCCGTCTCCTGAGTTTATCGCCAAGGCGAAGGAAATTATCGATGCTCTGGAAGGAAAATGTGATGGCGGCGAGTTGAAAAAGGAATCCGATAGTCCGCGAGCCAAAGTTGGGGATGTTGTGCGTTACTGTGACGGGATAAAGCGTGTGGAACCACTTTTATCCCAGCGGAATGAGGAATACACGGTAAGGCGTGTAGACGATTATCGGATTCACGTTGATTGGCCTGCGGATGTCTCGGGTCTTGACCACGCAAATCAGTATATGATCATCCCTCATGGTTGGTACACCATTGTACGTCGCGCAGACGAGGACGATACAAGTGTCGAGCATGATGATGATAAGGAACTTACCGAAGCAAAGGAAATCATCGAGGCCAAGGAAAGCGAGATTCTAAAGCGTGATGTCAATGATGAAATTACCGAGTCTGAAGTCGAGAAAATTTTCGAAGCTAAGATAAACGAGGCTATCAGTCGTCACGTAATTGAAATTCCCACGTCTAAACTCGTCGAGATGCTGGAAAAGCGGGAAGGCGTTGAAGTGCATACTGTAGGCGTCAATGCCATATGGAAACTAGTCATCGATTATTCCTTAAAACGCGACACAGTTAATGGTCATGGCCCCGCCCGAATCTTGATTGTGCAGGATTGAAAGGTTAGGAGGTGATGGAGGTGGACAAGTGACAAAACGAGCCCAATTATACAGCGTTGCTAGCTCGGACTATTCTCGAAGTGCTGCGCGTGACCCGGCAAAGGTCTCCAAGCATCGAGAACAGTCCTTTTTAGTTTCCAAACATCGTTTTCAAGGGAGAGAGACATCAATGATTATGCATGTTGGACGTAAAACGAAGGTAGCAAAATTGGCTCAGGCGACGGCGAACGAGTTGCGCCGCAGCGGAGAGGTTGAACTTCACGCGGTTGGCAAGTTTGCTATCTCTGTAATGTCCAAGGCAGTGGCGGCGGCTGGAAAGTTGCTCGAACAGCCTCCGGTTGTACAGGCGTACTTTAAGCAGGCAAAGGCGGATGACGGAGAGCTTGTCGTGCTGGCATTCAAAGTGACGAAAGGCGCTTGAATCCACTAAGTATTTATACGAGGGAGGATACGCGGAATGTTTTGGAAACGAAAAGGTGCTGTACAAAAAGCAGTGGACGAATTGAAGCAATACGTGAATGAAGATGCCAGCGTTGTGTGGATAGCGAAAGACGATGAAGGTTTAAAGATTCACATGTCTGATGGAATGGGTGTTGATGAAGCAATCGGAATGGTGTTTTTAACGTTGAAACATCTCTCTAATCCAAACTGGAAACAGGGAGTCAAGGACCGAGACGATAAGAACTGATTCGTAACCCGAACATCAGATTTTTGAAGACCTTCTGGCAATGTCAGAGGGATTTTTTAATTTTGGGGGGTTAAATCATGCGCCGTTATGGACTGTTGCGTGACGCCCAGACTCATCATGAAGTACACACCTTCGCCAGCACCAAGATTGCAGAACACAGTGACTTACGTGAGTACATGCCGCCTGTAATCAATCAGGGAGATATCGGTAGCTGCACGGCATGTTCTGGTGTAGCCCTCCGCTACGCACTACAGAAGATTGCCGGAAAGGATTCGCCGGTGTTTTCTGCGCTTGACTTATACTTCTGGGAACGCGAGCTGGATGGCACATTGCCAGCGGATGCGGGTTCAGCGCTTTCCACGACTGCTACAGTCGGTGAGAAGATTGGGTTCGCGCCGGAGAGCGACGGTCCGTATGACCCGACGAAATTCAATGTTCCTCCGTCTCAAAAGGCATATCAAGATGCGGCAAACTGGAAGATTGCAAAAGCAGCCAAGCTCGATGGACTCGGCGGTATCTTGGCAACGTTGAGCGAGGGTTTGCCCGTACACATTGGGATTCTGGTTTATCCGTCGTTTGAAAGCCAGGAAGCAGCGGAAACGGGCATTATCCCAATGCCATCCCCATATGAGTCGTGCTTGGGTGGTCACGCAATGGTGGCAGTCGGGCATGACATGGAGGGCAAGTATGTGATCGTTCGAAACTCTTGGGGCGAAGAGTGGGGTATGAAAGGATACTGCCATATTCCGTTCGAGTACTTTGAGTCTGAGTTCACTTTCATGACCGCGTGGCGGTGGGCGCTGT
The DNA here is from genome assembly GCA_963788285.1 of uncultured Alicyclobacillaceae bacterium. Taxonomy (GTDB): domain Bacteria; phylum Bacillota; class Bacilli; order Alicyclobacillales; family Alicyclobacillaceae; genus Alicyclobacillus_A. The sequence continues at coordinate 9,422 of CAWBGB010000015.1, forward strand.
AAATAACGTCAGGAGGAACCATACGTATGCCAGATAAACGCAAGAAGATACCCACGCGAGCATCACTAACAGGTCGCGTCAAGGACGTAGAACAGGGCCTGCTTGGTCTCGCTGAGCATGTGGATAGACTGCAAGACCAGCAACTTCTGCAACACGTCGAACTTACGGCGTTAAAACAACTGCTTGTCGAAGGCCGACCAATCACCGCAGAGTCGTTTAACAAACGTTGTAACACGATATACGCCAGCATAGTGGCGGGAGCTGAAAACGATGATCAACAGGTTTCCCAAAGTCAATCTGAAGGGCGCGAGTCCGGCAGAGAGACTGTGGTGGATGCAGCACACGACGTATCAACTGGAGAAGCATAGCATCTTCCCGTACACGTGCCCATTGTGCGGTGAGGAGAAGCACGGAGAGCGATACATCCCGACAAACGTGTGGAGTTACTATGGCGCGGCTGGAGACCCGATATGCCCGTCGTGCTATGCAAACCCGCCTGTCAAAGAGAAACGGAAGCGGAAAATACGTCAATTGCCGGACTGAAAAGAGGACGATACAAGTGGACATGGTCCTATTTGCTGTACATCAGCAATATCTCGACATGACCCGCGCAGTCATGGCACGGATAGAAGCAGAGGCACTGGATAAAGAATGTGACCCTCTGGAATTGTCGCAGTTGATGTTGTCGTATGCCGCTTTAATACGTGCGGTTAATGGAGGGAACAGTTAATGGCCTTCAAAGCCTGCACAAAAGCAGATGGACACTGCCCACGCGGGTATGTTCCCCTTCGCTATCATCCCCAACGGTGCAGTGGATGCGAGTGGGTAAAGTCCATTAACGGTGGCAACAATAACCCAACACACGAAGATGGCACACCGCTGACCAAGGAAGAAAGGTCGGCGGTTTTCAAATTACGTAAGTAGCGAGGTGTCTGTCATGCCGAAAGTCATCGTAAAACGTGTGACGGTGCCAAACAGCAAACAGCAACAGTGGCTCATTGTTGGACATGCAGGCGATATTCCGGAAGGTCTGACGGTCGGTATCAACGGTGGATACTGTGGTATTTTCAGCGCTACTGCCGACTATCCGGAAGGCCGCAAGATACGCTCAGCACGAGCGTCTGTGCTCAGGACATGGACGGACTACGTTGACGATACGAGCAAGGAACAAACACGATTCGCGGAAGTGGAAATAACCCTGTAGGAGGTGGTCGGGGTCGTGAGAGTACCAGCACCAACGCAGATCGGGGCTAATCCGGCCCCGACTGGATATGTTCAAAACAAGCACGGAATATTTATTCCGGCTGATGTAATGATTAAAAGCCTTCGAGCAGAACACGAATTGAACAAAGCGAGAAACAAGGCACTCCGAGAAGCCGCAAGGGGTGCCTTTTTCAGTGATTGGACGCGCTTAACGGGATTTAACCAAGCCGGGGCAATGGAAAAACCGGAGGATGAAGTCAATTTCCAATACCTCCGAGACGCATATGCAATTAGCGCGATTGACCAAGTAATCATCAATACACGTATCCAACAGATTCGTCAGGTGTCTCAGCGATGCCGAGATCCAAAGAAACATGCAGGCTTCCGTGTGGTACATAAAGACCACGATCAAGATGATTTTGTGGAGACTGATGAACTGAAACGTCTGTGTGAACAGATTGAGGATATTATCGCTAACCCGTGGAAGAAGGTACACCCGAACGGCGTCAAGGACGTGTTCACCACTGCTGTTCGTGAGGAATTGGTTATAGACAGGAAAGTCGCTGTACTCCAGCGTGACCGGATGGGACGCCCCAGAAATTATTGGCTTGTGGATGGCGCAACGGTTTTGCCAGTCATCAAAGTTCTGTATCCGTGGCTCGTGGCGAATGGTCAGAAGTACGGCATCAACTTTGACCCGACCAATCCAGACAGCCTCAAAGAAGCGATTAACAGAGCGGGCGAAGAAATCAGCGCCATAACAGGCATACCGCTTGATAGACTCGCCTACGTGCAAGAAGTGGACAGTCAGATCGTGGCTGGATGGACGGATGATCAGATCTCCATCGATATCACGCAGCCAAGTATATGGATTGACAAACTTCCGTTCGGACAAGGTTCTCTATTTCAGCAGTCCATTGAATTGACCGCAGCATGGGTTAATGGCTGGCAATACAACCAAAACCTATTCCGCACTAACTATCCTGAACGTCTAGTCAAGATTGCCGGGGACTGGGATCCAAATGCGTTAGAGGCCATGAAGCGAAAAATTTTCAGTGAAGCTGGACCTGCTTCATGGGAACGGCTTTTGCTCATGCCTGGTGATGAAGATTTTGACGTTCAAGTGTACCCTCTTCGCGACACGCCAAGAGACCTGATGTTTGGCGAGTTGCTACGAATCATCATCAATCTGAAAACTGCCGTATATCGCATGGATCCGTCGACGATTGGATTTAGTCATGACGCAGGCAGCGGTGCATCTCTGTTTGCCGTTGGAGACAGAGAACAGCAATTAGCCATGGCTGAAGAGGAAGGATTCCACGGACTACTGCAAAACCTAGCTAACTGGTTCACTGAAGCAATCGTAAAGCCGTGGCACCCAGACCTGATCATGATCTTCGACGGTCTCAAGCAGGAAGAAGAGAAAGACCGAATTGAGATATCTACTAAAGCGGTGGCAAGCTACTGGACGATTGATGAAGCGCGGGCGGCTGAGAATAAGCCTCCGTTACCTAATGGCATGGGTAAGCTCCCATTGCCACTCCAACAGCTTGTCATGCAACAGATGAATCGGGCTCAGAATGGCCCTCAAGACGCTTCTAATGATGAAGATAAGGTAAATATACCTGAACAAAATAAAAAACCGTCAGAATCGAAATCTGAGGCTCAGACAAAGGGTCAGAGAAAGACCCGTAAGTCCCTTGCAAAATCACTCGTGATTGAGGTGTTGGAAGAGTGATAGCCGCATTCAATCGTCCGCGAAGACGGACGGACGTTCAATTCGTATTTGACTACAAAGGAATACCCATTGAAGTACAAGCGCGTGTCCGTCCCGATGGAACATTGGCTAGTGGGGCGGACTATTTTGCACGCACGGGCAACGGTCGCCAACTCGTGTTCAGCACGACCAGACAAATTGGCACGTTGGAGGACGCGGTTGCTGAGTTTATCGCTGCTCAGGAGAGTCAGACGCCGGATCAGGTGTATGCAGACGATCCAGACCGCGTACCTGTCGGCAATGATTTACGGAATCAAATTCGACGTATGAATGAGGCTGATCCTATGGTCACAACAGGCCGCATGGGATTCCGTTATAAGACTCCGATTGACCAAGAATATGACCTATGAATGAACTAAGGAGGCGTTGGTTATGATAGCGAACTTTTTCTGGCTGTTATTCGCGCATTTGCTGGCTGATTATCCGTTGCAAGGTGAATTCCTTGCGAACTTCAAAGGCAAGAATCCTATTGTATTGCTAACTCACGCCGGAATTTGGACAGGGACTATAACTTTAGCGCTGAAATTGCTTGGTTTTCATGTCGGTGCGCTCGTTGTGGTTTCATTGTTCGTCGTTCACGCGATTGCAGATGTGTTAAAGGCGCGTGACTTGCTGTGGTACAAACGGTTCAACTCGTTAAAAGGCGGCTTACTAATTGACCAACTTATTCACGTAGCCCAAATCATTGTTGCCTTGGTTATGGTTAGTCCTTCTTTTTGATAAGAGGTGACTTGCATGACATACGAGGTATGGCACAAACCACTACGCTCGTGGAAGACGCTATTTCCAAGATGGCAGAAGCTTGAGGAAGGAATTCACTACACTACGAATGGGGACACGGTTGACTTAACTAAAGTACCAGACGGTGATCTAAACATCATTCGATATGGTCCTGACGCAAAGATGCTCAGCATACCAATGCGGATTCGAAGCAAGAAAATGAGAGGTGACATATGAAACTCCGCATTACAACAGACCTTGACGGCGACGAATTAGTCAAAGCCCTCGCATCAACCGCAATAGCACACGGAGTAGACGACCAACTGCGTCAGGTGCTGAACAAAGCGAACACAAAGCCACAAAAACCACAGTGGATGTCTTGGGAAAGCCGTCTGAGGGAATTGTCCAGAGACACGACGTCTGAAAGTGAATGGGCGAATCCGAAGCTCCAGCGCACAGAAAACTCTATGGTGAAATACGCTAGTACATTCGCGTTGGCATGGATCAAGGAGATACGCCCTCTCATCAGACGACTTTTGGAACACCCCAGCGAGGTTGAATATGAGGATTTTCTGAGACATACGGATTACCCCATCTTAGATATCGTCAGCCTCACCGAACTTCTATCCGATGCTCTCGATATTGCTAGAAATGAATTCAACCGTATGAACAACATGCCTTCTCGTGGCGAATGGGTGGAAGTTCCTGAGCCCATATATCAGGATCGTGTTTTTAAGCGGAGTATAGCGGCATGGATTGCGCGTCAATCTGCTGCGTCTAAAATGCGCGAATGGGCCGAGGGAATGCGTGAAGATGTGCGCTGGCAAGTCGTTCAGGCCATTCGTGACGGTATCACTGCCGAAGAATTGGAACAGCGACTGAACCAGCGTTGGGACAATTATGGTCAGCATTTCCGCACAATTGCAGCGACAGAGCTGGCGATGGCGTACAACGATGCGTCTCTCGTGCTCATGGCTGGAAAGCACGTTGTCATTCCGCCAATTGGCGACGAGAAGGTCTGCAAAGAGTGCAAGTATTGGCTGGAAGGCAAAGTATTCTACGTTTCTCCTGTGCCTATCGAAAACCCGACGAAACAGCAGTTAGAGCAGTATTTGTGGCCTGGTAAGAGCAATGTTGGGCGCAAACAAGAGGATTGGGTGCCGTGTTTACCACTGCACCCTAATTGTCGTCATGTCCCCGTGCTTTATCGAGGCGGCGACCCACGAGATTACAAGGGGTGACAAGTATGCAGCAGTGGATTATGGATGCACTAAGCATTGTCGGCGCGGCTGCCGTATTGTGTTGGATTGCTTGGATTGTTGGTACGATATTCGCCAGTTTAATAGAGCATAGACGGAAGAAAGTCAAAAAGCCCGATATCCTAAACCGCATCGAAGAAATCGAGCGTAATATCCGAGAGATACAGCAGTCTGTAGGAGGCATTCAGGATGACATGGATGCCTTTTCTGATGTTCCGTACCAAATCAACACGATAGCGACCGCCGTCAATGTTCAGCGAAAACAAATTGAAAAGCTGTCCCTTTCGGTGAACCTGCTCAGTCGGCGTGTCAATCGTTTGGAAATAGACAGTACGGAGCAATCGGAGGAAGAAGAGATTACCGGGTAACCATAACTAGTGTGAGGTGATGTGGATGCCTTCAAACATCGTGAAAACCCCGCACGAAGAAAAGATGTGGGAGCAGGCCAAGGATGCGGTGCGCAAGGAATACGGATTGTCTGAGAAGGACGGCGCACGATTCTACTCCTTAGTGACCGGAATATATGAGCGCATGAAGAACCACATAGGTGGAAAGAAAGTCAGGAAGTCTATGGTGAAAGGCATCCGTGCGTATGTCGCCTCACACGGCCTGCGCAAGTCGAAATCCAAGGACACAGAAGGCGAACGCTGGATTACCATTCACCCGCATGGTAAGGATTACGTGAACCCTGAAACCAATGAGAAGGACTATCGGCGCATTTTGATTGATGACAATGGACATATCGTTGGTGGAGATGTTCCGAAGGATTGGCACGGGAATCATGTAACAAGGATCAAGGATGCGGCGAAGCAGACGCGCCAGAAAAAACAGAACAAGCCCATTCACGAGATGTCTAATCAAGAAATGGAGCGTCATATCCTCGACACGGAAAATAAATTTGAGCCTACAACCTTTGAAATCGATTGGGGGCCTCGTCCTCGTGGACAAGGTAAGCGCGTAGGAAAAATGGTTACTGGCGCAATGAGTGATGTAACCATTCAGGGAAAGAAGAAATACAAAAACCCATTTGGCAACCTCCCTGATTATGATGATAAGCAGGTCAAAGAAGATACAGATTTACTTGATCGGCACGAAACTGAGAGATACCTACGCGCACGTAGTGCTGGTCTCGATCACGAGAATGCCATGCGTTTTGCGTGGGCGATTAAAGAGCCCAAGGCTTACGATGCGATTCGTGATGATCTGAAAAATAAGGAGCAGGGGAAAAACGCAGAGCCTAAGAACGAGGACGAGTCTAAGTTGCCAGTAAATAAACCCAAGGAAGATGCAAAACAGAGCGAACGTCCGAAACGGCCTAAAGAACGTCACGAAATGACGAGTAAAGAGTACGAACAAGACCTGCGTTCTCGCGGATATACCGATGAAGGCGTACGGCTTGCGCGTAATGCAAGATGGCATGAAAAGCTCCTTGTTGACGCAATTTTGGCTGGCAAACATGTTCCCGACCATGTTCGCGCTGAATATCCCGATCTTGACAGACGTGTTCAAGAAGCTCGCGAAGGTATCGAACGTGGGCGAAAAATGGAACAAGAACGTAAACGACGAGAAGAAGAAGCCAAGCAACGCGAGATTGATGCCAAGGAACAGGAAAAGAAACGGCTTCAAGAACATAGCGACCGAATGGTTGAACGAGCAGAAGCAGGCCGTCAGCGCATGTTGGAAAACGGATGGAAGAAAACCAAGAAAGAATTTGTTGGAAAGAAACGTGGATTTGATAAACAACTGTATGAAGCTGACCATAGAGAATCCGTTGAATATGCTCTCAAACATGGATATCCAGTGTCTGATGAAGTACTGAAGGATTACCCTGACTTAGCTGAACAGTATAAGGGTAAAGCCAAGCCGCAGGTCGAGGAGAAACCGAAAAAAGAAAAGAAACCATCTAGACCCAAGGTATCCAAGGAACAAAAGGCCATTGAGGCGTATTCCGAACTTGCCGAAAAGCTCCATCGGCAGGGGCATTTGAGTGACCGAGACAAAGCGTTGATTGACGACGATTTAAGACACGCTAGGAATAAGTTTGAATCCGCGTCTAATCAAGATGCAGACCTTAAGGAACGACTCCGCAACGATGCACAGAAGCACTTGGATGAAGTGAAAGAGCTGCTAGATACCGGAAATAAGCACAACGCCAAGGCTGAAAAGGAAATAAAGGCACTCGTCCGTTTGTTGGATGAGTACAAAAAATCAGGCGATAGCTCAATGGATGAATATCAACACAAAGCGGAATCGGCCATTAAGCATGTTCAAGATATGATCAACTCGCACGAGAAAGTAAACAAGTATGAGTTAATCGACGCAATTGAGAAGATAGAGCGATACACAAAGTTGTTCCGAAACAGCCGAAAATATTATAAGAAGTCTAAGTCTGGTATCCGAGCGTTCCTTCAAAAGTCCACCACAGACGCAGAGCAACGACGTGAGGATAAACGCGGTATCCGTGAATTGCGCGACGTTGAGCGCGTCCTTGAGGAAGGTGCTGAGCACGAAGAAGCCGAGATGAAGGCCGAGAAGTCTAAGGACGGTAAGAGCAAATACCTGAACCCTGATGGGACGTTCAAAGGCGGATTCGACGGTGCGGTTAAGTATTTCATGTCGCAGGGATACAGCAAAGAATCTGCTGAGAAAATCGCCGGAAAGATAGCGGCGGAAAAGCACATGGCAGGCGGTCACAGGAAGTCACGCAGAGGCATTCGTGAGTTTGCTAAAGCCAAGAAAGCTCATCGTTTCGCCTACAAGACGGACGAACGAGATCCAATCTTCATACCGGTAAACCGAATCCGCACACCGTATCAGACGGATGCTGCGCTGAATCCTGACAAGGTAAGGGAAAACGTACGGAAGATAAAGCGTGGTGAACCGATGCCGCCGCTAATCATAGGCTATGACTATGACTTACACGACGGTCATCATCGGCTGGAAGCCGCTAAACGGTGCGGTCATACACATGTTCCTTGTGTGGTCGGTGGCACGAATGAGCGGCGCGTGAAGGCCGCAGAAGCCAGGTATCGGGCGGTATGGAAGTCGAAGCGGAAGAAGATAGGCGGGTGAGGTCATGAGCACCGCATTGACCGTTCAGGTAGACCGCGAAGAATACTGCCTGTACTCACATGGCTACGAAATAGTGAACGTAACCATCACTCCGCAGAACGCTGAAGATGGTGAAACGCTCACCGTCGAAGTGGTACGGCTTGATGGGTATGGTTCTATCCTGACGAAAACAATCACACTCACCGCAAATCAGGGGCCGATTACGGTCCCTTTTGATTTACGCACGGCGACGGACTCCTATGGATTCAGGATTGCTCGCCACGGCTGGTACAACGTCGAGGTGACAAGTAGCACAGGTCCAACCGCAACAAGCCAGAATTTCTATGTGGCGTTGGTTAGCGTGGATGAACTCAAATATCAGTGGTGCCACGGCGTTCCGTTCAATCAGTCGGCACAACAGGGATTGGTGATGCAGCCGCAACAGGTAACTGGTGTGACAGTTACCTATGTTCCTCCGCAGCATCACAAGGGCGTGTTCTCACTCGCTTACACGGCTGGTGTCACGCCTACGCTTTCTTGGGATGGCGGAACGCCTGTGAGCATCAATAACCCGAACATCGCCACGTATACGCTGCTAAACAAGACACAGAGCGATTACATCATGGTCAAGGTTGTGCCTCAGCAGTTACCGTCTGCCAGTGTTGCAGAGTCGTTAATTATCGATTCGTTGCCGATGGATGACAACTATCTACGCAAAATCATTGAAATGGCGCAGGATTACTGCGAGTCGTTCCTGTTCTACTTTGCCGAGCCCACGTACATCGCCACAGACCCAGACACGCTGGCAAACGGTCCTGAAACCAACGTGTACAGCGGATGGGCAGATAAGAAGGGCATACCTGTTTCGTACTATCGTCCTAGAGACTTCATGCGGTGGATGAGCGTCGTCCTCCCATACAATCGACTGCTCAAAGTCCTAAATCTTACGGGATACTTCAATTCGACGCTGACGCTGGACGTAACTCTCGACTGGATAGTGTGGAATGAGGTCAATGGCGAAGTAGAACTGGTACCGAGCAACGGCGCTGTCGTCACATGGCAGTTCTATGAGTCGGCAATGCTGCAATTCCTCTATATCTACAATCACATTCCATCATTTTGGAACTACTGGATAATTTCAGGTCTACGAGACGACAGCGAACTCCACGCGCCTGTGCGTGAACTCATTGCCAAGAAAGCCGCTTATGACGCGATTGTGCAGGTTGGACAAGCCTATGCTGGAGGACTGGCAAGCCGAAGCACATCACGTGATGGTGTGTCAGGTAGCGTGTCATACCAAAGCGGTTATCCTTGGGCAGAACTCGCTAACCAATATGCCAAGTGGGTTCATGGCCCGAACCTAGATAACGGAAAGGGAAGTAACCTGCTGAAACTGAGGAAACGTGGTGCTGGTCCACAATTCGTGGTGGTGTAACGATGAATACCATGACTCAAGATGAATCCGCGCTGTTTGAACAGCGTGGTTTTTTGATGTGCCCAAAATGCGGCGCGAAGATGCGGAAAGTGGAGTTTAACACGCTCATCCAAGGATGGGACGATACCACGCGAAAAGCGGTAAAAGTCCAATACACAGGCGACAGGAGACAGCCAACGCAGACCATCGAACAGCCTCCTGCATCGATGCCTAGTGAAGTCGAGATCGTTGGGGCTCCGGCGGTAGCGTGTCGGAGGTGTAACGTGCTCAAGATACACCCGGACGTGTCACGGGCTATTGAATGGGCACGAGGCCACATGATGCCAGCGCGAAACCGGGACACGATTCCTGGGAGGTGGTGAGTCGTGCCATGGCCGACCAGTCAACTTGATACCTTTGCCGACCAGTCGTTTTTCCTAGAACACGGGGATACGGCGTATTGGTATCAAGGCCAGATATGCGCGTGTGGCTCCGATCCGAACGCTCCGAGCGACATGTCACAAGCGAACACGGCGTGTGCTGTGTGTGGCGGTCTAGGGCGTTTCTATCCGAATCCGCCGACCTTAATACGGGGTATCGTGTCCAATGCCGTTCAGGACAGACAGTTATTGGACATCGGCTTCGAGCTTGATGTTTCCGATCTCGTCTGGTCTTCCGACCCGTGGTCTCCCGGACCATTATCACCGCTGGATCTGCTCGTTTTTGCAGACGACCCACATACATGGACGTTCGAAGGTCAAGTCCTTATACGTGGGGCAGGACCTACAGATACGCTGTACTACAACGCCTCTGAACTTGGCGACATATACACCGTAGATCCGATATCCGGAACATATACCTCCTATACGGATTCAGGAGTCACGGTGAATGGGAAATTGATTGATTGGTCTAATGCCACGTATCAACCTCCTCAGGGAACGTACTACAGCGTTAAATATCGCGCCCAATATGAGTGGGTGGTATATATCCCGCCTATGCCTCGTTTTGAACGTGGGCAGTCAATGGGCTCAAAGGTACTTCTACGAAAACGACACGTCGTTCTGAATTTCGGACTTCCAACACTGCAACAACCTTAATCAAGTCTCGTGAAAGGTGGTGATGGACAATGCGATAGCATTATCCGTCCACCCAAAAATAACAAAAACAAGGTGGTGAAAGCAGGTGGCGATTAGCTCTTATAACGAGCAAAATCTGAACCGACGCCTCGGGCAAGTTCCGTTCCAATCCCAACTTGGAAGCATCATTCGTGCTTTGCAAGTTGGGGCTGTTGGCGGAGGGACCGACCCGTTGACCGGCGCTCCTGTGCCTGAGCAGGTCGGATATGACCCGAATGCTGTTGAACCGTTTTCCAACGGGACAGCATCTGCAGAAATTACGACGGCAGGGACAGCGGTCACTACAGCGCCTGTTACGTGGCCTCAGTCTCCCAAGCGCTGGTCCATTACTGGTCCAGTAGGAGCGACAGTCGAATCTATCACGTATGAAAACGGGCAAGTGACATTTCAGGTAAACGCGAATGCGACAGGTACTGTCACCGTCTACTTCTCTTAAAGGCGGTGACGCTGTGAAGAAGCCTGGTTTTGACCTATACATTCCTCTCGTCAAACGGGCGGAGGAACGCTTGCATGGAGCTAAAGTTCGTCTCATATACGGAATTGCGTCGACACCAGACACAGACCTTCAAGGCCAGAGAATCAGACAAGAGGGTATCAACTTCCAGCCGCTACTCGATAGTGGCTTTTTTAATTGGAATCACTACGAGAGGCCGGAGACCTTCTTGGTGAGCCGTTTGATGCCGGGATTGTCGAGACGGAAAACGGCGAACTCGGCCTTGAGGTTGTCGGGATGCTCTATGAAGGTGTCGAGGATGCAGATGATCTTTGGCGTCTCATGCAAGCAATAGAGAATAATCCAGTCGCCAAACGGCGCATTGGATGGAGCGTGCAAGGCGATGTCAACGACCTTCGAGGCGACGACATCTACAAATGCACGGTTGACCAATTGGCTCTAACTCATGAGCCAGTTAATCCATTCACATGGGCCAAATTGTACAAGTCATTGGCACGTAGCATGGCTACAGGGAATGCCACTCCAATGCTAATGCAAGACCTCGATAGCGGCGTGACAGACGTCCTATGGGGGAACTGCAATGGACATCATTACGACCCTTTGACGGGTCGTTTTTTCGATGGGGCAAAAGGCATGTTCAGGCACCTTGTGGCTTGCAAGCATATGAAGCCAGAGCAAGCAAGAAATCTGCTCAGGCGTATTTTCATGCAATTCCAAGGAGGGAATGAGAATGGACAAACCGCGTGATCCGTTGGCGGAACTCGAAGAGGCATACAAATCCTACATGTCTCTTGAGAAGTCCCGCAAACGCAAGATGGACAAGGCTCAGGAAGGAAACGACGATCTTCCTGCCGAGCCTGACGAATTGGAGAAATCCGAATCTGAAGAGGAAAAGGAACGCGATAATCGCGAGGAAATGGACAAGTCCAAGCGCGGTCGCGATGAACAGGAAGAAATCGACGACGAAGATGAGGATGAAGACGAAGAAGACCTCGCAAAATGTCGCGGATGTGGAGCGAAGGTCGAGAAGTCTCAGAAGTTCTGCCATAACTGCGGTAAAAAACTTCGGAAGTCCAAAGACTCCGCTACTCGCGCCATTCGTGAGAGCCAGGACAGCTATATCAAAGACGACGATGACGATATCCACGGTGAAGAGGAAGATATCCCAGAAGAACAAGGCGATGGCGATGATGAGACCATCATCACCAACATGGGCCGCCGGGTACGTCCGGGCGTGAAGAAGTCCCTGCGTGAAGACTTCTACGGGAATTTGATTAAGTCCACTGGTTTTGACGCTGAATTCTTCGACGCTAACCCGGCGGTGGAACAGATGGCAGATGTTGTAGGCGATTATCTGGAGGCATCCGAACGCAGAGTATCCGCGCTTGAGAAGTCTCTCAAGAAGACACAGGAAATGCTCCAAAAGAGCCTGTCTGCTCAAGCTGCGTTGCTGCGTGCCAACACGACCATGCAGCGTCAACTGGACGCGCTTGCTTCGCAGCCTGCTGACTTCCCCGCAACTGGTCATCTGAGTCCGGAAGCGCATGTTGAGCATATGGCCAAGTCCCAAGCAAAGAAGCAAGAGAACGCGCCAAAACTCAGCAAGTCGATGGTTCGCGAGAAGCTGACCAAAGCAATGGTCAATGACATCGTCGATCCACGTATGCTTGCAGACTTCGACAACTACATGGCAAAGGGCCTGACAGCTGATCAGTGGGTAGAAGACGCACTTTCCCCTGAACAACGTCAGGCCCTTGGACTTTGATGAGGAGGCGATTTGATTGTCTAACGCAAGCTACACAGTTGGAGCAAATGCATTAGCTAACATCGGAACAAGCCGCTATTACGAATCGGAACCGTATATTGCTGACGGTCAATATGGCGACATCTCGGGTATGAACCTTGCAATGGCACAGGCTGGTCATATTCCGACTGCACAACGTATTAGCAAGTCTGGTCGTGTTATTCCTAAGACCTATGACGAACTTATCAAGTCTACTCGTTGGCGCGATCCCGCGTTCAAGAAAGTCACTGGTGACGCACATCTTCGCGCATGGGAAGAGTTTTACCCCATTGCAACTGGTATGCCGGGGTATTGGGCTTCTTATGACCAAGCTGCCTATGGTTCACGTTTGTACACGGACCAGAACTTGCAGAAGTCGCTCAGTGCTGGCCGGGATTATTTCGGACCTACTTTCCGAGGTGACGCAACGGTAGCGGACTTGGCGAAAGCTATGGCTACGCAAAACCTCGGTGGTTCATTCGGCGATGCTACTCCGCTTCGTCTGCAAAACCTGGACGCTACGATGACCAGTGTTCTGTATGAAGAGCAACACTTCGTCAAATGGAACTGGTTTGAAAGAGTCCCGAGTATCCAACCCTACTACGAATGGAACGACCGTCTGAGTTACGGTGATGATCGCGGTATGCCAGCCTTCGTTGAAGGTGGTACCCCGATGGGCGGAACCGCGCAATTCAGCCGTAACGGGATCTACGTTCGGTATTTCGGTGTCCGGCGTGGTATTACGCACCAAATGGCGTTGACTGGCCAGCTAGGCGGTGCTCAAGTCGACCCTGTTGAAGAAGAAAACCGGGACGGCGCAATGCAACTGCTGGCTCGTATTGAACGCAACTTCATCTGGGGCGACCACAGCATTCCGGACTCATACGGTAACATCGTGAACTATGACGGTTTGTATCTTGCGTTGGAGAACGGCACTCAGTATGTCGGCACTAGCCAAGCGAACCAAATTCCAAATAACTACACACCAGGTCAGAACATCCTCGACATGCAGGGCGCACCGTTCGATTTCTCCTACTTTGAAACCATCGGTCGTCAATTGGCACAACAAGGCTTCCTGACCTCGTTCAGGAATGTACGTGCGTTCATGAAGCCGCAGGTACTTGAGGACCTTGCTAAACTGCGTCTGGTGACAGAATTCAAACAACTGGTGGCGGTGAATCCGGATCGCGGATACACGCCTGGTGTTCCGTTGGCTGGCTACCAGTCCAACTTCGGTTTCATTCCGTTCACCTATGACTTGTTCCTCAACCAAGCAGGTACGACTGACCAACCTGTTCTGCAAGCAAGCCAACAGGCTCCAGCGGCTCCGCAGGTCGGCACGGCTCCTACGGCTGCGGCTCCGGGTACTGGTCAGACCTCGAACTTCCTGAGTGCTTCCCAATCGTCTGGCCCAAGTGTCCGACGCTGGCACCTACTACTACTGGGCATCGGCTGGCAATGAATCCGGTGAGTCTGAGGCGACCTACCTCGGTAGCGTGACGGTCCAGCCTGGTCAGGTTGTCAACATGACCATCAACCCGGGTCCGAGCAACGGCAATACGGTGACGTTCTTCCGTATCTATCGCGGTACGGACAGACAATCCGTATGACGAAGGAACGGGTTGTATCGCGACAATCACCGCATACAACCAGCCGTCCGTTACCTTTACGGATCGAACGATCTTCGTCCGCAATCTGGCATGATTGTGCTCGTGGACCGCACGCCGAGCAACCTGTGCATTGCACAGATGCTGCCGATGCTGAAATGGCCGCTCGCTATCACGAGCACCACGGTCGAATGGTTGATCCTGCTGTATCATGCACTGGTCGTCAAGGCTCCCCAACGTATGTATCTCGTCAAGAACATCGGGCGTCTGAATCCGTCTGGCTTGCCTGGACAACAAATCTAAGGAAACAGGTGGGCAAATATGACCAAGATCAAAGGCGGAGTCCCTGGCGGTTGGCATGGTGGCCAACTTCCGGGGGCTTCTGCTCCTTTTTGCTTTCAATTCGACGCAAACGGGGAAGCCGAGGTTGACAAAGAAATCGCCAAGTATGTGACCAGTGTTCCGGGTCCATTTTCGATTGTCGAGGAAGACGAGAAGACAGCGGATGTCCCAGAGACACCTGATACTGATACCGAGGCTGAGACTCAGGACGAATCTCAGGATGAAAAGCCAAAGCGCAATCGGCGCAAAAAGGCACTTGAGTGAGGTGGTTTAATTGCCAGTGACACAAACCGCCAATCTCAACGATCTCATGACGTCTTATTTCTCACGCGCAGGAAAGATCATTAACGTTACGCTGGCAAATGGGGCTAATGCTACTGGCCCCGTTGAGCCTGTACCTATCACAGAAAACATTGATCCTCATGATGCGGTAGGTCTCGTGGTAGCTGGAAAGTTGTATCACCAAGTTTTAGTGTCAGGAGACTTTTCGGCCACTGTCCATTTCGAGGCGAGTATTGACGGGGAGACCTTGTACCCACTTGTCCCGATTCTAAGGCCAAGCGGCCCAGCTACATCACCCGACATCACACAGCCCGGATTCTATCTGTTCCAAGGACTGTTCACGGATGCGCAAATCAACGTCATTTCCTATACGTCTGGTGAGATTAACGCTGACTTGCGAAGTGTTCTCGCATGATAGACATCGTGTTTGACATCCCAAAGATTCGGGAAGAACTTGATTTCAAGCCCGTGGGAAATGCGATGAGAAGTACGGGACAAATGGTGTCGGACGTCTTTGAAAAAGCACTCACGGGCGCGGTTCTTGCCGGGTATGACAGGCCCTGTGAACATGAAAGACCCTCATGTAACCTACAACACGCCCGGAGAGCTTAATGTTGTCATCAATACTCCCGACTTGTCTGATATCGAGCGTGGTAAGGAACCATGGGACATGAAGCCCGCTATCTATTCAGGTCCTAAACATCGCGTGGCTAAAGACGGAACGTGGTATGTCATCGTTCCGTTTTTTCACGACAGAAACAAGATGCCCGGAAAAATCGGTGCTATGGCTGACCAACTGGAAATGTCCGAGATTATCGGTCAATACATCGATGCACTAGGCGTCGAACGGAACCTCTATCGATGGGGTGAAGGCGGCGGTGGGCCGTGGCGTCTTCCCTCAGATGCCGAGCACTCTCACGTCTTTGAGCGTGTCTAAGACGGGGTATGTACGTAAGTACAACAAGTACAGCGGCATGGTGAAGATGAAAGGCGCAGGGTTCATGACATTCCGTACTGCTTCTGAAAAGTCTCCGCCAGAGTCATGGTGGCATCCCGGCATACCCGGAAACCCCGTGACAGACGCCGTAAGACAGGAAGTTATTCCGTGGATAGATGTACGACTGGAGGCGGCATGGTCGGAGGTGATCGGAATTGCTTAGCCTAGGTGAACGAACTCTGCAAACCGTTGTCCTACAGGCGCTTAACTTGTTTCGCAGCAATCTATCAACGTTCGTACCAGACATCTTCGCTGCGGAGACACCGGAACACCAACAAGAGATCATCACATGGTGGTCTAATCCGTCCAATCAGGTGCCTGTCATCATCGGATACAGTTTGCAGCCTACGCAAGCACCACAAATCGCGATTACCACAGAACAGAGCCAAGAGGTACCCAATCGGAGATATGTCGGTAGTTTGATGAATCAAACGGGCGGCAACTTCGAGTACGGGACAACCTTTGAGGACAACTACGCACTGCATGTGTTCGGTCCCAACCAAAACTGGCTTCTATGGACACAAGCCATTGCAAAATGGGCACTTCTCATGAACCGTCTCATCCTTGAGACGCAATACGGATTTGAGAATCAGCGTATAAGCCTAAGCCCTTTACGACCAGTTCCAGATAGCCTGAAAGACTTCCGTCTTCCCGTATATGAGGACGGTTTTTTTGGCATGTCAGCACCAAGATACATGGTCGCCGTTGCCTGCTGACACCGTGGTATCAGCAACCGTGAATCTCGTACCGACGGAATAAAGGTGGTGAATGTACATGGCTAAGGACAAGAAAGATGAACAGACACAGGTGGAACAGGAAACCAAACAGACAGCAGAATCCTATGCGGTTGAAGCTCAGATGCACTTGGACGACTTCTGCAACCACATTGAGCGTACAGAAGGAAAGCGTGAGCTTCTTGCAGCCTTCGCTAAACGCCACATGGCAAGCGGAAATATCAAACGCACGCATTCAGAGTGGATTAAAGCCTTTCGGGAGTTTGAAAATGAAATCCCTAGTTAGGAGGTGGGCGTTAGATGCCCTATGTGAACGGGGTATACATGGCAAGCCCTGGTGTGACCGTGGATATCAACGATGCCAATTTCGTAGGTCAGACAACCTCCAACGGTCTAGGAATGTTGTTAATTGGTCCTGCATATGATGGACAACCAAACACACCGATTCCAATTTCCAGTCCTGCTCAGGCCATTCAGGTACTTAAAGGCGGCGATCTGCTGCAAGCAGCTCTACTCGCATTAAACTCAGTTACACCGAACGGTCCTAACCAACTGACGGTAATTCGTCCTGAGCAAGCTACACAAGCTACGTCGACTATCAAAGATCCGGCTGGAGCCAACCCACAGATTGCACTGACCACAACGAGCTATGGTAGTATCGCAAACTCGTCCAAATGGATGATTCAGACGGGTACGACGCAAGGGTACAAGATTCTACAAGGTACAGACTTTGTTGGACCTGGCGGACAGACGTTCCAAACTCAGATTATCGATAACGTATGCCTGCCTGTTTTGAGTATCGCTTATACAGGAACTGACACGAATCCTACGGTCACTGTCACAGATACCAACTTCACGGTATCTGCAACGTCGGGCGGCTCAAGCGTGACGCTCGCTAGTATCCCTCTCAGTAACACTGTCACGGTCCAGCAGTTGGTCAACCAACTCAACCAGATCAGCGGAATTGTGGCGACTGTCCAGGATCCGAATGCAAACGACCCGACTGGTGCCCTATTCGACAATGTGTCCAATTTGCCAATTAGCACGAGTGTATCTAGTCCCACGACGTTGTATGCCAATGTCACGGCCGTAGTGCGGATGTTTAACCAACAGAACCTGTACTTCACGGCGGTGCGTCAGCCGAACGCTACTGGTCTAGGCACATCTACTGCGTGGACATACGCATCTGGCGGAAACACTCCAACGGCATCAAACTCCGACTGGCAGAATGCATATACGACCGCCCAAACGGTTGTGGGCGTCTCTCTCATCTCTCCTGTATCTCCTTCTTATACGCTCTGGCAAATGAATGATGCTCACTGTCAGTACATGGCGTCCATCGGACAGCCACGTCGCGGCTATGTCGGAGATACTTCTGGTCAGCAGTTGTCTTCGGAGATGGCACAAGCGGAGGTGCTAAACAGCAACCGGACAAGTATTGTATGGCCCGAACAAATCTTGACCGACTATAACGGCAACATCACAACGATGGCACCATATCTCGTCGCTGCTCAGATCATGGGACAACGTGCCGCTACGACTCCATATCAAGCATTGACGCAGCAACCCATCCACAGCTATGGATGCGGGCAATTTGTCACGCCAAGTATGGTCAGTCAAGGGCTCGCTGGCGGTGTTATTGTGCTTGCACCCAACCAGAGCGGTTCTGTCGTGGTTTCACAAGACCGTACCACTTGGCTTCAAGGTCAGCCTTACGACAAAGTAGAGAACTCGACCGGACTGGTGGCCGACATCATCAGTGCTGACCTCAATCAGGTGCTTGCTCAATTCTGTGGGCAGCCTGTAACGCCTGTCACGGTGGCAAGCGCGGCGTCGGCGGTCCTGTCTCGATTGACCTACTGGTACAACCAAGGCTACTTAGCTGCTCAACCGCAACAGACAGACGTGCAGTTAACGGGTAGTGGAAACACGATTTATGGAACTGCACAAGCGGCATTAGATGTGCCAGCTAACTACATTGTGCTGACGCTCACACCGGTTGCTATCCAAACGTCTGCAATTAACGCGGCATCGTGAGAAAGGGGGGGTTTAGATGGCAACGGGAACGGTAACTCAGGCACCGATTTATACCGGCAATAACGTGTTAATCCGGATTAATGGTCAATTGGTCGGATTCGTAGAAACCTTATCAATTACGCGCAACGTCAACCGTCGACCGACCTATCAAGTGGGAAGCCCATTGTGGGTAGATGCACCTGTTACACAGGCAAGCATCACAGTAACGGCCACTAACATGGTCCCGCTGCAGGGACAATCAAACTCAGGAAAGTCTCTTGCACAATTGTCCATTGTCCCAAGCGGATCCCTTTCTGACCAGGTGACAGCCGGAACGTATGACATGGAAGTCGTGGACCAAAACGGTCGAACCGTTTACTACATCCAGGATGCTTACTACAACCAAGACGCTGTACAGGTTCCAGGCACGGATATCCTTACGATAAATTGCTCGTGGGTAGCCCGCGACTCTATGGCATGGACTTAATCATAACGATGGGGAGATGAAAACGTGGATCCAACACGAAAACAAATTACGAAAGACGGCGTGACGTACATTTTCCGATTGCCAAACGCAATAGACTTTGTTCAAGTAGATCTAAAGGCAAGGGAACTGCGCGGCGGGGTGTCTGACGGCATCGGCGTCGCGTTTTCTTTTTCCCAGTCGATTGCCCTTCTGAATCAGATATGTGAACAACCTCAAGGCGTTGATTTTGGTCAACTTCCGTTCCACATCATGAACTCTATTTATGATGAGGTAAACAAATGGCTCGAATCCTTTCGAGACTCAGTGGCAGGACGAGAACAAGAAGGCACAGTGGGTCAGGGACAAGGCTAACAGTTGGGAGTTTATATACCGATACCTCTATCAAATCCCTGCGCATGATCCACGTCTGGAGAAGATGACATCTAGGGAATTTGAACTTGAAGTCCTTGCGTACTACGAGTTGACCGATATTCTGAGAGGCAATAAGAAACCAGGGCCAAGCAGTGAGTTCCTATACAAAGCCAAGCAACTCCTGAAACAGTTTGAGAAAGGCGAACCCGTGACTCCGGCGGAATTGGGGTGGGATAAAGATGAGTGAACATACCTTCAGTATTCGCACCGAGCTTAAAGACCAAGGATTAAAAGACCTACAGGGCTTTTTGAGAGATATAGAAGAACGGGCACAGCGAATCACTAGAGAGTTTCAAAAGTGGCAACCACGTATCTCGTCCCTTTCCCCCGAAGTCGGCGGATTCGCCTCGGGGGTTGGGGCTGGTGCTTCATCTCAACCTGGTTCTGGAACAGGAGGGCATCGTTCATCGGCATCGACGGCTGGACAACGCTATGACCTATCAACAGTGCAAGGGCTGGAGAACTACGAGCAGCAAGTCTTTGTTCCGGCCATGACTGTTCTTCGCTCTGCGCAGAGGGCATCGGGTGGAATGGCCTCAGGGTCCGGGCAATCCACGATGGATCAATTCATGGATTCATTCCTTCGGAAATTTGCACCAAGTTTATTCGGAATCATGATGGGGCCAAATACAATTACTCCCGAGTCCCTAATGCCAAAAACGGGATTTCGATCTAAGGCTCAACCTTATTCTTCTCAATGGTATTCGGACTTTTTCAATCATGTTGGGAACAATTTAAGTAGCTTCCCAGAAGAGATTCAACAAGCCTTTGAAGAATTTAAGAATGCATCGATTGGATGGAAAGGACAAACACCCGATCCAAACGCTGAAAAGCATTTCTACGAGGTATACAAGGACTACTACACACAACAGGCTAATGATCTGAACCAGAAAGCACAGGAACAGTATCAGTCGCAGACGAACTCTGCTCTGGCCTCAGAATTTGGAGCGGCTATTGGTTCTCTGGGCGCACGTTACCTGCCATTTCTCAGTGTCGGAATGGCTGCGAACTATACTGCCAACCAGTTTGAACAGGGATATCAGATGTGGCAGCAGAGTTCACAGCCGTTCGACCAATTGGCCCATTCCATTCAATTGGCTGGTCATGACGTGGAGGACTTCCGCAAACAAGTCAGCGCTGCGGGTGCTCAGTTTGGGGAAATCCTGCAACAGTCCGCACAATCCGCAACACTGCTTACGCAGTCCTTCGGTAATCTGAGTCAAAATGGATTGGCGCAACTGGTCGGACAGACCGCGAATTTTGCGTTACAAAACGGACTCACGTATCAACAGGCCACCCAGATCACGGGTACTTCTGCCACGTTAGGCATCACATCTGGAGCAACCGCACAAATGAGCACTAGCCAGTTCCAGAACATGATCAGCAATATGGCTGTCAATGGGCATATGCTGGGGCGTCAAGGTGAAGTTGCGACTGAGTATGAGGATGTCGCGAGCAACATCGCCGCAATGAACCCCACGATTGCCAATCCTCAGGGCATCGCATACACCTTGACGCAAATGAACGCCACGGGTATCCAAGCGTTGCAGGGCATGAACGGGGCTCAGATGCACAACCAGTTCGCTGGTGGTATGATGTCCCCGAATCAGACGGCTCAAGCCTTTATCGGTGCAGCCATTTATCAAGCCTCTGGCGGAAAGATCAACAACCCGCTTGAATGGATGCAATTGATGCAGGAAGGCCCGAATGCCAAGATTACGGGTACGAATATTACGGTTGGACAAGCGGAAGAGAACTACCTGAACAAGACCTTTGGTAACGATCAATTGGCTAAAGCCGCGTTCCTGCAATACGGTACGGGACAAGCCAGCTCCATCAACAATGCCGAGGCGTTACTTGGCGTCAAAAACTTGTTCAACGGCGAGGAATCCACGAAAAACAACCAACAGGATTGGTATTCAACGTATGACCAACTCCAAATCGCTCAAGCAAATCGGCAAGTTCAGCAGTCTAGTGCAGGATATTGGTTGGCATTCCCGGGCATTGCCTTCAATTCGCTTGGATTCGGCGGCAGTTTAGCTTTGGCAGGTCTCGGATCTATTGGTATGTCTCGATACGGAGGTACTTTCCTCCGTGGAATGTTTGGAGGCGGAGGAATTAAGGGCGGATTTAAGTCTGTTGGTAGCGCGATAGCTTCAGACGCTAAAAGTATTGGTTCTTACCTCAGCGGACTTGGAAAAAGTGAACAATTTGCAGGGCTTAACGACAGCGGAGGAATTCTTGGCGGTCTTCGTTCAGCGAGTGAGGCGGTCAGTTCCGGTGTTGAACGTGCAGGCTCATTTGTACGCGAAACAGGCGCACGCATAGGTAACTTAGTCCAAGATTCAGGTTCATTGGCAGAAGTCACTTCGTTGGCTGGAGACTTAACAAAGAGGATTCCCTTGATTGGTACTGCACTTACGGTCTTAGGTGCTAAAGAGTCAGGACAAAGTTGGGGACAATCCGCAGCAGAAGGCGCTGGCTCTTTAATTGGCGGCACATTGGGTGCGCTTGTTCCGATACCTGGGTTGGACATTGCGACGTCGATAGCGGGTTCGTGGCTCGGCTCCAAAATCGGTGGCGGAATTTATGATTTGTTGCATGGTCCAAGTCAACAACCACTTGCTCCACCGCCAAACAGTTCAATAGACGCGCATACACAGGCACACCAGTCCCACAATGAACAGGTTCGACAAGCGTCTAAATCGTCACGAGACACTTGGTCCATTTCCACGATGACAATTGATCAATTGAGAATCAATCAGTTGACTATGCCTGGTAATTCGTCAGACTCCAGTCTGTCCACCGCAAACAACAACGGAAACGTGTATGACCCAACATCAGGATCTGATAGTTCAAGTGGTGGCGGTTTCTTTTCGTCGTTGTGGAATGGAGTTCAATCGGTATGGAAAGATATCGAGAATTTCTTCGGGTTTGGCGGAAATAGCGGCAGTAGTAGTCCAGCGCCGACGAGCTTGACGGGAAATAGCAATGAACAGAAAATTGCAAATTTCTTAGCCAGCAAAGGTCTTAGTGACTCGGCCATCGCTGGTATCATGGGCAATCTTGAGCAGGAGTCAAATTTCATCTCAACTGCTCAAAATCCATCAAGCGGAGCTTATGGTATTGCACAGTGGCTAGGTTCTCGACTAACGGATCTTGATCAATATGCGGCAGCGAATCATCTGTCTCCTAGCTCGCTACAAGCACAACTGGGTTATCTGTGGAAGGAGATAAGTTCAGGGCAATATGTCAGCGTTTCAGCTTTGAATAAAATGTCGCCTCAACAAGCCGCGGTGTACTTCGAGGAAGGATTTGAAAAGGCCGGACCTGGTGCGGCTCTCGCTACCAGAGAAAGCAATGCGGAACAAATATACAGCCAATTGTTGAAAGGCTATGCCGTTGGCGGAGAAGTGACACAAAAACAACTGGCGTGGATTGCCGAAGAAGGTCCAGAGTTTATCATCCCAGAGTCGCCAACGCAGAGAAGCCGAGCATTGAGCCTATATCTGCGTGCTGGTGAAGCGCTGGGTCTTACGTCACAATCGCAATCGTCCTCGATGGCGGCTCCATCGTCTCAATTCACACAAGTAGGAAGCAATCAGATGGAACTTGGTTCGGCAACGATAAACGCCATTGTCCAAGGTATCGGGACAAAGATTCAATCTGCAATTCCATCGTCTCGTGGGACGGTGAGACCGATTTGAGTCTACAGTGGCAAGACTTTCATCCAAAAATGCAGGTGACCGCGCGAACATGGCGCGGTCAATCTTATAATCTGACCAATGATGTGGTTCAGTGGACCACTCAAAAGGACATTTCACAGCCACAGGGTTCATTTTCAATTTACCTGACAGCAAATAGTGACAGCAGCGGAACGTGGGCCGACAAAATACAGCCGATGGATTACATCGAAATCCAAGCTTCCGCAACAGGAGCAACATCTGGCGGGCAACTGCCCGTGATCATGAGGGGATTCGTGGATTATGTAGGTATATCCACACAGTTTGGTCAGACTGGTGGACCATCTGAACCGCGAGTAGTCATTCAAGGCCGTGATTACTCTAAGCTCTTATTGGACTGGCAAATACTTTACCTTTGGACGCAGAACATAGCCAATTCGGCGGAACAGCAAACGCTCGGTCTTGATTACTACATGTTGAATCAAGGGCTCAATACTGGCGTCGAAACACTGAACCAACTCTTTCAAAACGCATTCAAAGTTTTGGTCGATCCAATCTTCTCAGGCTTAAAAAGCAAGGGATTATCCAACATCCCAAGTTTAAATTTATCGGTGGACTTTCCGGACTATGAAGTGAGCATCAATGCGGGGAATATGCTCGGTTATCAGGGTAGTTACTGGAACTTCTTCTCGTATTATGCGTCTCCTCCTTTCGGCGAGTTATTCATTCGAGAAACAGAGTCATACCCTGAAATGGTTGCCAGAGTGACGCCATACCACACTTATGACGGTAAAACTCCGAGTCCAGGTACTAACCTTTCTCCGTCCATTACGATTCCGGAAGTGAATATCCAATCATCAACGTTGGGAATCACAGATACCGACGTGTATACGTACTATCTGACATGGGGAGACGCAACGGGAACAGATTGGCGTGACTCAGCCGACATTTGTGGTCGCCAAGAATAACGGTGTTTTGACCTATGACAAGAACCTATATGGTACACGACCGCTCATTGTCGACAGTCCTTGGCTCAATCCATACACAGGTTCAAATACAAGTCAGCCGAACACAGCTTTGATAAATCTCGCCTCAGACTTGAACGAATGGCTCATGTCTGTCATGCAAGACAACGCCAAGTTCAAAAGCGGGCAATTGGTGGTACACGGAAGCGAAGATCTGGTCATTGGGAATTACGCAAAGGTGCCAGAGTGGAATGAGGAATTTTACCTATCTACCGTCGCTCACACATATGTTTATCCTCAATCTTGGCAGGCGACGTTGGGAGTAGTAAGAGGAAGGCCACTGTGATGAACACGGTGGCCTACTTACGCTTCCATTCAAAAAAGTTTATGGCGGCTAGAATGAGGTATGCGTATCCCCACATGCTAGGTATTCCGCACTCGAATGCTGCTACAAGGAACAAGATCAAAGATACCAACGGGGACGTAAATGCTCCGATAACAGAACACGCAATTATAGTCCAAAAGGATGCCCCGAAAAGGGGGCCAAAAATAAAAGCAGAAAACTGACCTGGTCCATAAATGCTCACTTGTTTGTACGTGTAATAAACGAAAAACACCGCGAAAATCAGAGCCAGTATTCCGCTTTTTCTCATACGACCGAACCGAACATAGATCTGCTGTCGAATGACATCTGCACTAAGTTGTCTCCTGTTTACATAGAGGGCAACCCCGATTAAAAAAACGATAAAGTATACCAATTACCTGTCCTCCTTATTTTTCTCGAAGGGGGTGATGTTTACGTATTCCGTAGACCCATCTCTCACAAACAGAGCAAACCTGGCGTACAACCCGTACCTAGACGCAACACAATTATATCTAGCCAAGGTTATCCAAGTCCATCCAGAAAACGGAACAGTGGATGTCGCGCTCAGTGGAACCGGAGGCCAAGGTGGGAAGTATACCAATGTTCCGGTCCTTTCGTGGTCGATGGGGAGTCAGGTCGGGGAAGTATATTTCCCTACGATAGATCAAGCTCTTCCGTTGACCGTTCCGAATGGGGTCTATGACCAGCCTGTTTCCAGTGGAGGAAAGGACGTTTGGTGCGTTGTTGGTCACCTTAATGGACGCGCAAACCGTCCGGTTGTCCTCGGGTTTCTAACGACCCTAAATGGACAGACAAACGTGTCCGAAGTCGGAATGAAAGTGTCTCTCCACGAGTCTGGTATCTACCATGTAGTGAACAAAGAAGGGCACTATGAGCTTCATTTTCCGGACGGAAGCTATATCATCGTCGGACAGGATTCATCCCCGTTGGATATGACGTCCGTAAATCCAAACTGGAATCCTGCAACGACGACCACGCCCAATAATTTGACCGCACACTTCCAAGGTAGCGTCAATATCATTGCCTCTGAATTCAACTTAAACGGCGAACAGCTGTTGACAGCAGGAGATTTGAATTTCTCCCAAATCAGTGGGCAGATCACGACTTCCCAATTAGGTGACGGCGTTGTCACACAAGCCAACATAGCAGACGCGGCCATAGGTACCGCGCAAATCCAAGACGGTGCGATCACGACCGCGAAGATAGCTGATGCCTCTATCGGCACTGCACAAATTCAAGATGCCGCGATCACGAATGCTCAGTTGGCAGAAGCCTCGGTAGGGACCGCCAATATCCAGACGGGCTCGATCACCACTGCACTCATTGCGGACTCGGCAGTACAGACACAACAAGTCGCAGACGCCAGCATTACAGACGCCAAGATCGTGTCTATGACTGCGAGTAAGCTCACCGCAGGTACCATAGACGCGAGCGATATAGATGTTATCAATTTAAATGCCGCCAATATCACGGTCGGAACGATTAACGGACAACAAATCGGTCAGGCCACGATCACCGGATATAACATTGCTCAGGGCACGATCACCGGTGAGAATATAGCCGATGCGACGATCCAAAGCAACAATATCGCGGCGGGGCAAATACAGGAATATCAAATGAACTGGTCTACGCACCTTTTGTTCTAAAAGCACGTCGGAAAAACGGCCCTTCGGGGTCTTTTTTCATATACAAAATATCCAAAAGGAGGAAATAAACATGGAGCAAAATTACGCGCTGATGCACCTGTCGGAGGATCTGAAAAGTTTCGCGTATGCAAAGGCGCTGCTGGCGGATCAGTGCCAGAAATTAGCGTCAGAGAAACAACAAGCCATGCAAGAAAAACAACGACTTGAGCAAGAAGCCCAGCAGTTACGAGCGAGGGTTGCGGACCTTGAACGAAAAGTATCCGAGTTAGAAGCAGCCCAGAAAAAAGCGGAGAATAACGCACAGGCTAACCACGCTGAGTAAGGAGGATATCAAAGATGGGGAAGAAGAGGGTTTTAAAGAAACGGAACAAGATCGTGAATGAGGTTGCAGAAATCGTTACCTCGGCTCTGGATACCAAATTTAAGTTTATTTTGGACGACATCGAGTATCGCATCAAAACTTTGGCGGATGAAAGGCTGCAGACGGACAACGTATCTTCTTATCGACTGAACTTGGCCTCCCACATCCTTGATGGTTACGTGTTTACGGATAACTCTCCATCTTCCGGATACGTGTCTTGGAACAGCTGCAACATCGTGTACAAGGGCCAGAGTGTCGCCATTCAAAACGGTAACACCAATGATACTTATATTTGGTGGGATTACGACGCCGAACCAAACAACGTCTTTCAAACTTCCAACACTTTCCCCCAAATGACCGATGATGATTGTTTGGTTGCCATTAATAATGGTGGCACTCATCAGATGGTAATTGGTGATGGTCGGTGCAGTCCCTGGCCAAGCCATCAATCCTGGTACTGTCAATACCGCACAACTCGCAACCGGTGCGGTAACAAGCTCCATCCTTGCGAACAACTCCGTCGAATCGCAACACATTTCGGCAGGAGCGGTCACTTCTAGCGCACTGGCTAGCGGTGCCGTGACATCCTCTGCAATTGCTAACGGCGCGGTCACTTCTAGCGCACTGGCGGCAAACTCCGTAACATCAACGGCTATCGCTTCCGGTGCGGTCGGGAATTCACAATTGGCTTCAAATGCCGTTGGGTCATCGAACATCCAATCGGGCGCCGTCGGAAATACACAATTGGCCTCGAATGCCGTTGGGTCATCGAACATCCAATCGGGCGCAGTGGAATCCCAACATCTAGCTTCCGGAGCAGTGACATCATCTGCAATTGCTCCCGGTGCGGTAACATCTTCGGCCCTAGCCTCAGGTGCAGTTACATCTAGTGCTATCGCAAATGGCGCTGTAGGCAGTTCACAAATCGCCGCCGGTGCTATCGGTTCGACACAATTAGCGGCGAATGCAGTTCAGTCCGCGAATATTGCGGCGGGTGCCGTGGGAAGTGCTCAAATAGGTGCGGGTGCCGTAGCGGCAGCGAACCTCAACCTGGCTCAACACTTGCTGTTCTGATGGTTGGTTTTTCGAAAAGGTGGTGGATATAAGTGTATACGGTAAGCGACAACACGCCTCAAGAGGGGTACATTTCCTGGTCGGGATTACACATGTCCTACAACGGCGAAACATACACCATCGAAGACGGATATACAAACGACATGTATGTTTGGTGGGACCATACGCAGCCGACTGTACTCCAGACTGGGAACACTTTACCCACCAACCTGACAGATGCAGATTGTATCGTGTTCCTGAACAAATACGGTATACACCTGACGGTGCCGACAGCAACCATACTCGACGGAGACTTATTAGTTCCGGGAAGTATCCAGGCAGGCGCTCTGGCGGCAAATAGCGTTACGGCTGAGAACATCGCCGCCGGGGCGGTCACGGCCAGTGCCATCGCTGCCGATGCCATAGGTGCAGGGGCTATCCAAGCCAATGCGATTACGGGCGAAAATATCGTTGCCGGATCGATCACGGGTCAAGAAATAGCGGCGCAGACGATCACGGGCAACAACATAGCCGCGAATACGATCACCGGTGCGAACATCGCCGCCGCTACGATCACGGGCAATAACATCGCCGCGAACACGATCACCGGATCGAACATTGCCGCGAATACGATCACGGCAGATAAGTTGACCATCGGCAACCTGTCCAATATGGTTCCCAATCCGAATTTCGAGAACGATACGGAGGGTCAATATCCGCTTACCGGATGGACAGGCGGCCAAAACGTCACGGTGGTTCCCGTCAGTTCGACACCAGACACGGTCACAAATACATCACTCAATGCACTGGCGGTTCCTTGCATATCCACCAACTACGACAACGATGTCTACTCCAGCGTTTGGATTCCAGTGAATCCTGGAGATACGTACTACATTCAGGCTGATTGTGTGGTGACGAGTGGGTGCAACGCGAACGGGATTTATGTCGGATTCGAGGTTGCTGACAAAAACCAATCCAACCCAAGTTGGGCGGGTACTCTATCCTGGCCGACAACACAACAAACGTGGTTAACCAAGAATGGCCAGTTTGAGATACCTACTGGATACTATTACATGCGTGTCTGGATCTCCGTTCAAAGCGGTTCCACGTCAGGGACTGGCACCGCCTATTTCGACAACATCATCGTTCGTCCTGCGGTAAGCAACAACATGATAACGTCCATTAGCGCAGGTAAAATCACGACTGGAACGATGTCAGCAAGTTTAATCCAAGGCGGTACATTAACGCTCGGCGGTAACAACAACGGGAACGGTGTGCTGCAAATCGAAAACAGCGCGGGAACGCCAGTCGTCACGGGAAATTCTCAAGGTCTAACTGTTACGAATGCCAATTTTCTCATTCAAGATGCTCTGTTGGGAAGTACACAGGTTGTATCCAACGTGCAGAACCTTGTTTTAGACCACTCTTTTGAGCTTATCATCCCTGGATCTCCAGACAACAACGCATGTTGGACTGTCGTAATGAAGAATGGGCTCCAGTTTTTGTATCCAGGATATTGGCAGATCGGAGGCCCACAAGCATCTAATGCGAAGGTCTTCAATGGATCTATTGACAATCAGAGCGTCAACGCTGGAATCTCGTCGATTTATGGAAAACAGGCGGCTGTCTGTGACAATTCGTCGAACTACTACTGGTACCAGAATTGCAATCTAGACCCTGTTCAAGGGGCTAGTGGTTCATATACGGTGTCAGCATGGTTCAGCGCATATCAGGGAACGACGTCGAACTGTAGTGGGCAGATTCAGCTGTGGGCGATAAACAGTAGCGGACAGCGGATTGGAAGTTCACCACTGGCGACTTACTCAGTGTCATTGACAACAGGTCAAAACTTCAAGTGGCAACGTTGTGTGGGAACATATTCTGGAACATATCCAAGTGGTACAGCTGGGTTACAGGTTGTTTTGCAATCCAGCGTTGCAGGGTCTCTCGTTTTGGCAGATGGCGTACAACTTGTCGCTGGCTCATATCCTGCTGTATACAACCCTGAGTCCTCGATGTTCGCTCAATTTTGGGGTGGACCGAATTATGTTACTTCATTCGATTCGACGGTTGTCGGTTATCAGGGGTTCTATACGACAGACCCATCTACTTTTGGACAAACCACTATCAATGGAAACCTGCTTACTAACGGAACCATCCTTCTTGGCGGAACAAACAGCATAGGCAGTCCTAAGCGAACGGTGTATCTTGCGCCACCAGCGACATCAGCGGTTGGAATGGACGATCACGGAAACCTGTTACCGATCAATCCGTCCAGCGTTGGCAGTGGTGCTTATTGGCACGTGGATGATAAGAACGGGAATTCTGTATTGGAAGTGTTTCTTGACGGAACTGAAGTTGTCCAAGTCAATGGACTTTTGTCATATGGTTCTTGGAGTTACTCGGCTAACGGCTTCACGACATTGCCAAACGGAATGCTGTTGCAATGGTGTAGCGCAAACGTGACAGCAACAGGTGGAAAGTACAATACACAGGTTATAAATTTCCCCATCGCATTCAACACGCTCTATCAGGTTTATGGATCTGCATCGAGCGGTAACTCGTACACTTATTTCTTCAACCTAACGATGGAATCGGCAACAACAACCGGAGTTACAGCTGTCGTTGGCGTACCAAGTGGTTACAGCAACACTGTTACTGTTCGCGTATTAGCAATCGGAATTTGAAACGGTGATAGAAATGGGATTCTACGCATGTCAAGATTCTAACGGGGTGGTCATTTTTTACCACTCCGCCATAAATAATTCGATTCCAAGCGGAGCAATCGCGATTACAGATGACCAATTCAACCAAGCAATGCAGGTCGATAGGCAATATGTAAGCATCGTGAATGGTGAACTTGTTATAAACACGCCGCCACAGCCTACGGACGCCGAATTGTTGGCACAAGCGCAACAGGCACAAAAGGTGATACTACAACAAGAACGCGACCAAGCTATCTACGCAGGATTCACTTCTTCGGTGACTGGTCATCAATATGGCTACGCACCAGATGACCAAGTAAATCTGTTGAAGCAAACTGTCCGATTGATGAACGACTCCAGTATCACATCTGTTGTGTGGAATACGTTGGACGCAGGACTTGTTACCCACACAAGTGAGGAATTCCTTTCTTTGCAACAAGACGCACAACAGCATGAAATGTCATTATATGAAAAATACTGGACCAAAGAAGCGCAAATCGATAAGTGTACGACGGTAGAGGAAGTGCAGTCCATTGTATGGGATGACACAACTCCACCTGCGGTGCCTACGGGTTTAACGGCAACGCCAGTAACACAGGGCGCAGATCTGGAATGGACTCCAAACACAGACATCACCTTGGGCGGATACAACGTATATCAGTCTAACGATGGTGGGACAACATGGACGAAAATTAACACGTCATTGGTGACTACAAACTCCTACAGCGTAACGGGTCTTACATCAGGGACGACTTATGAGTTTGCGGTTACAGCAGTAAATACCGATGGTTATGAGTCGGCTCAAAGTACACCGGTAAGTGTTACGGCGGAATAAAGCATAGGAGGAAACTGACGCCTTTGGGCGCTTTTTTATTGCCTGAGAGGAGGTGTCGAACATTAACCCACTTGGCACCGTCACCATTGAATGCGGCCCTAATTCCCTTGTTTTGCCCGTCAATCCAGACCAACAACTCTCTCACGATATTCGCGTCACCGTCGTGCAAACGCTCGGCGGTTATTATTTTGACGACTTTGGGATGGGCATTCCGCAATTGCAACTGAGCGGGACGTCCGCCTTTCAGTCGGGTCAGGCGAGATTCAATGGCCAGCCGGTTGATGGAAATACGGCCATCCAACACCTGTATACCGACATAATCCAATACTACTTCAAGTCCTCAAGCAACGGGTCTAACTCAGCCACCATGAAAATCTACGACGACGCCTTCGGACGATGGTGGCAGGTAAAGCCCATTGGACAATTGCAGCTGTCCAGAGTGAATTCGGATCCGTTGGTCATCAACTATTCGCAAACGTTTGTGGTAATCCAAGACGGCAATCTGAGTTCGACACAACAGAAAGTTCCGGACAACGTGATAATCACCTGGTCATCGGCCTCGTCTGTGTCGAGCCAAGCATCTACATCCGTTCATGCAGCGGCGTCAACGGCGTCATCAGTCAAACAAACACCGAATTTCGTCTATACGGTTCAGTCTGGTGATACTCTCTGGACGATTGCCAAGCAGTATCTACCACAACAAGCGACAAGCGAACAGGTGCAACAATTGGTCAATCAGATTGTCCAGGTCAACAACTTGCGGTCTCCATCACTCATCTTCCCAGGTGAACGACTTACAATCCCTGCTTGAGGAGGTGGTGATATGCTTCGATATCCAACTCAAGTGGAAAGCCAGCAGCCGATTCTGGCGCCTCTTGATGCTCTTGTTAATCAGATCCCAGCCTGCGAGGAGTTCATTACGTTTGTTGGACAGGTAGATACCTATATGGACTCTCTTTCTCCGGGGGCCCTCCAAAACATCTCTAAGATCATGCGGAACATGGCTAAGGCATTCGATTATATCTACACGTCAAGACCACAAAGCATCTATAGCTCGCAGTACTTGCTGAAGTTGTCGGTTTCAGCATTAAAAATTGCCTCCAACGCAGGTATGGCGGCAAAAGTGGCGACAGGAACCATGTCAATTACGATTACGGATGCCGCACAAGCCGCTCTCAGCGCTCTAGACGCTTGGGATCCAGCGCAGGGATATCCAACGCCCATGAACGTTGAATCCATGGCAACGGCCTTGATGGAGGGGGTTTCTATCCCGTAATGACTATCGGAAAGCCTCATATCATCACCGTTTCAGACGCCCAGCGGGGAATACAGTGGATTGCAGCATACTACATGGGTGATGTGAGCGAATGGACAACGCTTGTTCAGCTAAACCAACTTACGCCGCCTTATGTCACGTCCGATCCGAGTCAGGTCTATGGTCCACCCGTGGCCATTACGTCGCTCAGTCAATCCGTTGAACAAGGTGCAGACACGATACCGCTCCTAAACTATCCGCAAAGCATTACAAACGCCTATATTTCGACGGTAGGGCCGAGTGGAATCATCGCGGAAGCAGTGGCGGTTGAAAACTATGACGGACAACAGCTTACGCTGGCCACACCGTTACAACATTCGTACCCAGTGGGATCTAGTCTGCAACTCTTCTCGGAC
This sequence comes from uncultured Alicyclobacillaceae bacterium, assembly GCA_963788285.1. GTDB lineage: Bacteria > Bacillota > Bacilli > Alicyclobacillales > Alicyclobacillaceae > Alicyclobacillus_A. Next base: position 42,399 of record CAWBGB010000015.1, read on the forward strand.
TACCAACTGCAAAACAAGGTCTTACTTCCCGGTGATGTCATCTTTTTTCCGGTCGACACCGAATCACTAAACTTCACAGACAATCAGGAGCTAGTCGATGCGTTCGGCACAGATATAGCCAATCCGATTCAGTTTGCCAATGGCGATATTGCTCTTGTTTCTGGACTCGATACGCTCCTACAGCGTATGCGTATCGCCTTGCAGACCGAAATCGGCTCTCTACCTCTACATCCTCAGTTTGGTAGTGCATTGTTCCAGAGCATCGGAACACCGACTAACAGCATTAAATGGACGGCTGTTGTCAGCACTTGTCTAACACAACTTCCCGAAGTGGACAGCGTGTCAAATGTCACTGTAAACGTCAATGGGACTACTGCCTATGTATCGGCAACGGTCAATGTGTCGACGTCTGATGCGCCAATTCAACTTATCAATGAGCCGTTCACCATAGTGAGTGCGCCAACTCCGATAAATCCGTTCCAGTAGAGAAAGGAGGGAACACTCGGTGGCTGAAACTCAAACACAAATTGCTACGGATCTTATCACGTCAATTCTTTCAAGCACGAACCAGGTATCGAACTTCAACGTTGGATCGGTTATTCGTTCATTGATAGACGCCTACTCGGCTCAAGGGGCTCAAATGGAACAAGAGATTGAGGATGAAGTATCTAATGCGATTCTGAATGCCGTTTACAAGTGGATGTCCATTCCTCAAGTCGGAGCCATTGGTTCGACGTATCAGTTGGCATTTACGCTTGATTCATCAGCGGTGAATCCGGTGACGTTAGCGAGCGGAACGCTAGTCACAATCCCGAACAGTACGCTCCAGTGGGAGATTGGCGAGGACATTACGATAAACCCCGGACAAACCGTGTATGTCACGGGAACATGTACGACAACCGGACGAATCACCAACGTACCAGCAAACGTTATTACGCAACTTGTTAATCCGGTGTATGGGGTATCAGTGACAAACCCGTCTGCTCAGCCGATTGTTCCCGGACGCGATCCAGAGACGCAAGTAGAACTACAGGCGCAACTGGCAAACAAGGTAAACAGTATTCATAAAGGTGACGAATTTGCGGTCGAAGTCGCGGCGCTGACGTCTCAACTCACTGACAACGCCGGAAATCCTATCGAGCAAGTGGTCAAAGCAAAATGTCTAGACGGGAATACTCCGGGTACTGCCTATTGCTATGTTTTCAATGGCGTCGGTCCTATGTCTTCCGCTCTACTGTCGCAAACACAAAACATTATCAACGGGTATGTAGATACAGATGGAACACTCGTTGTCGGTGCCAAGGCTGCGGGTGTAATACTGACGGTTCGTGACGCCCCGCAGACACCTGTGAATGTATCAGTCCAGGTGCTACCGAAGTATGGTTATTCCATTAACACCATACAACCCACGGTGCAGTCAGTCATCCAGGACTTCTTCTATAACCTCGACCTCGAATCCACGTTCTCTATTACGCAGTTAACTTATGCTATCCTCGCCGCGCCGGGCGTTGCAGATGTCTCAATTACTGAGCCCACAAGTAATCTGCCAGCGACATTTTACCTGCCAACTCCAGTCTTCACACCGACACTGAGCGCTGTTACGACAACCCCATCAACATTGTTTGCGGCTGGCACATATCAGGTCGCATATACGTTCACGAACGAGTGGGGGGAAACTCCGCCGTCACCAGTGGGCACTGTGACCATTTCAAACGGTCAGGCCATTCAGGTTGGAGAAATAAATCTTCCGATTGGTGCAACAGGCGTGAACTACTACATGTCGTCTGCTGGGGGCAGTACATTAGCTTTGGCTGCATCCGGAAACGGTTCGCAGATAAATTTGACGTTGGCTCCAGAGTCCGGTGCAGAATCTCCGCCATCGTCCAATACAGCGATTGTTCATGGTAACGCCTATGTCATGGGTAATGTGCAGATCACTCAGATGTTGCTCTGATGTTGTCGGAAAAAGGTGGGATGATCGTTGAATACCTTCTTCGACCGGTTGATGGCCAACATCCCAGGTGGCATTGACAAGACAGCGCAGGAAGTGCCCAGTCTCGTACTTAACGGAGTGGGGAACGTCGGCATTCAGGGAGACACTTTGTACGTTTCGACTGGTTCACAAACTGCGGCCATTGATTTGCATGGTTCCACAGTGATGCAGGTAGCTTCTCAGATGCCTCCTGGAATTACGGCTAATGTCGAGCAAGACGGAATGGCTGAACTCCTCATGCTTCCATACCAAGCTCAATACATGCCAATTCCGGTCACATTGAATATCGCCCAGAGCCCTCTGTGGATCATTGTCGGATCAATGGCGCGTATGTTGGAGGCACGCCGACGCTCCCTACAACAACAGGTGAAACAACTCGATATTGTGTCAGCCACAAGCATGCTATTGGATTGGTGGGGAGCTACGCTCGGCGTGGAACGGATCACAGGAGAGCCGGATCTGCTTTATGCACAGAGAATTGTCGGCATGAAGTTTAGGCCCAACGTCAACAACATTGCATTGCAGCAGTTCTTTCAATCGCTCGGATACACGACACAAGTGATTGATGCGAGTCCTGGTGTGATAGACGTATATGTCAATCTTCCGGACAAGCCGCCAAGCGGGTTTTATTACACCACCGACCAATTGCAACAAGCGCTATATATGGTCAAGGCGGCTGGAATCATCGCGAATTTCATCTTGGAAGGTAACATCCAAGACAACATTTCGGTTACAGATTCAAATTCCCCTTCTATCCACGACCCAACGCAATATCGATACGCCGGGTGGACGTGCAGTCTGCTCGGTGTTTTGTATGTCATCCCATCGGGCGCATGGGTATGGGGTACTGGTCAGTGGATAGGTGAACCCGTCACGGAATAATAAGGAGGGTAGAGTTACGTGGCAGCAACAGCTCAACCTATTTTTGCAACCGGATCTTCTTTCCCAGAAGGACTAGGGCTTCCCATGGTTGGACGCACAGACGGTCAAGGCAACTACGCCACGTCTGTCGAGCAATGGGTGATGTTCAATGGTTTATTCGTACCTGCACCAATCGACCAAAATGGGAACCCGATAGTGTCAACACCAAAGACAGCGAACGCACCGAGGTTATTAGCCACCATTCAATATTCGAGTTTTCAAGCCTCTCAGACTTACTACGACGACGTCATGGAATCTCTCAGTAGAAACGCCATTCAGAGGACGTTCATTATCTCGAATACGCTTAATGAGCCAGTAACAGTAGCGAATATCCTCCCAACTGATAGCACAGTGGACTCCAATGGAGGAAATGATTTTGGTGACGGTACTGGACAAATGGCCAATGCTATTCCGTCGAATAGCTTTGGGTTATATACGTCGGAGGTTCATCCGATTTTAGCGGCGCACGTCGATTCGTTCCAGATTGGTTTATCTATGGGTTCAACAGCGCCAACGTCGGGTAACGTGAAAATTTATGTGGTTGAACTCATTTAAGAAGATGTATAAAGGTCGCTCGATAATCGGGCGGTTTTTTTATGCTCGAAAGGAGGTGCGGGTTTGTTTCAAATCCGCGATACCGGAATTGCTATCCGAGATAACGTCATTGTCACATTGGAAGACGTCATCACAGGCGAGAAGCAAGTCTATACGCAGCACAACACAGTCGAATCCTACGCGCTTGACGCCCTCGCACAATGGCTGGCAGGCGTCAATAACACCGGATACAACCCTGTTGCATGGCCTACGCAGATGCAATTGGGAATTGGGTCGGGGACAACTTTTGTTTCGGTATCTGGCACGCTCAAAACCATCTCATATGCACAGTGGCAAGGTCCAGGAAGCGGACAAATGCAGGCTGTTTGTCAGTGGGTGGAATCAGATCCGTCAGGAACTTTTACACAAGCTCAGTGGTTAGATACCAATCTCAATCCGTGGTTTTTCGTAAACTTTTCCGATCCTATCAGCAAATCCTCCACACAAAACCTCACGTTGCAATGGACCGTCACATTTGCCAACGGAACATCTGGCTCATAAGGAAGGTGGTGATTCCATATGGCAACTAGCATCTTGCAAGACATTATGGACGGCGGCACCCCATACACTATGTCAGTCGAACAAGTGATTGGTGCCCTCAAAGGTAACATCGACATATCCGCCATTGAGGGATTTCAGCAGATTCAACCGCCGTCTACTGCACCAACGGCCCAAGCATCCGGATCAGGCCCGTTGACAGGTGAGTATCAATACTGCGTCGGATTTGCCACTGGATTTTGGACGATCAGCAATCAGAACCAATTGGGCCAGCTAATCATCGCTGGAACGACAGGCGGTGGGCCTGCAAGTTCCTCTATCACGGTCAGTGCAAGCCAGGTGGCTCTCTCTAATATTCCGATTGGCCCTCCTGGCACGGTGGCACGCATTATCTACCGTACAAAGGCCAATGGGTCAACGTTTTACGTCGTGGCACAGATCAATGACAATACCTCGGAAACCTGGACCGATACCATTCCTGACACCAAACTCGGCGCACAGATGCCAACCACGAACACGACAGGTACTAAATTTGTCGGGGATGGCACTGGATTAACGGGTGTTGTCCTCACAGCATGGGAAGGACAGCCGTATGGCGTAGCTTCTCTCGATGGCAACGCGCATGTGTATTCCGACCAATTGCCGATTGCAACCACGTCCAGTGTAGGTGCGGTTAAAGCAAGCTCCAGCGTTTCCGTGGGCTCAGACGGTACGCTCAGCGCGACTCCCGCGAGCATTGGAGCAGTAAACAAAGCGGGCGACGTCATGAGCGGAGCCTTGACCCTCCAATATGCTAATCCTGCCCTTGAGCTACTGGACACGTCCTCGGGTGGTGGTTCATGGCGATGGTACGGAGATGGCTCAGGTGGTCTCCAACTTCAGGTCTATAACGGTTCAACCTGGGTCACGATTTTGACTGTGAGCAGTAACCAAAATGTTTCTTTCGCTGGACAAGTCAACCTTCAAGGGATGGATACGCAAAGTGGAGACGTTGTATTTGGCAGTAAAAACCCGTTCATTCTGACTCCGAACGGAATAGCACAAAATAAGCCTAACCGCGCATATGGGGCATTAGGCCAGTGGTACAGCGGCATAGGAATCCAAACAACAGACAATTTCGCCACAGACTCCAACGCGGTATTCGGGATCGTCTCCAATGATGTTCAGGAGATATTCCAAGTATTCAATGACGGCCACGTCGAAATCCCCCAGAATGGCGTGACAGCGAAAATAAAAATCGCTGGTGAGTCGTGGCATAACGTTAGTACCTTCTCCAACGGATGGAGTAACTACGGGAACGGCTGGGCGCCTGCGCGTTATTACAAGGATGCCTGCGGGATTGTTCACCTCAGCGGCATGATGAATGTCGGAACTCTTGGGGCGGCGGCCTTCACTTTACCGGCTGGCTATCGTCCGGCTTATAACTTGTCTTTTCTCACGGTCGGTTCCGCGGCACCTGCACGTATAGACATTTACCCTAACGGTCAGGTCGTTCCTCAGTCGTACAGTGCTTATTCGGACGACTTCTACAGCCTAGAAGGCATACAATTCCTCGCTGAACAGTAACAACCCGGTTAAGGAGTGAGCAGCATGTACATCGCAGAGCCGGGGGATATCCTGTTATACCGAAAATCCCCGTCCATTGCCGACAGGCTTGTCGAATTCGGAGAAAGACTAGAGGACGGAGCACAAGACCGAGAATATTATCATGTCGCTATTGCTCTAAACGCCAATGACAAGATAGAAGCATACGGTAAAAGCGTTGCTATTCATCCAATCGATTATGGTAACTTCGACGCATTCCGCCCACCAATAGCCCCGCGTCGTATTGGTATTGGTCTCGGAACCATAAGGCAGTACGTGGGACAAGCCTATGACTGGTGGTTGATAATTGACGATGCGCTACGGTATATCAGCCGTGGCGTTTTTCATTTGCCCGTATCCTTCATCCGAAGCACAGAACGCCGTGGAAAGGTCTGTTCCTCCTTAGTCGTCTCGTACTTCAAAGCCGCCTATTGGGGGCCGAATCTGACATCCAACGCAAGCCCCGAAGACATCTGGATAGCAGTAAAGGACTATCCGGTCGAGGGGTGAGACGATGGGCGACAAGACACTAACACCGGAAGAACGTATTCTATCACTCGAAGAGCGATTTTCATCTATGGAAGATGGGATACACCGAATGGAAAGGACTCTTGAAAACCTGAATAAAACAGTCGGTGATCTCGTCGAAAAGCTGGATGCCAGATATCCATCAAAAGAAAGCGTTGATTTACGACTTAAAGAGATAACCGAGAAGTATGAGGCGCTGTATCAAGAGCATCAAGAGTTAGAGGAACGGGTCAATAAAATGTCTGCTTGGATGTATAAGGCGATGGGCGCAATAGGGCTTATCGCCTTTTTGCTTGGCGTTGCCGCGTCTATCGCGTCTGTATCAAAAATGTGGGGGTGATATAGATTGTGGTTGCTTCGTAAAATTGACTCCGCTATCATGTCCGCCCTGATGTGGGCTACGACAACCAAAGAAGCATTTTATGTTCTGAACGCTCTTATCATCGCCGCTGTTGCTGCCGATCCTCCAACATCAATAGAAGGCTGGCTGCTTGTCATTGTCTCCGAATACTATCAAGGCGTTGCACTTCCTGGACTCGGAGCCGCGCAAAAGAAGACCGAGGAAGTAAACCGGCAGGAAAACGAAAAAACTCGGAAATTAGTACAGGAAACCCATGACGCTGTCATGAACGAGCTTGCCGAAATCAGAGCCATGCACGAGGAACACTCGGAAGAACTCGCAGAAATAAAAGCCATGCACGAAGCCCAAGTAGACGAATTGGCGGAACTCAAGGAGCTTCACCGAGACCTTAACGAGAGGTATGACAATCTCGTTCGAGCATTGGAGATGGTCGTAAGAGGTGGAGAGAGTGTCTAAAAAAGTTGAAGAACACATCCAGAAGCATGTCATTGTCGAATATGAACACTACCCGGAACACGACAAGCGGAAAGAGACTTTAGAATTCAGGAATGCAAAGCACGAGCTTGAATCTGTGGAACATCTCGGCTGTTTTATTTGCGGGACGATGGAGCACAGAGAAAGCCATCACATAATCGAACGCTCAGAAGCCAATGGAAGCGACCTGCGAAAGGTCGCTTTCTTGTTGTACAACTTCAGGGACTACCACGGGCATTGCCACCGTGATTTCAAGTCGGCGCAAGAGCTGTATCAGTTCTTAGCAAAGCATGAAACCATCGAGGAAGCATTGGACACTCTCTACAATCAATTGATTCTCTGCTCTAGTCACCATCGTGGTATGAGTGTCGGCATTCACGGTATGTCCACTCCTATGTGGGATGCATGGATCGTCCGCAAAGATGGCTGGGAGCCGACATTTTCCCGCGAAGAAGCCGAGCGATGGATGAAACAGCATCAAAATCAAGGGAAGTGAGATCAAATGCTACCGTGGCAAGGTAAATCGATGTGGATATGGATGTTACAAAACTGCGATGGCGGAAACGTCCAATCCATCGTCCAGACGGCGAAAACGGCAGGCCTTCAATCGCTCATCATCAAGGCCCATGATGGTACAGTTGCGTGGTCTCAGTACACTCAGTCCCTTGTAGACGAGCTTCACGCCGCTGGCCTTTTGGTCGGTGCGTGGGGTTACTGTTATGGACAAGAACCGCAAGTAGAAGCAGAAAGGGCAATCGCCGCGCTCGATATGGGCGCGGATTTTTATGTTGCTGACGTAGAAGAACAGTTTGACATGGGGAGCATGTGGGGCGCGGCGGAAACGCTAATGTCGGCAATTAAGTCCGGAGCCAAAGGTAAGCCGGTCGGCTATACGTCATTCGCCTTACCAGCGAAACACCCAGGCTTCCCATTCACGATTTTCTCCAAGTACAGCGACTTTACATTCCCACAAGTGTATTGGAACGACCTCCAACTCCCGCCAGCAACAGCGGCACAAACGGCTATCGCCTACTACAGCAAATACGGCGTTCCGATTATACCGATAGGTCAGTCCTACGGTCCGGTTACGCCAACTCAAATCCAACAGTTCATAGCCGCTTGCTCTGGACTATCCGGCTATTCGTGGTGGGACTATCAGCATGCCACCACGGCGATGTGGAGCGCGATTTCAAGCGGGAAGGTTCAAAGTGGGACAACTATTTTACAACGCGGAAGCACTGGTGATGCCGTGAAGAAACTGCAAGAAGAACTCAACGAAATACTAGGTGCTAATATCGCGGAGGATGGCGTATACGGGCCTCAAACCGAAGCGGAAGTTAGAGTGTTCCAGCAGCTGTATCATCTACAGGTGGACGGTATCGCAGGGCCACAAACCCTAGAGGAGATTCAGAAAGTGCTCGCATCACGTTATCCGTCCATCAACGTGGAGATTGACGGTGCGAAGCAACTGCCTGGAATCGCGGTAAACAACGTGACGTACGTGAACTGGGGCGCTCTAGAGGTTGCAAAGGTACCGTACCAATACAAGGGCAACGGCCTTTTCGTAATAAACGGTAAGGACGTACAGGGCGTGATTCAGGATAACGTCACGTACCTTCCGTGGAATATCGCCTTACCTGGATATACTCCGGTTAAGATTGACGGCGGATGGAACTTTGTGAAACAACAACCTACTCCGAATCCGCAACCGACACCACAGCCACAGCCCAATCCGCAGCCTTCACCACAAACTCCGACAGATGCACAAATCGCAGCGCAAGTTGAAAGCCTACTGCAACAAGCTCAAAACCTCTTGAAAGGAGTAAAGTAATATGCAAAACATCGAATTGAACATCTTACAAGCCCTTCTCAGTCTCCTGTCCCTCGTGGCGGCGGCTGGAATTACGTATCTTGCACCCCAACTGAAGGCGTTCATCGGAGCCTCGGCAGCTAACATGATTACCAACGTATTATCTTCTATCGTTGATGGCGTGGTGCAGGATTTTAACCAAAAGGTTGTATCGCAAGCGAAGCAGGACGGGGCATTTACGCCTCAACTTGCCCAAAGCGTGAAACAGGATGCTATCGAGGCTGTCATGTCTCAGGGCGGGGTGATCATCAAACTAGCTAGCCTAGTCCTTGGGGATGTTGAACAACTTGTGTCTAGCCAGATCGAAAAGGCGGTTGTTCAATATAAGACGCCTTCATCTACACCTGCACAACCTGCACAGAATCAGCAACAATCTGCGTAGTAAAAACGTCGCACATCTGCTATAATGGATGTGCTGAGGCACGGCCTTTTGTTGTAACCCCCATCTCTTACGAGGTGGGGGTGCCTGCGTTTATTATTCATCCAATCCGTTTTTGCTTTACATAAGTATTTCTACGCGGCAGAAGACATTTCTGGTACAATAAAGTTGCGACGACGTGTTATGTATGCGGCACCGAGCCAGGGCCGTGTGGATGGTTGAAGCATCGAGGCAGTGATCCGCGGTAAACTGACCTCCGCCATCTTGTAAGCAGCGCCCGTTAAAGCCGGGTCCCTGGTTATGGTGGGGAGTCACCTTGTCCACTTCACGCTTCATTCGCCATTTGTGTTCGCAAATTCGTACAAAAAACCCTCACCCTTCCTTTTCGGGTGGGGGCTTTGTCATGTATATCAGAAATTCGATGGAATATAGCATTAATTCAGAAAAAATAGCCAAGGAAATAGACAAACTCATTATGTTGATGTACGATACAGACAAGTTGGTACATCAATTTACACACCCGGTTATCACACTTTTGCATTGGGAATAACAATGAAAGAGGTGTGAATAAGGGGGTGTTAGTGATGGCCAGGATTTATTTCATGGACAAGGCGGGAATACATATGGCTCGGACGACCATTGACCGAGTGGCTGAGGCATTTCTATCACTAGATGCAATGACTCCCAAAAAGCTTCAAAAACTTTGCTACTATGCATATAGTTGGTACCTAACCTTGTACAAGGAACACCTCTTCCCCAACCGTTTTGAAGCATGGATTCATGGACCAGTGGATCCTGGGCTTTATCACGAATATAAGGACTACGGATGGCAGGAAATTCCACAACACGAAGGACCATTGGCAGTTCCAGACGACGTATATGAGTTCGTTCAAGAAGTTTTTGCTGCTTACGGTGATATGAACGGAGACGAACTGGAGTATTTAACGCACTCAGAGGATCCATGGAAGAAAGCACGTGGCGGATTGTCGGCCTATGCACCTTGCAAAGAGCGGATTTCGGATGAAGATATCATTGAATTTTATGGCAGGGAGTTAGATGGCCAGGATTAAACGTATTCCTCCACGTGACAAGAGTGTTGTTCGTGAGAGTTCGAAGCCAAGACTTCTAACTGATCGTACCAAAGAACAACTTCGTGAGTGGCACAAGGAGAAAATGAGGTTCTCGTTTGTGCATTTCGACAGAGAACATGAAGCTTTTAATTGTGGAGGAACCAAAGTTGGGTGGTTCCTCGATTTGTTGGAAACTATCAAACATATTAGCAACCTAACCCGAATTGAATTCGAGTACCATCAGAGACAGCACTACCAGGTACATCGACATGATTGGTCAAAGACTAGCTATAAGTTTGACTGCCTTCCTCCCGACTTAATGGAACAAATTGAAGACGAATGCTATCAGTTCAGGCTTTCCACCGGTTCAGGGAGAGTGCACGGGTTTTTCATTGAAAATACGTTTTACGTTGTTTGGCTTGATCCGCATCACAACATGAATCCTGATGAACGGTTCGGTGGGCTAAAATTCTTCGATAAGCCACTAAGCCAATACGATGAAGTGTTAGTTGAATTGGATCGTGTCAGACAAGATAACGAGAAATTAAGACAAGAGAATTGGCAGTTATGGGACGAATTGATACGTATAGATACCTCAGGAGCTTGATCCTGAGGTTTAGTTTTTCGCCTTAACACACTGTACCCCATCGTTCCGCACGTTTTGTGGTGACGTTTACGTGAACACCGGCCTGGCAATAATACGATAGTCGAGACTCTCTCATTCCCCATGCAGTAGCTCCCATCCATTACGGGTGGGAGCTTTTTTTGTGTTTCGGACCAAGTAAATTCGGCTAATCCGTTAACCCATATATTCAATATCATCCTTAGAACCGGATCGCGTACACTTAACCGTAGCACTTAGTTTTCCGTAACTGCGATGAATAAAGAAATCACCTATCAAGTATTTTTTTCATCGCGTGCGGAAATTCGTCTGTACCAGTAGTAATTGATACAATTCCAGAACAACACAAATAGACCAAGCCCTCGCCTGACTTGGTCTAAGCGTCCGTCAGCGACGCCTCTGGGGAGGACGTCGTCCCGGTGAGTTCCCCAAACGCGACGGAAGCCCAACGACATGTCGCTGATTCGTGTACGAGTGTAGCATAGTAGTATCGACACAATGTACCTTTAGCCATCGTGAGAGGGTAGTATGTGATGTCGACACAACGTACCTCGATGCTAATAGTATTGTCCATTAGAACACTTTATTATGCTTTCGGTGACGTTTCATACGTACGTGACACGAAATTTGAATAATCCTGTGGGCCTCTTACTAGATCAAATCGAAAAGGCGGTCAGCGACAAGACCTATGTTGTTAAGGGGTTCACCTTCATCAGTGACCGGCTGTCATGACGTGGCTCAAATTTGTTCTTCTGTTTTTAACGGAATAAATTTTATTCCGTCACTGTAAATTTCGCATTGAAACCCCAGTGGGGCTAGGTCTATTTCATGAGAACCAATTATAATTTTCGAAAAATATTTCTCCTTTCGGCGTTTGACTCCCCATCCCCAGGGTGTTGCGATAGTTGTCCAGGGCTTAATTTTATTTACACTGTTCTCATGCATCACTACACCTTCTCTTTCAGATTGGCTAACTCACAGTATTCAAGCGGACAATCCAGTACTATGCTCGTTACACAGTAAGTGTTCAGGCAACAAGTTGTTTCATGTAATCGTACCGCCTCCTTACTCTTCGGCCAGTCATTCTGCGCATTCCGTGGTGATGTTTACGTCAACCCAGTCAAGAATGCAACGGTGAGCCATTGTTTTCCTTCCCCATACTATAGCCCTCATCCTTCATTGGATGGGGGCGTTTTGTCATCTTACTTCAGCAATACACTCTGGCGTATCATTCCTCACGTTTCCCACGAGCTCCCCTGCCACTCCTTTGCAAAGAACAGCCCACCTTGGCGGAGCCTAGAGAAGTAAGAATATACAGTCAAATTAATAACTGTAAATAGTAGATTATAACTACTTATGTTCTGGATACTATATGTTATAATCTACTTTTGCAATTTACTCATAATGTTACTGGAGGGAGGGTATTGGCCGGATCGACAACGAGATTGTCCATTAAGGGGCCGAAAGCTCGAAGGCGAAGTGCATTTTGTGTAAAAGCTATGTCTCATACATAAGACACAAGGTAACCAGTTCGAATCCTAAGCTCGGCGGGTGTTTTTATGATCAACGTAGCCACCCATAAAAGAAAATCCCGCAGAAACGGGACAAATGAACCTGGGTTATTGGTTTGTCTTTACGTGTAGCAGATCCCCTACATCACTGTTGGATACGTTATCACCGTATATAATGGTGTGTTCATTATGCATAGAAAAGTATTTTGCCTTCCGATCAGGCTTACGTAAGAGTTCCGTTTTTAGCTCTGCGATGATTTCGTTGGAAACACCCGCTTCGCGAAGGCGTTTTTCTAAATACTCTTCCTCAGACAAGTGTGACCATCCAAACATCACTACTCACCTCATGGCCTTTATGTGTTTCATGCATCACAGCACTGAAGATTATCACATTTTGATGTCGAATATTGTCGAAAGTTGACTAACACATTTCTTTCACAATTCGCCGTCGCAGTATACTCCGCACGTTCGTGGTGATGTTTACGTCAGCGTCTTTCAGTCAACAATAATATAGACGAGCGCTTCTCTATTCTGTCGCCCTCATCCTTTGTAGGATGGGGGCATTTTGTTTAGTGCCAAAGAGTTCGCGCCGGTGCAATTGGCGTAACAAGCCACGGCGTAGCCTACGAAGCCCCCATCTCATACGAGGTGGGGGGTGAAATAGTGTTATCGATGGCTGGACAAATTTAAGCATGCTATGAGATAAATCTCCCAGGGAACTTGAAATATGGCGACGCTCACGGCACCGCGCGACCCCCATTCTCTCCGCCAGATAGAGCAAAGTTAAAATCGACATCCTGATAGGATGTTTGACTTTTCCGGCTGTCACTGTAATCCATTTGCTACCCTTCGATACCCGAAACAATGACACTGTTGAATTTGAGAAGAGGGAAATATGTCTTTTTTGTCGAAATGTAGCGGTACGTTGGGCTACGCCACAGCGGAGGGGAAGAGAAGTGTCGAACATTGTCTTTATACCAGGCATAAAAGGATCACAGTTGTATGAAGGAGAGCACAAGCGCTGGTATCCTTCCACCGCGTCGGATTTGGATGCATTAGTGTTAAATAATCCTTTGACACCTGGCGAGCCGATCCGACAGGTTGCAATTCCTAAGCTACTCAAGAAAGTAACCGTATATAAGGGGATTCTGGATGAGTTCTCCGAAAGAAATTTGAAAGTCTTCACTTACGACTGGCGGCAATCAGTCTTAAGTCATCTCGCGGATTTGGATGCACTTTTGGATACGATCGACGGACGTATAACGCTTATTGCTCACAGCATGGGCGGACTTTTGCTAAAAGCTTATTTATTGCAAGGTGCATCTGATGACAATAAAGCCAAGATAGACAAGGTAATCACCATCGGAACTCCATGGCATGGATCCCCGTTTGCTTACCGCGTGTTGAGATACGGAGAGACTATATACGCGGAGGATGATGGCATTGGTGCTGGACTCAGCCTCGATCGGGATCGGGTTGCCAAACTCTTAGGAGAAACGTACCCATCAGTTTATGAACTAATGCCGTCGGAAACGTATTACAACATGGAGGGGGGGAAGTTTGCAATCCGGGAAGACAACACACCTGCATCATGGCAAGAAATCATGAGTTCTTTGTCGCATTCTCAATTCCAAAATTACACTCAGTATGCTTTGCCCCTACAGGAGCTAATGCAACAACCATTGGATGTGCCACATTTCGCCCTAATCGGATATGGATTTGCAACATTGCAATCCATCGGTTTGACTGGAAGTGAACGCAAAAAGGGGATGAAGCAACAGAGTACATTTTTCAACGGCGATTTCACCGTTCCTTTAATAAGCGCACGGACACCTAATGCCAACGAGTTTTTTGTTCGCGGGCAACATTCGGAATTGTGTTCGATGGAGGAAACGCTGAACTGGATTAAGTGGGTTTTAAACGGTGGACATGGCCAACTGCCAGCAGGTATTACGACCACAGTTCCGGATGCACAACGCTTTTCTAGTAAGATCTTTGCGCGAATCATGTGTCCTGTCGGATTTACTGTAACTGACTGTGAAGGAAACAGTTTGGCCGGCGACTTGGATCCCGAACGTGTTGACTTCTCAAAGCTAGAACAGTATTCGAATTTCTATACACATACCGTTGGCGAGGCAAAGTACCTCTTCTTTAATAATGACGGGGGATTAGCGAATGAAATTGTCATCAAAGCTTATGACACAGGCCTGGCCAATATAGCCATTATCCCAACTCATGATGATGACGGTGCAAATGATGAAACCGGAACTTATTTTGAGTCAGTCCCTGTCGACCCGACTACGGTTTTAAATTTGAAACTACCTACATCTGAAGCAGAGGAACCCGAACTGACTGTGAGCAACAGTGAAGTCAAACGACGTCCAGTGAAGACCGTATCCGTGCAACAGGATCAACCCACTGGGGAGCATCCGTTCCCCAAGTTCATCGTTAAGGTCGAACCTGCTAAGGGAGTACAAAAGAATCGTCATGCTAAGCCCCATGTATATGCCGGTGACGTCGTTTTAACCATTACCGGTGATTTAGAAAACATAGTTGAGATGTTTTGGTTAATCAACGGAGGCAGACCCAATCCGTATGAAGGTGAGACAGTCATCAGCGTTCAGAGTGGAACGTATGTCCTCGATGTAGTTGCACGAGACAAATGGGGAAGGCCGTTGGAACCATATTCCTATGAATTCCGCATTGACCGTGATGTTCCATACAGCATCCCTGTAATTGAGTTTCATCCGGAAGCGGGTGTGAAGGTTGGAGTAAAGGCACACTCTGCAGCCGGGATTCGCGCGTCGTATTTCCAGTGGTTGATACCGGGACGACAAACCCATAAGCAAGCTACGACACCGGCTGGTGTATCGTACATATCATTAGAACAGATATTTGGACCAAATGGAGCTGCTGAATTGGAATTTTACTCGGAGGACAAGTTTGACAGGGTAGAACCTAAAAAGCGTATTCCCATGTCATTTAAAGGCTTGCCGGAATTGTTGTGGGATGATACAGTCTCCGCGGTTACACCTCTGTCTATTTGGAATCATATGTTTGATGACAGACCGTTCGATGGGCGAGTTGAAATTCTCACGAAAGGATTCAATTCACTCGGACTTGGTGACATCATCCCTGACCACGCCAGAGCCGTGAGGTTTTTGGATGACACCATGGAATTAACAATTTACTTTTCTGAACAATATACTCTGTATTGGAGCGGACCGCCACGCGAAGTAATTAAACCTGGAATCAGGTATCAGTTCTCTTTCGAACTGTTGACTGACTACAAAATGGAGGTCACTGAGACGAATCCTAGGGTAAATTACTATCCCCATCCATCGCATACCAAGTCCAACGGAACTCCGGTGGAATTGTCCGTAGATGAGAACGGCGTGTTTCATGGATCATTTACCATCAGCAAAGATTTCCCAACTGACAAGGTCAAGTTGGTAGTAACAGACGACAAACATAAGTCACCACCACTTAGAGAAACAATACTGATGGTTGAGGATGAATAAGTGACGCGATGTCGTCCCCTTCATACATTTGTTTATCGAAGTGTGCTGTTCTATGGTGTTAAAAGTCCGGTATAATGTGGGTACCAGTTGTGCCGACATGTTGCAATGTGAATACATCTGGTTTAATGGGATGTACTTTGGTGCAAAGGAGGAGTTAGCATGGTCATATTCATTGGTCTTGCTGTTACCGTGTTATATTTCCTCCTTGGAGCATGTTTGGTGAGGGTGTCTGCACTCGGAATATCCTCAAGTATTATCACAAGGTCATATACGCCGATTTTCACGCTGTATGTCCCTGTTGCGATTGTCATTACAAACATACTCGCGGTGGGGATGTATAATCCAGTTGCATTTCGGAGTATGGACTTCGTGTATATTAATGTGCTTCCAGTTGTTATGCTCGCGAATCACTTGATTCGGTATATTAACATAAGTAATGCCCGAAATCGTGCTGAAAGAATGGAGTCAAGAGCGCGAGATGAACTGCAAGCTTGGATCGATCAAGCTCGGAGCACCGTTGATGGGCTGGACATTCGTTCACATGTTTATTTTTCGAACGGGCAGTTACGAGGGTCAATTGTTGTACGGAGTCACGTCGAATTGTCTGACGATATCAAATGTGAACTAGCACGTTCTGTGCCAAAAGGTCTAAATTTGGAGTTCCTGCAGAAAAAGTGAGAGTGAGTCTCTGAAAGACATCGTGGTGAGGCCCCATCGGCACATCTCGATGTTTTTCCGCACGTTCCGTGGTGATGTTTACGTCAACGTCGCCCAGTCAATAATGCAATGGTGGAGCTTCTCTCTTTTCCATATAGTAGCCCTCATCCTTCATTGGATGGGGGCGTTTTGTCATCTTACTTCCTCGATACACTCCGGTCCGTCATTCCGCACGTTCCCGTCAAAGAAAAACTGGCTGCCGAAATTTGAGTGTATAACCAATGGTATTTTAGCGCATGTTGTTCCTCAGAAACTCTTCGTCAAGGGGATACGTGACATGACAGAATCTCAAATTGAGCTACAGTCCGATGTATTGGACTTAGTCGTACAACCGGAGATCAAGGAATTCCTCGTAACCATGGTCCAGATGATACCGAAGATAACAAACATCATGAAAATCACTTCAGAAATGTACGACCTCGCTGAAGAATTATTAAGAGACACGGAGATGTTAGAAATTCTCGGAGAGGCCATGGAAGGAACAACTCAACCGCTTCAGGACACGATCAAAGATGGCGCTTCCTTGGTGCACGAGGCTCAAGAACGAGCGGAGGCAGATACTTCGAATGTGGGTATGATTGGTTTGTATAGAATGCTTAAAGACCCTACAATACAAAAAAACCTCCGATTCATGAAGGCATTGCTCGCAGTTATAGCCGAACGCCGAGATAGGGAACTCCATTAGCTTAATAACTCCAGTTTCGCTCCAGTTGCCGTTGTCAATAATTAAAAATTAAACGGGCAGCAAACATCTCCCCATACCTAGCCCTCATCCGATGAAGGATGAGGGCGTTTTGTCATCTTACCGTCTTAATACGACACGCTGTGCTTTCCGTCATGCCTTTTTCATCGTCAGTTCGTCCCTTGTGACGCCTGCGGCTGGCTCTTCCGTCCGGCGCTAGACCCATGTAACCCGGATGCGCCGGCTTTTTGCTGGGGCTGACTCGACTTTTGCTGCAGGGATCCGGCCGCTTGCTGCATCTTCTTCTGCATCATCGCTTGCTGCTTCATCTGCATCTGCTTCATCTTTTGCATCATCATTTGCTGCATTTCTGCCTGCATAGATGGATCCTTCATCAACTGGATCATCAGGGACACCAGCTGCGGGCGTAGTTCCGGGTCTTGCGCAATGGTCTTCATGACCTTCATCTGGTTTTTCATCATGCGCTTCTTTTGCGTAGGGTCGTTCGCCGCTTGCTCTGCGACGTCCATCTGGTAGTTCAATACCATCGGGCGTACATCCGGGGCCTCCAAAGCGGCGTAAGACTCGGCCACCCCGTTTTTCAAGATTCGATCCCGGATCTTCCCGTCTTTCAATGCATCTTTCCTTGCTTGGAGTAGGATGGACAACAACTCATCCCGCTTGACCGGGTCTTGCGCAATCTTACGAAAACCGGCCAGGTTTAAGTCCATGTACCGGTCTTTCACCAGTGGGTCGGACAACGCCTTTTCCGACACTGCCATGTTCAATGCGGCCATCTGCCGGGCAATTTCGGGCCGTTCCACCATGCCCTTCTGCTCTCTCAGGTTTTGCTGGTACGCTTCCGTCTGAACATTCGGATCGGATTGGATCGTCCTTTTCCTTCCCTCCAAAAATGCCCGTTGAATCTGCGTATCCAAAGC
Source organism: uncultured Alicyclobacillaceae bacterium (assembly GCA_963788285.1). Taxonomy (GTDB): domain Bacteria; phylum Bacillota; class Bacilli; order Alicyclobacillales; family Alicyclobacillaceae; genus Alicyclobacillus_A. Next base: position 60,665 of record CAWBGB010000015.1, read on the forward strand.
CATCTGTTGAATCATTCCCCGAATCTGGGTACCGGCCCCTGCTTCCCCTTGCGGTTTCTGTCTGTTGCTGCTGCGGGGAGCAACCGGTCACCCCCAAAGCCACCGCGAGGGATACGGTCACAAACCATCGCCAACAGGACATCTTCTGCATCCTCCCTGATCACACAGTTAACTCAAAGACGTTTCTAGGATGCAAAAGTGGTCCCGTTTTATTCCGAATCCCGCGGGGTCACGGAAGAGTCAATGAGACCGCCCGGATCAGCATAATCAAGCATAAATGCCCGATCCTCGTTTGCCAACGTAAAGCGTCCGCACACGGTAAATCACCTCTAGCTTATCCACCTGCATTCCTCTGGGGTCTTACCTGGCAAAAATCCCTTAAAAGAAACGATGCGTAGGTTATGTCGATCCGTTCTCTCGAGATATTGAATTCGGCAGCACAGCCGTGGCTCAACCAACTGTGCATAGCGATCTTTCACTGAGTGAATCTGCTTGGCGACCTCGAGGAACGCAATCTTCTCTTCTGGTTTGAATCCGAATTCCACCGTTGCAACAGGCTTGTTGTTCATCGTCGGGAAGTGGAGCCCAACGATCAACCCAAACTGCGGTTCACGTCGGTATCCAAGAATGACTGCGTCGATTTCCTTCCAGTTCTTTATCTTTAGCCAATCAGTTGACCTCGTATCCAGTACATACCGAGAATTCTTCCGCTTCGCCACTATGCCTTCCCAGTTCCGTTCCTCTGTCATCTTTTTTAACTGCATCCCTGCACCGTCCATGTACAAAGTGGGGGTGATAGTTTTCGAAGGAGCAACAATGTCAGCCAGTCTGGCTTTTCTCTCCATGAGTGGCTCCCTGGTATGATCTCGGCCTGTGTACAGCACATCGAACGCAACAAACGTGGCCGGATGGGTCTCCACTGCCGATGTAATCTTCCGCGGGTCACGCAGTCGTCCACGATATGCGAAATCGTCAAACACGGACCGTCCATCACGCAGGCAGATACCTTCGCAGTCCAATACTACTGAGTGTGCCCGGATGTACTGCGCGGCCTCCTGGAGTTCCGGGAACTTACTCGTAACACAGTTTCCTTGCCGCGTGTATGCCTCAATGCGATCTCCTTGCTTGTGAATCAGGATCCGCCATCCGTCCCACTTCGGCTCAAAGATGTAGTTGTCGTCATCGAACGCCTCTCTGCACATAGTAAGAAGCATCGGTTTGATGGGCTGGAACAACACGATTAATCACCTAATTTTATTGTCGCAAAGGCAATGATCAGTGGCATTAGGTGATTGGTGGGAACGTCCCCTATAATAGGGGAACATATGTTCTTGATCAAGGTGAAGAAAATGTCGAGGTTGGTACGCAGGCCGGTACAAGTCACAACTAAAGATGAGTTCCCGGACACCATCATCGACGGCGACCGGCAGTACATGGTGTCTGCCATCATCGACTGGTGGATAGAGAGCGGCACCTGGTGGGAAGATGAGCCGCCCAGAACCCTGTATCGCATTCAGACCACGGAGTACTTTGTGTTTGACCTGGAGTTCAGCGGTGGGAAGTGGTCGATCTATAGGGTGTGGGATTAAAAAGGTCTGTTATCACGAATTGCTGTTTCTGAACCTCAAGTATTCGTCCCGTTATTCAGCAACACGATCTCCATGACTCTTGGGCTGTGAAATAACGAGAAACTCTAAGTCTTCAGCTGAGTCATTGATCATCTGATGTGGCACATTGGGCGGTACTTCTACGCCTTCAAACGAATGCAACACTTCACGTTGGCCATCGATTTCTAAAGTGGCGGTTCCCGAAAGAACAAAGAAAAATTGGCGTGCACGTTGATGATAATGTCTTATCTCTGCAGTTGCTGCTGGCATCCGCTCATGTATTACACTCAGTTCCTCTTGCTTCACAAGATGCCAACCATCGCAACCATTACCCCAGACATAATGTTCGGCATTGTCTTTACTAACCTTCGTCACGGCACACGCTCCTCATGGTTTTTATGGACAAGTGTATCAACAACAACATCTAGTGCAAACAGAGCCATAAAAAATTACGCCCACAACAGTGAGCGCGACAGAAGGAAAATGAGAGCGGGAATCATCACTGGCCTTATGCCAGCGATTATGAAGACAACGTTGGGACTCAACCCATGGAAGATTGTACCGTGCAAATGTTAAGCATCTGTATAAAAGGTGTGAAGGGTTTGTGGTTATGGTGTGAATTCAGTGGTTTATTTATGGGGGTAGGATTAATCATGTCCGCCGGCACCCCGCCAAGACTGACTCATCTTCTTGAAAGAATGCCGTTGGGACGGAATCTAGCCATGAGAATTACGTCAACGTACTGTCCAGAACTACGGAAGGCAGCAACCTTTTTCCCCTCCATGGCAAATCCAAACCGTTCATACAACGCTTGTGCTCGTGGGTTTGTTTCCAGTACCTCAAGCTCCACTCGTTCGAGGAAGAGCCAATTGTCGGCCAAATCCAATGCCTTGGTGATTAAGGCGGTTCCAATTCCTTTGCCATGATACTCACTGTCCACTCCGATAAACAATTCACCAACATGCGACTTTCGGCCCGCTCGACTTTGAGTCAGACCAACGTATCCAACGACTGTACCATCTAGCTCCGCAACATACTGATGTTCATTGGGGCCCAGACTTTTAAGCATTGATTCTATTTGTTCAATTCTGAGGCTAGGAAGCCAAACCATGTATGGAAGAACGGAATCCTGTGTACTAATTCGATGTATTGAGCTGGCATCGTTTACTTGAACAGGACGAACTACGAGATCCATGAATAACACCTCCGAGTAATTCGATGTAATTCGATTATCTATTACGTCAAGAACAGGAACAACAAAAAATCGGATTTTTCTATGAGTTTTATAACAACACTTATTGCGAGCAGAGCCAAAAAAATACGCTCACATCAGTGAGCGTGATGTAGGGGTAAGGCATAGAGTGAGAAATTGCTTGGCCGGCCTGCGTTAGTGACCTTCAAGGCAAACGCAAGCACTTTGCCCAAGAAAAAGTTTACAGTATAAATATTCTAAATACATGTACAATTTGTGGAGGAATTATGGATATGGTATGGATTCATTGGTGGGTCTACTAGGGGTGAGATCAAAAAAGACGCCCATTCACCAGCGAGCGTTACATATTGAGTATGGAGAGAAACTGGAGGCCAAGGGGGATGTCAACTGGCCCCGGCCTCGCCAGTAACGGTGGCGACCATTTGTGTCGCCTTACCCACAAGCACAGTGTACAAGCAAGATGTGGAAAAGTTGCACAGAAGATATGGAGAAATTGTGGTTATGGTGTGGAGCCCACACACTTGATTCTGTTTTCATGTCCTCGGGGTATGCGCTGATACTTGCTCAACCTGTCACCTTCTGTGATTTTCTTAAGCTGAGATACCATTTGTCACCATACGCCCCTTAGGATATTCCGTCACTCATAATAGCGTTGGATAGGACAGCCAACGACTGGTGAGTTCGTCGATATGGCAAACATGAAATCCTCGCGATTGACACATTCTATATCTGACGTCAAGGCGAGCAAGGGGAAATTGTTTCATGAGAATTTTGTTTATTGTTATTATCACTGTGGCAATGTTAACTGGTTGCAGCATTCACACGATGCCTAAACAATCCAGTGCAGTTTCTGATATGAATCGGCACAAAGTGGTTGTCGTTGTTGTCGATTCGCTAACGGATCGGTCCATTCGAGCGGCGATGAATGACAAACAATTCGCTGCAATACGTTATTTGATGTCGCATGGGCACTACTTGAGTCGTGTTGTTGCGTCATTTCCATCGATGTCGGTGTCTGACTTAAGCAGCATTGTAACCGGGTCATACCCTGACAAGCATCAGATCCCAGGACTAGTGTGGTTCGATACAAGCCGAGGGACCATTGTGAACTATGGAAACGGTCTCTGGCAAACCATCAGACTCGGAACTCGGTCTGTATCACAAAGTGCTCTTTATGATCTGAATCAGACCCATCTATCGAAAGGTGTACATACGATTTTTGAAGATCTACAGGGTGCCGGGTACAGCACCGGGGCGATTAATATGCTGGTTTATCGTGGGAGAACACCTCATCAGCTCACGTTGCCACTATATACGCGACCATTTACAGGTACAGGTACCTATACTGTCCGTGGACCCGACACGTTCGTACTTGGTCAACTCACCTCACAGAGTGGGACGGATAAGGACGGAATTTTTCACAGATTTGGGCTAAATGATGACTATTCCACCGACGTACTGGTTCAGCTAATTAAGCAAGGTAAGCTTCCTGATTTCACAATGGTGTATTTACCGAATAACGATACTGTTGTCCACAAACACGGAGTTAACGCAATGCAGGGGATAGCTGATGTTGATAAGAACCTCCAGAAAATCCTTTCTACGTACGGTAGTTGGGATAAAACATTACAGAACATGACTCTCATTGTGATGGGGGATGGAGGTGTTACACAGGTATTACCTAAAGGAAGACAATCCACCATTTTTTTAAAAAATGTATTTTCTAATTATGTACCCTATCGTTGGGGTAAGAAAATGCAGACAAATGATGATGTAGCGTTCGCCGTGAATTCAAGAATGGCATACGTTTATCTTTTGAGTGGTCGTATTCGACCTGATGACGCAGTGAAACAGTTAAAGCAGGAAAAGCGTATTGACGTAATCGCATGGACCGATGGAACCAACGTCTTCGTGACGAGACCAGAGAATACTGCATCTCCCTTGGTCTTTCGCAAAGACGGCCCCTTTACTGACCCGTACGGACAAACATGGAACATCCAGGGTGACAAGTCGTTGCTCGATATGAGAATGGGACCGGACCGTACCATAACATACGGTAAATACCCGGACGCTCTGCATCAACTCTGGAGTGCAGCACATTGTCAGAAAGGTCGATACATAATCGTTACTGCAAAAAAGGGGTACCAATTTGGGGATGAGAATGCCCCGAAGCATGATGGGGGTGCACAACAGGCTTCTTTGATTGACGAGGATGTCTTTGCACCGATAATTATTAACGGTACAAATCACGTTCTGAAGGAACCAACCCGGTTCGTGGATTTAAAGAAATACTTTATCTCCATTGTGAGATCTCCGTAAGGACACAGGCAATGCAACGTCTTGTAGTGGCCTTGATGGATGCAGAAAGAACTCCGTGATTGGATATGTCTCCAAATCCATCGATACAACAAATATCATAATTTTTCCATATTGTGCATGTAGTTTCCACTACTCGATAATTTCTTAATCCACCCCAAATTGAGTTTATTTTCCACGCCTCTGTAGATAATACACTCTGGAACGAATCCGTTTAAGGACAGGGGGTATCCAATGATGTTCCGGTTAACCCGGAGTCAATTCGTGGACTATGCCTATGTTTTGCTGGCTTTTTTCATTGGCGATGAGTTATTCGTTGAGAGCCATACGCCTAACCGGAAAGGCAGCTATAAGGACCAGATCCACAGCTTGGTTTGGAGGTCATGTGATTCACTGTTTCGGGTGGCGGCGAGAATCAAACATCTAGAACAGGGAGAGTCGCATCTTTTTTGTATTGCGAAGCACCGATATCTCGGACGGCCGTTTTCGGTGGACGGAGTCCGTGTACGTCGATTTGATCCCGTCATCGAAATTCACATGAACAATAAACTCTTAGCTCAAGTCATACGTGAACAGGACTCCGTGGTCAGCCTGGCAGCAAGACTCATAAAAGAGGCAAGACGTTCTTTACCCGCTCTTGCCAATTGCGTAGCTTCTCAAAAGTATCAAAAGGTAAAAATCCTGTATGGTACAACGTTAATCCACCGAGGTGTAGAACGTTTTGGCTTTAGCACCCATCCCATTCATAGTCCGACTACACATCGTTTTTTAGCCTGGTATTTACGCAACATTTTGCGTATGGCGAATCCAAACGCATACGTTTTGTCTAAGTCACACCCAGATATCTTTAACCCTAAAATTGTTGCGATTTCAAAGCAGCGCCTCATCCAAGAATACGGAGGAAACCGTGTTGCAGAAATGCAAACAGCAGGCTGAAGTGTCACCTTGCTAACCGATTCACTGTTCGCTTCAAATTCGGTGAAGCTAAAGCAATAGACATACGGAGTTTGGTTACAATATATCCATAATTTAGTGTTCAGGAGGGTATGCTATGCTCTACACCGTATCTGGCCAAATGACCTCTGACGTTCAGAGGTGGTTCATGGATGGGGTCCATCAAGTCCTTCAGAAACATGGACATCTCTTTGTCAATCCAACCGAAAAGGATATTCGACTTGTTTTCAATTTCGTTGATCCCAACGCCCCACGTCCGTATCGTCGTAAAGCACAGGCGACGTATGTCATTTCAGTGGTAGAGACGAACGAGCAGCCACAAAACGTCCTTCGGGCCGCCTATCCGACCTTGATTCGCGCGCTCTCTAACTTACTCGTTTTCATCGTAAACACGGGCGACCGCCTGAATACATACTTCGTGACGCTTGAACAAGGCTATTACTCCGTTCCTTATGAAAGCGGCCAGGATGATATGTACTTCGAGTATATTTACCAGCGCATGGAACCCTTGGCTTCTTCAAATTTGATCATTGATAACGAATTTGAACCTGATCTTCCTGAGGAGTTGTGGGAAGGGGATGAAATCACGGAACAAGTTCGGCGTGCTGCTAGGAAAATCGACGAAATGAACTTGTTTCCCGCACCATTCCCGATACAGGAAATCTTGCCACCGGAAGATTTTCGACATGTTAAGCGACTATACGGGATCGGTGGGCTTAGCTACGGTAATTTAAGCGCACGAAAAGATGAACAGCGCTTTTGGATGAGCGCGAGTGGAGTCAACAAGGGGAATTTGCGTCGCATTGGGGAAGACATGCTTCTCGTGAAGCGGTTTGATGCGGATCGTAAAGCCATGCGATTAAGCGTGCCACCAACCGTTACACCTCGAAGAGTGTCCGTTGACGCAATCGAACATTGGATGATCTATACTGAGCACCCGAAAGTGGGCGCAATCGTTCACATTCATGCGTGGATGGATGGGATTCCCTCGACGCAAATCAACTACCCCTGCGGCACAGTGGAACTCGCCCGCGCAGTAGCAGAGCTAGTTCGGCAGGCAGACAACCCTGACCGAGCCATCATCGGGCTGAAAAACCATGGTTTGACCATTACCGGTCGAGACCTCGACGATATTTTTGAACGGATTGACGGCCGAATTATTCCTCAAGTTCCGATGGCGTAGTCATGCGATTGGGTTGGAGTGTACGGCTCGTCTGATGATGGTTACGTCTCTGTTTCTCAATTTCGTTTTGAATCGCATTGTTCCAGTCAGGGACCGACAAACGATAGTACGATTCAACTAACGAAGGAAACGCGTAGGCAAGGCGAGCCGCCCAACCCATTCGCTTTGGAATAATAACGTCTTGTTTACCACGGCTGACGGCCTTAAAGATTTGCCGCGCCGTCTTTTTTGGTTCCAACACTGGAATTCCAGGTGGTAATCGGTACATTTCCCGATGAATATACTCCTCGATTAACGGTGTTTCCACAGGACCTGGCGCTATCATTTGTACACGAATTCCTTCTGGTCTCAATTCTTGCCGTAACGACAGAGCGAGTCCGTGAAGCGCGTGCTTGGTTGCGGCGTATGCTGCGAAGAAAGGAGGCGTACACGGCACAGAGAGCGATGACATGAGAACAATCGTCTTTCTTTGACTGTTTCTGATTAACGGTAAAAATGCCTGTATGACGTGTACCGCTCCCCAATAATTCACTTCCATAGCGTGCTTGGCAATATCAATATCCATCATTTCGACCGGTGACAGGTAAAATACGCCTGCTCCATATATGAGTACATCCACCCGTCCGAATTGACTAAAAATCTTATCCGCCAGCTGTTTCACTTGATCCGGGGATGTAATATCAGCGGGAAATTCTTGGGCCTTACCTCCATTCGAATGGATCTCATCGACAACTTCTCGTAAGCGTTCTCTTCCTCGGGCTATCAATAGCGTCTCTGCGCCGTGTTTGGCAAACAACAGCGCACACTCTCTGCCAATACCACTTGAGCCACCAACAATGACTGCTACTTGATTCGTTAATCCGCTCACATAAATTCGCCACCTGTTAACAACACGTCAATTTCTCTTCAATATACCCAAATTAATCCATGCACAATCGTTTTGGAGAAGACATACTCACACGTCGAATTTTATGAAATTTCATTGGTTCGGCGGATCCGAAACAGTGAATGACCAAAAACGGTATTGGACAGGATATTTGCGGGCAAGAATCCTCGTTTGATTTTCTTCGAAGGGGAACCACATTTACATGATATCCGTGCGTTTGTTCCTAAAATGTGTTGTTCAACTGTACTACAAAGTATTCCACAGAGTTTCCGTTCGCGGGCTTGAGAAACTGCCTGTTTGTGGTCCCTACATCGTGGCTTCAAATCACATTTCCAATCACGATCCGATACTGTTGGCTGCATTCCTGAACCATAACATCAAGTTTATGGCAAAGGAAGAACTGTTTCGAGTTCCTGTACGTTCGTTCCATTGTAAAACGACTTGATGCATTTCCTGTGCATCGTAATGGTATAGGAATTGGTGCAATTCGTCACGCGATTCGGCTGCTAAATATGGGTCAAACGGTCGGAATTTTTCCTGAGGGAACGAGGAACCGGGATGGACGTCAAATTCCTTATAAACCGGGAGTGGGATTCATCGCAACAAAATCCAACTGTGCAGTCATCGTTCCAGTTGCGATTTGTGCTCAGCAACGTAGATTCTTCCGACCATTCCACATCGTCGTCGGGGATCCTATCACACCACTTGATTCGGATTATCGATTGCTCACTGAACATGTGATGAAAGCCATCAATGGATTGAAGAATTCCGTAGAATTCACTTCGACAAGGTATGTCATCGGTCAAGAAAGTATCGAGTAAGTGTTAGGGTTGTTGGTATCGATAACCCATGCGGTGGTTTCGGTTATCCTTTTAGGAAGCGAATCAGTTGTTCACTCATGCTAACTTGGAGAGACGACGAGGCGATGAGCTCACCATCGGCATGGGCAATCATGGAATCGGGACATGTAATCTCGATGTACTTGCCTTGCTGCGTTGAAATCCATGGTTCCTTCTCGACATGCCTTCCTGAGTATACTGAGGGCAGCAGTTTTAGGAAAGTGATTTTCCCCAAGTTAGACACAATGCAGACGTCAAGCAGACCATCGTCATACTTGGCGGACGGGCAGATTTTCATACCTCCTCCATAAAAAGGACAATTTCCGATAGCGATCATCCACACATGTGACAACGATGCACAACGTCCGTCAATGTTGAGAGACACTTCAAACGGAACAAATGATTTTAAGACAGTAATGGCACTGAAAGCGTATCCGAGTGCACCAAGATTTTTGATAAACATATGACGATTGATATGATTTGCCACCATACCGTCAAATCCGATGCCAGCAGCGTTAATAAAGTACCGTCCGTTCACGTTCGCTACGTTTAAAGACGTTTCCCGAGGGTAACAGAGCATGTTCAGGAGGTCCTTGTACGAGTTCTTAGCTCCTATAGACCGTGCCAAGTCATTACCTGTACCAAACGGCAGTATTCCAATGACCACATCATTGCCAAGCACTCCGTTGATGATTTCATTGACGGTTCCATCTCCACCGACGGCAATCACTCGTTCAAAATGGGACCGAATTGCCTGCAAACAAACGGTTTCAGCTTCTCTTGAACGGGTCGTAAAGTGTACCTCAAAAGGGAAATTGGCACGTTTCTTGAGTAGCCGTTCAAAGCTGTTCCATCGTGATTTGGTTTTTCCTCTTCCAGCGCTGGGATTGACAACAAATAAGGTTTTCACGACAAACGCCCTTTGCAACAAAGATGTTCGGTTAAGGAATCCAATCTTCAATGGGGGCGGGCTGAACTGCAGTATTCCTGGCCAGCAGGCGATGATAGTGATGTAGTAATTGTTTGGTTGGTCCATTCCAATCTAAGGTAAGTACCATCTCCTGAGCACGAGTTTGTACCCTACGGCGCTGCTCTTCGTCATACAGTAATTTATCCAGCGCTTCTAACATGGAATCGATGTTGGCAGGATCATATATGAATCCAGCTTGTCCATGTTCTAATACCTCTCGTGTTGCGGGGCTATCTGCAGCCATGACTGGCAATCCACTTGCTATCGCTTCATATAAGACCAGTCCGAGGGTTTCAGTGGTCGATGTAAAGACAAAGCCATCGGCGGAAGCATACGCATGTGCCAAGTCCTCTCCGAACAAGTACCCAGTAAATACTGTATTGGTATCTGCAAAAATGGATTCGAGTGTTGCGCGGTACGGACCATCCCCCACAATGGCCAGATGTACATCAGGCCGTCGTTCCAAACACGGACGCAGTTTCTCAATTCCCTTCTCCTTGGCCAGGCGCCCGACGTACAACAATAACTTCTGATTCGTATCCTTGTCATTCAACAGTCGTGCACGCATCTGTTCGGACCGCTTTGCAGGCGAGAAATATCTGTAAATCGACGCCGCGTTCCCATAACCCAAGGTTACGAAATCCTCGTGACTCTAACTCCGCCATTGTTGCTTTGGACGGACACAAGTTAATTTCGGCTCGATTATGTATCGCGCGAAAACACCACCATAAGAATGGTTCCAGCCAAGGAAGGTGGTAATATCGTGCGTACGTTGGAATGTGCGTATGGTACGAAGCAATCAGAGGTAAACGATTTCGCCGTGCATAGTAAATTGCGGCAAAGCCGAGGAAACCTGGATTTACGGCGTGAATGAGATCTGGCTCAAATTCTTTTAGAACTTTTCCGATCCGTGGAAAGGGTAATGCGAATTTCTTTTCCGGATAAAGAGCAAAACGGAAGGAAGGAATTCCGACAATCGTTGCGGACGCATACGTTGGTGGAGCTCCATTGGGTGCAAACAAGAGCACATCATGTCCAGCATCCTCTAAGTGTTTTAACGTACCGCACAAACATGTGACAACACCATCCGTTCCGGGGAGAAATGTCTCAGAGAACATGGCGATTCTCATGCTGTCCACCGACCTCTTATCATACGTGTTGTTGATAAAGCTTATTAAACGCCTCACTCACGTCCCGAAATCTGTTGGGAAGTCTGGTCGGTGCTTAATTTTTCCTTGAATGTGTTATGACATACGTGGTGTAACCGATTACACCCCGGGATTACTTTCATGACAACATCCGCCGTACATTCCGCACGGCTGCGTCATTCGGTAGGTTGAAACCCATGCGGAACCGTATCAGCTTCGCTGATGATTCAGACACTTAGGTCTAGCAGAAAGGTTGGCCCGGGCGCTAATTGGATAGAATCTAGGATAGAGCAATCCGTGTCTTTGACTACAACCTGTAAAATGCTTTCCGAGATCCAAAAAGACGTATCTGCCAGTACTCCGTTTCGCCATTGATGCACGCCCTTTCGAAGTGTCTTCCGAACTCATTTTATAGGCGGGACATCTGAAGCGATACAGATGAAGCCTACGAGTTGTGTTTCCTTTGCATATTGGACTCCAATTGATGCCTTTTTCATTAACGGTGCCTTCCGCAAAAAGAACGAAGAGATTGAATTCGATATCATCCAAAAAGTGAAGATGCTTTCGAGTACTCCACAGCCACCGCATCAAGGCGCACCGGCACGAATCTGATGAATTAAGAAAAGCCCCCACTGATGTGGGGGCTTCACGCTTGAAAATGCAACACTATCCGACTTTGAAGGTTTACAACTGGTGTCGCGTCCTCGACACCAAAATGAAGCTAGGGAATCCAGACATCACAACAACTTACAGGGTTGCGGTGGGTGGAAGAGGATAGTCTTGTTCGTTCCCAATCCGTTCCCAAACAGGCAGAGTAACGTTTGTTGGTTCGTTTTGACAAAAAGAAAATCCCTTGCGGAACAAGGGATTTCGCGGCTTTTTTATGGAGCGGACGACGGGACTCGAACCCGCAACATTCAGCTTGGGAAGCTGACGCTCTGCCAATTGAACTACGTCCGCAAAACACTTTTCAGATATCTCTAGAGTACATCAGTTGCGTTCTGATTTCAACCAATCTACCGAGCTATGCGATATGAAGTCCATCGGGCAATCTTGATGTTCATTGTCGATGTCTGTTCTCTGATTCCGTCATCGTGGCTATTCTGTGGTATATGTATACTCAGCACTGCCGCCAGTTGAATATATCAAAGAGGGAAGAGGACGTTTGGCGATGTCAGACCATCCTTTCACTTATGAATTTACCATCCCAGAGGTGTGGCACGGAAGGAAGTTGAAATCCCTGCTACAGTCTGAGTTAAAGTTTTCGACACGTCTGTTGCGAAGCATGGCTCCGTATGAAGGCGTTCTGAAGAATGGGCATCTCGCGTATTTGAACCAACCTGTGAGTGAAGGTGACAAAATACTCATTATGTTACCTCGGGAGTACTCCGACATTCCCCCAGAGCCCATGGAACTGGACATACGATATGAAGACGGCGAGGTTATCGTAATTAATAAGCCGCCGGGTATACTGACACACCCAACGGCACGCGAACGAACAGGCACTTTGCTGGCGGGTGTCGCGTACCACCTACAGGGCCAGGGAGCCGTTCCACACTCTGTGCACCGATTGGACAGAGACACATCGGGTGTCATTATGTTCGCCAAACATGCGCACATCCACCACTTGTTCGACATTACGCTACGTAACGACAAGATGCACCGCTCTTATTGTGCGCTGGTTTGGCACGACCAGGCGTTCGATATAGGCGGGGTTGGGGAGTGGCGAACCATCGACTTGCCCATCGGGATGGACCCAACCCGGCCGTCCCGCCGAATCATCACAGCTTCCGGACAACGTTCTATCACGCACTACCGCGTGGTGGGGCGAACCGAGCACATCAGTGCGGTACACATTCGCCTGGAGACGGGCCGCACGCACCAAATTCGCCTGCATTTCTCCGCGATGGGTATGCCGTTGGTGGGCGATCCGGTGTATGGCGCAGGTTCACAGCAGAACCCCAAAACGGCCGCTCTTCCAATTCCGTTCGAGCGGCAGGCGCTGCACGCGGTACATCTCACGTGGGAGCATCCAGTCACATACCGAACCCAGACAGCGACAGCACCCGTTGCACCCGACATTCGGCGTTTGTGGGTAGCGCTTGGCGGGGATCAAGCGGTGTGGCGCGACGTGGAGACCGCCCCGGATGTGTGAGCGATCCAGTGCATCCGCCGTTTCCACTCAAAATCCAAACGACAGCGCGTATCTGGTAAGATGTACGTATGTGTGGAAAGGGGTGTTGACGTGACGAGGCAGAACCACAAAGATACACTCATTAACCTCCTCGAATCCCACGGGGGACCAGGCTTTGAACAAGCTGTGGCAGAGAAATGTGTCACCGCATTCAAGGAGTATACTGACGACGTCCAGATAGACAATCTGGGCAACGTCATTGCGGTGGTGCGAGGTGAAGGAGACGGCCCGCGCCCAAAAATCCTGCTGTCGGCGCACATGGACGAAATTGCGCTGGTGGTCACGAAAATTGACACAGGCGGATTTCTCCGCGTGTGGCAGGCGGGCGGATTCGATCCACGCACACTCATCGGTCAGGAAGTCGTCGTGCACGGCAAACAGCCGTTGCGGGGCATTGTCGGCTCCAAACCACCTCATTTGACCTCCTTGGAAGAGCGTAGTAAGGCAGCTCCACTGGAAGACCTCTTTATCGACGTCGCCATGTCAGAAGAGCGTGTGCGCGAATTAGTGAACGTAGGGGACCGGATTACGCTCCACCGCGAAACCATGGATCTGTTAAACAACCGTATTAGCGGCAAAGCATTGGACGACCGAACCAGTATCGCGGTCATTCTGGAATGCCTGCGACTGTTGAAGCTCATGAGACACGTCGCGGACGTGTATGCTGTAGCCACTGTCCAAGAAGAAGTGGGGGTACGTGGCGCAATCACGGCTGGGTACGGAGTGAACCCCGACATTGGCATTGGTATCGACGTGACTTTCGCAGACATGCCTGGGCAAGATGCGGACGTGAGCTTCAAGATTGGTAAAGGTCCCGCCATCGCCTTCGGTCCCAACATCCATCCCAAGGTGTTCCAAGGACTGCGCGACGCTGCTGTGGAGAACCACATTCCATACCAACTGGAATTGTCGCAAGGTCCGACCGGCACCGACGCGCGTGCCTTCCAGATCACGCGAGAAGGGATTGCTTCCGGATTGGTGGGTATCGCCATTCGATACATGCACTGTTCGGTCGAGACCGGATCGTACGACGATATCATCGACTGCGGCCGCCTATTGGCGCACTACATAACGACTGTTGACGCCAAAACCGTGGAGGGACTCACATGCTACTGAAGAAATTGACGGAAGCGATGGGCCCGTCCGGGTTTGAAGACGAAATCAGAAACGTCATCCGCGAAGAAGTGACGCCCCACGTCGATAACCATTATACGGACGTGCTGGGCACGCTAATTTGCGAAAAGGGAGTGAACAAGAACGGGCCGCGCGTGATGTTGGATGCCCACATGGACGAAGTGGGCCTGATGATTGTACACGTCGAGGAAAACGGTCTGTTGCGGTTCCGGCCACTGGGCGGGATAGATCCGCGCGTTCTCGTGTCCAAACCGGTTCAAATCGGGTCGCAAAAGCGGTTTGGCGTCATTGGGGCGAAGCCTATTCATTTACAATCTCCGGAGGAGCGTACGAAACCGCTCTCTCTGAAACAGCTCTACATTGACATCGGAGCAAAGGACAAAGACGACGCCCTATCTGCAGTGAAGCTGGGCGACGTGGCGATGTTCACGACGAAGTACGAGGAAATCGGCGACAACTGTGCCAAGGCGAAGTCATTTGACGATAGAGTCGGATGTGCTGTGCTGGTAGAGACCCTGAAAGCGCAGTTCGACCTGCCGCTGTTCGGTGCTTTCACCGTTCAGGAAGAAATCGGATTGCGCGGCGCCGGCCCGGTGGCGTACCGTTTGCAGCCAGATATCGCCATTGCACTGGAAGGCACCGTGTGTTTCGACGTGGCGGACGCTCCGGGGCATGGACAATGCACCATCATGGGGAATGGACCAGCGCTCACAGTTCACGACAGGCAGACCATCGCTAACCGGCGGTTCCTCGAGTTCATGATGTCGGTTGCTGAAAAATACAGCATTCCCTACCAATTGCGGCGGGTGAAGGGCGGATCGAATGACTATGGCGCCATTCACAAAGTACGGGAAGGAATTGTCGGCGGTGGGATTTCCGTACCTGTCCGCTACATCCATGCCCCGGCCCAATTGATTTCACTGGACGACTACCAGAACACGATTCGCCTGGTGTCCGCGATTCTGACGGAACTCGCTAAAGGGGGATTTACGGCATGAAAGACTTGATACTGGAGCTCGCAGAGTACACAGCACCGTCCGGTTCTGAGTCAGCCGTGCAAGAAGCGCTGCTCGGACTGGTCAAGGACGTGGCGGACGAGGCGTACACCGATAAGCTCGGCAACGGCATTGCCAAAAAATCCGGCAAGGGTCCACACGTTGTACTGGCAGCGCACGCGGATGAAGCGGGCGTCATGGTCATTCACATTGAAGATGAAGGGTTCCTCCGTGTGATTTCCGTCGGAGACGTGAAAGCACAGGCACTGGTTGGTCGCCATGTGAAGTTCACCAATGGCGTGATGGGTGTCGTCGGCGTCGAGTCGAAAGTGAAGTTGCAAGATATTTCGTTTGATAATCTGTACGTGGACATCGGCGCAGAGAACGGAGATGTAGCGAATAGTAAGGTCTACATTGGTCTGTCTGGCGTCGCGCTCGAGCCCGTTGTACAAATCGACGAACATAAGTTGGCAGGGCGAGCCTTGGACAACCGCGTTGGCTGTGCCATTGCCATTGAGGCGTTCCGCCAAACTGCGGCAGCGGGACACAACGTCTCACTGGTTTTCACCTCACAACAGACCGTGGGGGCAAGGGGAGCGAAAACGGCCGCGTTCCAGCTACATCCAGATCTGGCCATTGTGGTGGACGCGGCACCTGCGGGAGATATGCCCCAAGCCACGCGGATGGAGCTAAAGCTTGGGGCGGGCCCAGCCGTGAAGATTATGGACGGGACTGCCATTGTTCCACTCAAGGTCAAAGATCATTTGATTGAAACGGCCAAGAAGGCGGGCATCGACATTCAATATGAAGTGTGGCCGCGCGGGTTGTCCGACGTGGGAGCCATTCAGTTGTCGGTGGACGGGATTCCGGTCGGCGGTGTGTCATACCCGGCGCGGTATGTGGGCAACACGTCGACCATGGTGGACCTCCGCGACGCGGAGGCGGCTGTGCGTTTGATTGTCGAAGCCATTCGCTCCTTTTGATTCTGAACGGCACAGGGGCTGCCTCCGGGCAGCCTCTTTTCATTCAACCCAAAATCCCGCCCGATCAACATCTGCGCCCATGTTATAATTATCGAAACGTACTGAGTAGAGACGAGACTGGAGAGAGGACGAACGCCTGATGATTCGCTATTTGTCTGGAGGGGAATCCCACGGACCGGAGCTTACGGTCATCGTGGAAGGGTTTCCGAGTCAATTGAGAGTATCCAAAGAAATCATTGATGAGCAACTAAAAAAGCGCCAACAGGGTTACGGTCGCGGCTTCCGGATGAAGATTGAGTCCGACCAGGTGGAGATCACCAGTGGAGTGCGGTTTGGGTACACGTTGGGATCGCCAATCACCATGCATGTGGTCAACCGGGACTTCTCTCACTGGACGGATCGCATGGCGGTGTTAGACAGTCCCCCAGAATCGCTGAAGGAAATTCACCGCCCAAGGCCCGGGCACGCCGATTTAGCGGGCGCCATCAAGTACGACCACCGGGACATTCGCAATGTGCTGGAGCGCGCGAGTGCGCGTAACACCGCGACGATGGTCGCAGCAGGTGCCTTGGCGCGTCAGTTGCTCGCTGAGTTCAATATTCAAGTGACTGCGCACGTGGTGGAGATCGGCAGCGTCAAGGCAGAGTCAGTGCCGAGAGACTGGGCGGAGCTGGTGGCGGCTGCTGATGCATCGCCGGTGCGGACCGCAGACAAAGACGCCGAATCCAAAATGATAAAGTTGATTGATGAGGCAAAAGCCAAAGGGGACACGGTCGGAGGGGTCTTTGAAATCGTCATCCAGGGCTGCCCCATCGGACTTGGCAGTTACGTGCACCCGGACCGGAAGCTGGACGGGCGGTTGGCTGGCGCGTTAATGAGCATCCAGGCCATCAAGGGTGTGGAGATTGGGCTCGGTTTCGAGGCTGCAAGGCGGTTCGGTTCCAAAGTACACGATCCGATTGCCCACGACGGTTCCCGATACCTGCGGCCGAGTAATGGTGCAGGCGGACTGGAGGGCGGCGTTACAAACGGCGAACCCATTGTGTTGCGCGTGGCCATGAAGCCCATTTCGACGTTATACAAACCGCTGAACAGCGTGGACATGGTGACCAAGCAAGTGGAACCTGCCGCGGTGGAGCGCTCGGACTACTGTGCCGTGCCAGCGGCATCCGTAGTCGGTGAAAACGTGGCAGCGTGGGTGATTGCCGATGCGTTCCTGGAGAAGTTCGGAAACGATTCGATGGAGCAAATTCGCGACGCGTACAATGCGTACCTGGAACGGGTGAACCAGCGATGACGGCCCGCTTAACAGTACGTACGGCGTTTGTGGAGTACCCAGTGATGTTTTCGGCCGGGTTGCTTGACGAGCTCGGCGAGCAACTACTGGAACTCGGCGTCAGCACGAGTCGTCCGCTGTTCCTGGTGACCGATGAAAACTTGGCGCGTCTTGGCTATCCAGATCGTGCGGCAGAAAGTTGTACGAAAGCGGGCTACGTGCTGCACAAGGCGGTTGTTGCGCCGTCGGACGCGAGCAAATCACTGGTGACCGCAGAGCGGCTGTACGAGGGGATGGTGGAGGCAGGCATTCCGCGCAATGGCATCGTCCTGGCATTAGGGGGCGGCGTGGTTGGTGACTTGGCCGGGTTTGTGGCCGCGACGTACTATCGTGGGATTCCGTTCATCCAGTTGCCCACCACGTTACTTGCCCACGACAGCAGCATTGGCGGCAAGGTGGGCGTGAACCTTAGAAGTGGTAAGAACCTAGTGGGTGCGTTTCACCAACCGTTGGCGGTCATGTTTGACGTAGATCTGCTGGCGTCGCTCCCTGCGCGGGAGTGGGCGGCAGGTATGGCGGAGGTGATCAAACACGGGTTGATTGGAGACGCGGAATTGTTCCGGGAACTCCTTTTTACCCCGGTAACCTGTTATCCCGGGCCGGCTCAAACGGAAGCCTTGCTCGCGCGCGCCTGCGCGGTGAAGGTGGCCGTTGTGGAACGGGATGAACGGGAAAGCGGAGAACGCATGAAGTTGAACCTCGGTCACACGGTCGGACACGCAGTGGAGCAATATTCACACTACCAACTCAACCACGGGGAGGCGGTGTCCATCGGCATTGCCGTCGAGACGCAGATGGCAGTGCATCGCGGCCTGGTGTCCACCACAGAGCGAGATCAGATCTTTGCCGTGCTTCAGGCTCATGGTCTTCCGCTTCAAACGGCTGGCTTTCCGCTCGCGGACGTTATGGAGTACTTGCGGCACGACAAGAAGCATACGAGTGAGGGGTGGACATTCGCGCTTCCCAAAGGGATTGGGGAAGTCGTCGTTGTGCGCGACGTTACATATGACGAAGTGGCCCGTGCCTGGATAGATGTTCATCAGAATGGGGGATTGCCATGTTAGTACGTGGAATCCGAGGTGCGGTCACTGTAGACGAGAATACGCCGGAGGCGATATTTCACGCAACGCGACAATTGATGGAGGCCGTCATTGCACGCAATGAATTAGACGTGAACCACGTAGCGAGCGTCCTTCTCACCATGACGCCCGACTTGAACGCGGACTTTCCAGCCAAGGCCGTTCGCAGTATCGAGGGCTGGCAGTGGGTGCCTCTGATGTGCGCCACCGAAATCAGTGTACCTGGAGCCATGCCACTGTGTGTTCGCGTGCTGGTCCATGTCAACACCGAGAAATCCCAGCAGGAAATTCAGCACGTGTACCTAGGTGAAGCAGTTCGACTGCGACCGGACGTGGCGGATGGAAAGTAACATATTTTGCGCGGGGATGTTGACGAATTGGCCAACGATGCGTAACATGAAATACAATAAGTTTTCGTAGTTGAGTTGAGTGCAGTCGCTGAGAGATTCATTTGAGTTGAGCCGAGCGGAGTAACAAGGTCCCACGTCTATTTGTTACAAGCAAAGTTTGGGATTCTGCATCCGCAGGTTGGGCGACGCCTGGTCCTGTGGATTTTGTTTTTTCTACGACGGCAGGTGACTACGCTACGAGTTGAGCAGAGAGGAGTCGAGGCAAACATGGTGGTCAGTGACGTATTAAAAGCTGTCGCGACAGGAGACATCTTGACCGCGGAAACAGCGGA
This sequence comes from uncultured Alicyclobacillaceae bacterium, assembly GCA_963788285.1. Taxonomy (GTDB): domain Bacteria; phylum Bacillota; class Bacilli; order Alicyclobacillales; family Alicyclobacillaceae; genus Alicyclobacillus_A. The sequence goes on from CAWBGB010000015.1 coordinate 80,184, forward strand.
GGCGTTTATGGACGCCCTCATGAAAGGTGAAATTACCCCCGTGCAGACGGCCGGATTGCTCGCGGCGCTGGCAGTACGGGGGGAGGCAGTCCCGGAAATTGTCGGTTTCGCCAGAGCCATGCGAAAGAACAGCGTGCGACTCAATCCCCCGTTCCCCGTGTTGGACACCTGCGGAACGGGCGGAGATGGTGCGAATACATTCAACATCTCCACGGCGACTGCGTTCGTGTGTGCAGCCGCGGGCGTGAAGGTCGCGAAACACGGTAATCGCGCTGTCTCCAGCAAGAGTGGCAGTGCCGATGTCCTCGCGGCACTTGGCATCCATATTGAACTGTCCTCTGAAGCAGCGCTTGAATGCTTACACGCAACCAATCTCTGTTTCCTCTTCGCACAGCACTTCCATCCGGCCATGAAATATGCAGCAGAACCACGCAAACAACTTGGATTCCGCACCGTGTTTAACATTCTCGGTCCGCTAACCAACCCCGCGGGCGCCACGCGCCAGGTGCTCGGCGTATACCGTGCAGACCTCGTCGAGAAGGTCGCTGAGGCATTGCGACAACTAGGCACTGAGCATGCCCTCGTGGTGCACGGCAACGGCGGCATCGACGAGTTTTCTCTGCAAGGCCCGACCGATGTCGCTGAGGTGCGAAACGGTCGCGTGACCCGATATACCGTACACCCCTCTGACTTCGGGTTACCGATGGCTCCACTGTCCGCGGTTGAAGGCGGCGATGCCACCGAGAACGCGAAAATCCTGCGCAGTGTATTTGAAGGGGAACGGGGGCCGCGACGCGATGTCGTCGTGCTCAATGCCGGTGCGGCGCTGTACGTCGGCGGCAAGGCCACCAGCATCGCAGAAGGGGTTCGGCTGGCTGAGGAATTGTTGGACAGTGGTGCTGTGTCTGCTGCGATGCAACGAGTCGCTGCGGCGTCCAACCGGTACGCGGCACAAGCGGAGGTGGCCCGATGACGGACTTTTTGACCAAGATCCTGGAGACTAAGCGCGAAGAAGTGGCTCAATTACAACGTCAATTCATCGACTTGTCCGCACTGTCGAACTTGCCACCGTGCAGGGGATTTCGATCCTCCATTAGTCGTGCAGCCGGACTGGGTGTTGTCGCGGAGTTCAAGAAGGCGAGTCCGTCGAAGGGACCGATTGCTCCTGGGCTCGACCCGGTCACGATGGCGTCAGCGTACGAGCGGGGTGGTGCATCGGCCATTTCCGTACTGACTGATGAACGCTACTTCCAGGGCTCCCTGCAGGATTTACGCAAGATTCGCGCGCATGTGAATCTACCGGTCCTGCGGAAAGACTTCATCATCGATGAGCTGCAAATCGCAGAGGCGCGGCTGGCTGGGGCAGACGCAATTCTGTTGATTGTGGCGGCCCTTGAGCCAAATCGGCTGCTCGAACTGTCCGCCTATGCACAGTCCATTGGACTGGATGTTCTGATAGAAGTGCACGCCTTGTCGGAGCTTGACGCGGCGTTGAAGGCCAACCCTTCGGTGCTTGGTGTCAACAACCGGGATTTACACACGTTCAATGTGGACCTCAACACCACGAGGGACGTGCTCAGAGAGACACCCAAAGGTCAACTGGTGATTGCGGAAAGCGGTGTGCACACCGCAGAGGATGCATGGCTCATGTTGTCGTACGGTGCGCGTGGCATTCTCGTGGGCGAGTCCCTGATGAGAACGGGTCATCCAGACGACGCGACGCGGAAAGTTCAGGAACTCTGCGGAGTCACAGCAAAAGTGGAGCAACGGAGTGTTTCGCGATGACGTGTGTAAAAATTTGTGGCTTGCGCCCCGGAGATGATCTCCGTTTTACCGCAGACAAAGTGGTGACGCACGTTGGCTTTGTGTTGGTTCCGCAGAGCCGAAGATACGTAGAACCGGGCGCCGTAGGTGACATGGTGCGAACGATACACTCCGACACTGTGAAAAGCGTCGGCGTATTTGTCAACGAGTCGGTGTCAACGATAGATGGCATCATGAAAACCGCTCTGTTGGACGTTGCTCAGTTGCACGGGAATGAGACGCCATCGGATTGCCGCCGGTTGCGAGAACAAGGGCGAACGGTCTGGAAATCCATCTCTGTTCCGTTGCAGCATGCAGATGTCAACAGGCTGGTTGAACACATTCTGCAGTACGCAGAAGTTGTCGACGCCGTATTGTTGGATGCGTGCCCACCCAAGGAATCGGGTAGCGTGTCTGGAGGACATGGTGTCACCTGGGATTGGTCCATTCTAAAAGAGATGGCTGCCGCGTGTGAAGGAGGAGCGCTCCCGCCACTGTGGGTGGCGGGCGGCATACGGCCGGATAACGTCCAAACATTACTGTCCAACTTCAGGCCGCACGGCGTCGATGTATCTTCCGGCGTCGAGCGAGACGGGCGGAAAGACCCAAAAAAAATCGTCGAACTGATAAAGGCGGTGAGCCGTAGTGAGCAGCAAAGCAACGTATCCTGACCTGCACGGCCGCTTCGGACCGTTTGGCGGACGGTATGTTCCGGAGACACTGATGTCCGCACTACACCAGTTGGAGCAGGACTACCGACGTCTGTCCCGCGATGCGTCGTTTCAGCGGGAACTGCAGTATTATCTGGCGAACTACTCCGGCCGCCCCACGCCACTATACTTTGCAAAACGTCTGACGGAGCAACTCGGTGGCGCAAAGATTTACCTCAAGCGGGAAGACCTGAACCACACAGGTGCCCATAAAATCAACAACACACTGGGCCAAGGGTTGCTGGCCGTGCACACGGGTAAGAAGCGCGTGATTGCAGAGACAGGCGCTGGACAGCACGGCGTGGCATCTGCCACCGTGGCAGCCTTGTTTGGGCTGCAATGCACGGTGTTTATGGGCGAAGAAGACATGAAACGGCAAGCGTTGAACGTATTCCGCATGCGGATGCTGGGTGCGGAAGTTGTTCCGGCGACGTCTGGAACCCGCACGTTGAAGGATGCCACGAACGAAGCCATCCGCTACTGGGTAGAACATGTGGAAGACACGTACTATATCATTGGCTCTGTCGTTGGGCCACACCCATATCCCATGATGGTCCGCGACTTTCAGCGCGTGATTGGCGACGAGACGAAGTCGCAGTGCCTGGAACAGGAAGGACGGCTGCCGGACATGGTCATCGCATGCGTCGGGGGTGGCAGCAACGCTATGGGCATGTTCTATCCATTCCTGGAAGATACCTCGGTCCGGTTGGTCGGTACGGAAGCAGCAGGCCACGGGATCACCACCAAGAAGCACGCGGCCAGCATTGCAAAGGGGCGGCCCGGTGTACTGCACGGATCGCTCACGTATTTGCTGCAGGACGAATACGGCCAAGTGACGCCTGCGCACTCCATCTCAGCAGGTCTGGACTATCCCGGAATCGGGCCAGAACATGCGTGGTTGCACGACTCTGGCAGAGCTACGTACGTTCCCGTCACCGACGACGAAGCGCTTGAAGCATTTTCCACCCTGACGCGACTGGAGGGCATCATTCCGGCGTTGGAAAGCGCACATGCTGTCGCGCAGGCCATCAAGGAAGCGCCGAGGATGTCCAGAGATCAGATGATTGTCGTGTGCCTCTCCGGGCGCGGTGACAAAGACGTCGACCAGATTGCTCAAAGGACAGGGGGAAAGTGACCATGGAGCGGATTCAACGCGCGTTTCACCGCCGCCAGGACCGCGCGGCACTCATTCCATTTCTGAACGCAGGTGATCCGACGTTCGCGGATTCCTTGGCCCTGTTTCGAAGCGTTTTGCGGGCGGGTGCCGACATCATTGAAATCGGAACCCCATATTCTGACCCATTGGCAGATGGCCCTGTGATTCAAAACTCGGCGCTACGGAGTCTTCGCGCCGGGTTCCAGCTGCCGCACAGTTTTGAACTCGCCTCGGCCCTGCGCAAGGAAGGCGATCACGCCCAAGTCTTGTTCACCTACGTAAATCCACTCCTACAGTATTCGGTAGATCGCTTTTTTCGGGACGCGCAGGCTGCGGGTGTCGACGGCGTGATTATTCCGGATCTCCCGTTTGAGGAAAGCGAGAGTATCCGAGCGATAGCGGATGAATATGGAATCGCCTTAATTCCGCTGGTGGCGCCGACATCAGGGGAGGACCGGATCCGGGACATCTGTGCAAAGGCTCGTGGGTTCATCTACTGTGTCTCTTCACTGGGCGTGACGGGAGAGCGGGCGAAAATGTCGGACCGGGTGAAATCACTGGTGGCTATGGCCCGTCAGTGCAGCCCGTTGCCCGTTGCTGTTGGCTTTGGCGTAAGCACACCGGAACAGGCCCGAGACATTGCAACCTTTGCGGACGGCGTGATTGTCGGCAGCGCGTTCATTCGCAGAATTGAAAAAAATTTAGAAAATGAATCGGTAGAGGTTTCGGTCCTCGAAGAATGTGTGTATGATTTTGCACAAGCACTCGTCGAGGCGATGGCGCAGACGAAGCGGCGTTTCGTTCAGGGCGTATAGACAGGAATGGAGAGGAGAATGAACGGTGATTGTAGTGATGAAGGAAGGCGCAAGCCGCGACGACATTGACAGTGTCGTTCAGTTACTGAAGAGCAAAGGGCTGGGTGTACACATTTCGCAAGGCGAAGAAAAAACCATTGTGGGCGTCATTGGTCCCAAAGAGAGGGTGCGTGAGTTGCCTGTGCAAGCCATGGCTGGAGTGGAAAAAGTGGTTTCTGTGAGCAATCCGTTTAAACTGGCCAGTCGGGCGTTTCACCCACAGGACACCCTTGTACAAGTCGGCGAACACGTGGTGGGTGGCAGCGAGCCGGTCATCATTGCCGGGCCATGCTCCGTGGAATCTCGCGAACAAATCGTGGAGACCGCAGAGAAAGTGAAGGCGGCGGGTGCAACCATGCTCCGCGGCGGCGCCTTCAAACCCCGTTCATCCCCGTACTCGTTCCAGGGTCTCGGTGAAATCGGGCTGAAGTACCTCGCCGAGGCGCGTGAAAAGACCGGACTTCCTATCGTCACCGAGATCATGGAAATTGACGTGCTCGACATGATGCTCGAGTACGTGGACGTGTTACAAATTGGAGCGCGCAACATGCAAAACTACCCCTTGCTCAAAGCGGTTGGCAAGACACAGAAGCCCATTCTACTGAAACGCGGACTCTCAGCGACCATTGAAGAGTGGCTGATGTCGGCTGAATATATTCTGGCGGAAGGGAACCCCAACGTCATCCTTTGTGAACGTGGCATCCGAACGTTCGAACCATATACCCGTAATACACTGGATCTGAACGCCGTTCCTGTTGTTCAGCACCTTTCGCACTTGCCGGTGGTGGTAGATCCAAGTCACGGCATCGGCCAGTGGCGGCACGTTACGCCGATGGCGCGCGCAGCCATCGCTGCCGGAGCCAATGGCTTAATTGTGGAAGTTCACCCCAATCCCAAAGAAGCGTTGTCGGACGGAGAGCAATCGCTGACCATTGAAAACTTTGAAAATCTGGTGGTCGAAGTCCGCCGCATCGTGAAGGCGATGAACCCGGTCACAGACCCGATGTACGTCGGGAAAGCGTGATGTGCGAGGCCATACGTCAATGAACGAGCAGTTTCCCGAGTCCGTGCTGGTCGTCGGATGCGGCCTAATTGGAACGTCGCTAGCTCGTGCCATTTCCAGTCGACTGCCAGACGCAACCATCACAGGTGTCGAGGTTCGCTCCGATTACCAAGCTATCGCAGGGGAATGTGGAGCATTTGCGTCGATAGACGCAGACGTTCCACGTGCCCCTCGATTCGACTTGGCTGTACTGGCGACACCAGTCGATGTCGCTTGCCGGCAACTGCCCGCAGTGGCTGCAGTGGCTGACGTGATTTTGGACGTCTGCAGCGTCAAGCGAGATATCTGTGAGGTCGCGGAACGATTGGAGCTACGGGACATATTCGCCCCAACCCACCCAATGGCTGGTTTGTCTACGCCGGGTCCGACCCACGCGACACCAGACCTGTTTGTGGGACGAACGTGGATCACCATCGCGCGTTGGCCCGCCTGCAAGAGAGTGCAACCTCTATTGGAGACGCTCGGGGCGCACGTTGTCGAACTACCGACACCGGATCTTCACGATGTCGCGATGGCATCTGTAAGCCACGGTATCCACTTGGCCTCCTTGTCTGCACTTTTGGCGTCTGATGCGTTGGCGACCACTCACCAGGGGGTATGGGCAGAACTGACGGGCCCAGCGTTTCGCGACGTCACCCGTCTAGCAGAGTCCCCGACACAATTTTGGCGAAGCACGCTGCTTGCCAACCGAGACCATGTGCTGTCTTACATATCCGCACTTCAAACGGTACTGAGGGACATAGAAGTCGCTCTGACGGCGGCAGACGGTGATTCCATCGATAAATGGCTGGCACGTGCACAGTCCGTACACAAAAAATGGAAAGAGGAACGTCTATGACAGTACCAGTAGACTTGCAACATTCAGCACATCGTGAGTTTCACAAATCCCCTGCGCTCGCTGGTTCCGTTCGCGTTCCGGGAGACAAATCCATTACGCACAGAGCGATTCTCCTCGGGTTGATTGCGGACGGCACCACCACGATTGAAAATTGGCTGGATGCTGGCGACTGTCGGTCGTCCATCGAAGTTGCCCGGGCCCTGGGAGCCGATATCGATGTGGAACCCACCAAGTTGGTGATTCACGGAACCGCAGGAAGGCTGAAGGAACCGATGGACGTCCTGAATTGCGGCAACTCGGGCACAACGACGCGACTTGTCCTAGGCATCCTCTCCGCACGGGTCCCGTTTGCCTGCGTGACCGGTGACGCATCGCTTCGGCGACGGCCGATGGGACGCGTGATGGAGCCGCTCGCACAAATGGGAGCCGACATCCGGGCTCGTTCCGGACGATTTGCTCCTCTCGCGGTACAGGGGCGACCACTGCGCGGGATTTCCTACACGTTACCTGTGGCAAGCGCACAGGTGAAATCTGCAATTCTTCTGGCCGGCTTGCTGGCCGAGTCAGGAGACACCACTGTGACTGAACTTCGCCCCACACGAAACCACACGGAGAACATGCTGACAGCGTTTGGGGCTCCATTGTGTCAATCATCGGACGGCACCGGTCAAACCATTGTGGTATCGCCCGGGGCGACCCTGCAAGGAACGCGAGTCGTCGTACCAGGGGATATCTCGTCTGCGGCATTTATTCTCGCGGCCGCAGCAGTGGTCCATGGTTCCGTCGTCACCGTTCAAGGCGTCGGACTCAACCCAACACGGATTGGTTTCCTCAACGTCCTCTCGCGAATGGGTGCCAACGTCCAGATTGCGAACGTGCATACGATTGCCGGGGAACCCCTCGGCGATGTGACCGTTTCTTCTTCAGCACTACAAGGCGTGCGGATTGATGAAGCCGAAATCCCCTCGCTGATTGACGAGCTACCTATTCTCGCTGTGCTTGCCGCTTACGCGAACGGAGAGACGCTAGTGACGGGCGCAGAAGAATTGCGCGTGAAGGAGACAGACCGAATTCGAGCCGTTGTGAAGGGTCTCCAGGCGATTGGAGTAGACGCGGAAGAACGCCCCGATGGATTCCTCATTCGAGGGCAGGGAAAGGTGCGAGGCGGCATTGTTCACAGCTACGACGACCACCGAATCGCCATGAGCTTTGCTGTCGCAGGGTTGGCAAGCCAAGACACCGTGACGGTTCAGAACTGGGATTGTGTGGCAATTTCTTACCCGACGTTCTTGGAAACACTGCGAATGGTTGGAGCGGATCTCCTGATCCGCTTGGCTCAATGAATTATCTGAAGATTATGTATTGACACGGAGTTATGAAAGCGCTATCCTTTTTATCGAAGGGTGTTTTGTCTGATTTCTCTCCACTCCTAGCAAATTCCTATTGGGAATCTGAACATTCAGATTCCCGCTTTTTTTGATTCACACATTCTCTCTGACCTTCTTCCGTATACCCAACTCCGCAAAAAGTCATACTGAAGAAAAGAATACCAATATGTGCAACAGATTGGGATGCCTAGATTGGCCGCAAAAGGAGGCGGAGTGTGACTGGATTGTTGTACGTTCAGGGCGACGGCACGCTGTTGGTTCAGTCGGACCATCCGGATTACGACGCCGCTCGTGCGGACCTCATGGCCTTTGCCGACCTTGTTCAACGCCTAGATCCGATCCACGTCTATCAGGTGCGCCCCATCTCGCTGTGGCAGGCAGCGTCCACAGGCAAAACGGCCCGCCAGGTACTCACGTTTTTACGCGAGTATGCAGCCCATCCGATTCCTTACGCACTGCAGCAAGTGATTGCTGGAGAAATGTCCAAATGGGGTAGGTTGGCGTTACATAAAGGGGCGCGTGGACGAATTGTGTTGCGTGGATGTAATGCTGACTTGGGGGCAGTTAGAGCCGTTCCGGCCGTGCGCGCACTCGCGATTTCTGATGACGGCGACGGGCTCGTGTTTTCAGCGGACTATCGGGCGGAGGTGAAGCGGATTCTGGCCAATGCAGGATGGCCAGTGCGCGACAACGTCGGGTATCAGGACGCACCGACTATCTCCTTTTCGTGGGATGAACAGACCCAATTGCGCGACTACCAGTGGGCCGCCGTGGAACAGTTCTATGCAAACACGCGGGACCAGAGCGGTGTGGTGGTGCTCCCCTGTGGGGCGGGGAAGACCATCGTGGGCATCGCCATCATTCAGGCCCTTGGACGGCACGCGCTGGTTCTAACGCCTAGCGACACGTCTGCGAAACAGTGGCAAAAGGAATTGCTGGAACGTACCACGCTCACGGGCGGCGATGTCGTTCTGTACCACGCGAACCGACCGCTTGCGCCCATAACGATTACCACGTACCAAAAGGTTGCGGCGAAGAAACGGAGCGGCGAACGGGAACATCTGAGACGACTGACTGCCCACCCGTGGGGTATGGTGGTTTACGACGAAGTACACATGCTACCCGCACCCCTATTTCGGCTGGCGGCGGACCTGCAGGGTGCACGAAGGCTTGGGCTGACCGCCACGCTCGTCCGAGAAGACGGTGCTGAAACGGATGTGTTCAGCCTGATTGGTAGCAAGGTCTTCGAGGTGCCGTGGAAGCAACTTGAACAGGCTGGGTATCTGGCAGCGGTTCGCTGTGTGGAAGTACACGTGCCGCTATCGGCCGCGGATACGGCATTGTACGAGCGAGCCAGTGTCCGCGAACGTCACAAGATTGCGGCACTCAACCCGGCGAAAGTGTCTGTGGTGCGCGCACTGTTGGATAAACACCCGGGGGAGAGCGCAATGGTGATAGGGCATTACCTGGAGTCGTTACAGAAATTGGCTAACGAGCTCCACTGTCCAATTGTCAGCGGCCAGACGCCGCAGCCAGAACGAGAGCAGTTACTGCAGCAATTTCGGTCCGGGCAGATTCGGCAGATTGTACTGTCCCGTATTGCCAATATGGCGGTGGACATCCCGTGCGCATCGGTCGCCGTCCAGGTATCAGGATTGTTCGGATCGCGTCAGGAAGAAGCACAGCGATTGGGCCGCCTGTTGCGACCACACACCAATGAAGGTGTATTTTACACGCTGGTAAGCAAGAACACGGTCGAGGAGAGAACTGCAAAACACCGACAGTTATATCTCGTGGAGCAGGGGTATGCCTACGACGTCATGGACGCCGAAGAAATTCTCGAGCGTGTGCACGTCGCCGGGGGTCAGAAGTGAGGGACTTAGGTCCGCGAAGCGAGGGGCCTGGTCGCCAGTGGCGACCGTCTAGGCCTGCGAAGCGAGGAGGAAATATCATGAAGTTGGCTGAGTGTCTCAACACCGCTGATATATCTACATTAAGGGCCATTGCTGAACGCTACGACTTGCACTGCTCAAGACACTCAAAACTGTCGCTGTTGCAGGAAATTCTCTACACCTTTCAGTCGCCAGCGTTCCTTCAAGAGCAAATGGAAACGTGGGTCGACGGAAGAGAGTATGCGATGCTCCGTCTGAGCCTGGAACAGCGTCGGACGTTCTCCCAGGAGGAACTCGTCGGCGTCCTGCAGACCCAAGGAGACGACAACGCTCTCGAGAAGGTTGTACAGGAGGGCTGGTTGTTTCCAACAACTCGGTACGGTGGCCGGCTCCTCTATTGCGTTCCCGAAGAACTGCAAAGCAAGATCCGCAGGGTTATGGTGCAACGCTTTTCCAAACAACTGGAAACCATGGACGACGGCCCCCTTCTGTACCAGGAGGAGGGACACGCCATGGTGCGCGACGTCGACGTGTTCTTGGAATATGTCCGCAACCACGATGTGCGATTGACCACTGACGGCAGCATTTACAAGCGGAATCTCACACAGATTCTGGAACTGCTCGAAGTGCCTGAAGAACCCTTGCAGAGCGGATGGAGGTTCGGTTACGGAAGAAGGTTCCACGATTACCCGGACAGGTTCGCTTTGTTATACGATTACGCTTACCACGCAAACTTGATCAGCGAGGATAACGATGGTCTCCTTCGCCTGTCTGACGGCGTGGGGACCTGGGCAGATCTCGGCATTCTGGATAGGCAACGAGCACTCGTGCGGTTTTACATTTCCACATACCGCCGTCCTATCAAACGACTGCCTCAGGTGGCGCAACTCATTGCACACGCCGCGCGGAAGTGGACGTACAGCGAAGGCATGTTGACTGCGCTGTCCGACCTTGTGCAACCTTACTACTACGACGAACAACACCAGGTCTGGAAAACGAGAATACTCAAAATGTTGATGCACCTGGGGTTGATTCGAACAGGGAACGACGAAAGTGGGCGAGAGTGGTTTCAAATCACTCAACTTGGTCAACAATTGCTAACACCGGACGCTTTACCGGTCATTCCGGACCAAGCGAAGGAGAAACAACGCATCCTCATCGTGCAACCGAACTTTGAAATTGTCGTCACAACGGATCAGCCGATGATCACTGCCGAGCTGTCACTGTTTACCGAGTTGAGACAGGCAGGGGTCATTCGAGTCTACCGAATGACGGAAGAGTCGGTCAGAAAAGGTGTTGCAGCTGGCAAGTCTCTCGCAGCGTGGCTCGACTTCTTGCAGAGCTACTCGCAAACGCCCGTGCCGGGCAACGTTGAGCGTACGCTGGAGGAGTGGGATCGGGTTATGAGTGTGGAGCGAGCAATGGAAGACGATACCCTGACGAGTTGAACTGGGTACTGGACACAGAGCCCAATCTCTGAATTCGTTCCACAGTAGGGACAATTGTGCAGGAAAATCTGGCTGTTCACTCGAATAGAATACTCAAAGCATTCTTACTACTGATGGTTGCCGGTGTAGGTGCGGTTATTCTCAATCTTGGGACAATGGGCTTCGGCCACTCAGGGAGGAGACGGCTATGGGCAATACTGTAACAGTCGCCGAAAAGAAACACTTTCTGCGTTGGTTCCTGGGCAACTACCAGTTGCAAAGCCGGGAGGCGGAAATGCTCCTGCGCTACATGATGACGCGGGAGAACTTACTGCGCAGAGTCCATTTCGTCGAAAACTTCCGTCAACTGCCGCGTGTCATTGTCGTGTCCACTACGTGTGTCCAAGTCGCACCATTTCGCTACTATCGCCGGAACAAACCGGTGTCTACCGACGTCGAACAAGCGTTTCTGGACCTCTATCAACATCCGGATGACGACGTCTACGTCGGACTGTTCTTCAAGGACCGGACGACCAGCACCGCATATGCCTCCGTCTTGGAGGAAACAGTTACAGCCGAGTTGGAGCCGGCGGTCCGCGAGTTAATCACGATGCAAGCGGAATGGGTAATTGACCAGGCAGTACGAAGTTACCAGCGGGAGATGCTCATGGAAGAAGTCAACCGCGCACTCGACCTAGGTGATCGCCAAGGGTTTTATGAAGCTAGTCGCAAACTCATCGAATTTGACGCATTGTCGCTGCCTGTTGGATGACGCACTCAGCTGACCAACCCCCTCGCACCCACTGCGAAGGGGTTGTTGATGTGTTCAGGGAACTACAAAATCGCGGAGAACCAGTCTAATTGAACTTTGCAAATCGCTCACGGTGTACGTCGATCCGTCGCACCCGTTGGCGCGTATACTGTATACATAGTTCGTTGGACGAAAAAGGGGAAGAGTCCCTGTGCAGATGCAACATCTGACACCGCACTAATTTGAGCCGTATCGTGAGTATGTCGACACGGTGATCATCACCTCTTTTGAACCGACGCCGTTGGACATCGCAACGCAACGCCCTTCACCGCGAGCGCCTGGATTGTAGAAAATCTGGCACATCGACTACTTGCGCGCTTTGGAGGCCGCGCACCCCACCTCGATGCTGGTGCGACCTTGCTCACACCGGTGTTCCTGGACATGGTTTGTGCGCTGGCGGCAACGTGGTATCACCCGTTGAAATACGTGCTGTGGTTCACAGACCGCACATTGGTACGAGACGTATGGAAACCTTCTCAGAGGCTGAACTGTGCCATTCTGGACTGGTGGCAGTGGCTGCGGCAACGGGTACCTGAGCACCGTCTCGCCGATGCATGGTCGTTTCTTGCACTCGCCTGTCCGCAGTACTGGAACAGTCCAGCGCGTCATGACATCGGCATGCCTGAGTCCGTCACCGCTGTCATGGCCGCCGAGGGAAACAAACTGTTGGACGCGTTGGAGGAATGGGCGGTCGCTGAGCTGTCAGACCTGTGGCAGGGAACGGCAAGTCACACGGCCTGAGGACAGGCCTATTCGGTTACCGTCGGTGTCAGCATTTATTCTGTTATTTGGCGGTATCCGACCTCTGCAATCTCCACTGTGAGGTTAAAGCCGAAGTTCTAATTTAGCATCCGACAGTAATGCAAGGCATTGCTTGACACATCAGACGTCTGAAAAATATGATTATTAACATACAGCAGGTGCTACGTCTACTTATGAATTTTTATGCGAGATGGGTGAGTCAGAGGTCGGCACAACGTCTACGTTGACTGACTTCCAAAATGAAGAGAAAAGGAAATGTGCGGTGCTTCCGAAGTTCCGACGCGAGGGGGGCACGAAACCGATTTGACGTTTGTCGGTGTTTCGTGGACTCGATGTTCGTGGAAGCGTTTTATCCGTGGAGTTTCGGGGGTATCCATCTCGGTGTCGTAAGGACCGACGGACCGTCGCCTCATGGATGGCTCGGAGTTGTGTGATGAACGAACATCACCAAAATGTATGAAATTGATTAAATATTCAGACGTATACCTTGCGGTTCGAAAACGGACACTGTCTTTCTCGCGTCGCCTATGTGTGCGCACCTCAGCTGTTAAGTCCAAGGAACGTAACGCTATCGCTCAGGGCAGGTGATGACGTAACATGTTAAAGTAACATGTTAAAAAAGGCCTACGATTGGATCGACGAGCGGCTCCACGTAACACCGCTGCGGCGTGACATGGCGGATCACGAGGTTCCGGCCCACGTGAATCCAGCGGTGAAGATGTCTGCGTGTACTGCTTCGGGGGATTGACGTTCCTCGTCATTACAACGCAGTTTCTCTCCGGAATGTTTCTGGCGATGTACTACACACCCGACATCACAAATGCGTGAAGTACATCACGGACGAAGTACTTCTTGGCAACGTGGTGCGCGGAATGCACTTCTGGGGAGCCAGCTTGGTCATTGTGATGATGTTTTTACACATGCTCCGCGTGTTTTTCACAGGGGCGTACAAGGCTCCGCGCGAACTGAACTGGGGCGTAGGTGTACTGATTTTCTTTGTTGTGCTTGCGTTCGTGTTTACTGGTTACCTGTTGCCATGGGACCAGAAGGCGTACTGGGCGACCGCCGTTGGTGAAATCGCAGGGTCAATACCGTGGGTTGGTCCATATATCCAAATCCTGCTGCTGGGCAGTCACACGGTGGGGGCTCTCACGTTGACGAGATTTTTCGCAATCCACGTATTCTTCTTACCAGCCGCGCTGCTCGTGTTGTTGGCCTTGCACTTTATCATGATTCGCTCCCAACATATTGCAGGTCCGTTGTAATCTGTGTAGAAGAGGCAAGCGCGCGAGGGGCACAGAGTACGGATAAGGAGGGTGTGGAATGGCGGGAGGCGAACGGATTCCTGGTACGCCCAGGTATCGTCATCACCATCTGAAGAACCCCGGTACGGAGCCGTTCTTCCCGAACTTTTTGTTGAAGGAATGGATTGTCGGATCCGTCTTCCTCTTGTGTTTCATGCTCTGGATTGTGTTCAATCCGGTGGACCTCGGCGACAAGGCCAACCCAGACGATACGTCATTCATTCCGGTTCCGGACTGGTACTTTTTGTTTCTGTATCAAATCTTAAAGTATTATCCGGGTTCCAATATCGTCGTTGGGACGGTGTTGGTACCTATGGTTACCTCGCTGTTGCTGTTGTTCACTCCATGGCTGGACACTTCCAAGACGCGGCACCCCTACAAACGACCTCTGGCGACCGGTGCGATGGTTCTCACGACGCTACTCACCATTTGGCTTACTAACGAAGCTGCCGTGCAGCACCAGCCGGAGGTAGAAGCCATCCGGGGGGTTGCCGGCGTTACCAAAGATTGCGGCTTCCCAGATTCACTTGGTAGATACCAATATGCCTGGCTACAAGTTGTTTGAACAAACTTGTGCGAACTGCCACGGTAAGTCCGGCGAAGGTGAAATAGGACCTCCGATTTACGCCATCGGCCAGTACTGGGATGCGACACAACTGAAGCAATTCGTCAACAACCCGTCCGGCGGAATGCCCAAGAACGGCACGTTGTCCAGCGACGCGGACGTGCAGGGGGTTGTTGATTGGCTGACCAAGCAAAAGGGATAATCTCGCATTTCCGATTTGAATCATCCTGGGCCTGCAGAGCATGTTGCATACAGGCGCAGGCAGAGAGAAGGTATACCTGGGGATGTCATTTTTGCCACGCTGGGACGGTAGGACGCACGGTCAGGCTGATGTGCAGCGGGGCCAAGCATGGAAATTGACGCTTTACGTGCTTTGCCACGGGGCGTGGTTGCAGACACCTCTGCAGAATTAACCATCAATTTCCAAGAACAGCACTGAACCACGCTGGTATCATTTCGCAAATCGCTCATCCCATCTGCTTACGGAGAAGGATACGTAAAGCCCTCTCCGAGTACCTCGTGGACGTCGTTTATGACGACGAAGGCGCGAGGATCAATATCGTGTACAATTTGTTGAATGCGACCCACCTCTTCCCGTGACACAACGCAGTAGACTACGCGTTTGGCCTCCCCGGTGTAACCACCACTAGCATCAAGCAGAGTCGTTCCTCGGTTCAGTACCTCGTGAATGTCGCGAACGATGTCCTCGTACTTCTCCGATATGATGTGCACGGCCTTGCCCGCCTTGACACCTTCAATGACGAAATCAATGACTCGACTGGACACGAATAACGCCACGAGCGAATACATTACAGTCTCTCGACCAAGCAAAAAGGCCCCAATCCCAATCACCACAACGTCAATCGAAAACAGTGTCTTGCCCATCGAGACCCCGTACCAGTGCCGAACAAACCGTGCAATGATATCCGCACCACCCGTTGTGGCTCCGGCTCGAAAAATGAGACCCAAACCAAGACCTGTGACGACACCGGCGTATAGTGCGCCCAAGAGGTGGTCAGATGTCGGCAACTGGAGACGAGCGGTCAGTGCGCTGAACAAGGATACAGACAGTACACCCACTGTGGTACGCAGAATAAAGTCGTGTCCGAACAGCCGCCATGCAGGAATCAATAGAGGTATGTTCAAAATGAGAAACGTGACCCCGAGCGGCAACTTGAATTTGTACAGCAGCAACACGGAAATACCGACAAAACCACCTTCAGCAAGGTGGTTTGCGACCAGAAACGCGTTCAGCCCAACCGAATAGACCAAGCTTCCGAGTACTATGGATGCCCACTTCCACCATTCCCGCAACATACCTTGACTTCCTCCGATTGAACCAACGTATTCGTACGTTGCCTCATTATACGGAACGGCTCACGGGACAGGCAACTTTTCCCTCGGCCACACGAGAGCGAGGACAAGTAGGGTACTGATCCAACTAAACACACCGTAGACGTATGTCACCATGGTTGAGAATCCAACCTGACTACCGACGTATGCCAACACCAGAATGACTCCCGTCACAACGGCGGAAGAACGCTGTGTGCGCATGCCAAATTGTGCTCCCAGACTGTACACGTTACCCACCAATGTAGAATAGATCTCCCCCCAAAGAACGAACAGGAACGCCCACTGTAGGTACCGCCCAATCTGTGAAGCCACATACGCCATAGGAATATCCAGGGTCATCACCTTCGGATAATGGGCAAACAAGGCGCAAGTCACGGCCACGAGCATGCTCCCAAGCCCCACTGCCCCCATCCATGCACCCAGTCGGATCGTCTCTACGTGTTTGACATTGGCCCCCAGTGGAATCAACACGCCGGCCGCCAACCCAATATTAAAAGCGGCGTACATGACGCCTGAAATAAGGCTCACCAGAGGATGGTGCGTCGTCAACATCGCGCCTGCGCTCCAGATGTGCTGGATACCGTACTTCCGAAGAACATCGAAGGCGGCGAACAGAACAAAGGAGACCATGGTGGGGACGATCACGGTATTTGCTTGCAATATTCCTTTCATGCCGCGAACGATGGTGATGTATGTAATCGTGAGCGTCAACAGTGCGCCGACTTGAAACGACACGTGCAAACTCTCGCGGAAAAGGGCCCCAGCACCTGCCAGCATGGCAACCGTGACACCGAATAACATCAATACCAGAACCACGTCGAACATGCTGCCTAGTGTCCTGCCAAACAAGAACGCGTTCAATTCGCGGTACGAGTGAGCCTGTAGGCGATGACCGAGTAACATCACTTTGTACCCTAGCCATGCAAACAGCACTACGGATAAGAGAATGGATAGAAATCCCCAGTTTCCGTAGCGGCCGAAAAACTGAAAGATCTCTTGCCCGGAAGCAAAACCGGCTCCCACCACGGTCCCTACGTAGGTGCAGCCGACTTGAAACGCAAGCCATTTCGATTGTCCCGCGCGATGCATTCGCCATACCCCCTACAGACAGAATATGGCCTTGTCCGCGCAATGATGATTGCGGTCTGAGGAACCGTCGAGCATGTCCGTAGGGAAGGACAAATATAGATGTATATAGCGGAGCCAGTCCACATCCTGCTCTCGCGCGAACGGAAAGGGGGGAAGTATATGACCACATGGCAAGCCATCATCCTTGGCATCGTACAAGGTGTGACAGAATTCTTGCCCATCAGCAGTTCAGGCCACCTGGTACTTCTGCAGAAGTTGTGGAACATCTCCGGAGAACAGCTCCTGTTCATTACCTTTTTGCATTTGGGTACCCTCATCGCGGTGGTATGGGCGCTGCGAAATGAAGTGCGGTGGGTGATCCAACATCCATGGTCCCGCATTGCAAGAATGATCTTGGTAGCGCTCATCCCAACAGCAGTCGTCGGCGCACTGTTTGAAGAGATCTTCGAGAACCTGTTTGAAAGCGGGATTACTGTAGGCTTTGAGTTCGTTATCACGGGTGTAGTACTGTGGTGGATGGACAGCGTGAGCCCCACGGCAAAGTCGGAGGGGGACATGTCCTCGGCGGACGCCCTGTGGATTGGTGCGCTTCAGGGGGCAGCCATCCTACCTGCGCTTTCGAGGTCTGGTCTCACTATCGCGGCTGCGTTGTGGCGCGGAATGAGCCGCGAAGCAGCAGCACGCTTTTCGTTCTTACTGTCTGTTCCAGCGATTCTAGGAGCGACCGTCGTCGAACTGGATGATTTGTTCGAGGATCCAAGCTTGATCAACGGCACGAACTGGACAGCCATTGGCTTGGGCACGTTGGCAGCCGTCATTGCCGGATACTTCGCTGTCAAAGGCACGATGTGGTTCCTCAACCGCTCTCGCATGCGCATTTTTGCGGTGTACGTGTGGGCGCTCGCAGCGTTTGTCTTCATCGACCAAATCTGGTTCCAACACTGGTTTCCACGTTTGTTCTAAGACACGAAGCGAGATTACCTTTTCGCACCGCATTGGTGTTGTCAGTGCAGCCTGAAAGATGACAAATTGGCTTCGTCCCAGTTGGTATCAGCATTCTACAAAGCGGAAATGTCCACCATGGTGCCCCGAATTTAGCAAGGAATTCGCTGGCGCCATGGTTCATTTTGGAATGAGTGAGCGCTTGCAAGATCACCAAGGGGAGGCGGCTTAGCCATCTCCCCTTGGTGCTTTCTGTTTGACTTGTGCTGAACCGACTTATACTTCACCACCCTTGAGAGAGCGGTGGAGGACCTGGATAGTGCAACGCCGCAACAGTGGCATGCTTCGAAGAATCCCACCGTCACATCTGTGTGGGCTCATCAGACTCTCGGCACTTTCGCGCGCCAGACAATCACCCGGACCCTCCTGATAACATAGAGAGCCATGGACACCACGAGCATGCCGAGGATTACCCAAACCCAGGCCGCCAACCCTCTTTCCATCACCTGCCACCATGGTGCGCCTGCAGCCGCCGCCTGTGTCGACGCGAACGCGGGCATGGCAAAGGAAAGCGCGTGTTCCGCTGCATTGCCGAGCCCCAGCCACCACAGGATGTACGTAAACACGACCGCCAACACACCGTGCAGAAACCTTGCCAGAAAATAGGGTGCCATGCGAATGTCGGTATTGGTGATGACGCTGGCAACCTGGGCATGCACAGCCAAACCGCTCCACCCAATGATGCCGCCGACAATTGCCACTTTTTGAATGAGCGGCGCAGCCGATACCCCAGCCGCCTGTGCACTGCCAATATCAATTTCCACGAGGCCGGCGAGTGTCGGGTTCACCAAACTTGTGTCGATGCCGAGCAGGTGGTAGATAAAGGCCACTGGTATTCCCAGTACAGCGAGAATCCCGGACAAGCGCATAACTTCAATCATCACTGCGAAAAACACGATAAAACCACAGATCATCAAAATGGTCATGATAGACTCCGTCACGGATTCGCGTAATAGCTTACCGAACGGGCGACCGTCCTCCTGGCGTGCGACCATCACTTCTCGGAACGCACGTGCAAAAATATTACTCTTCCCGTCTCGCGTGGTGACGGGTGTAGGTTCACTGCCACGGCCCCAGAATTTGAAACTCACGCCAACCAAAAATGCAGAAATATAATGTGCGAGTGCGATGAGCGCACCTAATTCAGGAGACTCAAACATGCCGACAGCCACAGCTGTAATCATGAACAACGGGTCTGCTGTATTCGTGAAAGCAAGCAACCGTTCACCTTCAGCGCGGGTGCACATTCCCGTCTCACGAAATCGGGAGGTGATGACTGCATCCATGGGATATCCTGCAGCAAGACCCATCGACAAAGCGAAAGCACCGGCACCCGGTACACTGAACAACGGTCTCATTAACGGTTCCAACAGCACCCCGAGTCCGCGCACCATCCCCAGTCCAAGTAACAATTCCGCTAAAATAAAGAACGGAAGCAGGGACGGGAAGACGATGTCCCAAAACATTTTCAGCCCAGTAATCCCGGCGTCAAATCCTTGTTTCGGGTAAACGACCAGCGCAATTGTAAATACGATGACGGCGGTACCCAGTAAATACGTGGTCCACTGGCCTTTACGCTGTTGACTCACAACATCTCATCTCCTTTTGCCGCGCCCGGGCCTCGCACTTGTCCCGGTCAATCAGTACATCATATTGTCCAGGCCTAGGGTTTATGTTTGTCATGCATGTGAGGAACACCTATGTTCGGTATAATGGGGGAGGACGTAGGAAAAGCACGCCAAGTCAGATTCCGTGAAAGAGGTTTGCACATGACACTCACCCTGGAGGACATGCAACGACGCGTGGACGCGTACATCAGCCAGTTCAAGGAAGGCTACTTCCAACCGATGACACTGGTCGTTCGCCTCACAGAGGAACTGGGTGAACTGGCCCGGGAGGTTAACCACGAATACGGTGAAAAGCCGAAGAAGCCTTCAGAGGAACCTGGCAGTATTGCCTTAGAGCTAGGTGATCTGATGTTTGTCATTGCTTGCCTGGCCAATCGGTTAGACATTGATCTATCCGAGGCGTTCGTGCGCGTCATGGAGAAGTTTGAAACACGAGACAAGGACCGCTGGACGCGTATCCATCCGACGACGCCATAGGTACCGGGAGCCGCCCTAGGCTTTGGTACAATCCACCGCACCTTGGTCTCCATAAGCTGGACTAGAGGTGATTGGCGGTGGTGGAAGATCGATGGTTGAAAACGGCGTATTCGTACCTGTTCATTCGCGATTTTGAAAAAGCCATGAACACCTTCAAAAACGCCATTGGCAGCAATCCGCAAAACCCGGCGTACTATTTCCATGGATCCATCACGGCGGTGCGTAGCGGAAATCTTGCGGAGGCCATTGCCTGGGCGGAAACAGCCAAAGCGCTGGAACCAGACAATGAACTGTACAATCAACACTGGCATGTGATCCGAGCCAGGTTGCTCGTCAAGCAAGGACTCGAGATGATGCAGTGTGGTCGTCTCGCGGAGGCGCAACTTCTGTTTGCGTCCGCGTTGAACCATGACCCCCTGAACCAGGAGGCGGAGCACTTCGTATCGCACTGTGATCCATCGAGTTCCATCCTCGACACGGCAGAGCCGGCGTCACCCGGAAGGGAAACCTATTGACGGAGAGATGAAGATGAATCATTCCCAAAAGCAAATCTCAGTGGCTATCGCTGGGGCGAACGGTAAGATGGGGAGAGAGGCCGTCGCGGCCATTTCTTCCAACCCCCAGTTCAAGATCAATGCGGTGCTGGTGAGATCCCGTGGACAAGCGTCAGAGACCCCATATCGTGTGTACGACGACGCATCGCAGTTACTGATGGAGCAGCGCCCCGACGTTTGGTTAGACTTTACCGACGCCGATAGCGTTGTAGACAACATTGACCGCTGCATCGCATTTGGTGTTCGACCGGTTGTCGGTGCCACAGGCTATACGCCGGAGGACGTGGAACGGTGGAACAAACAATGCCTGGCCAACCAGATTGGCGGGATTGCCGCGCCAAACTTCGCGATTGGCGCCCTACTCATGATGCGCTTCGCTGCAGAGGCCGCACGATTCTACGACAAGGCTGAAATTGTCGAGTATCACCACGACGGAAAGAAAGACGCTCCGTCTGGGACGGCCAAACGGACAGCTGAGCAGATGGCAAAACAGCGGCAAGAGGCGGCATCTGAACCGTCCCGGCGACCATTCCAGGGACAAGCCCCAGAACATTCGTCTACGCCCGCTCGAGGGCTCCTGTACGGCGAAGTGCCTATCCATAGCGTTCGCTTACCGGGGCTGGTGGCGCACCAGGAAGTCATCTTCGGTGGAACGGGGGAAGTGTTGACCATCCGACACGATTCTTTGTCGCGTAAGAGCTTTATGCCCGGCGTGGTGCTAGCATGTAGTAAGGTGATGGAGCTCCAAGGCATGGTGTACGGACTGGAGCACTTACTCTGGTAACCTGGAGGGATTGTACGGTGAATATCGCCCTGATTGCGCATGACAACAAAAAGGACGACATTGTCAACTTTGCCATTGCGTATAAACATATCTTCGAGAAAGCCACGTTGTACGCGACTGGAACCACGGGCCTGCGCATCGCAGACGCTACAGGCCTGACGTTGCACCGAGTGCAGTCCGGGCCACTCGGCGGTGATCAACAAATTGGCGCCAAAATCGCGGAGAACGAAATGGATCTCGTGATCTTCCTGCGCGATCCGCTCACCGCCCAACCCCACGAGCCGGACATCACGGCATTATTGCGGCTGTGCGACGTTCATAACATCCCTGTCGCCACAAATCTCGCCACTGCCGAAGCGTTGCTCCGTGCCCTGGAGCGCGGTGACTTGAACTGGAGGAATGCAGTGCATGGCAACACCTCCGACTGATGTCAACGACGCCCTTTACATACTTGCATTTGGGGCACACGCGGACGACACAGATATTGGCTGTTCCGGGACACTTGCCTGGTACGCACAGAAAGGATACCGGGTGGGCGTATGTGATCTCACACATTCTGAACTGTCCACGAATGGCACCGTCTATACGCGATTGGAAGAAGCGAAGCGAGCGGCTGACGTGATTGGGCTGGCCGCACGATTGACCTTGTCATTTCCGGATAGAGGCCTGTCTGTGCGACCGGAGACGGTGTCTGCCGTCGCTGACGTCATTCGGAAGCATCGGCCGATCTACGTGTTTGCACCGGACTGGGAGGACAGACACCCAGACCACAGAGCCTGCGCAGCGATTGTGGAAGAAGGGGTGTTCAACGCAGGTCTCAAACGGTTCGGAACGCCGTCGGGAGAACCGCCTCACAGGGTTCGACACGTGTTCTACTACGCCATTAACGGCATGGAGCAACCGGATATCGCCGTCGACATCTCAACCGTCGCCGACAAAAAGAAGGCGGCATTGGAACAGTACGGATCTCAGTTTGGTTCTGGTTCAGGGAGCATCCCGACTCCACTCAACCAGGGGTTTGTGGACGCCATCATAGGACGCGATGCTTTGACGGGGCACCAGGTTGGATGTCGATTTGCGGAAGGATTCCGGATAAAGCGACCGTTGCTCATCAATCCCGAACCCAAGTGAATCGTGCAAAGGGAGGGAAGTACCGCGTTGCGCATTGGTATCAGTTGTTATCCGACCATCGGAGGTTCCGGCGCGGTCGCGACGGAATTGGGAAAGGCGCTGGCGAGACGTGGGCACCAGGTGCACTTTGTTGTGACCGACGTTCCGTTTCGATTGGGCGAGTTTCACCAAAACATTTACATACACGAACTGGATACGGTCTCATACCCTGTCTTGCGGACGCCACCGTACGACCTGTCGCTGGCTGCGCACATGGCCGACATCGTCAAGCGGTACGACTTGGATATCCTGCACGTTCACTATGCGTTCCCGTTTGCGGTCTGTGCATTTCTCGCGAAGGCGATAGTCAAGAATCATCCGTTGAAGGTGGTCACGACGCTACACGGCACGGATGTGACGGTCTTGTCACAGGATAAGAGTTTATACGAGGTGATCAAGCTCGGGATTGAACAGAGCGACGTCGTGACTGCCGTCAGCCAAAGTTTGGCCATGCAGACCCAGGAATTGTTCGGCATCGAGCGACACATTCACTGCGTGTACAACTTTGTGGACACGGACGTGTTCCATCCCGACCCCAACTCCAAACTGCGGCATTGCTTTGCCGAGCGTGACGAGAAGGTGTTGCTGCACATCTCAAACTTTCGCCGCGTAAAACGCATCTCCGATGTGATTCACGTGTTCGCTCAACTACGGCAGAGCATGCCCGCAAAACTGCTGCTCGTGGGAGAAGGGCCGGAGTTAAACCACGCTCGCGACCTGGTACAGTCATTGAAGTTGGACGCCAGCGTCCTGTTTCTCGGGAAGCAGGACCAAGTGGCTCCCATCTGTGCGGCGGCAGACCTGTTTTTGCTCCCTTCGGAAAAAGAGAGCTTTGGTTTGGTCGCCTTGGAAGCGATGGCGTGCGGAGTTCCCGTGGTTGGGTCGACCGCAGGTGGTATCCCCGAAGTGGTTCGGCACGGTGAGACGGGATACCTAGCCAGTGTTGGAGATGTGGACTCCATGGTCGACTACGCCCGGACGTTATTGACTGACGACGCGCTCTACGCTCGTTTCTCCGATGCATCCGTCAAACGAGCGCGGGAGGTGTTCCACATCGACCATCGAGTTCAGGAATACGAGGACATCTACAAGGCTGTGCTGGAAGGAAGTCTACGCTGATGAAGAGAGATTGGCCAGCCCCCGTGGTCAACGTGCTGAATACGCTCGAGGAAAACGGTCATGAAGCGTACCTAGTGGGAGGCTGTGTTCGCGACCGCTTGCTCGGAAGGCCCGTGACGGACTTTGACATCGCGACCAACGCGACGCCGGACAAAGTCGTATCCTTGTTTCCACGGACTCTACCGACTGGACTGAAGCACGGTACCGTCACGGTATTGTCCGAGGGGCTGTCGGTGGAGGTCACCACCTATCGAAAAGATATCGGGTACTCCGACGGGCGCAGGCCGGATGAAGTGGCGTTCTGTAACTCGCTAGAAGAGGACTTGAGCCGACGGGATTTTACCGTCAACGCAATGGCCATGGATGTCCGTGGTCACATCGTCGACTGCTTTGGTGGACGGTCAGACCTCGCGAGTAGAGTCATTCGCGCGGTAGGCGTGCCAACGCACCGGTTTCGAGAAGACGGGCTCCGTATTTTGCGAGCCTTTCGGTTCGCTGCGCAATTGGGCTTTCAACTCGATGACGGCACTCGGTTGGGTATGCAACAGAACGCAGAGAAACTGCTCGCCGTATCTCCCGAGCGAATCGGTGTGGAACTGGCCAAAATCGCTGCGGCGGATTGGAGTGCTGTCGTAGGCCCCATGGCACAGAGCAAGATCTGGGCATATGTAGATCCGCATCTTCGGCCGCTGCAGCAAGCGTTTAGGAACCTGTCCGCAGCCGCAAAGGCACTGCAGTCGTGGATGCAGCCGCACGCTGTGGAAGACAGAATATCGGAAGCGTTAGCCATCTGGTGCCATGCGGCCGGACTTACGCCGACCTCCTGCAGAGCCATGGGACGAGCGCTGCGTTGGTCAAACCAGCGTTGTCAGGATTCTGCGCACTTCCTCGAGTTACTCCAGTCCAATCCTCTCCACTGGAGTACTTGGGAGTGGCGTCGCCATTTGTTTGAATTTGGAGATGTTCGCGTGGGGCGCGCTTGCGCGGCGCTCGACATTTGGGATACCGGCAGCGATGTAAGCGGACCAAGATGGACCTTGTTTCTCGACTACGCTCGAACTCAGCCAATTTGGACGGTTCAAGACCTGCAGATTTCTGGTCAGGACATCGTGACTTTGGGAGCGCGTGGGCCCTTGGTTGGGCAGGTCAAGCAACGGTTGATCGAAGACGTGTTAATGAAGCGTGTGTTGAATGACCGGTCTCACCTATTGAAGCGTGCAACAGCGCTGATCCATTCGCTCGCGGGAGGGACAACCTTTGACTTCATTGATGGATAGTATTGGCATGACGGAGACAAACGATCTCCGACAAAAAATTGTCGCGGCATTTTTGACCGAGCCGGACAAACACATCTCCGGCACAGAACTCAGCCGAAAAACAGGCGTCTCTCGCACCGCTGTGTGGAAACACATCAAGGCTTTGGAAGGTTTGGGCTTCCGGTTCGAGTCGAAGCCGCGAATTGGCCACCGCATCGTACACGTTCCCGACCTGCTTCTGCCAGGAATTATCCAGCCTCATGTGCCACCGGGCCAGAACATCGGCCAACGGGTTATCTGGTACCGCGAAGTGGACTCGACAAATCTGCAGGCCGTGAAATGGGTACAGGAAGGTGTTCCGCACGGAACGGTCGTCACTGCCATGCTTCAGACGGGAGGAAAAGGCCGCAGGGGTCGGGTGTGGTACTCTCCTGAGACGGGGCTGTGGTTCTCCGTCGTGTTTCGTGCACCCATACCGGTACGCCAGGCTGCAGACCTCACGCTTTTGACCAGTGTGGCTGTACGGCGAGCCGTCATTCGCCACACCGGCTTGCCTGTCAAGGTCAAGTGGCCGAACGACCTCCTCATCCACGACAAGAAGGTATGCGGCATTCTGGCCGAAATTCGCGCCGACGGCGAAAACCTGGATTACGCTATCGTCGGCGTCGGCATGAACAGCAATATCCCGCGGGAAGACTTCCCGCCAGAATTGTCCGACTACGCAACGTCATTACTCGCGGAAAGCGGACAGTCTGTCTCGCACGTAGCGCTTGTGACCGACATCTTCTCCGAGATGGACGCCCTGTTTACTGCGTTAATTGACGACGGTCGCGGGTTTGAAAGTGTCATGGAAGAATGGCGCAATGCCAGCGCGACCTTGGGACGCCGTGTCCGCGTCCTGGGTCCTCAGGGCAGCATTGAAGGGGTGGCCACTGACATTGACCAGACGGGTGTGCTGTACGTACAGACGGACAGTGGCACCACAGTGCCCATCCACAGCGGAGACGTTCTGTTTTGATACACAACAGAGACAGACATGTCAGTCACCCCGTATAACGTCCCCCATCACAGCCCATTCTACTGGGAGAGGGGGGTTATTTTGTGTTTGAACAGGGGTTTTCAACGTTGTTTCGTGCCGTAGACAGGATTCGTAGTCAACTGGAGATAGCCGATGCCGACCTCCGCCAGCACCTTACAGAAGAGTTAGCGTGCATTCAAAAACTCGGGGAACGCTACATCGACTATTGGATGACGCTCGATGAGCAAATTGCCGAACTACTGGAAACCTACGCAGACGTCCCTTCGGAAGACCGACCGACAATGAACACAGGTGACTCAACACCGTTACATACCCCTGCCCTCACCACGCCATTGCCCGCCAAAAATCATGTAAAATGCCGTACCTGCGAGGATTTGTTCCTTCCTGACGACGATGGTGATGCCGATTGGATGGACGCCGCGTTTGACCTGTCGGATCCGCTCACGTGTGCCTTTCGCAAAGGGTTGGCCTATTATGATCTGTTCATGTTTGAGGATGCCGCTAAATCTCTGGAACAGGTGGTCGAAGCCACCGGCAGCGCCATCGGGCGCCTATACCTAGCGGGCAGTTACGCCGCGAAACAGCATGTGGACGCAGCGCTTGAACAACTCCTGCAAGTGCACAAAGAAACGCACGAACCGCTCTATCTGGCAGCTGCTGATGAACTGGAGGCATTACTGCAACTCCAGCGCAACAACCCCGAGCGCGCCATTGAATGCCTACAGCGTGTCGCACGGCGGATCCCGAGATACGCGGATGTCTGGTTTAACTTGGGGGTGAGCTACCTCTTTACGCGCAACTACGACGCCGCCGTTGTGGCCCTCAGAAATGCCGTACAACTGGACCCCCATGACGTAGAATTCTGGCGAGTCATGGGCTACGCGGAACTGCGGAAGGGGAATCTGGCCGATGCCGAAGCAGCGTGCCAGAATGGGCTGGACGTGCAGCCGCTCAACCTTGAATTGCTCTACTTGCTCGCGCTCGTACAACGTACCAGTCGAGATTACGATGCATGTATACGAACCTGTCGCAAGATGGTGCAGGTGGATTCCGGATTCGCCAAGGCGTGGTCGCTTCTGGCATGGGTGTACGCGCGTACGGAGCAGCTGGAACAAGCGACCGCAACATTGAAAATGCGCCTTTCCATCCAGCGAGATGACGCCGAAGCACTGCTGCAACTCGGTATTGTACACGTGATGACCGGAGACGCGAACGCTGCCGAACGGGTTCTCCTCAAATGTTTTCCGTCCTCTCCGCAAAAATCACTGTTGTGGATGGCGCTGGGGCGGGTCAGTACGATGATGGGACGACACCATCAAGCGCATACTCGTTATTTACGGGCCATGAAGGAACCGCGAAAACCGATTCGGCGCCTCGCGATGTACTCCTATGCGCGGCTTCTCATGGAGCAAGGTCAATATCAAGACGCGGAGACCTACCTGAAAGGGGCAGCGCTTATCGGCCAACCCAACGCTGCCATTTACGAAGCACTGGCTGTATGTGCCCGCGAACAAGGTCGTTCACACGAAGCGGAAAAGCTACAGTTACAAGCTTCTGCTTGCCATGAATCTGCATCCGAAATCTAAGGAGATCCAATTCGTCGCGCCTGCCCTGTCCAGCCCCGATTTGTTACAATGAACGTATTCTTATGACCGGGGGACGCGCGGATTGGACATTGTTGTTTTTCACCTCACAGAAAACCAAGACATCATCCACGAAGGCATCGAAACAGCTCCAACGCTCGAAATCGGGGCTTTGCGATGGACGGATGGAACGCTCGCAGAGCCGTATGTGCGGCGTTGTCCAAGACACCCGTCTGCACCGTCAGATGCAGCGATGGAAGAAGCGTTACCAGGCCTTTTAAAGTACATCGAGGGACGTACGTTGATCAGCTTTTACCCACAGACCCAGCTTCGGCTTCTCCGCCGACTGTGCGATGAGTGGGGATATATCCTACCCATATCCAGTGAACCACTGGATTTGGGGGCGATTTGCCGCGTTCTCTATCCAACTCATGCTGAAGATACGTTGTCCGCATTTCTGCAAGTGGCCGACATCGATATTCCGGATGGAACATCACAGCAGATGGTGTTGGCACAAGGCGAATTACTCACTCGTTGTTATCGCAAGGCTCAGGAACTTCCCTACGTCACGTTACAGCATCTTGCGCGGCTTGCAGCGATGCACGCTACCCAACTGGGACAGTGGTTTCAGAGGGTGGCTGAGGTACGGTTCCACACATTCGGCACAGCCTTGCCGGATCATTGCGACCAAATTCATCAGTTGGCGTTTACCCGGGTACAGTCAAATCCTTCTCAAGACAGTGCTAAATCTGTCGACGAAACGCCAGACAACGACCTGATAGCCCATTCTCGCAGCCTACTGATGGCAGACAGTCCGTTGGCAAAAATGATGAGCGGCTTCGAGGTCCGCAAAGGGCAAATGGAGATGGTGGAAGCAGTCGCGGAGGCATTGGATGGAGACAGTCACCTGCTTGCGGAAGCCGGAACGGGTACCGGGAAATCCCTGGCTTACCTGATTCCTGCTGCGCTGTACGCGATTCAAAACGATACCCGTGTGGTCGTCTCCACACATACGATATCCCTGCAGGACCAAATCGCGAAGCGTGACTTTCCTCTGTTGCGCCAGGTGATTCAACATCCACTGTCACTTTCTGTATTTAAGGGTAGAACGCACTATATGTGCATGCGCAAGCTTCTTCAGGAAGTGAGATCTGTTGGATTTGCTTCCAGTCAAGACGAAATCGAAGCTTATATGAAGCTACTGGTTTGGTTGACAGAAACGGAAGAGGGTAACCGCGAGGAATTGCGTATGCAGGGAAAGTTAACCGACGTTTGGCCCCGCGTACAGAGTGAAACGGAAACGTGCATAAACAAACGCTGTCCGTTTTTTAAACCGTGTTACTATTTCCGGGCACGTAGCCGCGCGTACGAAGCGGACGTGATTGTGACCAATCACTCGTTGATCTTGTCTGACGTCAAGGCGAATCACCGAGTGCTCCCGCGTTACGACAAGTTGATTCTGGATGAAGCACACCATCTCGAAGAAGAGGCTACCAAACACCTGGGTGACGAAGTGTACCAACTTCAGTGTTCTGCGTTGATTGGGCGCCTATCTCGCGACAACGGAAAGCACGGGGTAATTCCAGAGTTGCTGACGCGGCTGCAAGGGTCTGACGCCGTCTCGGTCAAGGCGGTTCCTGCCCTCGAACGCATGGTGGATACACTTCGCGAACTGTGGGGAGTTGTCGAAACGACGTTCGCGACATTCTGCGAATGGCTCCCGCCAGGGGAGAACGTGTTGCGGATCACGCGAGCGGTGGAAAATACTCCAACGTGGAATAAGTACCTCGAACTCGTGGATGAATTACAGGAACTCCTAAAAGACATGGAATCCTTGGGAGCTACCGTTTCCGACACCGCGGAAGAGGAACCTGACGAGGAATTGGCTGGGCGACTGTTTGACGCGGCCGGATTCCTGGTGGAGTTGCACAACCTCGTGAGTCTTCTCTGCAGCGCGGCTGTGCTGTCGGAGGGCTGGGTGGTCTGGATTGAGGCAAGCGGCCAAGGAGAGAAGAAGTTTGTCAGCTTGCACCGAGCACCCATTGACGTTGCAAAAATACTCAGGACAAGTCTGTTCGACGAAAAGAGCAGCGTCGTGTTGACGTCAGCGACGTTGTCTGCGGGCGGATCGTTCGATTACGTGATGGCTCGCTTGGGGTTAAAGGACGCTGCCCGTGACGGACGACTGGCCAGTGTTATGGTCTCTTCTCCCTTCCGATATGACAGGCAGGCTTTGCTGTGTGTGCCGACCGACGTCCCGGAGCTCGCGAAGATGAGTCCCGGGGAAGCTGCGGTGTGGTTGAGTGATTCACTGTTCCAATACGCGAAGATCAGTAGGGGACGGCTGCTGGCCTTGTTTACCAGTCACGCGATGTTGCGAGCAACGGCAGAACAGCTTCGGCAACCGTTAAAGGCGCAAGGGTATGAGTTATTTGCCCAAGGCGTTGACGGGAGTCGCAGTTACCTTCTCGAAGCGTTCCGGAATCACCCGGAGTCGGTGTTGCTGGGTGCGCAGTCGTTTTGGGAAGGTATCGACCTGCCGGGAGATCAACTCACGACACTAGTGATTGTTCGCCTTCCGTTTGCACCGCCGACGCACCCAGTCACGATGGCCCGACACGAACGCCTGCAGGCGGAAGGGCGAAGTCCGTTTACGCACGACAGTCTACCGAAGGCTATCGTTCGGTTCCGGCAGGGATTTGGACGGCTAATTCGGACCGTGCACGACCGCGGTGTGGTGGTTGTGATGGACAAGCGGATTGTCACCGCTAAATACGGATCCAGTTTCCTGAAAAGTGTTCCAGGCGTTCGCCGTTGCATCGGGCCGGAGGAACAAGTCTTACAACAGATGCGGCGCTTTCTAGCTGCAGATCACGCGTAAGTGGACGGTGCTTGCCAGGTCGGCTTGTGCAACAACTTCCTCGGATGAGGATCTTCGCCTCCGAAAACACTACGAACGCGGTGTTGTGAAGGCGGTCCGAAAAGGGGAGGCAAGGCGATGCACACCATGTGGAAAGGCGCCATCAGCTTCGGCCTGGTCAACGTTCCGGTGCGGATGTTCGCGGCGACTGAGTCGAAAGACGTGAAGTTCCGTTACTTACACAAGACGTGTAAAACGCCGATTCAATACACGAGGACGTGCCCGCACTGCGATAAAGCGGTGGAATGGGACGAAATTGTACGAGGGTTCGAGTACGCACCGGACCAGTTCGTCGTTCTGGATAAGGAAGAAATGGAATCCGTACAGAAAAAGCGGTCACAAACCATCGATATCGTCGACTTTGTGGAACTTTCGGAGATTGATCCGGTGTACTACGACAAAACGTACTACCTGGCTCCCGAGGCGCCCGGACTCAAGGCGTATCGGTTACTCGAACAAGCAATGGAGGAGACCCAGAAAATCGCAATTGCGCGCACAGTCATCCGAAATTCCGAAACTTTGGCGTGTATCCGCGTGGCAAATAGCGTGATCCTGATGGAGACCCTGTTTTGGCCCGATGAGGTTCGTCCCACCAACGAACTGCCGAACATCCAGGCGGAGGCCAACGTAACCGAGCAGGAATTGAAAATGGCCGTGACATTGATTGGGCAACTGGCCACGTCTTTTCAACCGGAAAAGTACGTCGACGAACACCGGAATGAAGTGATGGCCATGATTGAACGAAAAGTAGCGAACCAGGAAGTCGCTACGGCGCCGGCGATAACTGCCAAAGAGGACAACATCGTGGACTTGATGAAGGCGCTGCAGGAGAGCCTGAAGGCGACCAAACCTGCTAAACGCACCACGCGCAAAAAGTCGTCGTGACGTGTCGCGGCGGCTTGATGTCGTTTCTGGGGGAGCAGAATCGTGGAAATCGTGGCGGAATATCCAGTCAAAGTGACGAATCCGGACAAACTTCTGTGGCCGGACGCTGGTATTACTAAAATCGGCTACATGCAGTACTTGGTCGAGGTGGCGCCATATCTGTTGCCTCACCTCACAGGGCGCCCCTTGACCATGATTCGCTTTCCGGACGGCGTGAATGGCCACTCCTTTTATCAAAAGGACGCGCCCCAGGGGACACCGGACTGGGTGAGGACTGTGGCGCGCTGGTCTAGTGACCGAAACGACTACATTCACTCGGTCTTGGTGGATTCCGTGGCAACTCTGTTGTGGCTAGCCAATGTAGGGTGCCTGGAAATGCACATTGGCTTCACCACGATAGACTATCCTGACCAGCCCACCCACATTACGTTCGACTTAGACCCCTCTGTACCTGGATTTGAACCTGTGCGCGAGGTCGCTATGTGTCTACACGAGTTGTTAGAAGGATTGGGACTACCTCACGTGGCGAAAACATCAGGTGCCACCGGCGTACAAGTGTTTCTCCCGCTTGCACCAGGGTATTCGTTTGCCGACACCCGGCTTTTCACCAAGGCGGTGGCCGATTATCTCGCGAGCACGGTGCCCCGCATCGTGACACTGGAGCGTTTGAAAAAGAAACGTGGCGACAAGGTTTACGTCGACTATCCGCAACACGGTAGCACGCGAACCCTGATTGCGCCGTATAGCCCTCGAGCCACCAAACAAGCGACGGTATCGACGCCCCTGCGCTGGTCGGAGCTGGCGGCCGCCGTAGTCCCTACGGATTTCACTATTTACAACGTGCCAAACCGGTTGGAACGGGTAGGCGACCTCATGGAACTTGGACCCGGAATCGCCCTCGAAGACATTGTTGCGTTTTTACGCCGTCGACCACAAGGCCGCTTGTGAGCCCGCTGCTTTTTCAGGTCGACACGATGGAACCCTCGCCCAATTTCACGTATAATCGGGGTGTTGTAGGACAGGCGAGGAGGAAACAGCGTGCAAGCAGAATTCGCCATTATCGGTGGCACAGGCGTCTACCACCCAGATCTGCTGGACGGGGCGGAAGTTCAGATTCTCGACACGCCCTATGGACAGGCTAAGGCCACCGTGGGTACATACAAAGGTCGAGGCGTGGCGTTTATGCCTCGACACGGCGCGGCACACAGCATTCCGCCGCATCGTGTGAACTACCGGGCTAATTTGTGGGCTTTGAAAGCGTTGGGCGTTCACCAGGTGTTGGCTACCGCTGCTGTGGGATCCCTGCAGTTGCAGTTCGCCCCTGGAAGCTTGGTGGTGGTTGACGATTTTCTCGATTTCACCAACTATAGAACGCAGACGTTCTTTGAAGAAAATCAGGTTGTTCACGTTGACATGACAGATCCATATTGCCATCGCTTGCGTCGGTATCTTGTGGAATCCGCACGACAGTTGGACATCCCCGTTCACGACGGCGGGACGTACGTCTGCACCGAAGGACCTCGATTTGAAACGCGTGCTGAGATCCGCATGTATCAGTCCTTTGGCGGTGCAGTCGTGGGTATGACCACGGTTCCGGAAGTGGTATTAGCGAAGGAACTGGAACTCTGCTACGCCACTGTGGCCATGGTCACCAATTACGGTACGGGACTTAGCGCCAACCCATTGACTGTGGACGAAGTGGTGCAAGAGATGAAGCGCAACGCAGACCGCATTCGGACACTGTTCTTCCACACGATTGAATTATTGTCAGTAGACCGGGACTGTGCCTGTGGGGCGGCCGTTTCTGGACAAGTGCCACTGACAGGCGAGCAGCTCAAGTGACATGAGGAGGAGTTCTGCTGAAAGCACTACGTTGGAACACGGATACATTGGAAGTACTGGACCAGACCGCCCTACCGCATGAGGAACTGTGGATTTCATGCGGCAATGCGGAAGATGTGGCAAAGACGATTGTCGAGATGAAGGTTCGTGGAGCGCCGGCGATTGGTGCAGCGGCCGCATACGGAGCAGCACTCGAAGCTCAGCGGTTGCGCGACCTGCCCTTGGATGCGTTCCGCCGAGAAATGACTGAGGCACTGAAACGGTTGGGCGCGACGCGCCCGACTGCGGTCAACTTGTTCTGGGCCATTGAACGGATAACGCAAACGTTGCAGAGGCCGGGAGAGAACGCTGGTCAATTGGCAGAGTGGATACGGGCGGAAGCAGAACAGATTGCTCTGGAAGACGTCGCCACGAATCGAGCCATCGGCCGTCATGGAGCAGATTTGTTCGATGGGTCTGTTGAAATTTTGACGCATTGTAATACCGGCTCATTGGCCACCGTGGACTTTGGCACAGCACTCGGCGTCATCCGCACGTTAGCTAAAGACGGCAAGCTTACCCATGTTTGGGTGGATGAGACCAGGCCTTACCTGCAAGGTGCCCGTCTGACGGCGTACGAACTGTGTCAGGACGGGATTCCGCATACCTTGATCACCGACAACATGGCCGCCCATTTTATGAAGCAAGGCCGAGTCGACGCTGTCATCGTGGGTGCCGATAGAATTGCGCGAAATGGGGACACGGCCAACAAAATCGGTACGTATGGCTTGGCTGTCCTGTGTGCGTACCATAAAATTCCGTTTTACGTGGCTGCTCCGTTAAGCACGTTCGACATGTCCATTACGTCCGGGGATTTCATTCCCATTGAAGAACGAAGTGCTGCGGAAGTCACGTCGATTCGCGGACACCAGATATCACCGCAGCAATCAAACGCAGCGCACCCTGCATTTGATGTGACACCACATTCGCTCATCACCGGCATCATCACCGAGCGCGGTGTGATCCATGCGCCAACGGAGGAACGGATTTCGACGCTGGTGGGTGATGGGAAGGAGAGCACCGTATGAGCCAAGTATTGCTTGAAGTTGGTTCGCTGATTCAATCTGCAGAAAAGATTTTGACAGTGCCGGCTTACGTGCTGGTGAAGGATGGCGTCATCGTTGAGGTCGGCGAAGGTCGCTACGGCGGAGTACGAGAGGGATTGACCGTCTACAGGCGTCCCACGGCGGTCGCCATGCCTGGATTTGTCAACGCACATGGACACGCCGCCATGACCTTGCTTCGCGGTATCGGTGATGATCTCCCTCTTATGACATGGCTTGAGAAAAAAATGTTTCCCACTGAGGCTAAATTGACGGAAGAGGCGATTTACTGGGGCACATTGCTCGCTTGCTGGGAAATGATCCAATCCGGAACCACGTGTTTTACTGATATGTACTTTATGATGCACAGCGCAGCACGGGCTGTAGAAGAGTCTGGCATGCGGGGTGTACTGTCGTGGGGCATGGTAGGAATGGACCAAACCTCGCGGGAAAATGGCATCAACAACACGAAATCTTTCGTCCGGCAATGGCACAAACAGGCGTCTGGACGAATCACCACCACCCTCGGTCCTCACGCACCTTATACGTGCCCTGCCGACTATCTGACATTGGTCGCCGACCTGTCTGCCGAACTAGACGTCCCGATTCAGATTCACCTTTCAGAGACTCGGGTGGAAGTGGACAACAGTTTGCGAGAACACGGCAAGTCACCCATTGCCCATTCCGAAGCGTGCGGGTTGTTTACGCGGCCTGTGCTGGCTGCACACTGTGTCCATGTGTGCGAGGAGGATATTGCCATCCTCAAAGCACACGATGTCCGCGTAGCACACAATCCACAGAGCAATTTGAAGCTTGGTTCCGGCGTGGCTCCGATTGTGGCCATGAAACAGGCAGGACTTACAGTCGGCCTCGGTACGGACGGAGCAGCAAGCAACAACAACCTAGATATGTTTGAAGAACTTCGCCTTACGGCGACGCTGCACAAAGGAATCCATTTGGATGCCACCGTCATTTCTGCCGCAGAAGCGTTTGCCATGGCAACTGTCGACAGTGCACGAGCGGTGTTTCTTCCAGAAGGCCACGGGACACTAACGGTCGGTGCGCGTGCGGATATCACGTTGTTGGATCTGCGTAGCCCGCATTTTCAGCCGACGTATGACCTGCTGTCCAACGTCGTGTATGCAAGCGGGGCCGACGACGTTACAGACGTGTTTGTCGACGGCCAACCCCTCTTGCTCAACCGAGAACCAGTGACGTTAGACACGGAGCGGATTCGCTTCGAGGTGCGAAGGATTGAAGAATTTCTCAAGCGTTAACAGGGTTACGCGCGCAACAGGGTATTGCGAAGCTTTGTGACCACGTCTGGGTGTTTGAGGTCGAAGGCGCACTCCCATGCGGATAGCCACAGGTCCGTTTCGGCGGCTGTGCGTCGTCGTGTTGTAACAGGTACATCATCTGCTGTAGAAGGTGACACAAGGGAACTCGATTTGGTGCGGACAATTCGCCTTGGCATATGACGTGCACCTCCTCGCGTATTACTCGTAGTATCCGCGTGGAGTGTGCCCCCGTATGTGGGCGGTTTGATGGCAGGAGAGGAGACAATAGATGCGAATACTGATCAGCAACGACGACGGCGTGCATGCTCCGGGCATTCGCGCCTTGGTGGAGTCAGTCAAGGATGCAGGGGAACTCGTTGTCGTCGCTCCCGATAGGCAGCGCAGTGCTTCTAGCCACGGTATTTCTTTGTACCAACGACTATACGTGAACGAAGTGGATTTCGGCATGCAGGGTGTGCAGGCGTACTCCGTTTCTGGAACCCCTGTAGACTGCGTGAAGTGGGCGATTGCGTCGTTGTCCGACGAGCGGCCATTCGACCTGATGTTGTCCGGTATCAACGAAGGGCCGAATCTGGCGACGGACGTGCTGTACTCTGGTACGCTGGCGGCGGCTGGGGAAGCGGCGCTGCACCAGGTCCGCGCCATTGCATTCTCCCTCATGGGCACCCCGTTTTTATACGAGGAAGCGGCTCAAGTGGCCCGACGCATCATCGACGCTCTGAAGGACATTCCGTTCCCAGAAGACACATTTGTCAGCATCAATTTCCCGAACCGGGACATCGTAAGGGCACCGTGGCGAATCACGAAACTTGGGGCGCGCAGCTACCGAGACCTTTTCACGCGGCGGACCGACGAGCAAGGAACCCCGTATTACCGTTACACCGGTGAAGCGCTGATAGACGCAGGTGGATCAGATACCGACGTGTACGTGGTGGAGCACGGGGGCATTAGCTTGACGCCTCTTAAGTATCGTTTTACAAATGACGAAATGATTGCTACGCTGAAAACAAAGATTGAGGACAAATAGAAAATTCGCAGGTGAAATCGAATGGACGACAAGTTGAAGTTATCGGTCATTGGCACTCACGTTTGCACAGCAACGGACGATCTGTATCAGTTGGTCGATTTTCTCAACCGCAACCTGAAGGATAAAGACGTCATATTTGGACTTTCCAAGCATCAAGAAGAGGAAGGGAAGATGCTGTTGACCCTGTACCGGGCATAGCACTATGGCTACGTGGAGAGTTTGGTTTTGGAGTATTTTTGTCGTTGTTGTCATGGCCATGATTGCCTTGGTGTGTGCGGTATGGAACAATCTTTCTAGTGAATGGGATATCGAAGCGAATGCAGCGCAGTTTGCGCTCAAGCACTCTCCGCTCACTCACATTGACCAGCACGATGTGTTCACCGGTGCGGGTGTTCAAGAGGTCTTTGAAGGCACGGACTCGTTTGGTCGCAAGTGGTACGCGTTCGTGTATGGATCTCCTTTCGTTGTACATGCAGTGCCGGCTGACAGCGTGATGAGTGAAGATCAGATCATGAAGCGAGCCATTTCGGCACACATCCATCCCAATCAGATTCACTTGGGCTATCTCGATGCCACACAGCAGACGCGGCTGCATACTCATGCGCAGGTCGTCTATGAAGTCGGTGGTACAGACGGCACTGGAACGCTCGTGTACCTCTATTTTGACGCTCGGACTGGGAAGCAATTACCGGCATAAACACGACACCAAAGGAAATATGTGTTGTCTACATAACTCAGAGCACATGTTATACTAGTGCCTGACATCGAGATTGACCTAAAGAGGAGGCGGTGACCGTTGACTCGCATTCGCCTCGTTCCAGTGATAGTGATTGCGCTCATCAGTTTCGTCGTGTTGTCTGGCGGGTGGTGGGCGTATCGACAATACAACGTGGTGAACCCGCTCAAAGACAGTCTGGGGCATATCTCCGGCGTCCAAAACGTTCAAGTGGATACCGGAAACCCATATGTCATCACCATCAAGTTGGGGCGAGTTTCCGATTTACAGTCGACATACCAAACCATCTTGAAGGCTGTAAGCAGTGTGCTTGGTGATCCGCTGTCTGTGACTGTCAACATTCAGGACAATCGAAACCAAGTTCTGAATAACGCTTATGAAGCACTGCAACCGATATTGGCCGAAGGTATAGCCCAAGGCAGTTACACCGAAATGATCTCCAAGGCTCAGCAAACAGCCCAACAATTGCACGTTGATGCAAGAATCACGATGGATGACCAGAATATCTACCTTCAATTGGAGCAGGGAAGTCACTACCTGTACTATGTAAGACCCTACACTACCCCTGGACAAGGAGGTGGACTTCTTGATTAAGGAGTGGATTGTCGGCGTCGGCGTGGCAGTGTTGATTTTCCTCGCCATTTTGGGGCTCAATGTGCTGCCTATCTTTTTCCTCGTCGGAGTTTCAATAGCGTTGTGGTACGTGATGGACCGCCGTTCGGCGGCTCCTGTAGCAACCCGGGAGGCACCTGTTCGGCATCAGGTTTCGTTTGACCAGATTGGCGGACAGGAGCATGCAAAGCGGGAATTGATGGAAGCGCTGGACTTTCTCAAGTACCGAGACAAGATCAAGGCACTCGGCATTCGTCCGCTGAAGGGAATTTTGCTCACCGGACCGCCGGGAACGGGTAAAACACTGATGGCGAAGGCTGCAGCGACGTACACGGATTCGGTGTTCCTGTCGGCGTCCGGCAGCGAATTTGTGGAGATGTACGTCGGCGTCGGCGCACAGCGCGTACGCGACCTGTTTCGCCGCGCTCGAGCGCAGGCGAAGAAAGAAAACAAGGACAGCGCCATCATCTTCATTGATGAAATTGACGTTCTGGGGGCTCGCCGCGGCCAACACAGCCATCAGGAGTACGACCAGACGCTCAATCAGCTGCTGACCGAGATGGATGGCATGTCCACCACACAATCTCCGCTGGTCCTCGTGATGGCTGCGACCAACCGTCCGGACATGCTGGACTCAGCGCTGCTGCGCCCGGGTCGGTTTGACCGTCAAATCAAGGTTGACCTGCCGGACAAGGAAGGACGTCTGCATATCCTCAAGATTCAAACGAAAGGCAAGCCCTTGGCGGCCGACGTGGACCTGGAACACATCGCCAAGGAGACGTACGGTTTCTCCGGTGCGCAGTTGGAATCGCTCGTCAACGAAGCCGCCATCATCGCCCTGCGGAACGACAAGCAAGAGATCTCGCAGGAGATGTTCAGGGATGCCGTAGACAAGGTGCTGATGGGGGAAAAAACGGGCCGGAAACCAACGGACGAGGAACTACACCGCGTAGCCATTCACGAGGTTGGGCATGCGATTGTCAGCGAATTGATGCGTCCCGGCACAGTATCACACATTACCATCGCACCGCGCGGAAACGCGCTCGGATTCGTTCGGCAAATTCCGGAGAGCGACCGCTACCTGTATACGCTGGAGCAACTGCAGCAGCAGATCAACGTGGCCTTGGCTGGCTGCCTAGCCGAAGAGCTTCACTATGGCAATCGCAGCACGGGTGCGCAGAACGACTTTATGCAAGCTTCGTCTCTGGCGCGTACCATGGTCAAGTGCGGGCTGTCGAGGATTGGTATTGTGGACGAAGAGCACCTTCCTGACACGGTACTCGACACGGAGGTCCGCTACATCCTCAGCGAGCAGGAGAAAGCCACCCGCGAACTGCTGCAGCCGTTCAAGGATGCGATAGCGGAGTTCGCCAAATTCGTGGTGGAAGAAGAGAGCATTAGCGGGGACGCGTTCCGTGAATGGTTGGAACGTATACAGCAACATCCGGACAATGTCCCGGAACTTCCTGCCGTTGTCAACGATGCTTCCGCACTTCCGTTCGCGTAATCCATTCGGTTCAGGTGTAGACGCCGATTTCATGGGGAATCGGCGTTTTGTCGTGTGCGCCCGGCATGGGCGTTGTCTATACGGTGAAAGTCCGGAATGGTGAAGGTAGCAGTAGCCATTAGCTTAAGCCAAAGGTGCCCATCGTGAGATGGGATCTGAAGGAAGGCGGCGGCAAACCTCCGGCCCAAGGTTCACGAACTCCAATTGAGGCTAGCGACAGCTGGGTAAGTCTGCACACCAAGACAAAGCCCTTGCTACCGAAGGCTGTCGAGAGTAGATGGAGTGGGTATATGGAGGGAAAGACGACGCTCTTACCCGGGGAGGCCTGCCCGGAACGCCAGCAAAGCTGGTAACCGCCATCGAAAGGTGGCGCTGAACGGACAGGAGTCAGCAGAGGTCATAGTACCTGCAAAGGGACGCCAGAGCAGGGAAGGACTGAACATGATTGTGAGGGTTGTTCATGGCAAGTTCGAGAGAGAAGCATAGACAGCCGAATATCCTGAAAGGGAGCTATCCTCGGGAGGAAGTGGTGATCTACGGGGGACCGAGGAAGCGCCGAGTTTCTCTCCGGTACGACCCAACGAACCAACCCGCGAAGCGAATTGTGCGAACCTGATGGAACAGGTAGTAGAGCGTTCGACCCTTCCTGATGGACAACTGGACGCGCATCCGTGACGAACTCCTTCGTGGAACCTACCAACCGATGCCCGTACGTCGAGTCGAAATCCCGAAACCAGACGGTGGCAAACGGATGTTGGGGATACCAGCGGTGCTTGACCGCCTGATTCAACAGGCCCTTCTGCAAGTGCTCACACCCATCTTCGACCCAGAATTCTCACCGTACAGCTACGGGTTCCGACCAGGATATAGTGCTCACCAGGCAGTGAAACAGGCACAAAGCTACATCGCCCAAGGATATCGCTGGGTTGTAGACCTCGACCTTGCTCAATTCTTTGACCGAGTAAACCACGACATGCTGATGGCAAGAGTGGCCCGAAAAGTTAAGGACAAACGAGTGTTACGGCTCATTAGGCGATATCTAGAAGCCGGTGTCATGTGCAACGGAGTCTGTGTAACAACAGACGAGGGTGTTCCGCAAGGCGGACCGCTGAGTCCGCTACTGGCGAACATTATGCTGGATGACCTGGACAAGGAACTTATGCGCCGAGGGCACCGATTCGCCCGTTATGCAGATGACTGTAATGTCTACGTCCGCAGTCGTCGAGCAGGAGAACGGGTCATGGAGAGTGTGCGAAGATTTGTAGAAGGACGATTAAAGCTCAGGGTAAATGTGGAAAAGAGTGCGGTAGACCGACCCTGGAAGCGCAAATTTCTGGGTTTCTCATTCACGTGGCACCAACGGCCGAAAATCCGAGTAGCCCCCAAGTCCCTCAAGCGCTTCAAGGACAAAGTCCGTGAACTAACGAAACGAAGCAGGGGACAATCGATGGCCCAAAGGCTAGAACGGCTCAACGCCTACTTACGTGGGTGGGGCCGGCTACTACCGCCATGCCGAAACCAGGAGTGTCTTCGCCGAACTTGACGAGTGGATACGCCGACGACTACGGATGTGCCTTCTGAAACAATGGAAGAAACCTAAAACAAAGAAACGCAATCTTGTAGCACTCGGCATCTCAAACGAATGGGCAGCACTCATAAGCGCTTCCCGAAGAAAAGGGTATTGGCGCCTCGCAAATACGCCACAAGTGAACAAAGCCCTTGGAATTGCCTATTGGCGCAACCAAGGACTTGTCAGCTTAGTCGAACGGTACGATTCACTTCGTTACACAACATGAACCGCCGTATACCGGACGGTACGTACGGTGGTGTGGGAAGACGGGGGTTAGTCACCCCCTCTTACCCGATTTTCGCCCGCAATTGGTCAAATGAACCTGCTTTTGCTATAATCCGAAGTATTGACGTTGTCTGGAGGGAAAGAGTGTGCACCCAGTTACGACCATCCACCACGTCGGCGACTATGTTGGACAAACAGTGACACTTCGTGGCTGGCTGTACAACAAGCGCTCGAGTGGGAAGATTCAATTTCTCCAATTGCGCGACGGCACCGGTGTCATCCAGTGCGTGGTGGTCAAGAATGAAGTTGGTGAAGACATTTTTGAGAAATGTTCCAAACTGACACAAGAAAGTTCTCTCATTGTGCACGGCGTCGTTCGTGAAGATGAACGCGCTGTCGGTGGTTATGAAATTACAGTGGTCGACGTGGAACCTGTCGGCGAATCAATTGATTATCCAATTACACTGAAAGAACACGGCGTGGACTTCCTCTTGGATCATCGCCATTTGTGGATTCGTACGCCGCGACAACGCGCCATTCTGAAGGTACGCGCGGAAGTCATGCGTGCAATGTCTGACTTCCTGGACAGCCGGGAGTTTACCCGCGTAGATCCGCCGATTTTGACACCGTCTTCCGCTGAAGGTACGACGGAACTGTTCCACATCAAGTACTTCGACGAAGATGCTTACCTGACCCAAAGCGGCCAAATGTACATGGAAGCGGCAGCGATGGCACTCGGTAAAGTCTATTCTATGGGTCCTGCCTTCCGCGCTGAAAAATCCAAGACGCGCCGGCACTTGATTGAGTTCTGGATGATTGAACCGGAAATGGCGTTCTACACACACGAAGACAATGTGAAGCTGCAGGAAGAGTTCATCAGTTACGTGGTGCAGCACGTGTTGTCACACTGTGAGTCTGAGTTGAAGACCATCGGACGCGACATTTCCAAGCTCGCCAACGTGAACCCTCCGTTCCCGCGACTGTCCTATGACGATGCCATCGCCTGGCTGCAGAAACAGGGCCACGATATCCAGTGGGGCGACGATTTTGGGGCACCGCACGAAACAGAACTCGCCGAGCAATTCGACCGTCCAGTGTTCATCGAGAAGTACCCCACAAACATCAAGGCGTTCTATATGCAACCGGATCCAGATCGGCCTGAAGTGGTCCTGTGCGCAGATCTACTCGCACCTGAAGGATACGGTGAAATCATCGGCGGCAGTCAACGCATTCACGACTACGACTTGTTGAAGCAGCGTTTTGAGGAACACAACCTGCCCGAGGAGTCGTACGGCTGGTACCTCGAACTCCGCAAATACGGCAGCGTGCCTCATTCTGGCTTTGGTATTGGACTGGAACGGACGGTTGCATGGATTTGTGGACTGGAACACGTTCGGGAAGCGAATCCATTCCCACGCATGTTGTATCGGCTCTATCCATAATCCCATACGTCCCAGGGAATCCGTGATATACTGTGGATGACGTTTGGGAGGGGGCGAGATCTGTGAAACCTTCTGAACGGGAATTGGCAAACGCGGA
This sequence comes from uncultured Alicyclobacillaceae bacterium, assembly GCA_963788285.1. Lineage (GTDB taxonomy): Bacteria > Bacillota > Bacilli > Alicyclobacillales > Alicyclobacillaceae > Alicyclobacillus_A. The sequence goes on from CAWBGB010000015.1 coordinate 123,054, forward strand.
TTTTTTGAGTGGGTCGTTTGTCACCATCCCGTATCTCTGGTTGTCACGGTACTGCGAGCTAGGGTTAAGTCCTTCGGAGTGCATGGTTCTGTTGCAAATCTTTGCCGCCATCCAGGTAGAAAAACGGGACTTTCTGACCCCCCAGGAGCTCGGTCAACGGTGCGCAATGACGTCGGCCGAAGCAGCCTCACATATTGAGCGGCTCGTTCACAAAGGGGTGCTGTCCATTGGTGAACGCATGGACGACGAAGGAACGCACAGCAATTACTTTGATTTAAAGCCACTCTGGACGCGTTTGCGTGGACGAGACCCACATCATACGCCAGTTCGCGAGTGGCGCAAAGATACAGTAACTCTCTTTGAAGAGGAATTTGGACGCCCTCTGTCGGGGATTGAATGTGAGCAGATTCGTCAATGGATGGAACGGGACGGCCATCCGGAGTGGCTGATTGTGGAGGCACTGCGCGAAGCAGTGTTGGCAAACAAGTACAGCTTCAAGTATATCGACCGAGTTTTGTACGACTGGTACCGAAACCGCGTGCGCACCAAGGCAGAACTCGAAGCGTACCGCCAGAGTTACCGGGAGCGCAACAAGGCCCGCGACCAGGCAGCCACGACATCTACACCCAACAAGTCTCACACAAATGCGCAGAAATCTGCGAGCAAGTCGGTACGCGATGAGCGCTATTCCGCGTTTTACCAATTGTTCCCCGACACTTAACTACCCTATCACGGTGAGGCGTTTTCAAAAATAAATCGCCAATACTGTGAAACCGCGAGACGGCCCCTGAAATCTGTCCAGGCCGTCTCCTTTTGCTGTCCAACAAAGACTTACGTTTCGACCCGGTTCGGCACTTCAAACAGAACTTCTTCCTGTGGCTTCATCACGACAATGTTTTCGTCACCCGGCATGAGCCGGCGGCCACTTCCAATGATCTACCGCAACCAGGATCCGGCCATCCAGGAGGTTAACAATGCCAGCATGACCAGGATGACGAAAAAGTCTTGATTGATAATCCCTAGACCGTACGTAACGGTCGACAGAACAATACCCGGGCCACCTCTCGCGTTCATGCTGCTGCTAAATTGGCGCTTGTAAGTTTATTCTGTTTCATCCATCGGCATGTAAAATAGACGACCGTAAATTGCACAATCGTCGCGCTAAGCAAATACAGGACAAAGAATCCAACGCTGAAATTTTTCGCTAAGTCGAGACTGAAGCCAACAATCGCGAACACAGGGGGATGAACAAAGAAAACGAAATTTCTCGGATGCTGGTCTCCACACGTTGGAACAAGTCAGCCGGAAGTGTCAGCTTCGTGGCAATGCCAGCGAGCAGCGCCCCGTACATCACCTCCACGTTCAAGTAACCCGCCAAGTCAGACAGTGTAAACAGGATGAGCAGAAAATACCCCAAAAAAGAAGCACGAAACAGGAAGTTTGCAGGTTTCGAGTTGACCCTTTTCAAGATCCACGGCACCAGGACCAAACAGACCATAAGGAACGACAAAGTGATGACCAGGCTTTACGACACGACCCAGACATTCACACCTTCGTGTGTGCTGACAATCCCTGAGGAGACCGCCAACGCGACCCAGAGAATGATATCGTGGATGCCTGCCACGCCTACGACAATTTTAGCGAATCTGGAATGCATGATACCTAAGGCAAAGAGGATCTTCCAAATCACGGGAATACTGGTCACGGCAATGGAAATAGCACGACAATTTGCGAAGCCACGACGTTGTTCGCAGGGCCTAGGAATTGCTTGAGGTTAAACAGGTAAGTGATAAGCCATCCGCAGATGAACGGAATTACGGTAGATCCCACAATAATAGCGGCCCCAATCTTTCCATCCGCCTTCTCAAAGCGTGTTTGAAATTTCAACCCGGAGGTGAACATCAGCAAGTATCAACCCCAGTTGGTAAATGAGGCCGAACAATTTGCCCCCTGCCGTAAAGCGAGGAAGATCCAGTGAAACACTCCTGGAGCAAAGAAGCCGAGCACCGTCGGTCCCAGCAACAATCCTCCGCAGACTTCGCCGATGACCCGTGGAACTGTCAGTCGTTCGGCGACATAGCCGAGCACATTTGCCGCCACGAGTAAAGCCACGGAATTCGGGCTAACTCCGGTCCTGCGAAGCTAAACATCCGTATATTCTCCTTTCCAGGTGGATCACGCCTATACAAACGTAGGTCGTTGTACACGGTATGCGCACCAACTTCGGCGGTACAGGGCATGTATCCGGCATGGACAGTCTCCTAGAGAACAGACACCCAACAACTTCCACATACGCCCTTTACGGGTGCTTTCGCCCAGGGTGGAGTTAAGGTACGATGGTACAAACGATGACCGGGAGGGCGTACGGATGAAGGTGTTCGTGACTGGTGGAACGGGGTACGTGGGCGTTGCAGTTGTGCGGAGACTCTTTGTTTACGGACACGAGGTGTACGTGCTGCAACGGGAAGAGACGGCACGACCACTGCGCGTGTCCGGTGTTCACGTCGTCCAAGGAAATTTATTTACGCCTGACAACTGGCTGACAAGGTTGCAGGAATGCGATGCGGTAATCCATTTGGTTGGTATCATACGCGAGGCTCCGCGAAATGGCGTCACCATGGAGCGAATTCATGTGCGCGGTACGCGCTGCATCGTTGATGCGGCACAATCCGCCGGGGTTTCCCGATTTCTTCACATGAGCGCACTCGGCGCACGCGATGGAGCTGCTTCAGCGTATCACAAATCCAAATGGGACGCGGAACGAATTGTACAGTCCTCGTCATTGAACTTCACCATTTTTCGACCATCCGTGATCTACGGGGATGGGGGACCCGGACCAAACTTCATCGGCCTGTTGACACAACTAATCAAGACAGCACCCTTCGTTCCCATCATTGGTGACGGACACTTTGAGCTGCAGCCGGTGGCGATAGAAACCGTCTCTGAGGCGCTTGTAACCGCCTTGGACAGGCCCGTGGCGTTTCACAAAACGTACGAGATCGGCGGACCTGAACGAATTGCGTATCGAGACATCCTTCAACACGTTGCCCTCGCGCTGAACAAGCCGTTGCGGACGGTCTCTGTGCCGGTGTTTGCCATGAAGGCACTTATTCCCATGCTGGAGAAACTGCCTGGATTTCCTTTGACGAAAGACCAGCTCATGATGCTCCTTGAGGGCAATGTTTGTGAAGACCCTGAAACGGTTTATCAAGAATTGGCGCTGGAGCCGATTCCATTTCATCTTTCACAAGGTTGACGGACAACTGACTCGGACTCACGAAGACCCTTTGGCATGCAATATACGGTGGAGGTGATTCGTATGGTCCATCGCGTACATGACGTTGTATTGGCATGGTGTGGTCTTCCGCACGGAATCCGAAGACCCATTCCGATTCCACGCCCAATGCCTGTTCCTCGCCCACCAATTTGGCGGCCTTGGTAACATCAACTTATGCTTGAGACGCAAGGCACGCCAAAGTTGGTGTGCCTGATGTCAGTTTACGGTCGAAGGTTGTTACGTTCAGAACCTGAATAATTTACATAACTATCCTTATGTCTACTTTTGACGATTCATATCTGACGCCCCGAATAATGCATCCCGGGCTCGTTCATCCTAAAACGGATTCGGAGGGATGCACGTTGTGGCTGTGCGTAGGATTGTACGCTGCACAGGTAGTTTTGTTGTGCACGGTGGCGTTACGAGATGTGAAGGTCCCTGTGCGCGCACTGGCATGGATGGTCATCGGCCTTTGTATCCCGTTTATTGGTTTCACGGTTTACTGTATCCTGAATCGACCTCTTCCAGAGCGACCTGAACCGCGGCGAAAAGGCACAGGCTCGGATGTCCACACGAATTCACTTCCATTCCAAACCACGTCCGCAGTTACAATTCACCGAGTGGTTCATTCGATGACACGAGCGCTAGCGGGCGATGCGCGTGTCAGGGTTTTTCACGACGGCAATATCACCTACGCAGCGCTATTGCACGCTTTGTCGGGCGCCCGGCGTACGATTGACCTCGACTACTACATCTTTCGCAATGACCAGATTGGAAGACGAATCCTCCGGTTACTCTGTCAGCGAGCGAAAGAAGGCGTGAAAATTCGGTTCCTGCGTGACGGCATGGGAAGTCGCAAGCTCTCGCCGTCTGTGGTCGCCAGCATGCAGGCGCACGGCATCGAGTGTCGAACGTTTTTCCCGGTTCGCTTTCCATGGCTCACGCAGCGTCTGAATCACCGGGATCACGGGAAAATTGTGGTGATTGATGAACACATTGGTTTTGTTGGTGGCATCAATGTCGGAGACGAGTATACCGGCCGCAAGCCAGGGGTAGGGCCGTGGCGCGACACGCATGTACAACTACTGGGGGACACTGCCGTACAGGAACTACGGTCCATTTTCGACATGAACTGGGCGATTGCCACCCCGGACCGTGGCCTGAATTCGAAACGCATTCCTCTACGAACCCGAAGCTTTGTGAAGACCCACCGGTCCGCGCCAAGCTACGCTGGCGAATGGGCGGAAGAACTGACGGATTGGCAAGCGTACGGTGGCGACTGGATGCAAGGTTTCGTGCAAGCCGTGGAGAGCGGACCGGATAGGCGTATGCAATCCATTCGCAATCTGTTCTTTACCGGCTTGACGCAGGCGAATACCTCAGTGGATATTACAACACCCTATTTCGTACCGGACACCGACGTCCTCACGGCTATCAAAACCGCTGTTCTCAAGGGAGTTACCGTCCGATTGCTGGTTCCCGAACAACCCGACCACCAACCCGTCGGTTTCGCCTGTCGGACGTTCTTCAAAGACCTGTTGGATGTGGGCGTTCAGGTCCACTTGTACACGCGAGGAATCTTGCACGCCAAAGTGATGACCATTGACGATGAAGTTTCCATCCTCGGCGCTGCCAATTATGATATGAGATCTTTCCGCACAAACTACGAAGTCTGCCAGGTGGTCTACAGTCCTGAAGTCGTTTCCGAACTGAAAAGTCAGTTTGAACGAGACTTGCAACATTCGTTTCCTTTGACGACCGAATGGTTGCAAAAGCCATCCCCCTGGCACCAAGGGGCGCAGCGCCTGGCACGGTTATTCGCTCCACTGCTGTAACGTTGGACAAATATTCCACTATTTGTATGACTACATGTCGTTCAGAACGGGAATTTGATTAAATGGCGCGGCATCACGGCTTGACGCTGCGCCCGGAGACAGAATGGGAGGATGAATCGAATGACCGTCGCATCACAAGTGAAGCAGACTTTGGCAGGGCTCAAAAGCGCGCAGGCTAGCTTTGAACAGTTCGCCCTGCAGACGCAAAACCAACAGGCCAAACAGTCTTTTACGGACGCGGCCAACCAGACGCAAGCTATCATTACATCGCTCGAACAGCGGGTGCAACAACTAGAGACGGAGGAGCCCCAGTACAAGGGCTTCTGATTCCCCCGCAGCCCTTGCCCCGTTGCCGTACCGGCACGGGCAAGGGTATTCAAATACTTTCACAATGTCGCGAGGTGACGCCCATGCAACCGTATTTGTTGATTCTGTTACGAACGGTCGCGGCTTTTGTGCTCGCGTTGATTGCGAGCCGGTTTGTCGGTCAACCGCTGAAAGTGGTCTCCGGTATTGCGCTGGGCGCACTGACCGCATGGACCATCCTGGATCACAACGAACCGGTGTACTACGGTCTCATGGCCATGGCCATGTGGGCTCTTCTTAACGTCGGTGTGCGATTCTTCGCTATGAAATCGATGCCTTTTCGCAACTTGGTGAATGGTAAGGCCACTCCGCTTGTCCAAAACGGCAAGGTCATGGACCAGAATGTACGAAAATCTCGCTTGACCGTCGACGACGTCATGACCATGCTAAGAACCAAAGATGCCTTCAAGCTCGCTGACGTGGAATTTGCTGCGTTGGAACCCGACGGCAATTTGAGTGTCTTGCTGAAATCCGACAGTCAGCCGCTGACGCCGAAAACGATGAATCTGCCTGTGAGCAACGAGTCAACTCCCGCAGTCGTCATTTTGGATGGCCAAGTACTGCCTGACGCGTTGGCCAATCTCGGTTATTCGCGCGCCTGGTTGCTGGAACAAATTCGGCCTCAGGGGGCCACGACATGGGAGGACGTGTTTGTCGCACAGGTCGACAGCAAAGGTCAGGTGTACGTAGATTTGTACTCTGATCTGGTGGCACAGCCATCCGCACCTCCCAATCAAAAACAACTGGTGTTCACGAGTCTAAAGAAGATCCAGGCGGACTTGGAGCTGTTCAGTTTACAGACGAACAATTCCGAGGCGAAAGCAGACTATGATAGACATGCGCAAGCGCTAAAATCCATGATTCAGTATCTGACCCCTCACATGCGGTAACTCCTGCATTGGCAAGGGGTCTTTCTTTACGATTTTACGACAAGGACTTTGCCTTAAAATTTTATTGTCTTGACTTTTCGTTTGCAGAAATAAAGACTTTACTGGGTAAAATAATCCATCGCTACTGTCGTTAAAAATTAGGGAGGTTGAGGTGTTCGTGAGCACACGAAGGCTGTTGGTGTTAAATCTAGTGATCATTTTGTTGATTGTTGTGGCCGGATTTGTTGGCTTTTACTTCTACAACCAGTCGACACTTTATCTGACAACTGACAATGCGCAGGTGAGTGGACAACAAGTAACCATCGCAGCCCCTGCTACGGGAAAATTGGTTCAGTGGAAAGGAACCACTGGATCTGAATTTAAGTCCGGTGACACGGTGGGAACTGTAGAAGTGCAACAAAACGGAAAAACATTCGATGTGCCGGTGACCATGCCAACTGATGGAACCATCGTTCAGAACTCTGCAGTTCAAAACCAATTTGTCGCGGCAGGTTCTCCTCTCGCCTATGCGTACGACATGAACCACCTGTGGGTGACAGCAAACATCAAGGAAACCCAAATTCATGATGTGAAGGTAGGACAGGACGTGGACGTCTACGTCGATGCAGATCCCGGAGTAACCTTCAACGGTAACGTCAGCAGCATTGGACTGACAACGGCAAGTACATTCTCGCTGCTTCCGACCTCGAACACGTCGGCCAACTATACCAAGGTGACGCAGGTCATCCCGGTCACCATATCCATTCAGGGATACGAAGGAAGCGGATTGGTGCCCGGAGAGAGCGCGATCGTGCGGATCCACAAGTAAGGCGTTGCCAAGAGAAAATAAGGGGAGAGTGAACGACACACGCGCAACAGATGACCGCATGACAATTTTGCTGGTGTTGCTGCTTGACGTATTCGTATCGATTCTCAATCAAACACTGCTCAACCACCGCTCAACGTGGCGATACCACACTTGATGAACGACTTTAATGTGTCAGCGTGCAGTGCTACATACTGACCACGGGAGTACTGGTACCGTTAAGCGCTTTTCTGATTGGAACCTTTACGACCTGTCAGCTGTTCACCACGTCGATGATGCTATTTATTATTGGTTCATTCATTTGCAGTATTTCGCCGACTTTCAGCGTCATGTTGCTGGGACGCATTGTGCAGGCGGCCGGCTCTGGAATGATGATGCCGTTAATGATGACTGTCATCCTTGACCTGTTACCGCCGCAAACCTGGAGAAAGGCTCGGATAAAATGGGATTGCCGTTGCAAGCTGGGCAGGGGGTTACCAACTATTTGTTGTACGGTCTCGCCATGAACCAATCCACCATTGATGACATCAACGATGCCTTCTGGTGGGCGACCCTTGGGACTGATTGCGCTCATTCTGTCCCTGTTGTCCGGCGCGTCAAAGTCGGAAAAGCTCGGCCCCTGCTCCCGAAACCTGATGACATGCCGAACGCGAGGTGCCTCGTGGAAAGCAAAGAAACAGGTTCAGTTCCCCACACTCCCCTAATCAGGGGCGTGTTTCCTCACGGGTTACATCCATCATCGCCACGATGCAGCCTCTCTCATGGATTTCTAATTTTCTCTACAGACACCACTCACATGTCTCAGGTATAATCGGTTAAGATATGGCCCTCGCTCGTAGTCAACCCATGTCGAAAGGGTACCGCGCGACACTGCGAGTGGCCAGGTCATGTGCAAATCTTGACCCCCATTCATCGGATGTGTTGCCATAAGCAGTGTGTACCCCTTCAGGAAACTTAGCATGTTGTTGATGGGGAAGCACATCGCTTACACGCGTGAGTGGGGACTTTGTGTCGTTGGCGACAGCAAGAGCTAGGAAAACTGGATTTTCCACGTCAACCAGCGTGAAAGCACACGGAGGATTGCCATGAGTGAACCGTATCGTATTCTAGTGGTGGAAGACGAAGAAGATATCGCAGACTTCCTGGCGATGGAGTTTGAGTACGAAGGATACAAAGTGACCAAGGCTTTTAATGGTCGTGAAGGCCTTAAACTTGCATTGGAGCAGAAGTGGGATATCATTCTTTTGGACGTCATGTTGCCGGAGATGAACGGTATGGAAGTGTGCCGACGTGTACGAGCGGTCAGCAACGTTCCTATCATTATGTTAACCGCACGAGGCAGTGTACCTGACCGGGTCGCCGGCCTTGATGCAGGAGCCGACGACTATCTTCAGAAGCCATTTGCCATTGAGGAACTTCTCGCTCGGATACGGGTGTTACTAAGGAGAAATCGGGCTTCCGCTGCGGAACAAAAGACGCTAACGGTGCAAGACTTGACGATGAACACCGCGACGCGTGAAGTGTTTCGGCAGCAGACACCGATTACGTTGACGGCACGGGAGTTTGACTTGTTGGAGATGTTTATGCGAAATCCAAACCAAGTCCTGTCTCGAGATCTCTTACTGGAACGCGTGTGGGGATACGACTATAAGGGCGAGACAAACATTGTGGACGTATATGTTCGATACCTGCGCCAGAAAATCGACGTGCCTTTTGATCCTCCGCTCATCCACACGGTTCGTGGGGTAGGGTACATGCTGAAAGGTGCGACCCCCTCGTGAAACTCAAAATCGCCATGCTGTCTGCGTCGATTTTGTTTATCATCCTCTTGGTGTTCGGAGGATTCATTTATTTCACGGTGTACAATCGGGTGTCGTCCATTCAGAACAGCGAGCTCGCCAACACCGCACAAACCATCGCCCAGTACTACAGTACGCACGCGAACAATGGTAGGGTGGCGAATTGGAGTTTGAAGAGGTGGTTAGTACAGTACAGCAGACACGACCAAGATGTCGTCATATTTACTCCACAGGGAAATGTCATTGAAGCTGTCGGGCATATAGACCTGGCCGACGCCGTGACTCACTTCCACCCAGTCAAGAGCATGAAACAACAAATGATCCGACTGCCAAACGATGAGAGCGTCATGTACACGACGCTGCCAGTATCTAATGCGGCAGGAACGAGGCTAGTCGGATATGTCATGCTCGCGACGGATGTCAGTCCATTCCAGGAATACATGGAATCTTTACTGACAGTACTTGCTGTGGGTTGCCTTGGTGCTGTGGTACTCGCCTGGTTCGGTGGATATCTGATTGCGGCGGCAGCGTTGAGGCCCATACAGCAACTGATTCGCGTCGTTGAGGGCATTGAAGCCAATCGGTTAGACGAGCGTGTACCTCCTCCAAGTACGAAAGACGAAGTGGGGCGTCTCGCGCTGACATTCAACAACATGTTGTCCAGAATCCAGCGCTCATTTGCCCAACAGACTCGGTTTGTGGCCGATGCTTCCCACGAAATTCGCACGCCTTTAACTACCATACTCGGGTATACCAACTTACTGATTCGATGGGGGAAGACAGATCCCAAGGTACTCGACCGTGCCATTCAGGTAATACAGAAGGAATCGCTGCGTCTTTTGAAGCTCGCGGAAGACTTACTCTTTCTAGCAGGTCTTGAGGCTTCTCGTCATGAGTCTGAGCAGCGAACCCTCATCGACCCTGTCATTTCGGATGTGGTAGACCAATTGTCTGTCATATACCCGCAAATCACGGTGCACAAAGACCTACAAGCGGATGTGGAAATTCGAGTGACCGCAGATCACCTTCGTCAGATGATGACCAATCTCGTCAGTAACGCGCTGAAGTATACCCCGGCAGAAGGCATGGTCACTGTCCAGACCTCACGAAGAGACGACGCTTGGGTGGACATCGTGATATCAGATACAGGATGCGGGATTCCGAAAGAAGACTTACCGCACGTCTTTGAACGATTTTATCGGGCGGACAAGTCCCGTGAACGCAAACAAGGCGGAAATGGACTCGGACTCGCCATCGTCAAGGAATTGGTCGAACATTACGGCGGCACAATTGACATTGAAAGTGAAGAGAACCATGGCACATCGGTTTCAATTTCTCTTCCAATCGCGGAAGCAGTCAATCCATGAATGCATTTGACGTACATGTCTTCCATTGGTTGAATCATTTTGCCGGGCATCACCCAGTCATGGACGCGGTGATGTCGTTTTTTTCCCAATACGCACTGGAGTTGTACGCGGCGCTGTTTATCGTGGCTTGGTATACGCTTCCACGTCGAGATACACAACGTCGGCACGCGCTCATCATCTCGTTTTGCGCAGGTCTTCTCGCACTGCTCATCAGTGCGGTGATTGGACACATTTGGCCACGTCCGAGGCCCTTCGTGGTCTTGCCGAAAGGCAGCTACGTGCAACTGATTCCACATGTTGCAGACGCGTCGTTTCCGAGTGACCACACTTCAGGTAGCTTTGCCAGTAAAGTTGGGGAAAGAGCGCATCATGGGTGAGCTGGGCGTTTCACTTTCATCCCATCCTGACCATGATTTCAAGGCTGTATGTCGGCGTCCACTGGCCAACTGATGGTGATTGGCGGGTTTGTCATTGGGACTCTGTCTGGCCGATTGATGTGGCGACTGTCTCCGCTGATTGAACATATGACAAAGCGGATCTGTCGGATATTTAAATACGGTGACTAACATGGACATGATAGCTCGTGATGCGTGATCACCCCCAGATTTATAGGGGAGGGCATATCCAAAAATTCCTCAATCCGAGGGATACCTCCACGCCTCCGGTAAGACTACACTTTCTGACAAGGTGGTCCCTCGCCTTGGACCAAAAGGTGTTGCAAACCCGGAGGAAGGGAGGAAACTGCGTGCCGTCCACTGCTGCCAAAGTATCGTCTCCGTCAGTCGACCCGCGGCAAGAGTTACAAAGGCAACGCTCGGCCATCACCAAGTCGCGACGGTTTCGAGCCACTGTGAAAACGTTTGCGAAGCACGGAATCATGCATTTGGTGCAGGATCGGAGCCGGGATGACACAACCCGACAACGTTTGCTCGGGCAGCGTCTGCGTGCGGCCTTCGAGGAACTCGGACCGACCTTTATCAAGCTCGGACAAGTGATGCTCACGCGACAGGAGTTGCTCCCGTCAGCGCTCACTGCCGAGCTCGAACCCTTGTTGAGCGACGTACCTTCGGTGGACTTTCCGTACATGAAAACCGTCTTGGACGATTCGATGCCAGACTGGCAGGACCACATTGAATATATTTATCCGAATCCGATTGGATCTGCTTCCCTTGCACAGGTCTACAAAGGCCATCTGAAGGACGGGCGCCCTGTCGCCATCAAGATTGTGCGACCGCTGGTCGACAAGTTGTTCACAGCGGACATTGCGGTCATCCGCAAATTGGTTCGCCGATTACAGCGGATGTTGCCTCCCGAGACCGCTGAATCGTTGGATCTATCGGGTCTAGTGAACGACTACTACAGCAGTGCCATGGACGAGCTGGACATGCGCCAGGAAGCACAAGCCATGAACGAACAACGAGAACTCTGCCGTGAATTTGCTACTTTGCACATTCCAGAAGTTTATCTGGTCTCGCCTCAGGTTCTCGTGATGGAGTATGTCGATGGTTGGAACCTCAAGGAATTTCCCGTCGACTTTCTGACCTTTGAAGAACGTCTGGAACGCATGACCGACCTTGCGCACTATTATGTCAAAATGTTTTTGCAAGGGTACTACCATGCCGATCCGCACGGGTCCAACATTATGATTGATAGCAAAACGAAACGGGCGGTGATGTTGGACTGGGGTATGACCGGGCGGATGGATACGATTCACACCGAAGCGATCTTCCGCATGCTGCTCCAAATTCGCGTGAACCAGGCCGAAGACGCCGCGGAAGCCGCTCTCGACATCTACGAACCCACGCCTTACACGAATCCTGTGCAACTCAAGGATCAACTACGAAGCCTGTTCATCCACTATACCAACAGCCATCAGGGCAGTCGGTATAACTGGGGAAACCTTCTGTTCAGCACCATTCGCATAGCTATGCACAACCACTGCCGTATCCCAACTGGATTGGCGCTCTGGGCGAAGGGGTTCTCCGCCGCCGAAGGCACTGCGCGTTGGCTGTGCCCCGAGGTCTCTTACCACGACCTGGTTGAAACTGCCGATGTGCAAATCCTGCGCAATTGGTTGAGTCGTCGCATCAATTACCGTACCAACGCGAATTTCCTGACAGAGTCGACGAAGCTCATCATGACTTTGCCCCGGCGCATCAACAAGATTTTGGAGCATTTGGAATGGAACAAGATGCAGCTGAAAGTGGATGTCCAGTTATCAAAAATGGCCATGCGTCAGCTGCAGCGGATGGTCAATCGCATCTCCATTGCCATTCTCGCGGGCATGCTGTTTTTAAGTGGCGCCATTCTATTGTCCGTCGGGCCGTCCGGTGGTAGAGGCAGTGGAGCAGGGGCACTTGGCACTGGTGCGGTCATTTGTAGTGCCATCCTGATGCTGTTTGTACTCTGGGGCATATTCCTTTCACGCCGAACCTAACAACCCAGGAGGTGTTCTCATGGTAATGAGAGATGGCGAGAAGCTAACAATGGAGCAGCGCACTCAGGCGTTCTATCGACAGAGTGGAGGACCCGGCAATCCTAAAATACAGGAATTTCTGAATAATCACTTGTTGTATGGAAAAGACCACGGTCCGCAGGGGTATAGAGAGAACATCGAAGACGCGTTTATCGACATGGTGGTCAGCGACTCCTCCATGTTGGTACTATTCCAACGATTTCAGCGCTGGCGCAATACCAACCGTGCGAAGACGGATGCAACGCACATGGAGACGCTCCAGCGCGAAATCGCAGCGTTGCGCGATGAAGTCGTTCACCTGAAGTCCATGCTGGAACAGACTAACAAGGAGGACAGCTACACGAAAGCCGGGCTTGGTGTACAGCATGGCCGTGAAGGTAACGCTGTCACCGGATGAGGCCGGCGCGAAATGCCTTCGCTACGGCGGACGCTCGATTGTTTGCACGCAACTTGCGTAAGATGGACGTCACGTGTTCGGTCACGGTGTGCTCGCTGATGTGCAATTGATCCGCAATCGATTTGGTGCCGCAGCCATCTGCAATTCGCCGCAGGACTTCCAACTCACGATCCGTCAGTGTACGCCGGCTGACTTTCGGCGTGGATCGAGTGCTCTGTAAATGCAGGCCGAGAGCCAGGGAAGCGCGTTTTACCATCTGCTCCACGAGGTCGACTCGGGTGGAGTCCGCCGTAAACGGTTGGCCACCCTCGTCTGCCAGCAACACTCCAAGTGGCTGATCGTGTGGTCCACGGACTGGGCACACGAGCAGCGAAGTCAACCCGAAATGCGTGACATAGTGCATGGGTAAGACTGCGGTGACGTCCTCGATGTGGACGGGTTTCGAAATTTGTAGCACTGCTGGCAACAGAGGAATTCGGCGCTCGTTTTCTCGGATCCTGCGCACCTCATCCAACTGTATATTGTGTGCGTAGATGCCTTCCACAGTCTTCGTTAGCGGATTGTGCAGAAACAGGGCGCTCCGGTGGAAGCCGGCAAGTCCACAGCTGTCGGTGACCACTGTGTGAAATACTTCAGAGGCTTCGCGCGCCGACAGGAGATGTTCATCAAAGGTAAGCAATTTTGCAAGAAACGTTCCATCTGCATTTGAAGAAGGTGACGATGCAGAAAAGGTACGGTCGACGGTCGTGTGACTCTCGTCGAAGGTGGGGACCATTGCGAGACGCAACTGGACTTGAACTAGCTTTGCAGCTAGCGAATGAACCCAGTGATAAACGGGTTCCTGATCCTCATAGGGAAGTTCTGACCGGACCACCGACAGTACTAGTTCCTCAAAGTCCGAAAGAACAAGGACTACGTCGGCCGCAGACAAGGGAGGTGTCAAGCCAGAGACGACTTTCAGAAAGCCTTGGATGAAGGCAGGCTCTTGCGCAGCAACTTCGGAGAGATGACCGAACAAAAAGGTGAGGAGTGCTTGCCCTTGCAAGCGCTGCTCCGTCGTAAATCGCTCCGTCGCTGCACTCCAAGCGTCCCACGTGGACAGTAAGTTATCGAAGTGGATTGAGACGGCATTTAGTAAGGTCCGGTAGCAGGGTGCGGGCAATATGGGGGTCAGGTGCATCAATAAGGGTCGTTCCTGCACAACCATTCCTCCTCGCCCTGTAATGATGGTCTCGGCTTGGCTCTGTGACGATTCGTTGTTTCCAATCCGGATTCACTATGAGTATACAAAATTCGCGACGGACAATGAGACTGTGTCGGCAGCATAACACGTCCTGCTCCATGTATTCTCCTGCAAGAAAGACGCAGGAACTCCATCAGAGAAAGGAGCTCCCACGATGAGCGTACAGACATTTACAAACGAGTGGGCAAGGCGCTGGGCCGAAGAACTCAATGCCAGCCCCTCGTACAAGGCGGCCGCTGGCACCTGGGTGTGGCCGCTCGTGCTCAAGCTGGAGCGAGATCCCTCCGTAGGTATCGAGCACGACCAGACTGTATCCTCGATTTGTACTACGGACACTGTCGCGAGGCCCGAGTCGCGACAGACCACGACCCGGCGGAGGCGCCGTTTGTCATCAGCGCTGCCCCTCACACGTGGAAACAAGTGTTTGACCGACAACTGGATCCCCTCACTGGCATGATGCGTGGCCAGCTCAAACTGGAGAAAGGTGACATGTCGGTGCTTATGCAGTACGATTGCTGCCAAGGAACTAGTGGAGTGTTCGTTAAAAGTAGACACTATACTACCAGGGGGGTTGTGAAATGCGCGTCATGCAGACTGTCACAGAGCGGGGAATCGACCACTCGATTTTACCCATGCGCCTGTACCACAAGGCGAAAAAATTAGGAATTTGGGATCCGAGGGACATCGACTTCACTCAGGATAGACAGGATTGGCTGGCATTCACAAACGCGCAGCGAAGCATGATTTTGCGCCTCTGCACGCTGTTTCAAGCCGGTGAGGAAGCCGTCACACGGGATCTCCTACCGCTGATTCGCGCCATTTCCCTGGAGGGCCGTTTGGAAGAGGAAATGTATTTGACGACGTTTCTCTGGGAAGAAGCAAAGCATACAGAAGTGTTTCGGCGATTTCTGGACGATGTGGCCTTGGAAAAAGGCGATTTATCCGAAATGCACGGCTCCAACTACACTGCAATATTCAACGAATTCCTCCCGCAAGCCATGGAACGTTTGATTCACGACACATCCAAAGAGGCGCAGGCCGAGGCGTCCGTCACCTACAACATGGTTGTCGAAGGCGTACTGGCCGAAACAGGGTACTACGCATTCTACAACATGCTGCAGCGCAACCATAAGATGCCTGGACTGGTGGAAGCGATTGGATATCTGAAACGGGATGAATCTCGCCACATCGGATATGGAACCTATTTGCTCTCTCGATTGATCAGCGAGAACGACGACATGTGGGGCGTTGTCAATCGCAAGATTGAACAACTGATGCCGTTTGCTTTCGGTGTGGTCACGGAGTTGTTCCAAACCCTACAAACCCGGATTGGTGCCGCTGATGCAGGGGACGCCTTTGAATTGGACCAACAAGATTTCATCGGCTATGCCTTGAAGCAGTTTCAAATGCGCATGAATGTACTTGAACGGGCGCGCGGAAAGTCCGTAGATGACATTTATCATGTCAGTGAAGCGACGATTGGCGTTACAGAGTGATTCGGACTGTGTAACACAATGTGAGAGGAGTCTTTGAGCATGCCAACGACGAAAGAGATTTTTGAGAAAATTCATAAGTCTCTCGCCAAAGACCCCAGCCGCACTGGCGGGCTGGAGGCCGTGTACCAATTCAACCTGACCGGAGACGACGCTGGTGTCTATCAAATCGTTTTGAAGCCGGATGGTGTATCCGTGGTTGAGGGCGAGTCCGCACCAGCCAACTGCACGTTGCAACTGTCGTCCGCTGATTTCAAAGACATGGTACAAGGGAAGTTAAACGGCACCATCGCATTCATGAGCGGAAAATTACACGTACAGGGTGACCTGGGCCTGGCGATGAGGCTTGAGTCGGTACTGAGCGCTTACTCTGCCTAAGCAACACCCCCAAGCGCCGTGCCGGTGTGAGCACGAAATGCCCGTCTGCTCATACGCCCGCCTTCACTCCGGCGGGAGCACGGCGCTCCTGTGGAGTACGCTTTAGGCCTGTTATCCTCAGTGACCAGTGAGGAGGCGAAAGACCGTGAATCTGGGACAGTTGACGCGGTACAACCGCGAGAAATTTGGTCCGTATACCAGCCTGGTGTTTGAAAACCAGGAGTACACGAACGAATACCACGACGACGAGTCGTCCCGACGGGCGCATGTCTTGGGTGAGCTTGGAGTACATCCGGGTGATCGCGTTGCCGTGATGATGCCGAACCGACCCGAGGTGTTTTGGTCTTACAGTGCCATTGTCAAATTGGGCGCTGTCGTCGTGCCCATCATGCCGCTGCTGCAGGTGAATGAAGTTCGGTTCATCGTGCTGGACGCCCAACCGAAAGCCATCCTGACCTCGGACTTGTTGCTTCCAAAGTTGGAACAAGCCACGATGGGAATAGAGAATCCTCCGTTACTTCTGTCTGTGGACGATTCGTCCGGAAACAGTATCAGAAAAATGGGCGTTTATATGTTCAGTAGCCCAATGCAGGTCGACACTGCGGAAGACAACGTATGCGTCATCCTCTACACATCTGGTACCACCGGGCGACCTAAAGGTGTACAACTGACGCACCGGAATCTGTACGCGAATGCGAAAGCCGCAGCCGATGTGGCTCAAACCTACGAGTTTCACAGTTCTGAACGGGTCGGTCTGTTCGTCTTGCCCTTGTCGCACGCATTCGGCTTCACCATGATGAACACATCCATGCTCCTCGGACAGCGAGATGTTCTCTTGCCCTACTTCGACCCGATCAAGGTCTTCGAAGCGATTGAAACGCACGGAGTGACTCATTTCTCGGCCGTTCCTGCAATGTTTCATGCCTTGCTGAGTCATCCAGCGGCCAATCAGTACAACCTTTCGTCGCTTTCCTTGTGCATTTCCGGTTCCGCTCCCATGGCCATACAAGATATGATTGCTTTTGAGCAGCGGTTTGGGGCGCGCATTTATCAAGGATACGGTCTTTCTGAAGCCGCTCCCATCGTGACCGCTCCACGCTTTGACAGACCGTATAAGCCTGCATCCGTGGGACTGCCACTGCCTGGCGTCACCGTGAAAGTGGTCGACGAGAAGGGATCCGACCTGCCTGTCGGCGAAGTCGGCGAACTCGTCGTGCGCGGTCCGAATATCACGCAGGGGTACCACAACTTGCCGGAGACGACTGCCGAGGTTGTAAGGGATGGCTGGTTGTATACTGGAGACATGGCCCGCATCGATGAAGACGGGTACGTGTACATTGTGGATCGTAAAAAAGATGTGATTATCCGAGGCGGGTTCAACATTTACCCACGAGACTTGGAGGATTTGTTGACGCAACATCCGGCCGTCGCAGAAGCAGCGGTGGTCGGGGTCCCCTCTGAGAACATGGGGGAAGAGGTGGTGGCCTATGTCGTGAGGAAGCATAAGACCGACATCAGCGCAGCCACGCTCATTGCTTATTGTCAGGAACATGTGGCGAAGTACAAAACGCCGCGTGAAATTCGGTTTGTCAGCTGTCTTCCAAAGAACCTCGTCGGAAAAGTCGACAAGAAGACGTTGCGAAACATGGCGAATGCTGGCCAAGAGGCCCCATGAATAAGCTCCAAACTAGGCCGTTTCATGCGGCCTTGTTGAGTTGTTAGGCACTCCCTGGTTGAAAAAACACCTCTCCTCTCTTACACCTCATCTGTTTCGCCGCGCCATCCTTTGCGGGCCCGGTGGCCATGTCAGCTCTATTTCGTCTGATTATGATAGAATAGCCGAGGGTAATCCATACCACGAGTCCAGCCTCGACCATAAACCACACCGCGTTTAGCAGTATTGAACGAAGGGAAACAATGAATGGTGAGCTTTGCAACAAGGTGGTAATCTGAGCAGCCAGCCCGTCCTGAGACCCCCAGAGTGTAGGGGCTCTTTTCTTGTTGTACACGACAGTCTCAGCGAGTCATACAGCACTCGATGATACAAAAGGGGGCCTACGATGGAACGAAGAGTATGGGCGTGGACAAGCGTTCTATTCGGTAACGAATTTGTACGTGCCGCGTTGTTTTACGTGTGGGTTCCTTTGATTATCCCTCACGTCGATCACGTACCCATCGACTGGGTCGGCTTTTGTACAAGTTGTCAATTCGCCGCTGACGCGGCAACGAAGTTGTGCTACGGAATTGCTGCGGCGCGCGGGTATGCACGATTGTTATTAAGGTGTGGAAGTGCAGTATCCGTCGTATCCGTGATAACGCTATTGTTTTTCCACAACCCTGTATCGTTATGGATTGCTTCCGCGTTTTTTGGGTGTGGAGCTGCGTCCATCTGGCCAGCTGCATTGTCGCACTTTGGTCGTCAGACGGAAGGGGCTAAAGGAGAATCGTTGGCGAGAGCCTTTGTGCCGTGGATGACAGGAACTGGTGTAGGCATGTTTCTACCGAACGTGTTACTCCACCATCACCTCACCATCAAAATGGTTGTGGTCTTTACCTCCGTGGTGGTGTTTGCTTGCACATGGCTGATCCAACCGAGTGGCAGGGATGGCACACCTTCATTGCGACGAGAGGCACAACTTGTCCGCATTTTATCCCGAAAAGTGAAGGTCTTTCTCCCGCCGATGCTCATTCAAACCTTGATCATTGGCACAGTGTCACCGTATCTGGCATTGTTCGCAATAAAGTCGCTGTATTTACATCCCGAACAATACGCCTTGTTATTAATTGGAATCGGCATCATGACGGTTTGCCTCCTAATACCGTTTGGGAGAGTTTCCGACAAACTTGGACGTCTGCCATTATTGTGTGTGGCTTGTTTCACGTCATCCTGCAGCATTTTTGGTCTGGCCATCAGCCACACGTGGGGGCAAGCCTTTATTCCCGGGGTGGTGTTTGGTGCCAGCTTTGGAGTCGTGTTTCCGGCGTGGAATGCACTCTTCATGGAGGCGGTTCCAAACTGGCTTCATACACGCGCCGTCGGCCTTTTTACATCTATCGAAGACTCGGGTACCGCACTGGGACCGTTGGTGGGGGCGTTAGCGTGGCAATACATCGGACCTAAAGGGCCTTTCTTATTGTCGAGCGGTCTGATGGCTCTGTTGGCCGTCTATTTCGCAGTGTGGTGGAGACGGTCGTTGTAGTGCGATCGCACGCCGAGAGTTTCCTTTATTTGTAATACATAGTGATAAAGTCGCCATGCAGAATGACGAAAACATAGAGGGTGAATTGTAAACAAAGACCTTCTTCATGATTGTACAATTATTTTTTCATCAAATTCTAATGAAATCTCACCTGTGTCACAGAATGCTGTATTAGCCTCCTAAAAGCGAGCGATTGGCAAAACTCCACTCGAGTGGTTGAGCGGACGAGATGTCGCGATTTTGTAAATCGCTGAAAGGCAACAATCTGCTCGGTGAGGAAACATTTTTGGATAAAGGATGGCACGCGAATGAAACGGTGGATCACGTTTGGCATGTCCCAGTACCGCACACCAGGATTTTCAGACACCTCGCGCCAAATGACACAAGCTTTCACCGGACCGAAGGCATATGTTGAACCTCCCAAGCCGTTTTCAAGTTGGCGTACACTGGATGGTACAATCATAAGCTGGACTATTCAGCAGGAGGGACAGACCGACATACTCGTACCTCCTTTACCTATCCCTTCGAAACTCGACTTGTTCCGAACTGGATTGAAATGGCAAACTAGTAAGTTGGATCAATCTCTGCGAGACAGGTGGGGGAGTGCTTGGCGCGACGAAACCATTGTCTATGTCACCAACTGGACACCTCAGTTTCAGCCTCTCATTCAACGCCTGGGTCCTAAACACCTTGTGTTTGATGTCGTAGATGATGTTTTGTCATTCCCGTACGGGTTTCAGCGCGACAGAGTCTTATCATCTTGGCGAAAACTCGCTGCACAGGCCACTGTTGTGACCACTGTGTCGACGAACCTACAACGGAAATCCACTGAACAATTACAGGTTGCCGCCGTGCATGTTTTGCCCAACGGCGTAGACGCGGATCGGTTTATGAAACCAACCGGGCGACGACCGGTTCAGTTTGATGAGTCCGATTCCACCGTGCGTGTGGGATTTGCGGGAACGCTCAATCACTGGATAGACTTCCAATCGATACGAACGTTAGCACGTTCTTTTCCCCATGTCAGTTTTTACTTTATGGGGCGCATCGGGCATTTTGGTAGTCAGGAGACGGAGCAAGACTACAAAGATGCGTTTTCTGAGCAAAACGTCCATTACATGGGAACGGTCGACTATGAAGAACTCCCGGATGTCTTACATCAGATGGATATATTGATTCTGCCGCGGAAGACGAACAACGCCAGTGCGGCATCGAATCCACTAAAACTGTATGAGTACTTGGCTGTCGGCAAGCCGATTGTAACCAGCGGTGTTCCAATTCCAGATGAAATGGATTCCTGTGTTTACGCCGCGACGGACGGAACTGGAATAGTACACGCCTTTGAAAAAGCACTGTCTGAATGTGAAAGTCCGTCAGAGGCATTGACAAAAGCGCGCCAAAACATTGCATTAAGGAATACGTGGAAACACAGAGTGGACGAGATGGTCCGACTTTGTATGAATCATTAACCCGCACGGTACCACCCTGCACATCACAAAAAAACCCTGGCTCAAGGCCACCCTAGCCAATGTGGGGTGGCCCTTTTTGCGAGGCCCTAACCCTTCTACTACACCCCCATCGGAGGCACCAAAGGACGGTTTATCGTGATACTTTCATGAGCGATTTGTGAAATTCAACCAGATCTCTTCATCTAATTTTGAAATGGCACAGATCATTTTGGTTGAATATATGGAAACTTCGTGCATGTTGAGGAAAAAGGCCGAATATCTATGTCATGACTTCTGCCGAAGCAATTCATAGACAACATAATGTTGCTTCGACATGGCACGAGGTGGAACGCATGGACACAGCAAGGCGATTTGATGAGCAATGGGTTCGTTCTACAGGGAAAAGTCGTATCGTGGGTATGGCAAAGGATCCGGGTACAATGTTTGCCTATTGGGAAGTGGACTCTCTTCGCAAAGCGATGCTGAGTCGGCACTTCTGCTCTGGTTGGGACAAGCTCCCGCTGTATCTATGTGTTTACGATGTGACACATTGCTGGTTTGATGGAACCAATGCTCCACTGGCAGCGCGATGCCGTGTTCACTCGGAAACGGACAATTGGTACTTTCACGACTTGCAACCCCATCGAAACTACATCGTCGATCTAGCCACCACAACCATCCATGACCGTTTGTTTTCCATACTGCGTTCGAATGTCGTGACTCTTCCACCCGCGAAAGCAGACGCATCCCAGCCACAAGTACAATTTGTCCCGATGTTACCGCTGAACACCTCGCAACGACACCCTTATGAATCCACATTTGACGGGTATCACATGTACGAGCGGGAGGAGGACAACGTATGCCCGATGGATATTTGAATTTGGTATTGCATGCGCATCTACCTTTCGTTCGTCATCCCGAACGAGATGATCTCTTGGAAGAACGCTGGTTGTTCGAAGCCATTTCGGAAACGTACATCCCTCTCTTGCAAGTCTTTCATCGATTGCTTCATGACGGAGTCGATTTTCGGGTGACGATATCCCTGTCGCCGCCGTTAATATCGATGCTGACGGATTCCCTGATGCAGTCGAGATTCCAGAATCATATGTACAAACTCATTGCCCTGGCTGAATCCGAAGTCGTCCGTACCAAAAACCATCCACACCTCAACGCCTTGGCAAACGCATACCTGACAAGATTTCGAGACATCCTGGATTTCTTTGAAGCTTATCAACGTAACCTTCTACCCGCATTTGCTCAGCTCCACAGGGCCGGGAAAGTGGAACTCATGACAAGCGCGGCCACACATGCCTTTCTTCCGTTTATTGAAACAGATGAAGCTTTACGAGCGCAGATTGCAACCGCTGTCGATGTCTTTCGCGAACACTTTGGTACGAGCCCAGCTGGGATGTGGTTGCCAGAATGTGCGTACACTCCCCGCGTTGACCATTGGCTCAAGGAGTTTGGCATTCGCTATTTTTTCACGGACACTCACGGGCTGGCTTCCGCGCATCCTCGGCCTGTCTTTGGTACGTTTGCACCTGTGCTGACGCCTGCAGGAATTGCTGTGTTTGCGCGCGATGCAGAGTCGTCCCAGCAAGTCTGGAGCAGCGAATGCGGGTATCCCGGGGACTTTGAATATCGGGAATATTACCGCGACATCGGCCATGATTTGGACGAGGACTACATCCGTCCCTACATTCATCCAAACGGAATACGGGTAGATACGGGAATCAAATACTACAGAATCACGGGAAAAACCGAAGACAAAGCCCTATACGACTTCTGCCGTGCGCGTGACAAGGCAGCTTTACATGCAGGAAATTTTATGTTTCATCGGCAACGGCAAGTGGAACACATCAAGAGCATCATGGGCCGCGCTCCACTCATCACAGCGCCTTATGACGCTGAGCTTTTCGGTCACTGGTGGTACGAGGGACCCGTATTCATTGACATGCTCCTCCGAAAATTGCATTACGACCAAACAACACTCAAGACCATTACACCATCCGAATACTTGGCGTTATACCAAGACTTTCAATCTTGTGAACTCTCTATGTCAACGTGGGGGCGAGACGGATTTGGCGACGTATGGCTGAACGGGTCCAACGATTGGATTTACCCTGCACTGCATGACTGTGAGCAACAAATGATTCGACTGGCAGATACGCACCCGAACCCGTCCCCACTCGTTCGCCGGGCGTTAAATCAGGCTGCGCGCGAGCTAATGTTGGCTCAAAGCAGTGATTGGGCGTTCATCATGGATACCAAAACGATGGTGGATTACGCCGTGAAACGGACCAAACATCACGTCAATCGCTTTCGTACTTTAGCGTGCATGGTGCGTGAGCATCGCGTCGACGAAGGGTACCTAACCGACCTTGAATACATCGACAATCTCTTCCCAAACGTTCATTACGAGCATTATCAGTCCCAGCGCAGTTTCAGCGATGACATACCCAAACACGGTTCTCCAAAGTTGCGTGTCCTTCTGCTTTCTTGGGAATTTCCCCCCATGACCGTCGGAGGACTGGCACGGCATGTCTACGACTTGTCCAGGCATTTGGTACATCAGGGTTGCGAAGTCCACGTGGTTACGACAGCCATTGGCAATTATCCACTCCATGAAGTGGTGGAGGGGGTCCATGTCCATCGCGTCCAAGTCCGACAGCCCGATGGAGGAGAATTTATTCACTTCGTGTTCCAACTGAACCTCATGATGCTGGACCAGTGCCGTAGCTTGATAGATCAAGAAGGGCTGTCGTTTGACATCATCCATGCGCACGATTGGCTCGTCGCCGACGTGGCAAAAGTATTGAAGGGCCTGTACCGCCATCCATTGATTGCCACGATACACGCCACAGAGCACGGGCGTAATCACGGGATTTACACGGAAGTACAGCGTCATATTCATCAACGGGAATGGGAGCTGACGTACGAAGCAGGGCGCGTCATTGTGTGTAGTACGTACATGAAGCACGAGGTAGAAACGGCCTTTACACTACCGGTAGATAAGATTGATATTCTCCCAAACGGCGTCGACAAGCATCTGTTACAGGTCGCTGCAACAGATGATGTGCTGAACAAAGCACCTTACGCGAAAGAATCAGAACCGATGGTACTCTTCCTAGGCCGACTTGTGCGTGAAAAAGGGGTGCACCTATTACTCTCAGCAGCACCTACGATTTTAGAAGAGTTTCCAGATGTGAAATTTGTCATCGTGGGCAAAGGGCCAATGCTGGACCATCTCGAACTGCAGGCACAGCAGCTCGGCATTTCCGGCCGGGTTGAGTTTGCCGGATTCTTGGACGATACCACACGCAATCGCCTATTGCGCGTGGCTGATATTGCAGTTTTCCCCAGCTTGTACGAACCTTTCGGCATCGTTGCGTTGGAAGCGATGGCTGTACAGACGCCGGTGATTGCCGCCGACGTCGGAGGGCTCTCAGACATCGTTCGCCACGAGCATAACGGACTGACAACCCTGCCAAATGACGTTCAGTCTCTTTCCACTCAAGTTCGGAGACTGCTAAGAGACCGAGAATTGGGGAGAAAACTGGCTCATGTTGCTGAACAGGATTTGTCTCGCTTTGACTGGCGCAACATCGCTGAAAAGACCATCGAGATCTATGGGCGTGTACTTGTGCCATCGTAACGGTGAGCCAAACTGACAACAGAACGCAACAAAGGGGCTACGAGTCTAGTGATAGACAGAAGTTTCAATAAAAATAAATGTAAACGGATACGAGTTGTCATACTCGATTTTGAAAGTTTATATACTGCCACATCAACACATTTTCATGTTAATGCGCAGACAAAGGGGAATGAGACATGAGAGCCGTGATTATGGCAGGAGGAAAGGGGACTCGGCTTCACCCACTAACGAACCGCATGCCAAAGCCGATGCTTCAACTCGTAGACCGTCCAACCATGGAGTACATCGTGGAGATCCTTGCGGAACACGGGTTCACGGACATCACGATGACGGTTTGCTACATGGCTGATGTCATTCAAAATTATTTTAGAAATGGCGAGAAGTGGGGCGTGCATATCGAATATCAGCAAGAGTCGGTTCCCTTGGGAACGGCAGGTGGAGTAAAGCTTCTCGAGGACAGGCTCAACGAAACGTTTATTGTGATGAGCGGGGATGGGCTCACGGATTTTAACCTGTCTCAGGCCCTGGATGAGCACCGTCGAAACGGTGGGATGGCAACAATCCTACTCAAAAAAGTTCAATGCCCGCTTGGATATGGTACGGTTGAAACGGATGAATGCGGACGAATTACTCAGTTCGTTGAAAAACCACAGACGTGGATAGATGGAAACCGATACTTGGTGAACACGGGCATTTATATTTTGGAGCCAAAGATTTTTGATGAAATCCCGGCAAGCCAACCATTTGACTTTGGTTCAGAGCTGTTTCCTCTGCTTGTCAAAAAAGGCGTTCCCATTTACGGGTACGAAGCCCAAGGATACTGGTCTGATGTAGGCACGTTGCAGCAATACTACCAAGCACAACTGGACATGATTCACGGCCGTGTGAAAGTGAATCTACCTGTCGACATCGCTCCTGCACTGTGACAAGCCCAAATTGGTCACGACCTTCCCGACCTCACCTTAGACTGGTGGAGAGGGAGGGTTTTTTCTATGCGAGACCAGGTGCAGCGTGCTTTAGATACTTTACAGCGAGCGAACGGCCTCTATGTAGCAAGCCCTTCAAGCACGTATCACTATGTCTGGATTCGAGATAATTGCTACATTGCTCTGTCTGAACTCCATCGTGACAATGGCCGTTTTGAAAAAATTTACCACGGTATGTTGGATATTTTTAAAGAATACGAGTGGAAGTTGGCGTACCATGCACAACAGCGGCCCGTGGCCACATTCGAGTATATTCATCCCCGATATTCAGCGGATACCTTAGAGGAAATTGCAGATCCCTGGGGCAATGCCCAGAATGACGCGATTGGCGCTTTTTTGTTTGGAATTGGCCAAGGATTGCGACGCGGAAAACCGATGTTGCGGAACGAATTGGACAGACGCATTGTGTCTCTTCTGATTCAATATCTGCGTACACTTGAATTTTGGAATGACGAAGACAACGGGATGTGGGAGGAAAATCGTGAACGGCACGCAAGCAGCATCGGTGCATGTACGGCAGGACTTTTGGCCGTCCAGCCGTATTTCGATGTGGAGTGGAAACTCATCCAATGTGGATTGTGGGCATTGTATGAACTCGTGCCGCGAGAAAGCGCCACTAAAGCGACGGACCTCGCGTTGTTAAGTCTCATTTATCCCTACAGGTTGTTACCTGAACCGGTCGCACATGTCGTTGTGAACCATGTTGAGGATTGTTTGCTTCGCCAGAGGGGCGTCATTCGCTATCGTGGAGACCAATACTATGCAGAGGGTGGGCGAGAAGCGGAGTGGTGCATGGGCCTACCGTGGTTAGGATTGTGTCACGCTCAGTTAGACAACCGCGAAAAAGCGCTCGAGTATTTGATACGAACCACACAAGTGATGTCTTCGAACACGGAAATCCCTGAGCTGTACGTTCCGGAGCACGACACCGTCAATGAAAACACGCCACTTGGATGGGCGCATGCGCTCTTTTTGGTTTTGTTCGACACCATCTGTCTTCCGCACGCACAGCGTCCCATGTTCGACTGAATCAGAATATCACAGCATTCTTCAGTAACAGATGGCAGACAGGGCAGCAAATGGATCATCCATACACAAGTTTTAGTTGAATTTTTGATACGACTTGGACTATGATGAAACCGTATTCGTTTTGTAAGACCCGTTGTCACAATTTCATACTTGCAGCGATTTGCAAAGTAGCGACATCTCGTCGTGTGAACCACTTTCGTGGAATGATGCAAATCGCTCACGGCAGGAAAGGTGTTCCCCTCAGGATGATTGAAAACACGGCAGTCGTACATCGCTTCTGTTCTGAGGTGAACTGAAATGGGAAACCGGTGCAAGTCCGGTGCGGTCCCGCCACTGTAAGGGTGAGCCACCATTCATATCCACTGAGCATCCGCTTGGGAAGGGAATGGACGGCTGTGACCCCGAGCCAGGAGACCAGCCTTTTCTGTAAACACCACTGGAGTGTTGTCCAAAGCCAGCGTTGATTTGGACCACTACCTGGAACCTACGGTCGATAGGGAGGTGTTTGTGGGCGACTCATGTCGTGTACAGGCACTCTTTTACCGAAAAGAGTGCTTTTTTTGTTGGAGGTTGCCCCAAGCCTTTCTCCTACCAGAATTAGGAGGGTACAGATGAAAGAGATTACACTTTTGATTGGCCACGGCAGTCGGGACGCCGACGGAAATCAGGAATTTATGAATTTTGTCAATGAAATCCGCCGCACTTCGCCGGAACAACATTTTGAAGCCTGTTTCCTTGAATTAGCGACTCCCACGATTCCAGAGGGTATCGACGCGTGTGTCCAACAGGGTGCAGACCGGATTGTGGTTGTCCCTGTGATTCTTCTTGCTGCGTCGCATGTCAAACTGGAAATCCCAGAGTGCCTCGACGCAGCTCGCAAAAAATACCCGAATGTTGAGATTGTTTATGGGCGAAATATTGGCCTCCACGAACACATGATTGAGTTGCTCCTTACCCGATTTTACGAACAGACGGGGTCCTTTTCACAGGACGATATCCACTGTCAAACAGCGATTGTGCTGATGGGTCGCGGCAGCAGTGATCCGGACGCCAACGGTGACCTATACAAGCTTGCACGCCAGTTGTGGGAGCGTACTGGCGTGCTGACGGTCGAAGTGTGTTTCACCGGGATTACGTTCCCTAGACTACCGGACGGTATCCGCCGAGCGGTATCACTTGGTGCCAAGCGCTTGGTGGTCGTTCCCTATTTTCTGTTCACGGGTGTCCTCATCAAACGGATGCAAAGTGTTTTACAAGAAGTGCACTCGGCGTACCCCACTGTACCGATGTACATGGCGGACTATTTCGGGATGCACCACCGACTGGTGGACATTGTTCTGGACCGTCTAGAGGAAGCTCGACGCGGGCAGGCCTTCATGAATTGTGACTTGTGTAAATACCGCAAGTTGGCGGTCCATGAGCACTCTCATGACCATTCCCATCATCATGGACACGACCACACGCATCATCAGGACCACCAACATGGGCATGACCATCATCATTCCCATGCCCATCATGACGAAGTTGGGTCCCGCGGATAACAGGAGTGGATGATATGACGGGGCGCGTGTTTCTCATCGGTGCGGGGCCTGGGGACCCCGGTTTGCTGACGTTGAAAGCCAAAGACTGCCTAGAACGGTCGGATGTCGTCGTGTACGACCGTCTTGTATCCCCGGAAATTTTGGCGTTTATCCCTGGCCGCGCGGAACGAATTTACGTTGGGAAGGAAGCAAGTAACCATACCTTGCCGCAGGCAGAGATTGAGGCCTTGCTGGTGGAGACGGCGCTGCGCGGTCATACCGTCTCTCGATTGAAGGGAGGAGATCCGTTCGTATATGGGCGCGGAGCAGAAGAAGCCGAAGCGCTCGCAGCAAAGGGAATTTCGTTTGAAATCGTTCCAGGCATCAGTTCTGCTATCGCAGCGCCGGCCTACGCTGGCATTCCATTGACGCACAGGACGCTTGCTTCCGGGTTTCACGTGGTGACTGGACACGAGTGCCTCCATTCCACAGGGACTCCGTGGCAAGTGCTTGCGCTTTCCAGCCAGACCTTGGTCATCCTCATGGGGATGGGACACCTGCAAGAGATAGCCGACAAATTAATCTCACATGGTCGTGCTTCCGATACGCCAGTTGCTGTGGTGCGTTGGGGTACCACCTCTCGTCAGGAAGTGGTCGTTGGTACACTTGCGACCATAGCCGCTGTCGTGGCGGAGAACCAATTGAAACCACCGGCTGTGATTGTGGTGGGAGATGTCGTCCGACTCCGCGACAAACTGCACTGGTTTGAACCGGAAATGAAATTGTCACTGTAGACGACAACGATGTGAGGTACACGGATGAGGGGGACTTGGTCTCCAGTGGAGACCATCTAAGTCCGCGAAGCGAGGGATAGACATGGACGGGAAAATTCTGATTATCGGTTTTGGTCCAGGGAGTTTTGAACATATCACAGTGCGCGCACGGGAGGCGATTCAGGAGAGCCAGGTGATTATTGGGTACAACACCTATGTCGATCTGATTCGAGATCTCCTAACCCATCAGGACATTGTCCGTACCGGCATGACGGAAGAAGTAAGTCGAGCTCAAAAGGCGGTTGATCTTGCGCAGGACGGCAAGGTCGTCGCTGTGATTTCGAGCGGCGATGCCGGAGTCTACGGAATGGCTGGCCTGGTCTACGAAGTACTGATTGAACGCGGATGGCAGAGCGGCGACAATCCTGCGGTTGAAGTCATCCCTGGCATTTCTGCCATCAACTCCTGTGCAGCCCTGTTAGGTGCGCCCGTCATGCATGACGCTTGTACCATCAGCTTGTCGGATCATTTGACGCCGTGGTCCGTGATTGAAAAGCGCATCGAAGCCGCTGCTGCAGCCGATTTCGTCATCGCACTGTATAACCCGAAGAGTGGTCGGCGCACGCGGCAAATTGTGGAAACGCAGCGAATTCTCCTCAAGTACCGACACCCGAAAACACCCGTGGGTCTCGTCAAGAGTGCCTATCGGGATCGGCAACAAGTGGTTAGGACCACGCTGGAGGACATGCTCAACCACGAAATCGGCATGTTGACCACCGTCCTCATTGGCAACGCTTCGACATTTTATCACGGCGACTTGATGATCACCCCGCGAGGATATCAGCGAAAGTACACGCTGGATACCGTAGAACAGCGACTGCGCCCGGGTGAACGGCTCAGACCCGAAAATGAGCCGTGGTCTTTGAATGCAATCACCGGGGAATCCTGGCGTCCTGCGAATCGGAGAGAGGAAGCCACTTCGGTCGAAGGGACTGAGACACCCCCCGCACGAGAGATGTCTCCACGAGAGTGGGCGGCCGCGGCACTGGCATGCCTGGATGGCACGGGACAAGCACTCCCGAACAGTGTCGCACACACAGACGCATCAACGCGGATGCCTACGTCCCTGGCGAAAATCTTAGAAGTCGCAGTGAGTCCCGGTGTCGCGAACAAAAAGTTTACTCCGTCGCAACTCATGCTCCTCGCTGAGCTTGCAGGAGAGGAAGGGGAACTCGAGTACACGACCGCGCATCAGCTGATTCTCCGAACACACACCGAGGACCCGGCGCACGTCGTCGATTGCCTGCGTGACGCAGGTTTCACCGTTCTACCTGTTGGCAACGTCGTCAAAGTCAAAGCTTGCGATTTCTGCGACGGCGAGAAATTTGAAGGAATCCCCTTTGCTGAGGAGATATCCCGACGTCTCGCCGGACTCCCGGTCGAGAAGGAGTTGCGCATTGGCTTCAACGGGTGTGCGATGGCCTGCTACGGCGCTGTGAACGAAGACATCGGACTTGTCTTCAGAAAGGGCAAGTTTGACCTGTTTCTTGGTGGCAAGACCATAGGGCGCAACGCTGGACCCGGTCAACGCGTGGCGGAAGGCATTCCTGCCGAACAAATGCCGGACTTGTTGGAGCGGATTGTCACCCAGTATCGGGAACACGCGTTTCCCGGTGAGCGATTTCACAAGTTTTTCGCTCGTGTCGGTCAGATTGAGGGTTTTGTCCACCAGGAGAAACCGAAGGTGGTCGCGGCAGATGCCGTATGCGGAGAGTAAAAGGGGATGGACAGCTTGATTTTCTTTATGGCAGGTACGAGCGACGCGCGTGAATTGGCGCTCGCCATTCATCGGTTGGGATATCCTCTGCTCGCGAGTGTTGTGACGGAGAATGCGGCACACGTACTGCAAGAAGTCGGGCTGAACGCGCGCTTTGGGCGATTGGACGTGGCGGACATGGTTTCCTTGTTGAAAGACATTCGAGCGACCTTGCTGGTGGATGCCAGCCACCCGTTCGCTGAGGAGGCACACCGCACTGCCATGGCTGCGGCGGAGCAGTGTGGTATTCCCTACATTCGCTACGAGCGTTCCCGTCAGGAATTTGGCGAGCGAGAGAAATTGACGTACGTGGACACGTATGAAGAGGCCGCGCAGCTTGCGGCTCAAAAGAAGGGCAGCGTCATGCTGACCACAGGGAGTAAGACGTTGCACATTTTTGCGGAAAAGTTACTTGGAGACCCAGACATCCGTCTTGTTGCCAGAATGCTGCCTCGCGCGGACAACATGGAAAAATGCGTCGAACTCGGCCTCGAACAGAAGAACATCATCGCCATGCAGGGTCCATTTTCGAGAGAGTTAAACGAAGCGCTATATCGGCACTACGGAACCACAGTGATGATCACCAAAGAAAGCGGCGCTCCGGGTGCTGTGGATGAAAAAGTAGAAGCGGCGCTGGCGATTGGTATCGAAGTGATTGTCATCGGGCGGCCTCATTTAGACTTTGGCACAAGTTTTTCCACGGTTGAGGACGTGCTCGACGAAATCGCCAAACGCTACAGACGATAGATTTAGCCGTTAACCAAAGGGCAAAGGAGGCCTGATCCTATGAATTTTGGCACTGAATTTCAGCCACTGACCACGCAACCCCAGGAAATTGAGAAAAAGAGTTTCTCTATCATTACCGAAGAGTTGGGGCCCCATCCGTTCACGGACGAACAGTTTCCCGTCGTCCAGCGAGTGATTCATGCGTCCGCAGATTTTGAACTCGGGCGAAGCCTGGTGTTTCATCCAGACGCGGTGAAGGCCGGCGTTCACGCTATCCGCCAAGGCCGAGCCATAGTGGCCGATGTGCAGATGGTGCAGGTTGGCATCAGCAAGCCGCGCATTGCCAAATTCGGCGGAGACGTACACGTGTACATTTCCGATCCGGACGTGGCCCACGAAGCAAAAGCGCTGAACACCACGCGCGCCATCATCTCCGTTCGCAAGGCGTGCGAAGCGCATCCGGGTGCTATCTTCGCGATTGGGAATGCACCGACGGCACTTTTGGAACTGATTCGACTGGTGAAAGAAGGTCTGGCTAAGCCCAGCCTAATCATCGGCATTCCCGTTGGTTTTGTGTCGGCAGCCGAGTCCAAGGAAGAGCTGCTCAAATTAGACGTCCCCTTCATTACAAACCGCGGACGCAAGGGCGGAAGCCCGGTCGCTGTGGCCGTTGTGAACGCGCTGTCCCTTCTCGCTGAAGTGCAGGGTGGGTGATGGAAAGTGGGTGAGATGCTGGAGGTGCCCGAGGGACCGCTGCGGCATGGATACACCACCGGTGCTTGTGCAACCGCCTGCACCAAGGGTGCTTTGTTCGCGCTCATCCACCAGCGGCCCGTGAACGAGACCACCATTTGGATTCCTGCGGGCGAATGGGTGACGTTTCAGCTACAGGACGTGCACTATGGCCCGAGAGAGGCACAAGCCGCGACCATCAAGGACGGCGGTGACGATCCGGACGCCACCCACGGCGCCAAGATCATCGCGACCGTGTCGTGGTCGGATGAACCCGGTGTGGAAATTGACGGCGGTGTCGGGGTCGGCCGTGTGACGAAGCCAGGCCTCCCCATTCCCGTTGGAATGGCCGCCATCAATCCCGTTCCGCGGCAGATGATTCAGTCCACCGTGGAAGGTGTACTTAGGGAGCACAACATCGAGCGCGGTGTGAAAGTGGTGATTTCAGTACCAGACGGCGAAGAAATCGCGAAGAAGACGTTGAACGGTCGACTCGGCATTGTCGGCGGCATTTCCATTTTAGGCACGCGAGGTATCGTGGTTCCGTTTTCCACCGCCGCTTACAAGGCAAGTATTGCGTATGCCATGAATGTTGCGCGAGAGCTGGGGATTCGGACGGTCGTTCTGACGACCGGTGGGCGGAGTGAAAAGTACGCTATGAAACTGTTTCCCGAGTTACCCATGGAAGGCTTTGTCGAGATGGGTGACTTCGTCGGGTTTTCTGCGAAACAAGCGAAACGGGCGGGAATGAAAGAAATTCGATTCGTCGGTATGATGGGGAAATTTTCAAAAGTTGCACAAGGGGTCATGATGGTGCATGCCAAGAGCGCACCGGTCGACTTCTCGTATCTCGCCGATGTGGCTCGTCGCGTTGGGGTGCCGGAAGAAAACCTGCAACAGATCCTAACAGCCAACACGGCCAGCCAGGTCGCCGATTGGATGGTCGAATGGGGGTTCCCGGAGTTTTTTGAGGAGCTGGCCGTGGCGTGCTGTGAACAAGTCCTGACCCATGTGGGTGGAGGTATGCGCATCGCCACACACTTAACGACGTTAAAGGGCGATTACTTGGGAGGGGCAGAGCTTGAACGATAAACGAATTTTGGTCGTGGGAATTGGGGACGACGGTGCACGCGGTCTCTCTTCCTGCGTGTTGGAACGCGTGTACAACGCGGCCGTTCTCTATGGCGGAGAGCGCCAACTCGGGTTTTTCCCCGATTTTACGGGAGAACGGCGTGTGATTCGCAGTCCGCTCCGGGAGACCCTGGCGGAGATTGAAGCGGATGCAGCAAACCGCACCGTCGCCGTATTGGCCAGCGGTGATCCGCTGTTTTTCGGCATCGGAGGAACGCTTGTTCGAAAATTTGGCCGTGACTCGGTTGAAATCATACCGCATCTCAGTTCGGTGCAACTTGCGTTTGCCCGAGCCGGCGAGAGCTGGCAAGACGCGAAGATCATCAGCTTGCACGGCAAACCGATGCTGGGTCTGGCACAGAAATTGCACGGCGCCCCTGTCGCAGCACTATTGACAGACGATGTGAATACACCATCGGCCATTGCGCGCTATCTCAAACGCTTTGGCATGACCGAATACCTCGCCTTTGTGGCAGAGCACTTGGGAAGTCTACAAGAGCGTTCAGGATGGTACACCTTGGACCAACTTTTGGACACCGAGTTTGCCCCGTTGAACGTGGTCATCCTGAAGCGTCGTCCTGAAGCACAGGTACCTGTGTTCACCCTCGGCATGGATGATAGTGCGTATTCGCAACGGAGGCCGGACAGAGGCCTCATTACGAAGCGGGAAGTGCGTGTGCTCTGCCTGTCCGACCTGAGACTAAAACCCGGGGGCGTCCTATGGGATATCGGGGCCTGCACAGGGTCAGTGTCCATCGAAGCTATTCTGTCCACGCCTGGACTACAAGTGTTCGCCGTGGAAAAGAACGAGGGAGATTTGGAGAATCTGCGCGAAAACCAGGTGAAGTTCCGCACGGATTTCGTGGCTGTTCACGCAAAAGCTCCTGAAGGATTGGATACCTTCCCAGATCCCGACGCGGTGTTCATCGGTGGCAGTGGTGGAGAATTGAAGGAGTTGCTGACCGTTTGTGCGGAGCGATTGCGGGAAGACGGGAGAATTGTGGTCAACGCCGCCACTATTGAGACCCTCTATGAGGCACAGCAAACGCTGCTGCGCCTTGGGTTTACCGTCTCAGTCACGCTGGTCCAGACCGCACGAAGCAAGCCGATATTGCATCTGACCCGGTTTGAAGGCATGAACCCCGTGTACCTGGTGACAGCGTGGCGTGGCGTCACGAAGGAGGAAGAAGCGAATGACCGTTAAACTAGGCACATTGTACGGCGTTGGCGTAGGCCCGGGAGATCCGGAACTGTTGACGGTCAAAGCGTACCGCCTGCTGCAGACCTCACCCGTCATCGCCTATCCAAACAAGAGAATGGGCGGGAAGAGTTACGCTTTGGAAATTGTCGAGCTTTACGTAAATCCTGCGGAAAAAACCATGCTCGGACTTGTCTTTCCCATGACAAAAGATGAAGAAGTCCTGCAGAGACATTGGACGGAAACCGTGGAGAAGGTGTGGTCCTATCTCTCCGAAGGGCAGGATGTGGCCTTTGTCACCGAAGGCGACCCCATGCTCTACAGCACCTTTATTCACATGAGTCGCCTGATGCGTAAAGACCACCCGGACGTACAGGTTGTTTCTGTTCCGGGGATATCCTCGGTGAATGCGGCCGCCAGCCGTCTTGGCGTTCCGCTCGCGGACGGCGATGAAGTCGTCGCGATTGTTCCGGCACACAGTGACATGGCAGCGATGCGCGAAGCATTGTTGACACATGACTGCGTGGTGTTTTTGAAAGTCGCGAAAGTACTCGATGACATGATTGCCCTCCTCGCAGACTTACAGCTCACGGACAAAGCGATGGTGTGCACGAAAGTCACGTCGTCAGGAGAGCGTGTCTGGCACAATGTGCGTGAGCTGCAGGGAGCATCTTTGAATTACTTGACATTGATGGTGGTGAGAAAATGAGCCTGGAGGCAAAAGTGTACATCGTAGGGGCAGGCCCGGGAGATCCCGAACTCATTACCGTCAAAGGCATGCGGATCCTGCAACAGGCGGATGTCGTGATATACACAGACAGCCTCGTACGGGATGAACTGATGAAAATGGCAGGGCAAAACGCTGTCGTTCACAGAAGCGCGGGCATGGTTCTTGAAGACATTGTGGACATCATGGTGGAGGCAGTGAGGCGGGGGCAGAGTGTGGCCCGCGTACATACGGGGGACCCTTCTGTGTTTGGGGCCATCCTTGAGCAAATTGCACTGCTTCGACGCGCAGGCGTCGCCTATGAGATTGTACCAGGTGTCAGTTCGGTCTTCGCCGCAGCCGCTGTGGTCGGCGCAGAGTTGACCGTACCGGATCTGACACAAACGGTGATTTTAACGCGGATGGGCGGTCGAACGCCGATGCCTGAAGGCGAGCAACTGCGGGACCTCGCACGACACCACAGCACCGTGGCCCTGTACCTGAGTGCGACGCTGGCGAAGAAAGCCGTCGACGAGTTCTTAATGGCCGGCTGGACCCCGGATACACCCGTTGCAGTGGTGCAAAAGGCAACTTGGCCGGATCAAAAAGTCATTCGCACGACGCTAGACGGACTCGTCCGTGCCATGGGGGACGAGCACGTCTCGAGCCACGCCATGATTCTCGCGGGCTGGGCGCTTGACCCAAATCTTCCAGAACGAGGGGAACACAAATCCAAGCTCTATGACAAGTCATTTACGCACCGATACCGAAAGGGTGTGACGGGTCATGACTAATCCCTACGCGGTAGTGGCCATCACCAAACACGGCACGGCCATTGCGCGGCGAATTCAGGAGCAGATGTCGGTTGTGGATGTCTACTACCCAGAAAAATTTGCACAAGGTGACGAATCCTTGCGGGGGATCACCCTGTTTTCCGACTCGGTCGTGAATCACGTTCCGGATCTTTTTTCCAGATACAGCGGGCTTATCGGCATCTTTTCCCTCGGCGCCATGGTTCGTCTTATTGCACCACTGCTTCGCGACAAGAAGACAGACCCTGCGGTGGTCGTCGTGGATGACCGCGCAGAGCACGTCATCAGCGTTCTGTCGGGGCATCTCGGGGGTGCCAACGATTTAACGCATCGAGTGGCACAAGCGCTCCACGCACGCCCGGTCATCACCACAGCCTCAGACGTTGGACAGACCATTGCCGTAGATTTGCTGGGGCGCGCCTTTGGATGGGAGATTGAAAACTTCGAGAAGGTCACAGAGGTCAGTGCCGCAGTCGTCAATGAGGAGCGCGTTCACATCATTCAGGAAGCCGGCGAAGTGGACTGGTGGCCGTATCAAAAACCCATGCCCAGTCATTTGTCGGTGTTTCACAGTGTGGAAGAATCTTTGAAACAGTCGTTTGATGCAGCACTCGTCATCACGCCTCGTTTGCTCACGGAGGAGGAGACACAGCGACTTCTGACGAGAGGGGTGCTGTACCGGCCGAAAGTCATCGTCCTCGGTGTAGGCTGCAACCGGGGAACTACGGCCGAAGAGATTGAATCGGTCATCGTAGAAACACTGACATCCGCTCGGTTGTCCATGAAAAGCGTTCGCAACGTGGCAACCATCGACCGCAAAGCGGACGAAGCCGGTCTACTTGCAGTCTGTGAAAAATACCATTGGCCGCTTGTGACGTACACCGCGGAAGAACTCAATGCGGTGGACATACCGAATCCATCGGAAACTGTCTTTCACTACATCGGAGCGTACGGTGTCAGCGAGCCTGCAGCGCGTCTCTCCTCAGGTGCAGAGGGCTGGGTCGTGGAGAAAGTTAGAAGCGGTAACGTCACGGTGTCGGTCTGCATCGTCCCCCACGGGGCAGCCATCGACCAAGTACCAGCCTTATCGCCTGTAGCAAAGGAACGGTGATGCACACTGGAAAGGGGACATCTTGATGAATCGAACACGCATTGTGATTGCTGGCACGAACAGCGGTGCCGGTAAAACCACCGTGACCCTGGGGCTCATGGCCGCTTTGCGTAGGCGGCACCTGAACGTACAGGGATTTAAAGTCGGACCGGATTACATTGACCCCAGTTACCACACCGTGTTGACGGGACGTCCTTCCCGAAATTTGGACACCTGGATGATGGAACCCCGTGTTGTCCGGGAAGTGTTCCACCGGGGAAGTGAGGGTGCAGATGTCTCTGTGATTGAAGGTGTCATGGGGATGTACGACGGAAAGGACCCACTCACCAACACGGGCAGCACGGCTGAGGTGAGCTGTCTGTTGCAGGCGCCAGTCCTTCTCGTTGTCAATGTCGCGAGCATGGCTCGTAGCGCCGCTGCAGTTGTGCTGGGATTTCAGCAGTTGGATCCGAATGTGCGGATTGTCGGCGTTATCGTCAATCGAGTCGGCAGCCAAGGCCATTACGAACTGGTTAAGGCCGCCATCGAACAAGTGTGCCGTGTGCCGGTTGTAGGTTATTTCACGAAACAAGAGACGCTGCAGATTCCCGAACGGCACTTGGGTCTCATTCCGGCCCTTGAACGAGGCGAAATGAATGCGTTGTTCGACGCACTGGCGGACGCCGTGGAAGCGACCGTGGATGTGGAACAAGTTCTGCAACTTGCTCGACAGGCGGCACCGTGGAAAGAACCGGAACCCACTTTGTTCGTCGGCGAAAAGCATGATCCCGTTGCGACGATTGCCGTGGCCCGCGACAGAGCTTTCAACTTTTACTATCCGGAAAACCTCGAACTACTTGAATGGTACGGTGCTCGTCTAGTGGAATTCCGGCCACTTGCCGGTGAACCCATCCCTGAGCACGCGGATGGAGTCTATATCGGTGGTGGATTCCCTGAGGAATTCGCCGCGACGCTTAGTCAGTACGCGGCGGTGAAAGCCAGTCTGCGCCGCGCAGTGGCTGACGGGATGCCCGTCTTTGCCGAATGCGGCGGTTTTATGTACTTGACGGAATCGCTTACGGATAGACAGGGTGAAACACATCCAATGGCAGGCGTCGTTCCGGCCTCCGTCGCGATGCAATCCCGACTGGCGGCACTTGGCTACCGGGAAGTGACGGCAACCCGGGACACGCTGTTGCTCCCGGCGGGAGAGCGCGCCCGTGGCCATGAGTTCCATTACTCAACGGTTACATATCACGAGCCTGAAAACTGGCCCTTTGCGTACGAGACTGAAGGATTGCGTGGGAGAAAGTTGGAAGGTTACGCACAAGCCAATGTATTGGCGGGGTATACCCACTTACACTTTGCATCAAATCCGAGCATCGCAAAAAGGTTTGTCGCAGCCTGCAAGCGATACAAGGACGAGCACACAACAAGGCCGGTGACAACGTAATGGTTCAGTCGCAGAGGCGGAACCTGATGTGGGTCGTGGTGTGGGTCACGCTCTTGCAGGTGGCCACGTTGCTGGGCCTCGTCGCAGCTCTTGCTCATTCAAGTGTCCTGTTTCCCTGGGTCTTGTGGCCTACCCCTTTGGCCTGCGCCATGCCATGGATGCTGATCATATTGCGGCGATCTTAACACCACCCACAAACTGGTGGGGGAAGGGAAACGGCCGACGGGGATTGGACCGTTCTTTTCCCTGGGCCACTCGTCTGTCGTGTTTGCACTCACGCTGTTGACCGTCTTGTCGGTTCACAAACTGACCGGAAGCGCCCACGTCAGCGAGTGGCTGGGTGCCGTGGGAACTGTGATATCTGCCAGTTACCTGTACTTGATTGGCGGATTCAACCTCCGCCCCTTCATTCACTCGATTTGTACACTGTTCGGAAGACATCGCGAGAGTAGGTCGTCCGTTCCGGTACATTTCTACGGTGGACTGGTCACTCGGCTATTTCATCGCTTGTTTGCTTTCGTGCGGTCGAGTAATCAGATGTTTTTCGTGGCCTGCTCTTCGGCCTCGGATTTGAAACAGCATCCGAAGTGGCTCTGTAAGCCATGTCCGCAACATCTTTAGCCAATGGCGTACCTGCCGTCTACGTATTGGTGTTTTCGCTAGCGTTTACGGCTGGGATGAGCCTGCTCAATGCGGCAGACGGTGTTCTCATGTCGTCGACGCATGAATGGGTGCAGCGGACGGAACACGCTCGTCACATCTACAACACCATCGTGACAGGCCTGTCCGTCGTTATGGCGTTTTCGTTGGAACAATTGAATGGATTCAATTGGACGGTCGTTACATGTTTGGCAACGCACGTGTGGTAGTCTTTGCCAACCGGCTTAACTTTGGGTTACTCGGAGTGGGCATCGTTGGCCTGTCTCTCGTGAGTTTCCTGGTGTTGGCCTGGAAACGGAGGACACCCGTTCGGGTCAATGACCCGCTGTAGATATCCTTGTGAAAAAGGGGGAGTCGCCGTGGCCAAAAGCCTCATGGTAATGGGGACAGCTTCAAATGTAGGAAAGAGTGTCTTATGCACCGCCCTCTGTCGCATTCTCGTCCAGGACGGCTACAGAGTAGCGCCCTTTAAGGCACAAAATATGTCGCTCAACTCTGCGGTGACGGCGACAGGCCGAGAAATTGGCCGAGCCCAGGCGGTCCAAGCGGCCGCTTGCGGCATTGCTGCCAATGAACACATGAATCCGGTTTTATTGAAACCGACCAGCCTAGACAAGTCGCAGGTGGTTCTCCAGGGCCGAGTCTACGAGACAACGTCCGCACGGGCGTATTTTCAGGAACGAACCGGAGAAATCTGGGATGCAGTGGTGGAGAGTTTTCAGTACCTTGCAGCGCGCTATGACGTTCTTGTCATCGAAGGTGCAGGTAGCCCAGTCGAGATGAATTTGAAAGCCCGAGACATTGCCAACATGCGCACCGCTGAGCTTGCGGACGCCGACGTGCTGTTGGTGGCGGATATCGAACGAGGCGGCATCTTCGCCGCCGTTGTCGGGACCATGCAATTGCTGTCGGCGCGGGAACGTGGGCGGATCCGAGGCATTATTGTCAACAAGTTTCGCGGTGATCGCAGCCTGTTTGACGATGGTGTTCGACTGCTTGAAGAATACACGGGTGTGCCGGTGCTCGGTGTCATTCCACATATTCAGGATTTGGGCATTGAAGAGGAAGATTCCGTGGCCTTGGATGAAAGCCGATATCGCTCAGCGTCAGCTGACGCATCGGGTCGGGGGGAAGTTCGGATTGCGATCATCCAACTCCCGCACATTTCAAACTTCACGGACTTCGACCCTCTGTTCCTCGAGCCCGACGTCCACGCGTACTTCTGTCGGCGACCGGAAGACGTCGGTGAAGCGCATGCCGTGCTTCTTCCCGGGACCAAGAACACTATGGAAGACTTGCAGTGGCTCCGCGAAACGGGATTTGTAGACGTCCTCGTTCAGCGCCGCGAAGAAGGAGCGGTGGTTTTTGGCGTGTGTGGCGGTTACCAGATGCTGGGCAGGGAAGTCCGAGACCCAGAAGGCCATGAGTCGAGGATTCCTGTACGCAAAGGGCTTGGCTGGCTTCCGATTGTGACCACCTTGGAGCATGAAAAAACAACAGTGCTCGTGCAAGGCAATCTCGAAGGTGCGTTTGCATCCATCCCCGTGTCAGGATACGAAATTCACATGGGCCAAAGCCTTGGCCTTTCAGGATATCAACCGTTCGCCACCGTCCGTCAAACTTTCGACCGTGTGACACGACCAGACGGGGCGGTCAACGCCGACGGAACTGTGATGGGGACCTACTTGCACGGGATTTTTGACAACGATGCGTTTCGTCGGGCCTGGCTGCACCAGGTTCGCGAGCGCTTTGGCATCTCACCCCCAGCGTCCTCCGAGTTGTCGATGGCAGATACGCGCGCTCGAGCTTTCGACAGACTCGCAACGGTCGTGCGGGAACACCTGGAGATGGATGTGCTGTATCGAATGCTCGGGCACCCACCTCACGATTGGAGTCTCTCGACATGCTGATCTTCCTTCGACACGGTCAAACCGATTGGAATCGCGAAGGTCGCATTCAAGGGACGTTGGATATACCGCTGTCTGATACAGGGCGGCGTTGCGTCGAACAACTCGTGGAACAGCATCCGTGTCCTCACGTTCAGTGGATCTGGACCAGCCCACTGGCGCGTGCCCGAGCGACAGCCGCCATCCTCGCGAGGGGGTGGGCCAGAGGCAACGGCCAGTTGCCTGTTCGTGAGTTGGATCTCCTCGTGGAAAGAAACTATGGGATCTACCAGGGACAACGATTGTCCGACCTACCCAAGACAGTTTTGGTGGAACGCGAGGAACTGCTTCAAGGGGATGGCGTGGAGCCCTGGCATCAGGTGGAGCGGCGCGTTGTAGAAGCGCTCCGGATGATTGCCGCTGGACCGGATGATGCGATTGTCGTTGTGCACGGCGGTTGGCTCAAGGCGATGCACGCATTGCTTCAGACTGGATTAGAACAAGAGAACGCAGACAATCTTTCCTGCTTTTCACTGGAGCGTTCCACACTGGTCCTTGCGCTGTATGATATCCGTTCGAAGGAGGCGTCCTGGTGAACGAACTGTTCGCCGTTGCGTTGGCGCTCTTGGTCGACCGGGTTGTTGGCGATCCCGCTTGGCTCCCTCATCCGGTCGTCATCATGGGCAAATATATCCGCAAGTTTGAGCGACGGGCAAATCACTGGGCAAGGGTATCCGCTATCCGATTGCGCTTGCGAGGGATTGCGCTCACATGGACGACGACGGTCGGGGCGGCACTGGTCACCGCCATGCTCTGGTGGGCAGCGCGGCAGGTATCTCCGGCGTTCGGAAGCCTCATCAACATCTGGCTCATCTCCACA
The DNA here is from genome assembly GCA_963788285.1 of uncultured Alicyclobacillaceae bacterium. GTDB lineage: Bacteria > Bacillota > Bacilli > Alicyclobacillales > Alicyclobacillaceae > Alicyclobacillus_A. The sequence continues at coordinate 165,081 of CAWBGB010000015.1, forward strand.
ACCATCGCTTGGAAAGGCCTAGAACAAGCTGGCAAGGACGTGTACCAGGCGCTGGATAAAGGTGGCCTTGACGCAGGAAGACGGGCAGTAGGTATGATTGTCGGACGTGACACAGAGACCATGTCAGAAATGGATGTGGTGCGGGCCACCGTGGAGACGCTCGCCGAGAACATCGTGGATGCCATCGTCGCGCCGGTCCTGTTTGCGGCCCTGGGAGGGGCGCCACTGGCCATGTTTTACCGTGCCGCCAACACGCTCGACTCTATGGTAGGGTACAAGAACGAACGGTTTCAGCACTTCGGCTGGGCGTCTGCCCGGTTGGACGACGTCCTCAACTACGTCCCGGCACGCTTCACGGTGTGTCTGATGTATCTGGCGCTCTGCGTTCGTCATCGTCCTGCTGCATCCGCTTGGCGAGTCATGCTTCGAGACGCGCGCAAACACCCCAGCCCAAATAGTGGTTTGCCGGAGGCCATGATGGCAGGTGGCTTATCTGTCCAACTCGGCGGCTGGAATCGGTACGGGGGAATCCCTTCATTTCGGGCCCATCTGGGAGACGCGGTGGAATCCCTGACGCGTGAGCGCATTCCGGAGGCCACCGAGGTCGTAAACGACACCACATGGATCCTCTTGTCTCTCGTCAGTGTGGGAGGAGGCGCGATATGGTTCTCCTTGGTGGGTTTATACTAGCGCTACAATATTGCACCATCTTGCCTATTGCGCTGGGCTCACATCCTGGTTCGCAGTACGACCGTATGAAAGGGGGGAGGTTGTGTGCACGGGGGCAGAATCTATGAGTATGCAGAAACAGACGGTATCCCGGTGGACTCCATACTGGATTTCAGCGCGAATCTTCACCCATTCGGACCGCCAACCTCGGTTCTGGAGGCCATTCAATCTGCACTGCCGCTCATTCAGCACTACCCAGACGAGCGGCAGATGCGTGTAAAGGAAGTGCTATCGGAACGTTTCACCGTACCGATAGAAAGCCTGGTCTGCGGAAACGGCGCGTCAGAAGTGATGGATCTCGTTTTTCGCACAATCAAACCACAACGAACGTGGATCTTAGAGCCGGCATTTGGGGAATACGAGACCATCGCGCGGCGATGCGGATCCGCCGTCATGCGATGCGCTCTGCGAGAAGATGACGCGTTTACACTGCCGCTTGCAAAATTGTCCGAGTGGGTTTCGGAAGACGATATGGTCGTCATCAATACACCACATAACCCATCGGGGCGCCACTTTCCCAAATCCAGTTGGTTTCACGCGGCCCGGTCTTGGACGAAACGCGGCGTACACGTACTCGTAGACGAATCGTTCCTCGACTTCATGGAAAGCGATGGAGTAGAGTCGGGCATGTGCGAATCTGTGCATAACCCCCGGTGGCACACCATTCGCTCTGCCACAAAAATTTTCGCCATTCCAGGTCTGCGCTTCGGGTTCGCCGTACTGCATCCCGATGTGGCGCGGCGTGTGAATGAAAACCGAGACGGGTGGAGCGTGAATGCGCTGGCACAAGTGGCAGCTACAGCGGCTTATCAGGAACCGTCGTGGCTTGTCCAGACGCACAATTGGCTCGCACAAGCGCACGCCTTCGCGCACAGCACGTGGGGAGCAGATGCACGTATCCACATGTTTCCGTTTGATGTAAACTTCTTTTTAATCCGGTTGCAGAGTGACGAGGTGAGTCTCCTGGTTCAGGAACAACTGCGACGCCATGGTATCTACGTCCGCAACTGCGGATCATTCCGCCTCCTTGGTCCCGCGTATATCCGCATTGCGCTGCGGACGGAAGCCGAAAACCGAATGTTATGGCAGACGTTCTCGGATCTGTTGGATAGAACGAGTGAGCGTTTCGGGTAAATGTGTGGTGTCATTCCATCGTACAACCTGTGGCGAATCCATAGAAGAGAAGACGACTTCGGAAATGCTGGCGTGGCTCGGTTGCCATTTCTGAAACGCACCGAGCGGCTGGTTCTCCAAGTGGCAGCGCCACAGCCCAAGCATCGCTCCGTGTGTCACTACGCAGACCGTGCCGGTTCCAGGCCGTTGCACGATATCTTCAATGGCAGCCATCATCCTGCGAAGTGCGTGACTGCGGAGTTCTCCACCCGGGAATGCAAAATCCGAAACGTTTGCGTCCAATGCTTTATCAATCAGTTCTTTGTGTTGCTCATACGCTGTAAATACGGAAAGGCCATCCATGATTCCGAGATCGATTTCAGCCAGTCGGGCATCCCGCAGAACGGGCCGTCCCCCCTGTTGTTCTGCAATTGCTGTCGCTGTTTGCCAGGCACGCTGGAGTGGACTGGAGAATATGTGCGATATTGGTTTCCCCTGAAGCCGGATTGCAAGACACTGCGCTTGTTCAAATCCGAGAGGATGCAAGGAGACATCCCGCTGGCCGATAAATCGATAAGCGAGGTTATCCGCTGTCACGGCGTGTCGGACAAAAAGCAGATGATTCAAAGGACAAGTCCCTCCTCAGATGTTCGTTGTCTATGATGCCGAAGAAGCCATCACGGTGCAATGGGGAAGGGCTTGGAGAACACAAATGGATAAAAAGAACGGAGGAATGTCAAGTGGAGGGGTTGCAAGGGAAAACGGTCGTTTTAACTGGAACCCGAAGGACTGACGAACTTCGCACACTGGTGGAAAAATTGGGGGGCACAGCCGTTCTGCGGCCACTCCAGGGAGTTGTCAAAGCGGACCCAGACTATGTGCGAGGCGAATTGCAAAAACTTCTTGGTCAACCGTTCGATTGGATGATTTTCACGACGGGAATGGGCGTTGAACTGTTGCACCAAAGCGCGCAATCGTCTCTTCAAGAGACACAATTTCTGGCGGCTTTGCGCCACGCTCATGTCGCGGTACGTGGGTACAAGACAGCACGATATCTCAAGTCCATCGGCATTGAGGCTGAAGTCCGCGATGAGGACGGAACGACGGCCAGTCTACTGACGGCGATGGAACGTACAGGGCTGTCCAACAAGACGGTGGCGTTGCAACTGCATGGAGAACCTGCCCCAGACTTGGTTGACGTATTGCGGCATCGGGCGTCTTACGTTCAAGAGATATTGCCGTACCGACACGTCCCTCCGGAAACCGCTACGCTTGAAGTACTCCTCGGGGAAATCCTCGAAGCGAAAGTGGATGCTGTCACGTTTACGAGCACGCCGCAGGTACGATTCCTCATGGATTACGCGCGCAGTCGGCAGTGCAAAGACGCACTGATTGCGGCGTTTTCACGAATCGTCCCCGTGGCCGTTGGAAAAGTCACTGCTGATGCCTTGCGGACCGAAGGAATCACACAGGTGATCTGGCCAAAGGAAGAGCGAATGGGGAGTATGATGATTGCCCTTGCTCGATATTTCGCAGATAGAGACACCAACACCACAAAGGAGGCTCGCACGTGACAGAATTACAGACGTATTACGCCGCCTTTTTGAATCTCCGCAATCGCCTGTGTGTTGTGGTCGGCGGCGGTAAGGTAGCAGAACGAAAAATCATGAAACTGTTGGAGTGCGGGGCTTGTGTCAGGGTCATCAGCCCGGAGGTTCGGCCACAGGTGCAACGATGGGCCGAGGAGGGGCGGATGGACTGGGTGCGGCGGTCCTACGCCCCGGGAGATGTCTCTGATGCCTGGCTGGTTTTCGCCGCGACGAATGACAGACAGGTCAATCGAATGGTTTGGGAAGAAGCCGAACAGGCTGGAAAGTTAGTGAACGTCATTGACCATCCCGCCTTATGCTCGTTGACGGTTCCGGCCAGTACGCGTTGCGGTCCCTTACAAGTGGCCATTTCCACCTCCGGAATGGACCCGGCCGAGGCGGCCAGGCTGCGCCGAGTTCTGGAGCAGGACTTGGAACAGGGAACCAGCTACTTCCAGAAGGAGGTCCTGAAGTTCCAATCGAGGAGGTAGAACACGACATATATCGTTAGAATGTGTGAACAACATTGACCATGGCTCCGTCTAATCAGTTGGTGTCAGATGAATGATAAATCATTCGCTGATGTGAAAGAGAATCCCACGGGCACTCTGATCTGATTAGACTTGAGGAGGCGTTTTACATGAGGAAGAAATTGATTACGTTGCCTACTGCTTGTGTACTGACCAGCTTCTCGCTGACAGCTTTTGCCGCGACATCATCCCAAGGTCACGTACAAGCCGCAATCACCGAAAAGGATGTTACTCTGCAAGCGACAAACAACTCCACGGATTAACTCAACTATACTGAAGAAACAGTCTCATTTGAAGCTCGTGAACCAGGCCAGCAACACCGTATCCCACTTTTAAAATACTGCCGGGCAACCACACGGTACGGTTTACGAAAGTCACGGAGGGTCAGATGGTTGGGGGTACCAATTCGTGGTATTTTGATGCGGCGGATAACGGTTGGATTTCTTTCAGCGCGCTGAACTGGGTAAGTTGCCCGGGGGTTTTGGTGCGTTATGGTAGACATAGACCTTTTGTTGAGGAGGTTCAGTATCAACTCAACCATCTGGACTATCCTTCTAGCACCGTGGATGGAATTTTTGGTACGGCAACACTCAACGCAGTCCGGGCATTTCAAAAGGCCCATGGACTCACTGGGGATGGTATCGTAGGACCTTTAACGTGGAGTAAAACTATTTCCACAATAAAGGTTGTGTTCACATGAGTGACAGGAGATGTCTCTTGTCACTCTTTGTTTTTCAGTATCTCGAGAAAGTCTACCACTCGCTTCGTCTCCCCCAGGACAACTACACGCTTGGTCAAGCCATCATTGATTCACGTTCTTGTATTTTTTATTATAGGTGAACTTTCTACGTGTGAAATATGTCTATAATAGTGTGTCGAACCTTGATATCAAATGGGTGACGACGGAGCATGTGCTTCGGTATAGAAAATCATAACTCACATAGATACTGGTGATTTTGGAGCAGTTTGGGAGGCAGAAGAAAATGCCTAGAGTGCTACTCTTTACAGCGTCCTTTGGCAGTGGACACAACCAGGCTTGCCATGCTGTAAGAGAAAGATTGGAAGAGCAAGGGGCGGTGGTGAGGGAGGTTGATTTAGTAAAACTCCTTCATCCGTCTGTCCGTCCGATTGTGACCCTTGTCTTCTTACAAATGCTCAAAAAAGCTCCATGGTTATACGGGGTATTTTACGATGCATTGTCAACAAGCCAGTCCAAGTCATTTGTCGAGCGGCAATTATTTCGGCTAGGAAGACGAAAGATAGCGTCGATTCTCCGGTCATTCCGGCCGGATGTGGTCTGCAGCACGCATCCAACGTCAGTAGGGATAGTATCTGAGTTACGGGCGCGTGGGATGACGTCAGTTCCGAATGTGGTAGTCATCACAGATTACACGGCTCATGGACATTGGGTCCATCCAAACGTCGATTTGTATTGCGTTGCATGTGAAGAAGTCGGCCGGGAATTACAACGCATGGGGGTCCCCGCTCGCAAAATACGTGTAACAGGTCTACCCATTCGTAAAGTTTTTACCGAAATGCAAGAAGTTCGAGATGACCCCGTTCGAAGGCTTCAATTACGTCGGGAGAACGGCATCGATGCAAACAAGCCTTTGTTTCTTGTCATGGGAGGAGGTGAAGGAATAATTGGTACAGCATCTACGTGGGAGCGTATCACAAAGCGGGTTGATGCTCAGTTTACGATTGTGTGCGGAAAGAATCAAAGGTTGTATAATCAACTTCGTGACCTGGAATCCAACAAAGTGCGGGTTCTAGGGTACGTGCCGAACATCGAGCAGTGGATGGCAATGGCGGACATGCTGATCACCAAAGCGGGGGGGCTAACCATGACAGAGGCAGTCAGTTTGGGACTCCCCATGCTGTTGTTTCGTCCGATACCCGGGCAAGAACATGCAAATGCTTGTTACGCGGTGAAACGTGGCGTAGCGCAATTGTTTTACTCTTTGGCGGACGCAGAAAGAATCATGTCCGAATTCGTCGCACAGAGAGAACAAAGAGCGGAGCTCCATCTGGGAATCGCAAACCGTGATACTTCGAAAGCATCCAACCGTATAGCACAACTCTTAATGCGCCCAGAGTTAATTATGGACGTGGAAACTCCGATTCGTACCTTGATACCTGCAGCGAGTGAGTAGATACAGTTGGATGTCATTCATGCAATTTGCTTGAATGTAAGGGAGAGACCTCTTTTGCATGGTCAGGTACTATTGTTTTCCTGTATATTGGCAATGGTCATTGCGTAGTTATATAAAGTTTTCGCTTACCGATAAGAATGGAACTGGAAGCAGTTTCTCGTTACCGGTGGCATGCCGAATTCTCACACTGCACTCATGTGTACACTAACGACGAGTTGCTTACTATTTTATGGATGGTCTTCACCTTGGTTTGCTGTGTCATTTGTTTCGTCCATTGTGGTGATCACGGGGTACGACGGCAAGCTGGGGAGCACGCACTAATTCTTCACGACTTAATTGTCCAATTGCACGAAGCCGGAGTTGATATCAAACCCAACGTGTTTCGGCGGTTTCGACATTGGCAAAGACGGGGCACACACCAGCGGAAGTGGTTGGAGGCGTTCTGCTTGGAGTGGCGATTGCTTTACTATCACACATTGTTCTGTGCCTTCAAACGAAGGGAGCAATGATTTTGTAAAGAAGGATGTTGGGCTCCAGTGCAAATCATGTTTGTTACCATATGTTTTCTTGTCGTGCTGTTCGTCATATATTCCGTCATTCCAAATGTACTCGTTCGAGTCTTCCACTGGCACTGCGTTTGGAGAGGGCCTGCAGCACGATGCGTCGCTTTGACTTTTGATGATGGTCCACACCCACACTACACTCCGAGGGTGCTTGATGTGCTGAAAGACGCAGGAGTCAAAGCGACATTCTTTGTCATTGCAGAAAAGGCACTCAAATATCCGGACATCATTGACAGGATGATACGGGAAGGGCACGATATACAAGTACATGGATATACGCATGCTTGTGTACCGTTGCTACTACCCAACCGCAGCCGAAAGCAACTGCACGATTCAGCACAAGTCCTGAATCAGGTTTTCGGAATCAGAACGTCGTTGTATCGGCCCACGTGGGGGCTATGCAATTGGGTCGTCCTTACATCGCTACACAAAACCAATCACAAGTTGGTTACGTGGTCGGTTATCGTTGGTGATTGGCGTAGAGCTACCTGGGAAAAACTTATGAATCGAATCCTACGCAACCTGCACCCTGGCGCCATCATCGTGTTGCATGATAGCGATGAAACATTCGGAAGTGAACATGGGGCGCCCAATGATATGATTGAGATGTTACCAAAACTCATCGAACATCTGAGATGCCAGGAGTATGATTTTTCAAAGGTAGTGGATTGGCTTTGACCAGGTTTCGAGACTCGGCAACTCCTATCCTACAATGCGCTTGGCGGGGGTGGACATCGATGGCGCAAGGCACATTTCGTCGTGATGCACCACTCTCGTAGAATTTTCCACTACATCGCTCTTAAATAACCTTTTTTCATATCATTCATGTCTATTTAGTGTCAACCCATCAATTGTCGCTCAAACACTGTGCTCTGCATGTACCCATGATAATCCCTGTCTAACGGAGAGTGTCTTGCATGTTGCAACTCGCGAGTCCCGATTTACTGTTTCCGTTCCGTTGTGCATTGAAAGAATTCATCTCCTTGCGAACGGTTGATCATGATTCATCTATCCAATATTTTGTGGACTCCCGATGACCAGAGTTTTACTGCTATCTGCGGGCTTTGGAGATGGGCATCGGCAGGTAGCAAATGCTCTACGTGAGTCGTTTGTCAAGCGGGACGTAAGCGTCTTTGAGGTTGACTGTTTTGAAAAAACCAATCTCTTTCTTGCTAAGCTGAACCAGTGGCTGTACGAGGTAATTACCCGGTATTTCCCGAGTTTATATGGGCTCGTTTATAGAATGACGGCCAACCTAAGTCCGAATCATGTGCTTTGGAAATTGCTTTCTTTGTTTTCGCGCAAGGCATTTGTTCGCGCCCTGAAACAGTATCAACCCGATATCGTGCTACAGCTTTTTCCGGATCATGGGGTAGAATTCGTGCCACGGCACGGTATCAAGCCCTTCATCGGTGTAGTGATAACGGACTTTAGCGTGCATAGCCATTGGTTTCATTCAAGCGTAGATGCATATTTTATCCCTCATTCTGCCATGAAATCGGACATGGCAGCTTTCGTTTCAAGTGAAACAGAAATCATTGATTCTGGAATCCCAATCCGCAACCAATTTGCGATGAATTACAAAACACCTACATGTTCAGACAACCCGTACGTACTCCTCGCTACAGGAGGGCGCGGGTTATTTCCAGATTTGGAAGATGTGATACAAGCGATACTGACGAAGTTACCCACCGTCGACGTGTACGTATTGTGCGGTCGAAACACTGGCATGCTCCACCGGATTGAGAAGTTAATTCCAGCGCGTAAACGACTGCATGCTTTACCGTATGTCGAAAATGTCGCGGAGTGGTTACGCGGAGCCTCACTCGCAATCGTGAAGGCAGGCGGAGTCACCGTCAGTGAGTGCTTGGCTTCACAATGTCCCATGATTTTTTATCGTCCACAACCTGGGCAAGAAGCAGATAATGCTACTTTTCTCACACGAATGGGAGCGGGTAAAGTGGTTAACAACGAGAGGGAACTTGTGGATGTCCTGACCAACAGGACTTTTTGGTATGAAATTGCACGAATGAGAGATGTATGTGCTTCATTGGCGCACCCTGATGCATCCGACGTCATTGTTGAATATGTGCTTGCTAGGGCACGCAAACCCGGAACGCAATCGCCACGATACAGTCAGGTTCGGTAACGATACGTCACCAGAGGGGCGAACAGCGGGCGCGTGTTGTAGCCGCGCCCGAATTCACGTCATTTGTTTGATAGACTTTTTCTTTACAATGTAAGTAACTCCCCAGAACATGGCGATGGCCAAACTACCGAGTGCCAGCCACGAAACCAGGCGATGTGATATACCGAGAAAAATGAGTGCGGTACCGATGTAATAGGGCATGATGGACACGGCGCCGGTCCATATGTATGACCATAAACGTACGGAAGGTATGGTCCCCACGACATAGCTGACGATAAATCCAGGGAGCGGGAGGAGTCGCGCGAACAGCAGACCCATTGTGCCCTTCTCTTTCACCCAACGGTCCACTTGATGGAATCGGTCGGCAGTGACCATCGACCGTAATATCGGGGTCCCCAAATACCGTGCAGCGACAAAGACGACGAGAGAACTGAGTACCGCTCCAATCCACGAATAGAAGGCTCCCCACCATGCACCATATATTTCCATATAAAGTACGAGTAGCCCTTCGGCAGGCATCGGTGTTACACATATCATGGCCATGATTAAGATGGCGGCAATAATGCCTACCATCCCCCACGATCGAAGTACTTGAGAGAGCGCCCCGTGTCTGTCCAAATACAAAAATATACCAACCGCAACAACCATGACGAGGAATGCGGCCATTGTCCATACCTTAGATTTAGAGGCTGTAAAATCATGTGTGACCACGTCATTCCCCCAACCTTGTGAACCAAAGTCATCCACCGCTTCTAACTGTGGCAAGTATACATTTCCCTCATCCGTATGGCAATCATATCCCTCAAAACATAGCCGATATATCACTGGTCATACCCCGTGATGCTTAGGCATAGCACCTCCAGTTGGAGAACTCTACGTTTTTTGTACACTCACGAATGAACTTTTGACGTCGTATCTCGGTCTATATTAAGGATGCAATCTGGTGACCAATCTCAAATACAAAGGAGAAATGTTCGTTCTCCGGATAATACATGGAGGCGCGCATCGGGGATGGCTGTGAAACAAGCAGGTCTGACTATCGATTTTGGAACTTCAAACACACGAGTGTACCTTCCGGGAAAAGGACTTGTGCTTCAAGAACCGTCGGTTGTCGCAATGAGACGAACGGGCGAGTTGGAATCGGCAGGCGAACAAGCAAGAAAAATGATGGGTAAAGCACCAGAGGCAATTCATGTGATAAAACCCATACAACGTGGAGTCATTCATGATTTCGAAGCAGCGCGCGTCATGCTGGAATACTTTGTAAATCAAGCGAAGCCAAGTCACCTTCTCACACTGAAACCACGGTTCACCATGTGTATTCCATTGGGAATAACAGCTGTGGAACGGCAAGCGTACCACGATGTGGCCATACAATCGGGCGCAAAGCACGTGCGACTGGTGGAAGGTGCATTAAGCGCCGCCGCTGGGGCAGGTCTGCCAGTGAATGACCCGACAGGCAACATGGTGGTTCATATTGGGGGCGGACTGACGGATATTGCAGTCCTCTCTCTTGGCGGAATTGTCGCAGGAACATCGCTCCGAATCGGCGGGAACGATATGGACCAGTGTATTGCTGACTATCTAAAGGTTGCGTACAACATTGCGGTCGGTGAAACCACGGCAGAACATTTAAAGATTCGTGCAACCAACACGGATGACGAGATTTCGTCCGAAATTAAAGGACGAGATCTAGCGAGCGGGTTGCCAAAATCAATCACAGTGTCCCACGTGGAAGTGACAAGAGCGCTGAATCCCATCGTTGACCAACTGGTGGCAGGGGTAATAGGTGTTCTTGAAAAATCGCCTCCCGAACTTTCAGCGGACATATACCGCAGAGGAATTGTTTTAACCGGTGGAGGAGCACAGATGAACAATGTGCGGGTGGCAATCGAACGGGAAACCCAACTTCATGTTGAGGTGGCAAACAATCCATTGGACTGTGCAATCATCGGGGCTGGAGAAATGGTTTCACGGGATAGGCAGACCAAACGGCACCAGTTCATATTTCTCAAGCGACAATTTAGTTTTTAGGTCCAATTGGAGCAGGACAACGCTGAGTGAGGGGGGATACTGATGCATGTGGATGCAAGTGTCCGTCCCGAATCGAGAGAGCTGCAGGTCACCACGCGGTTTCAACGCCGTCTGCAAAAGATAGTCATGACCGCCATCGTAGCGATTGTAGGGATCGCTGCTGTCGAATATTACCTGAAGATGGTTGCCCTGTGGGGCGTGAAGTAAAAAATGGTGTCGCGCAACAGAATCTTTTTTAGACATTCAACCATGCTGACATACGAAGAAATTCCTGTCACGTTTCGTAATGCCATCTTGGCCACAGAATACCGGACCTTCATGTCAAATCCAGGGATTGATCCGAGATCCATTCTCCGTTTCGCCTTTGTTGACGCCCAATCCGGACAGTTTACCGAAGGAGGCTCCACCATTACACAACAACTGGTGCGAAAGGCATTGGGATTATCGCAAGATAAATCGTTGTCGCGTAAGTCACCGAGGCGGTGGATGCAATGGCCTGGACCATACAGCTCTCTAAAGAGGAGATTTTTGCGCTATATACCAACGACATTTACTTTGGGGAAAATGCCTATGGGCTTTACAGCGCTGCCGAAACTTACTTTGGCATACCTCCACAGCAGGTAAACGATGGGGAGTTGACATTGCTCGCCGGTTTGCCTAACGCGCCCAGTGTTTATGATCCATTTCACTCCTTGCCCTTAGCACAAGAGAGGCAACGCAAGGTGGTTAGCAACATGATCAATGCAGGGTTTATCACATCAAGTGACGCCCGTCGCATTCTCTCCGAACCAATACGGCTAAAGCACAGATAGCCCTCAAGTATACTGGGACTAAGGGATCAGAAACTGGCAACCATAATGGCGTTTACGTCATCTCAAAATGACCAAACACAATGAAGCGAACTCCGTTCTGGTCTTTTTCGCCATTACTGAATCTCGACGTATCCAAATGATACATTTGGGATGGTGAGGGCTCGTTAATTCTGCTCATGTGTGGCGGAGGATACTGGATTCGTCGAGGAGGTGATGCGTCTTTGAATGAATCCGATGTTGCCCTTATCCGTGCAGCGATGAGCGGACGATCCGAATCTTTCTCCACTTTGGTGACTCATTATCGGAACTTCGTTTACCGAACGGTTTATGGCATTCTGCAAAATGCCGCTGATGCGGAAGATGTGACGCAAGAGACGTTCATCAAGGTCTTTCAATCGTTGAAAGGATTACGCCAACCAGAAACATTTCCGACCTGGTTGGCACGTACAGCCGTACGAACTGCGCTGAACTGGGTAGAAAAAAGTAATCGGTCTCGTGCCGCTCCGCTTGAAGGTAACATCGGTTACGTTCAACGGGATGAGTATCGTTCGACCCAGGTACGCATTGATGTGGAGAATGCACTGAATCAATTAAGTCCGGAACATCGTGCTGTCATTGTTCTGCGCGAATTACACGGATTCAATTATGAGGAGTTAGCTAAAATTCTTGAAGTTCCAGTGGGTACAGTACGCTCCCGATTGTTTCACGCTCGTACTAAACTTCGTCAGTTACTCAGTGACGAAAGGGGAGACGCATAGTGCAGTGTCACTTTCCGCAAGAACGCCTTTCTGATTATATCGATGGACAATTGATACCTGAAGAGATGGAGTCCACGCGACGTCATCTTCACCATTGCCAGGAGTGCATGGCGGTGGTGGAGAGCTATCAAGCGATTGGCAGCAGTATCCATGCTCTGCTCGGTAGTCTCCATGCGCCCGAAGAAATCGAAGCGTCTGTACTACAGCGTCTAGAGATGATGAGTGGGAGTAGGCAGACACGTCACTTATTCGAAGTATACCTAGCAGGCATGGCGGTTGCGTTTTTTGTCTTGATGCTACTCATCATATCTCCGATTGGGCGCTTCGTCCATGTTATGTTCCGCCTGATGGTAGCCATGCTGCATGGGTTAATCGTGATGTCATCTGTGCTTCAGTTCGTTTGGATTGTTGGTGTAGGAGCATTCATGATTATGGTTTTAGGACTTTCATTGGTCGGAATCCGACGGATGCTTCATTCCATCCAAAAAGAGGCTGTCTTATGAGAAGATACGCTCGAATCACCTTAGTATCCTTCATTTTGATGGTCGTCACGTTGTCTGTGCTGCCGATTGGCTTTGCGGATGAACGGCATTTAGACAACGTTGTCCGTGAGGAAACAACCACCATCCCGAAGGGTGCCACGGTCGAGGATCTGTTGGTTTTAGAACACGACGTCAACGTTCTAGGGAATGTTTCCGAAATTTTAGTGGTAATGGATGGAAATGTACACCTCGGACCATCGGCGCACACCGGAATTGTTGTTGATTTGAATGGCACGGTAACGCAAGATTCAGGATCTACCGCGGAAGGAATCTATCGTCTGTCGCTGCATAGCCCGTTCTGGGGCGGCACGCTCTTTGGAATCACAGCCATGTTGTTAGTGTGGGCGATGATGCTAGCCCTGGGACTTGTGTTTATGTTTATTTCCGTATTGTTAACGATTGTTGTTGGCAGGCATATGACCACACCGCTCGCCATTCTCAAAGGTTCGGTGCGAAGAACCGGAATCATCGGTTTGTTAACTACGGCAGTAGTATGTTCGATGTGTTCACTGCTTGCCATGACAGAGGTAGGAATCCCCCTCGCTGGAATTGTGCTGTTACTGTATGCCTTTGTGGGTCTATTGGGTTTGGCTGTTGTGTCAACATGGCTGGGGGATCTCGCGTTCACACATGCGAAGGTGCGTAAGCCGATGTGGTTGAACGCCCTTGTTGGCGCTGGCACCTGTGTTGCTCTCATGAACATACCGATTGTGGGGATCCTGTTGATTGTGGTGCTTTGGCTGGTTGGGATTGGCGTGGTAACGGCTTCGATTTATAGAATGATGAAGCTTCGCGAATAGGTGACGCAAGGATAAATTATGATTGGTACAAACCAGCCCTCGCCGAGCGAGGGCTTTCCCTTGATTATGACGTAGGCGCTTTAGTCTGTACGGACGTTTGCCCAAAATTGAAAAGAGCGCAAAGAAACTTCGTGATTGGGTACACGAATTTTGAGAAGCGCCACATCACCCGACCCGCGAATGTACCGACCACGAAACTCGCCAGCACATCTGTTGGCCAGTGCACACCTACATATACGCGCGAAAAAGCGACCACCACAGCGAGAACAGTAAACGTGTAACGAATCCACCTGTTTGACTTTCCCCAAGTGGCTGCAGCAAAGCCGAAACTTCCCGATGCATGGTCATTTGGGAATGAAGCATCCACGCTGTGTGGAATGAGTTGCGTGAACGTACCCTTTGGCAAGGAGACGAAAGGTCGCGAGCGGAACCAAATATGTGAGATGACGACATTGATTAACAGAGACAGAACGCCTGACAATCCCGAGATGATAAGTGTTTGGCGTCCTTGAATGTCCCTCTTAGGCAACAGGAACCACGCCAACATAAACAGTATTGCGTAAGGTTCAAGCGCATACTGTGTGAAGAAAGACATCAGCGCGTCCAGTATGGGATGATGTCCTGCCATTCCGTTAATCGCATGAAATACGGTTACGTCAAACTGGTTCAAAGACTACACACTCCTCGTTAAATTTCTACCTCGTATATCAGGAGACGCTTAACATCTCAAAAGTTCATGGATGCTTATGAACCTTTTTTAAGAGAGTCACGGTCTTTTTATTGAGACACGTAGGAGGGGTGGCACATGTTTGGAAAACACAATTGTGCACTTGATTCGGTCGATGGGGTATATGGGTGTGTTCGTCGCAATGGTCCTCGAAAGTGCATGCATTCCACTGCCGAGTGAAATCGTCATGTCGTTCGGCGGATACTTAGCTTGGACGGGGCACTTGCAGCTATGGTGGGTTATTCTTTTCGGTACACTTGGGAATATCGTAGGTTCCATCATCGCATATTACGTAGGAAAGATCGGTGGACGACCCTTTGTGAAATGTTACGGAAGTGTGATTCACCTATTAGAAAAGCATATTCAAATGGCATAGCGTTGGTTTGAAAAACGGGGTGAATGGGCTGTACTAATTGGACGAATCCTGCCTGGCCTTTGCACATTTATATCCTTACCCACAGGATTCGCAAAAATGCCAGTGATTCGATTCACTGTTTTTACCGCTATCGGATCGTTACCTTGGGTGGCTGCATTAGCCTATGCGGGATACAAACTGGGACAGAATTGGGTAAACGTCAAACTCGTGATACATCCCTTTACCTATGCGGTGGCGGTGCTGCTGCTGATCATCATCATTCTTGTCGCCTTAGTCACACGTCGCCAAAAGAAAATGGTGGGTAGGGGGCATTAACGTGCACTTCAGTTTGGAAGCATGGATTCACCAGTTCGGATATATCGGGGTGTTCTTCATATTGTTTTTCGAAATGGTTGGAATCCCGTTCCCAGCAGAAACCACACTTACGCTTTCCGGCATTGAGTGGATGCGTGGAGGATTCTCCTTGGTCCCTCTTCTTTTGGCTGCGGGGCTAGGCAACATCGCTGGTTCAACGGTGGCGTATGCGATAGGGAGATTTGTAGGACGACCGGTTATCGTCAGGTACGGACGGTTTGTTGGGCTGACCAATGAGCGCCTTGACAAGGCAAATGAAACGTTCGAAAAATATCGTACCTCGGTGATTCTATTCGCTAAGTTCATCGCAGGCATACGCGTGGTAATTCCGTACCTTGCCGGGATCAACAAAATGTCCTTTGGACTGTTTACCATTTACAACGCTGTGAGTGCCATTGTATGGGCTGGCTGCTTTATCATCGTTGGAAAGTACATTGAGGTCGCATGGAGCCAATACAAACAGACGCTGCATACATATCTTGTTCCGTTGGTCCTCGTCGCTGTCGTCGTTGTTGCCACAATGATGGGTCTCAGAGTGTGGCGCACACGAAAGAAATGTTGAAATACTCGGAACCATGTCCGACAACACACAACTCCAATAGAAAACGCCGGAAACCAGTATTGTTCACGTGGTTTACCGGCGTTTTCCATCTATTTTAAGTGTATAAAGTAGTTGTCTGTCGTTTTTTCAGGAAGTAATGGAGCCTGTGAGACCATGGTATGTCAATCACGAAATCGTGTTCCAGAACGTCACTTCATCTACGCTCAACCGTACGGTTGGATACCCGGGTTTCGCCGCTTTGCCCAGCGCAATCAACATGACATTGACATAACGGTCAGGAATGTCGAACGCTCTACGGAATTGTTCCACATCGTAGCCGGACATTGGAACCGTATCATATCCTCTAGCTTTCGCCGCTAGCATCAGTTGCATGGAAGCAAGACTCGCGTCAATCATTAAGATGTTTTTCAGTTCTTCAAGGGTTTTGGATTGATACCAGCCGTTTATCGTACTGAGGATTGAATCTTTAACCTCTTCCGTCATATACCCCGCTTCGACCGCTCTTTGGTAAATCCGTTCCCCTTGCCAGAAGGCTTCCAAATCCCCCATCACCGCAATGATTGCCGAAGCGTCAAGCACTTGTTGCTGTTTGTAGGCAATCGGGTACAGCTTTTCCTTAAGTGCTTGATCCGTAATGACCAGAAACCGCCATGCATTCAGATTGTATCCGTTTGGCGCGAGAATGGCTTCCCCGATAAGCTCTCTGATTTCTTCATCCGATATCTTGACCGAAGGATCATAATAGCGTACGGAACGACGATCTTTGATAACTTGATAAAAATCTGCAGTACGTCTCAATGTCATTTGCATGGTTTCACAACCTCCGGGTGTACTCTAAGTTGCAAGTGTGGTTCAAGACTGAAGTTCACTTCGCTGACCACCAGATGGTTCGGTAGCTCAAACTTTTGCACACGTGTTATTATGGTCCATACACGGCAAGGAGGAAAGTACCTGCTTTTTCGTTCTATAGGTGCCAAAAGTAACCATGGGGTTTTGAAGGAGTGCCAACGAATTGAAACAATACAAGTGTATTGGAGGCCATTGACTGAGGTAACTCGCCGTGACGATATTGTCTATGTGTATGGGGCTCATTTGAACAGGCGAAGCAGGTGAGCTTATTGGAGGAAAAAAACTCCAAGTGATATCAGCACGAATTAGACGTTTCAGCAAATTGCCGTAGAAGATCCCAACCTCGCCCTCGCGGGCTTGAGAATTGAGATTGAAAAACGACTGCGTCATATTGCAGACGGGCTACAAATACATGCTTAGAAGATGTCGGTTGGGCAGCATTCCTGTTAAGAAGCAAAATCGGGTTTGAGGCAATAAAAAACTCCTGATAGTGTTGATGTCGTCCAAAACACACCACTAATCAGGAGGTAGAACTACAACATGAGTATAACGCAGAACAGCAAGATTCGCCGCATCACGGATTCCACTCTGGTCGTTGGTGCAGATATTGCGAAGAAAGTGCACGTAGCTCGTGCAAGCGATGTACGGGGCGTGGAACTCGGCAAGCCGCTGACCTTTGACAACAGTCGACGTGGCTTTGAGAAATTACTGACCTGGATCCGGTCACTCATGGTTGACCACAGCTGTGACAACGTCGTATTCGGTGTAGAGCCGACAGCGCATTACTGGATGAATCTCGCGCAGTTTCTGCGTCATCAGGGAATTCAGGTGGTTTTGGTTAACCCCATGCATGTGAAAAAGACCAAAGAACTTGAGGACAACAACCCGACCAAGAACGACCGCAAGGATGCACGTGTGATTTCACAATTGGTCAAAGACGGACGGTACTCTGTACCTCACATTCCCGAGGATATCTACGCGGATTTGCGCGTGGGAATGAACGAAAGAGATCGTTTGTCTGAGGACCTGAAGCGAGTACAGGCACGTATTCATAATTGGTTGGACCGTTTCTTTCCAGAGTTCACGACGGTATTCAAGGATTGGGAGGGCAAAGCAGCTCTTGTATGCTTGCACCAATTCCCTTGTCCGGTGGATGTTCGGGGAAAGACGGCATCCGAAATTGTTCAGGCATGGCGAGAGAACGGAATTTTACGAGGCGTTGGAATCAGTAAGGCAAACCTTCTGAAGGAGATGGCAGAACAGTCAATCGGGTTGACTGAAGGACTGCAGATGGCACGCCACGAGCTGATGATTCTGCTCAGTCAATATGATTTGTACCAAGAGCAGCTAGAGTTTCTCATGAACGAAGTCGAGCGACTGGTGAGTCAGATACCTGGGACGCAGCAAATGCTTAGTGTGCCTGGTGTAGGGTTGGTTACCGTCGCTGGATTCCTAGCTGAGGTCGGGGATCTCTCGGGCTACGACAATGCCAGGCAGATACAGAAGCTGGCAGGGCTGAATCTCAAGGAGAATAGTTCTGGTAAACACAAGGGACGAACGACAATTAGCAAGCGTGGACGTCCAAAGCTAAGGTCACTGTTGTTCCGCTGCGTTATACCACTACTGGCAAAGAACGCAGAGTTTCAGGCGCTGCACCGTTACTATACACAGAGATCGCAGAATCCACTAAAGCGGATGCAGTCAGCGATTGCACTGAGTTGCCGACTGATTCGAGTGCTGTTCGCATTGGGACGGAAACAAGTCCCGTACGATCCAGTAAAGGTACTCGGACCCGTACACATTTCACGTTTACAGAATGCCGCTTAACATCTTGGAGTTTCTCGATATCTAGCTAACTCGCAGTAAACGCAAACGACAAACGAAGCACGGAGAAACCGGTACGAAACTTAACCTTGGGGCAACGACCCTGCCGGGCAGCAAACTACTGGTCTCCACCCTTTGACAGGCAGGACGAAGGAATGAAACGGGACGAAACGAGGACCCTGTGAGACATGGGAGGGTAAGCCGCAAAGGTGTATGTGGAGCTCCAATGTGCAACCATATTCTAGCAAAAGGGGCATACCCCTTATTTGAGTGCACCCTTGTGGTCCAGAACCTTCCTTATTGGGATAGTCGACCCGAATCGTCTGCTGGGTTAACTGCGAAATACTGCGAATGAGCTAGAATACGCGAGAAAACGAAAGATCATAGAGGGAGTTACTTGGGGAATTGACGAGAAGAGGGTGCGTTGTCTCAGGGTGAAAAGACGTACTGACTGATTTGTTGGGTTACTATATTGTGCGGCACAAGATGCAGCAGTCGATGAAAAGGTTGCCTCTTGGGCGACAGAGGTCGGACCAAGTCTTTTGTCTTCACTTGAAGCAAGGATTAACAATCATGACTTCAATACTGAATCGCCGTGTGCAGATTGACAAGACCGTTTGAGAGGGAAGACGGGCATCTTATCTTTCCTTGGGGACATACTTTCAGTGCTCGCCGTAATGGGTGACATGCTCCGTTATCGAGTCAGTCCGCGCTCCAACGGAAGAAGCGCGCGGCAAGTACCGTGAATACCACAAACATACCGGCTAGTACAGCTACGTCCAGTCCGTTGTTCCAAATGGAGGAGAAATTCCACGTTTGTCGCAGCAAATCAATCACGTAGTAGAGCGGTAATACTTTCGCTACGGGCTGAATGAAACTTGGCATCATCTGTAGTGGAAATGTTGCGCCGGATAGAAACAACATGAGGTTAAGCAGCAAGGAACTGATCGCAGCCGCAGCCCGGACGTTCTTGGCGAGAGAAGACATAAACAGTCCAAATGGAAAAGAACTAAAATTGACGACTTCGCGTTTCTTAGACTAATAGTAGTCCGCTCTCATGGTGACGTCATTGAATTCTATCGGTTCCAGGTAATGTCAGCTTAAATATTCGTCAAGTGTTGTAAAATCGTATATATCTATCTAGGGGGGACGCGTAACAATGTCTCGATGTTGTGAAAGTACGCGAATCATACATCGAGCAACAGCGCTGTGAATCAATGATACACCATGGAGTTACGGAAGAGATAATTCAAACACCGCACTACGATTAGGATTATGAACAGTCGGTAGAACACGCGATATACTGATCCGTTGTTCATTTGTACGTTGCATATTGGCCAACGTTTAATTGTTTTTAAAATCGACGTATATCTCTCTTATTACCAATTTGCAAAATTATTCACACCGAATCGGCTTTCGGAGAGATAGGTGGGAGGTATTTCAATTTGAAGCGTTTCTGGCTAAAAGCCTTGATTGGAATCGGTATAGTTTTCGTTACCGCAATCGGACTTTGTGTCGCTGGATTCATGGTTCTCATCGATCGAACTTCAGTCAATCTAGCAAAATTAACGGCTACGCCAAAGCAGACTGTCGTTTATGATAGAACTGGTGCGGTGTACATGAAAATTGGAGCAACACCGTCGAATTTACACTATAGTCAGATTCCGCGTAACTTACAGGATGCTATTGTCGCAACAGAAGATCATAATTTCTGGACAGGTGACAGTATTGATCTTCGGGGCATAATACGTTCGTTATTTGTAGATTTGTTAACGAAAAGTGAAGACCAAGGTGCCAGCACAATTCAAGACCAATTAGCAAAAATGGTCTATCTCAATGACGATAAGACGTTGTCTTATAAACTTCAAGAAATTGCGATGGGCGTACAAATCAATCGTCATTTTACCAAGCAAGAAATACTCACAATGTACCTCAATAAGGTCTATTTAGGCGAAAACACGGTAGGTGTAGAACAAGCTGCGTTACGTTATTTTGGAGTCGATATTGCAAAGAATCCAAAATCGCTTACTTTGGACCAAGCTGCTTTGCTAGCGGGGCTTCCGCAGGCGCCAACTGCGTATGACCCGTTAATTCATCCGCAGGCTGCGTTAGCACGTCGTAATGAAGTCCTACAAAATATGGCAAAATATGGTTATATCACACCGGCACAAGCTGCGGCTGCAGAAAAAGCCCCTTTAGGTGCCTCATATCATGACATCACTCAAGATTATTGGAATATTCATCCATTGTTTACAAATTTCTTGTTCGATTATGCTTCACGAATTGGTATCTCTGCAACACAATTATTGCAGGGCGGTTTAAATATCTACACTACTGTTGATCCACAGGTTCAGCAAGCGATTCATACGGTGTTCTGGAGTCAAAACTATAATGGTGATTTCCCAGGTCCATCGTCCGGCACTGTTGTGGAAGGCGCAGCTGTATTTGTCGATCCGAAGACCGGGGGGATTTTAGGTGCTGCAGGCTCTCGAAGACAGGGATTTACAAAATTAGGGGTGGATCGGGTTTATAGTAACAGTTCTCCCGGGTCATCCATCAAGCCCATCATGGAGTATGCTCCAGCGATTCAAAGCGGGAAGTGGACACCAACGTCTATTCTGAATAACCAGCCACAGGATTTCGGTAACGGCTACGAGCCACAAAACTGGGAAGGTCCACACGGTCCGGCAAAGGTAACTTTGCAATATGCATTACAGGAGTCGCAAAATGTTGCCTCTGTTTGGCTGTTAAAGCAAATTGGACTTCAAACCGGTACCAGATTTGCTATGAATGACGGCATTCAGTTGACTCCCCAAGATCAGCGACAACTTGGTGTTGCACTTGGTGGAATGCAATATGGAGTCAATCCGCTAGAGATGGCTCAAGCCTACGAAGCATTCGATAACAATGGGGTTCAAATGCAAGTTCATTTGATTACGAGGATTACCAATCAATACGGACAAGTAGTTTACCAATTCAAACCGGTATCCAAAGTAGTCATGTCTCCTAGCACAGCCACGATCATGACACGATTGATGCAAGATGTTGTTGATTATGGAACAGGTACATCGGCACAAGTGCCAGGTTGGGGCGTCGCAGGTAAGACAGGGACGGTACAGTATAGCTCAGGACTATATGGTGATCCAAATTGGGTCAAAGATGCGTGGTTTGACGGCTATACACCAAATATGGTGGGATCTATTTATATTGGATACGATCAGTCATCTCCGGAATATCACATGACGATGACTCCAGTCGATCCTTCCGCAAATGCCGCAAAAATTTTCGGGGACATCACGCGACTTGCAGAAGAAAATAAGACCCCGGAACAGTTTGCCATGGGACCCTTTCCTGCATGGCAGGGAACCGCAACTGCTGCATATTCACTACAAACTCCAATCTCTGGCTTGGGGGCACAGTGGATTGGAAAAGGTAATGGTGTAAAACTTACATGGAAGTCAAATGTACCAGGCGTCAAGAGCTTTATGGTCAGTCGTATCCTTTCTGGTACAGACAGAAATACGTCAACTGAAATTGGGGACACAGGAAATACATGGTTTCAAGATCGGAACGTTCAACAAGGTGCAACGTACACATATACGGTCCAAGCCTTGGGGTCGAATGGAGCACCGATGGGCGAAGCGATATCTGTCACATTTACGGTGCCAGATGGTGCGAATCACCAAGGAATAAGACACACTACGACCAAAAGTGAAAACAGTTCCATCGTAAAAAACAGAACTACGAACCATGCAACTAAGAACAAAACGGAGAATTCGGACGGTAATTCGTCTGCGCAAACGAACACAATGTCAAATGACAATAGTACAGGTCCAGATCTTAACAACACGACTACCGGAGACAGTACCAATGATGTAAATAGTACAGGTAATAGCACAGCGTAGTTAGTTGACGCTGAAAAAGTCTTCTTCATTGTAGGTTTGGAGTTTCATGTGTAGTTCGGTGAAGGCATTTCACGGGAAGTTATCTTCGATGGTTCTCTTTCTCTGTGTTACCGTGCCACGGCGGCGGCCGCTCCTTGGGTGGGTCAGGATTCCGAATCCAAACCATGCCGAAGTACCCGAATATCCTCGGAATCGGCTGTGGTTGAGTCCATACTCCGATATTCTTACCGCGTCCTACCATCTAATGTTGGGAACATGAATGAACTGTACCACGCACTGATACCCTTACGATGATATGAGTAAGGGTGTTTTGCGCTAACATTGAGTTATCTACAAAGAACGGTGTTTCTTTAAATTTTTGGTTATTGGTCTAATGAATCTCATAGGCTTACACAGCAGGTGTGTCATAGCTAATCCCATTCACCGATCGAAATGAACGTAAGCCGGATATGGCCGACAAGGTGGGAATAACCACAATCGAGATTTACGGGCCAGGTCCATTGACTGACGAAAAACGGAAACGGCGGTCTAAAGTCATTATCCGGGCAGTCGCCAAGTGTTGGGAGACATCTACTCGCCAACGACATACCTCTGATACACGTTTAAGAAACGGCCACAACGTTAGCGAGGTTTTTTGATACAACATGTCGTGTTGTATCATTTCAAGGACCAACCCGGTGACCATAAATTTTTTTGAAACGGCGGTTGTACCTAGGGTCTGCTGAATGGGTCATGCATTAGCTTGGAATGGGACACGTGACAGTTTGAATCAGCCATTTGAGAAAAAGAGTCAAGAAAAGGCGGAGGCGCCGCTCCAGGTTCAGTACCAGCAACTGCATCGCGACAACCGTCTCGCTCGTCGCCTGAAGGCGCGCCCGAATTAGACCCAGGCCATAGAGGCGCTTGCCTTCGCCGAATTTTCCTTCAACTGCATTACGCTCCACTGCGTCCTGCCTCTCTATCTTCCTCTGTTCCGCTCGCTCCGTCTTCGAGGGCCGGCCCAGCGGCGGTCCACTTAAGCGAATACCACGTTCCTTGCAGTAACGCAGGTTCTCCCGGTTCCGGTAGGCCTTATCGGCCAGCACGGCCTCTGGATAGTAGCCATAGCGTTCCCGGTAAGCCTCAACCGCCGCCTGCAGGGTGTGACCTTCATGAAAGCTGTCCCAATTCAACCGCTCTAGTCTTGCGTACCCGTCCACCACACTGATTGCCACTTTTGCGCCGAACTCAACGTTTGCACGTACCTTGCCACGGACGATAGGACGCACATGGGGTTGCGAGATGCTGACGACCCGATCGTCGATGCGCCGCATCCTCCTGCGGTACATCTCCTCTTGCTGGCGATACAGCTCATGAATGACCAACAGTTGACGATGTTGCCGAACGCTCAACGCGCTGAGTCCGACCTCATTCCTCAATTTGGCGATGATTCGCAAGTCACGGGCTACAAACCGCAGTTGCTTCCCGATTGCCTTGCGCAGTGCACGCGGACTCACGCGCCTCTGCTTCGCCACCGCCAGGTACGCCTTGTGCGCCTTCTTTCGATAGGTGCGCGGTTTGCGACTACCAGGCTCACGCACCGCATGTAAAACGTCAATCATCTTCTCCAACTTCTCCCGAGCCTCATTGAGTAAGGACAGGTCGGTTGGGTAGGCGATGTCCGCCGGGGCACACGTGGCATCGAGCAACAGCTTACCTTGGTTCGCAGGCGTCTCCTTATCTGTTGATGGCTTGGAGGTGGCGTCCACCTCGGGCTGCCCTGGATGTCCATCATCCCGGTCATCAGAATCATCGCTTGCGTCTTTCTCCATCACGATCCATTCATTGACCTGGTTGATCACGTCCGGACCAAGTCGCTTGCGAAAGTGCGTCATCAGAGAGGGATGAAACGGTGGTTCTTCCTGAAAGCTTGGTAATCCGATGAAGTATTGCAAATACGGGTTCTCCGTGATCTGACGAACCGTCTCCCGGTCGCTCAGACCCAAGCGTTCCTGGATGATGAGTGCACCAAGCGCCACACGGACCGAGTATGCCTTCTGTCCCTTCGTCCAGGATTTGAAACGCTCTCCGTAGTGCTCTTCAACCTTCCACCAGGGAATCATCTGGGCGAGTTTGACCCAGCGGTTCTCCTGATTCAACTTTCCGCCAAATGGTAGGAAGAAGTCATCCGGCAACAGGATCTGTCGTTCAGTCGGTCGATACATAGGTCCCCTCACGTGCAAGGATTTTGACGGGTTTCACGAGAAATCCATGCACAAGATTTCGTGATGAAAGGCCAAGAATCCTTGTCGCTACTGGGTTTTTCAATCGTTCAGCAGACCCTACTTAATGCTTGCCTCTCTGCAACTCCACATGGGTGTCCTGAGCAGAATGCATAACCAGAACAGATGTTCGAATATCAGTGTAAGAATATGTAATGATTGGTTCAACGACTCATTGAAGTGACAACTAAAGATGAGTTCCCGCACACCATCATCGAAGGTGACAACACCTATACCGTAACCGACGTCATTGACTGGTGGATGGAGGCTGGCGCCTGGTGGGATGATGAACCACCGCACCGCGAATCCAAAGACTTCCTGTTTCTTCAACCGGATCCGGCACGGCTTCAGGCGGTCACCGACAAAGATGAATAGATCCATGTTGTTAAGGGGTTCACCGTCATAAGTGACCGCCTGTCATGACGTAGATTAAATTTGTTCTTCTTTTTTTAACGGAATAAATTTTATTCCGTCACTGTAAATTTCGCATTGAAACCCCAGTGGGGCTAGGTCTATTTCATGAGGACCAATTATAATTTTCGAAAAATATGCCTCCTTTCGGCGTTTGACTCCCTATCCCCAGGGTGTTGCGATAGTTGTCCAGGGCTTAATTTTATTTACATTGTTCTCATGCATCACTACACCTTCTCTTTTTGATGACTAACTCACAGTATTCAAGTGGACAATCCAGTCCTATGCTCAGAAAGCGTTCAGGCAAGGAGTTGTTTCATGTAATCGTACTGCCTCCGTACTCTCCGGCCAGTCATTCTGCGCGTTCCGTGGTGATGTTTACGTCAACGTCTCAAAGTCAATAATGGAACGGTGAGCCATTGTTTTCCTTCCCCATACTATAGCCCTCATCCTTCATTGGATGGGGGCGCTTTGTCATCTTACTTCCTCAATACATTCCGGTTCATCATTCCGTACATTCCCGACCAACTCCGAAACTCGGTATGCGTACATCTCGCCCTTATACGGCTGCAGCACGGACATAACCGTGTCAGTATCCGTGATGCTGCGGTCTAGTCACAAGTCCATTGAGGCTTTTGTCCAATATCACGAGCATTCTGTCATGCAAAGTTCGCATGAAGAAATTCGGTTCACACGTAATAATGATGGTGGAGAAATGGACCTTCTTCTTTCCATCTGGTGACCGCCACGTATTCCACAATCCGACCATGCCGAACACTTCCTGCTTCTTGAGGGCTTTTTGGTGTGCGTAAGTCATAGAATTCATTTTTTGTCCGTATAGTACAACAAAGCTTTATCCGTCGATGGAGCTCACCATAATCGTCTGTTCGCTCTGATGGCTTTTACTACTCGTGAAAAACGTAGTAAAGGCCATTTTTACTTAGGCGGGCGACTACCATTGTGGGCACTCGGTTTCGCCCCGCAGAGGACGAACCATGCTCGGCCAGGTCTATATTGATGCTGGCATGGTCAAGAACACATATGGTACGGACTGCTTCATGTTAAAGAATACGGGCAGACTCCGATGACGACGGGGATAGGAGCGTTTGTTGAGGGGATCTGTATACATAATCCTTACTTCATTAGAACACTATATCCAACTGTTGAAATTTATTACGAGGGGAAGGGAACCGTGAAGAATAACACTTATAATCCGATTACGCCTGCAGATTTGGAGTACAGGGGAGAAGTTCCACAGAAGTGCAGAGACTGCATCTGGAGGCGTGGTTTCGTTTGTACCAGAGTCACATGTGTCAAAGAGTTAAATTACGAACTCATTGTAGGCAATGGTCATAGATCAGCGCAGGATGAGCGGGAACAACCTCATCGTTTGACGTCCGGGAGTAGATAATGAAAATGCCCAACCCTTGGACATATGTTGTGCATCTGGAACCCCTGAAGGGCGTGACTTTTAGGCAGTTAGGTCGTTCACGGGCCTGACCTTCGATGATTGGCGGGCATTTCGAGAATCGAATTCAATACAGTTGTAACCAGTTCAATAACCTGATTTATGGCCGCTATCCCCTCATCGAGGGATATTTGCCACGCAAACACGTAAGGGTGCTCATAACTTACACAGTGATCCTTATCTTGTATTTGGACAAGGCCACCCAAATTCCATGGTAAGGAACTTTTTATTGCCTACCAGGAAACTGAACAGAAATGAATGAACATTCCGTGAATATTAAGGAAACGCTCGTGTGTTGCCGTAATTGACAGATTAAATCGCGATAAGACCTGGGCAAATTAAAGAATAGTTCGGGAGGGAATCGAATGCCAACTACAAGAGACGTTTTATTGCAGTCAGTTTTTTCCTTTATCGTACTGTTTATTTTGGCGCGCATCTTGGGCAAACGGCAGGTCGCTCAACTTAATTTTTTTGATTACATCGTCAGTATCACGGTTGGGGACATTGCTGCCAGTTGGTCGCTGGATAACATAAAAGGTATCCACGCCATAAGCAGCTTGGCGATTTGGGCCGGTCTTTCCTTGATTGTGTCCTTGATACAACGGAAATCATATAAGGGACGCATCTTTCTGGATGGAAGACCGAGTGTGGTTATTCAGCACGGGAATGTTTTAGAGGAAAATTTGAAGAAATCTAACTTATCCATCGAAGAGATGATGATGATGCTTCGTCAGAAGGACATCTTTAAATTATCCGATGTGGAATATGCAATTCTTGAAACGAATGGAACGCTCAGTGTCATGAAGAAGACCGAGTTACAACCGGTGACTCCCAAAGATGCCGGGATAAAAGTCATTCCAGAGTATGAATCCCGACTTCTCATCATTGACGGGCACGTCATGGAAAAGTCTTTACAACATTCCGGTTATACAAGGGAATGGTTGCTGGGAGAAATCATGAAGCAGGGTGCATCGGATTTCAAAGACGTATTTATTGCACAAGTGGATTCAAATGGAAATGTGTACGTTGACCTCTATAAGGATGTTCTAAAAGAGCCGCCGATTAAGGAAAAACCTTTACTGGCAGCATCCTTGAAAAAAATCCAAGCAGATCTCGAGATGTTCACTCTGCAAACTAAGAATCGACAAGCCAAGGAAACCTATGGCAAGGCGGCGACTCATCTTAAAGACCTGATTGCACAAATCAGTCCCTTTTTGAAAGAGTAATCGTTAAGGAAAATAAGAAGAGGTTTCGGTTAAAACCGACGCATATCAAATTTTTGGTGATTTCGACGACCCTCAGCATTGTGAGAGGGAAAGGTAATATGAGGAATATTGGTCCATGGCACTAGTCAATTTCGGTATTATTAAACATCCCTAATGAATTGTGCTTTTATGGATTCATTAACCCAAAATTCCGTTCTGGTAACCCCTTTAAGACATACATTTTTTCCCTTGATAAGAGCTCCCGTAACTGCTCATACTCAGAATGAATTTTCGAAAAAATGTGGGGGAGCCGGCATGGGAATGGTACACAATGCAGTCGGGAGATTTAACGTGAATCATCGAACTGAGCTTTTTTATCGCAGATTTATTCCCAGCAAACCTTCCTTGGTTTTGGTATTTATTCACGGGGCAGGTCAGCATTCCGGACAGTTCGTCGATTTGGGAAGGCATTGTTTGCAACATAATATTGCTTTCTACGCATTTGATCTGCGGGGGTTTGGACAATCGACGGGGAAACGTGGCCACGTACATTCGTTTTATGAGTATCTGGATGACATGCACAAATTTATTGGCTTTGTGAGGGAGGTGCATCCTGGTGAACCCATCTTCTTGTTAGGACACAGCTTGGGTGGGACGATCGTCGCACGGTATGGGCAAGAGTATGTAAGTCAAGTGCAGGGGGCGATTTTTTCATCACCTGCCTTGAGACTTCGATTTCATATTCCAAAATCTTTATATCTCGTGTGTCACTTCCTTTCGTTCCTTACCCCAAGGATGTCCATGGATCTGAATCAGTGGTGTAACCTTGTAACAAGGGTTTGTCGGCTCACTGATACATATACATTTGTGGAAAATGATCCTTTATTTACTTGTAATTTTTCGGTCCGATGGGTGAATCAACTCCTTGACAACGGCCAACAGGCATTGAGGAAAGCACGAAATTTTCAAATGGCTACACTCTGTCTCGGTGGAACAAATGATCCATTAGTGGATCCAGTCGCTGTACAAGAATTTTACGATGCGTTACAGGTAAAAGACAAAAAATTTGTTTTGTTTGAAGCAAATCATGAGCTTTTGCAAGAGGATGGTAAAGAGATTGTCTACGAAAGTATTATCGAGTGGTTGAAATGCCATCTTTAGGATAATGCATCATTGTGTATGAAACGATGAGTGTTCCAGAGTATGGTGAAAACGGAGCAGTGTAGGCTATAACAACGACGCAAATAAGCGCGCTCCCTGCTCCAGAATGCGCTGTGAAATGGTTCGATGCAGCAAATCTTCGATGCGCAGTGATACGGAATCAGTAAGATCGCGCTCGAATTGTTCGGTGATTTCCCGCGCAACGTCGGCACTGTACAAGACTTCGGACACCTCAAAGTCCAGGCGAAAACTTCTCATATCATAGTTTGCGGCCCCTACGACGGCAATATCCCCATCAATGGTCATCAGCTTAGCGTGCAACACACCTTTGTCGTACAAGTAGATATGGACCCCGGCTTCTAGCAGTTCACCGTAGTAAGTGCGGCTTGCAGCGCCCACGATTTTATGATCCACGTGACGAGGAACCAGCAATCTTACGCGAACACCGCGGGTGACGGATGTCTTTAATGCCATGATGATGTCTGCATCGGGCACGAAATAGGGCGTGGTGATGTCAATGGTCTTTGTCGCTTGTGTTAGGCATATAAAGTAGGCCTGCCGGATGATTTGAATCGGAACTCCAGGATTACCTTGCAACGTCTGCACGTACGCTTTCTGGAACGCCTTTGTGCTCTGAGAGGCGTTAACACCGATGCTATTCATGGAGCTCAACTCAGCGCCGAGTTCTACCGACCACGTGGAAATAGAAGCCGCGCAGGGTGATGAAATGTTCGATTTATACCGGGTATTCTTCGTCTTCGTGTTCCAGCGTGTCCTCTTCTTCATCCGTTCGGGCGAAGAGATTTTCCAGTGGGCATTGAAGATTGCCCGTAAATCGACTGCAACTTCACCTACCATTTGCACATGGGTATCGCGCCAGAATCCTACATTTGGCTGGAATCCGGTGTACTCATCCCCGATGTTGATACCACCTGTAAAAGCTTCCTTTCCGTCAATCACGACAATTTTACAATGATCTCGGTAATTCAGGGTGGATCTGAGCCACGGGAACCGAACTGGAAACAGCGTCCGGCATTCAATCCCTGCATCCATCATCCGTATGATCTCTCGCCGCGGGAATTGTCGGCTCCCCCAACCGTCTCTCAGAAAGCGAACCTTTACACCGGCTGCGGCCCGTTCAATCAGCAGGTCCGTGATGCATCTACCAATTTGGTCATCTCGATATATGTAATATTCCAGATCAATCGTTTTTTCCGCGTTCTGTACGGATTTGATGAGCTTTTCATATGTTTCAACGCCGTTCGTAAGTACCTGAACTCGGGCACTCCGAAGTCCATTCACGGCCAACTTTCGTAAAGCTTGTGCGATGACCGAGGCTGACCGGTTGAACGAATCCGGCAACGTGTCCGACTCATTGTTCGGAGAAGTCAGTATTGCTTGTTTTATGCGCACGGGACTCGATACGATGAGATAGAGTCCAAAACCAATGACAGGCAAAACATGGCCGACGGTTAGCCAAGTCAAAGCCCTGACCGGCCGGCGTACCTCGCGAATTAATACGACTAACATGAAGAACGTGTTCAACAAGTACAGCCCAACAATCCACACCAAACTAAGTCCTCCCACGTTGATGAAAGGATGCAAACGGTGCTGCGACGCGAACGCTTAGAATTTGAAAGACACATGACGGACCTGTGCAACATGGACGCTTGCTACACCATGTTGCGTGACAGAACCACTAACCTTACGCATCCCACTCGCCTCCAATGTAAGCGTCTAACATGCCGAGTTGACAGTAATACTTTCCAGAAGCAGCCCATTTCATGCCGTGCTGGGTCGATACCTAAACGACACATCGTCCAAAGAATTAGAAAGACCCAAGTCATGTCGTGTTTAGGCACGACGAATAGTTGATGTTACACGCCAAATTTTAGGACATCACAAAATGTGTTATTTCGCGTGACATGGGGATAATACTTTCAACTAACTTCGATTGGGGGTGGAAATTATACGCTTTCTGAACTCGGATGCGTTCATTCGGATGTATGCAATATTGGCATTACTGATTGGCGAAGAGATGTTGTTTAACGATTCGAAAACCTAGGAAGGGTGAAGGAAGATTTGATTAGGAAATATGTCATTAAGCAAGCCGGAACGTCCAATGGAATGTGGACACGGGGACAACATGGTTAAAGCGCTATTATTCACCTCGGCCTTCGGTGACGGACATCGGCAAGTCGCCTGCGCACTCCGATACGCATTTGTGAAACGGGGAGTAGAAACTGTTGAGGTAGACTGCTTTCGTTCCACAAGTCCCCGCATTGCCGGATTGTTGGAATCGACATACGATTGGCTTACACGCCATGGCTCACACATCTATGGCATGATGTACAATCGAACCGCTCACTTTGGTTCAAAAAGCAAACTGTGGAAATTCGCTTCAAGGGTATCTAAATCAGCCGCTATCGCTGCAATTGAAGAACATCGCCCTGACATAGTCCTGCAAGTGTTCCCGGACCACGCGATAGCGTCTCTGCCCCAAAGATTGCACAAACCGTACATCGGTGTTGTTTTAACAGACTATAGCATTCATGGACATTGGTTTCACGAAAATGTCAACACATACTTCCTTCCACATGAAAGATTCGTTGCACGTGCGCAGCCTTTTGTACCACGCCATTCAGAACTGGTAGTCACAGGAATCCCAATTCGACCACAATTTTATACACGAACTGAGCATTTGGTCACACAAAGACAACATCCCTACATTGTGTTTGCGACGGGGGGGCGCGGGGTGTTCCCTCATGTCGCGTATACGGTGGAAGCCGCTTGTGACATGCTACCGGACTATGATGTGTACGTTATGTGTGGTCGAAGTATCTCTATGTATCAGGAAATAAAGGAGATTTCTCTCCGCATTCCACGTGTACAGGCCCTACCCTATGTTGAAGATGTGGATGCTTGGTTTCGTGGAGCTGAGTTTGCAGTAATTAAAGCAGGCGGAATTACGGTGAGTGAGTGTTTAGCTACTCGATGTCCCATGGTGCTTTATCGACCACAACCTGGACAAGAAGCGGATAATGCGGCTTTTTTAGAACACGAGGGGGCGGGAAAGGTCGTTCGAAATCTGAAAGAATTTAAGGAAACTGTTACCCAGTTACGCTGTTCACAGAGGCAACGGGTAATGTCACAGATGTGTGAGCGCATTGCGCGTTCTGATGCTGCCGAACGCGTCGTGCAGCATGTCTTACGTAATGTAGGCTATATGAATTGACCAGCAACTACAGGAAACTTTATTCAGGGTCCCGAATTGTTGTAAGTTTGTTTCCATGCAACTCCGTGACTATAGCCTGCAATCTATATGCTAAGTGAATAAATTTCTGGTAAAACACTAAGAATATGGTTTGTTTCCAATCCGGAGGTGTTCTCATGGCATAATACGCTGTTTATGGATCTTTAGACAGTGAACTCAAGAAAAGATTTGCGGATGGCCTGCATGAAAAGTTCAATCACACAGATTATCAATTAGTCGAGCCACAACAAGACAACATTCGATTAGTATTTAACTTTGTAGATCCCAAAGACCCACGTCCATTTCGTCGAAAGGCACAAGCCACGTATGTGGTAAGTGTTGTAGAAACAAATGAGCCCCCAAAGGATGTTCTTCGCACCGCATACCCAATTCTAATTCGGTCATTGTCAAACTTGCTGATCTTTATTGTTAATCAACACAGCACGGGTGTGGCACGTTGATTTCGATTTCGCTGGGTTGATTTTTGGGCAGCTTGTTTTTCATGGCTCTTGTCTCCCATATGTCCTTTGACATGATAGATTGTTTCCTCACACACATGGCTTTTATTCAGTGGTATCCATACGGTCATATTAAGGCGTGACCTCGGGGTATATGTTTACATCCTATAGCGCTGGTACTTGCTTAACCTGTCACCTTCTGTGATTTTCTTAAGCTGAGATACCATGTGTTCCCATTCGCCCCTTAGGATATTCCATCACTCATAATAGCGTTGGATAGGACAGCCAACGACTGGTGACTTCGTCGATATGGCAAACATGAAATCCTTGCGAATGACACATTTTATATCTGAGGTCAATGCGAGCAAGGGGAAATTGTTTCATGAGAATCTTGTTTATTGTGATTATCACTGTGACAATGTTAACTGGTTGCAGCATTCAGACGATGCCTAAACAATCCAGTGCGGTTTCTGATATGAACCGGCACAAAGTGGTTGTCATTGTTGTCGATTCGCTAATGGATCGGTCCATTCGATCGGCGATGAATGACAAACAATTCGCTGCAATACGTTATTTAATGTCGCATGGGCACTACTTGAGTCATGTTGTTGCGTCATTTCCATCGATGTCGGTGTCTGACTTAAGCACCGTTGTAACCGGGGCCTATCCTGAGGAGCATCATATCCCAGGGCTAGTGTGGTTCGATACAAGCCGAGGGACCATTGTGAGCTATGGAAACAATCTCCGGCAAACCATCACACTCGGAACTCGGTCCGTATCACAAAGTGCCCTTTATGATCTAAATCAGACCCATCTCTCAAAGGGTATACGTACGATTTTTGAAGATCTACAGGGTGCCGGGTACAGCACCGGGGCGATTAACATGCTCGTTTATCGTGGAAGAACACCTCATCAGCTCACGTTACCACTATATATGCGACCATTTGCAGGTACAGGTTCCTATACCGTCCGTGGACCCGACACGTTCGTACTTGGTCAACTCACCTCACAGGGAGTGGGGAGGAGTAAGGACGGAATTTTTCATAAATTCGGGTTAAATGATGACTATGCCACCGATGAACTGGTTCAGCTCATTAAGCAAGGTAAGCTTCCTGATTTCACAATGGTGTATTTACCCAATAACGATACTGTCGTCCACAAACACGGAGTCAACGCAATGCAGGGGATAGCTGATGTTGATAAGAACCTCCAGAAAGTCCTTTCTACATACGGTAGTTGGGATAAAACATTACAGAACATGACTCTCATTGTGATGGGGGATGGAGGTGTTACACAGGTCTTTCCTAAAGGAAGACAACCTACTATTTTTCTAAAAAATGTATTTTCGAATTATGTACTCCATCGTTGGGGTAAGAAAATGCAGTCAAATGATGATGTAGCGTTCGCCGTTAATTCAAGAATGGCATACGTTTATCTTTTGAGTGGCCGCATTCGACCTGATGATGCAGTTAAACAGTTAAAGCAGGAAAAGCGGATTGACGTAATCGCATGGACCGATGGAAACAACGTCTTCGTGACGAGACCAGAGAATACTGCATCTCCCTTGGTCTTTCGCAAAGACGGCCCTTTTACTGACCCGTACGGACAAACATGGAACATCCAGGGTGACCAGTCGTTGCTCGATATGAGAATGGGACCGGATGGTACCATAACATACGGTAAATACCCGGACGCTCTGCATCAACTCTGGAGTGCAGCACATTGCCAGAAAGGGCGATATATTATCGTAACTGCAAAAAAGGGGTACCAATTTGGGGATGAGAATGCCCCGAAGCATAATGGGGGTGCACAACAGGCTTCTTTGATTGACGATGATGTCTTTGCACCGATAATTATTAACGGTACAAATCACGTTCTGAAGGAACCATCCCGGTTCGTGGATTTAAAGAAATACTTCATCTCCATTGTAAGATCTCCGTAAGGACACA
>CAWBGB010000016.1:0-188170 GCA_963788285.1 uncultured Alicyclobacillaceae bacterium
AGAAGGGTATTTCCACTCGTGAAGTTATATTTTGTCAGAGGTTCAGGATATAGAGCTTGTCTGGCATCTAACTCATGCACCTTTTTAAATCGGTTCCAGTCTCCCGGCTCTGATTGGAGATATGCATGTAAGTCCGAAGGCAAATGTTTAAACCAGTAATGATAAAAGACAGATGACGTGGTGACTGGCTAAGGATCAATGCCATGGATTGTACGATGGTTCATTGATTTGGTTGCTCTTCCCACCAAAATGGATGGTAGTTCGGATATAACTGATATCGATGCCCCACACGTGGTTGTTGTAGCTGGCCCGTATGTTGCGCAGCAGGTACGGATATACGAGATGCTGTTGGTTACGTTTGCTTAAGTTCGGGCCAGGACGCACGTCTGAAATGCCCACATCCCGCATACAGCGCCGTACTCAATAAGGTTCCTGTCCCATCCTTCACGACTTAATATCGCCGTGATGTAGCGACTGCCGGATACTGGGCGTTCGGTGTAAATTTCATCAATGCGCCGTCTTAGGCGTAGTTCTTCTTCCGATGGTCCGACTGGTTTATCATACAGGCTCGTTCGATTGAGACTCAGGAGATCCGCCTGTGTGGACACAGAGTCTCCGGACGTTCACGCTCACTGTGCTCCATTCGCTCGGATCTAGTCCACTTCGAAGCCGCCTTCTTTGAGCCACTCAACCTGAGTGATTAAGCGGCCTTTTGGGTAAAGCTCAGACACTTCTTGTTCATACTGCTTTTTGACAGATGAGGCGCTCTTTTTGTCATCCTCCTTGAACACTGTAGACAACTTCTCCAAGGCCGTATTTTCCACCGGTGCAACATCGTAAAATGCACACCGTACTCAGATGAAATTTGTGCCACAGTTTTTTCCCCTTTCAGCAATTCTAGAAAAACTTGAGAATTAAACGCTGCCGTTCTTGCACCGCGTCTACAAACGCAGAACTCCCTGCGAACGGAACAACAAGCGAGAAAATGAAGATTGTCGACTCGAAGCGGCTAAGCAACGTAAAGACCCTCATGTGGCCCATCTGCATCTATGACCTTGCCCTGCGCGGATCGTCGTCGTTTTTCTCACTTTTTCAAGGAACAACTATCTGTCAAACGGTGTATTGAATGTTTCTTGGCCCATCTTACCCCCCCACTTTTTCTCATAGTATTGGTGGTGTAATTCAAAAGTAATGCTATTTAGGAAGTGTAGTTCTGGGTCAGACTTGACAGTGGAACTTCCATGGTGCAATACAGGGATGCTGGTTCCGACCTCTTCATATCCAGCAAGTAGCAATCTACGGTGATAGTCAATATCTGTAAAATAATTCGGCAAGTTTATATCCCACCATCCTACGATTCGCATGGCTTCAACGCTGTAGGCAATAATGGCATGCGAATCTGTATGCGCAAGACCCCATCGTTTGCCCTCCGCCTTGAGTTGTTCTAATACGTTTAAAAAGGCTTGTGCACTACCGTCATACGCTTCTCCATCGTTGTGCATGTAAATCACTGCATCACACTCGCGTTCTTCTGCCCATTTTTTAAACAAGTTCATGGATTGGGTAAACGACAGGGGAACACAAGGTTCATAGACAGAGACCATAGTAGCGATTTCCGGATCATTTTGAAGGTCGCTATGCTCGGAGTCGTCCACAACAACCGTATGCGGCCAATAGATTTGAATGCTGTGTAGGGCATTAAGCAACAGATCCCGTCGGTTTCGATAGGGTATACCCACTAAGTATTTCATTATAATACCGCTCCTGTCGGTGACTCGTGTTTGATGAAATTCTGCATCACATTCTATGCCACTCTATGCTCCGGAGTTTGGACATTTGAGTAGTCATTTAACCCCTAGGCTGTTGCCGTTTCAAAAAAAGCTGGTGATTATTAGGATATGGATAGTTTCGATTACATCTACTGAGCAGGCGAGGGAATAGTATTGAGAATTATTAAAACGATTCACAGAATTATGCAATTAGACGGCTCGGAATTCGTAAACGAACTGTACAAAGAGTTTTTGAACCGAGAACCGGACGAAGAAGGCTTTCATAAACATGTTCACGCCCTAACTAATGGCGTACCAAAACTCGAACTTATCCATCATTTTCTAGAAAGCCCAGAAGCCACGCACTTGTTCCGTCAATCCGTGCAAAGTCATGAACAAGCGCAGGAAACCATTGCAAACATACTGAGACGGCTCTTCCAATTGGAAAGCAGGACATTTGTTACTGAATTATACCGGGAAATCCTTTTCCGAGAACCAGACCCAGAGGGGTTGCGCACTTGGGTAGACGCATCACGAAGTGTAGAATCTCGAAAAAATGTGGTTTCTAATATATTATTCTCTGTAGAATCCAGAAAACTATTGGGACTTCAGACAGATGATCCAGTTTCCTCCGTCTTTCGTACTTTCGAAATAGGAGCGCTTAGTCAAGGAGATGGCACGGGTCATACAGAATCGTCAAGTCACATGAAATTATCCCGCAAGGTATCTGTGATTCTGTTGACATGGAATGGACTTGAATACACAAAGAAATGCCTTGAATCGCTTCAACAAATAACAAAAAATCCTGCTGTGAATGTCATGGTCTTTGACAATGCCAGTACAGATGGTACGGTTGAGTATATTCAAAATTTGAGATGGGTCAATTTGATTCCACATGATAAAAACATCGGTTTTTCAGCTGCTATCAATGAGGCAGTGAGACGAACTGATCCAGAAAGTGACATTGTTCTGCTTAACAATGATATTATCGCTCGGCAGTCGAACTGGATAGAGTTGATGCAAGAAACGGCTTTGTCAGATCCAAGCATTGGAATTGTAGGCTGCCGATTGAGGGACACAGAAGGTAGGCTTCAACATGCGGGTACGTACATCTATTCGGGAAACGTGCTGGGGACAGCAAATCGGTGGCTTGAATTTAGATGTGAATCAGTACCCTAGGGTACGAGACGTCCAAGGCACTGTTTTTGCATGTGCTTATATACGCAGAACTTTGATTGAACAAGATTGGCTTGTTGGATACAGATTACTTCGCCTATTTTGAAGATACTGATTATTGCCTCAGAGCACGCGAAGCTGGATATCGAATTGTCGTTGACGGTCGAGTGACATTAGAGCACTACCAAAATACCAGCACTAAGGTCAACAACGTGGATTTCTGGAGCTTGTTTGAACAATCTAAAACAACATTTAGAGAAAAATGGGTGAATAAACTTCAAAATCAGTACGTTGAACATGTGACCTGGTCGTCCACTGTCAATGTACCTCCATATGGGTATACCAATTCCTCGATATATCTTATGGAAGCATTGGATGAGAACGGTGTTTTTGTATCATATAGGTATGCATACGGACCCGGAACACCGTACCCCATTGACGAGCAGTTCACGACAAATAGTTACAAGGTTAATGTGTATAGAATGAGGAAGCCTCATCCAGGAGGTCCAGAGGTCGTTTATGCGCAAGGTGATGTTTTCTTTAGGCAGACGGTTGATATAAAATTGGATATACGATGTTGGAAGTTAATGGATTGCCTCAAGAATGGGTTCGTCAGGCCAATTTAATGGATGAAGTTTGGGTTCCATCAAGATTTAACAAGGAAACGTTTCAATTAAGTGGCGTACGGGTACCCATTCACGTGATTCCCCTCGGAGTAGATCCGAAACGTATTCCGTACCGAAATTCGAGAAAATCGTTTTACGGAAAAGTACACGTTTCTCTCCATATTTGAGTGGGGAGAACGTAAAAACCCCACTGAGATTATCAAAACGTTTTCGAAGGTGTTCTCGCGTCGCGATGACGCAGTATTGGTATGTAAAATCAACAACATGGATCCGGCAATCGACGTTCCATCTGAAATTCGGAAGTTAGGACTGAGTGTAAACCTTTCAAACGTGATGATTATCTATAACCAGCAACTTCCTACGCACTTAATGGGAAGTTTATATCGTTCAGTGGATAGTTTTGTATTACCGTCTCGCGGTGAAGGTTGGGGAATGCCTATTCTGGAGGCTATGGCATCTGGTCTGCCCACGATTGCAACAAATTGGAGTGGACAGACGGAATTCCTGAATGATCAAACCGGTTACCCCATTCGTGTTTGCAAACTGGTACCCGCCGTTGCCAAATGTCCTTATTATGAAGGTTTTCGATGGGCTGAACCAGACTTTGATCACATGGCTTATTTAATGCGTTATGTATACGAACACCGAGATGAAGCAAGGGCGAAAGGTTTGGCAGCCTCCAGAGGATTGTTACAAGACTGGTCCTGGAGCAAAGCGGCGGAAAAAGGTACGTAAAAGATTAGCTAACATACACTGATTTATAAGTACAGTCATGGGGGAAAACCGAATGAAGCGTCAAACGGTATCAGCGATGTACGTTGTTTTCAATGAGGAGGAGTTTTTACCCTACTCGTTTCGTTCCATCGACGATGCCGTGGATGAGATTATTGTCATTGACAATGGGTCGACAGATCATACTATTGATATTATCAAACGATTCGGTAAAGCTACGTTGTTCCACTGTAATGGACGCGGGGACTTCGCCAAATTGCGAAATATTGCCTTACGTGAGGCATCCGGGGATTGGGTGTTGAAACTGGATGCCGACGAAGTGTTTTATCCAGACCTAATGGAGAAAATGCCGGGAATGGTGACTCATCCAACTGCCGATGCATACACATGCTGGTTTTAGCATCTCATTCCAGATTATTGGCACATGCAAAATCAATCACAATTTGATCAAACCTATTACCGAAATTTTTTAGTACGTAAACATCCCGGTTTGTATTGGCAAAACGCAATTCTATGAATCCCTGGTAGGTATTGGTCCAAACGTGATTGATTCAAAGTTGCACTACGCTCATTACGGGTATACAAAAAATCACTGATCTGAGAAAATGAGATTTAATGCTGCCATTGAGGGCAAGCCAGACCCACTGGCCGGATGTACACAATTTGACGATATCTTAGATGGAGTACCGACGATACCGTTTGACAACCACCCCCACGTCATCCAGGATTACGTGAATGACAAACGGCCATGACAGCAATCCATTCAATGCTTCCATGCCCATCATATCATAAGGTATATTTATTCGCTTCATCGCCACGTGGTAGGGGCTGGAGGACAGCGAGGCTGCTGTATATTATTGAACTACGATGAGGATATGAACGGAATTCACAAGAACCGTAAGGCTATAGAACTTGCAGTAAGTAAAATGAAATACTCAGAGGTTATCTTCTGTACACGGAGGTAAGAACAATGAAAGTGAGTGTAATTTTGACAAGTTATAATCGACCACATCAAATACAAGAAGCTATAGGCAGTGTACAAGCACAAACATATACGAATTGGGAACTAATTGTTGTCGACGATAATTCGAACCAGGAGACAAAGGAAACATTAGCAAAGATTATGGCACATGAACCACGCTGTACGATTATTCAGACCGGGGTCCTCGAGGAAGACCGTCCGAAAACCGTCCGCTATGCTACCTGTATCAATTTGGCGCTAAAAAAAATATCTGGTGAATTGGTTACGTACCTGACAGATGACGATATTTTTTATCCAGAACGATTTCAAAAGATGATAGATGTATTTGAAAAAAATCAGAATATTTGTGTTATTTATGGTCAGCAGAGAATTGTGGAGATTCGCGATGGTCAAATTGTCGAAGTCGGGCTTAGACCGTTGGTCGGTGTTACCCGTGATCCTGCATACCATCTCGATCACAATTCTGTGATGCATCGTCGCACTTGCTTTGATCTTGGAATAC
This sequence comes from uncultured Alicyclobacillaceae bacterium, assembly GCA_963788285.1. Taxonomy (GTDB): domain Bacteria; phylum Bacillota; class Bacilli; order Alicyclobacillales; family Alicyclobacillaceae; genus Alicyclobacillus_A. Next base: position 5,788 of record CAWBGB010000016.1, read on the forward strand.
GGTGGAACGATGATCCGCTGTATTGGACAGAGGCCGATGCACAATTTTTTATTCAGTTGGCTCGTCATTGGGATTTTCATCCTGTTAATTACATCACGGATGAACACCGTCTTCACCATGGTGGAATACAGTTTAAACGTTTGCACGGAATGCAACCTTGGGACAATGTGGTATCTTACCCATAGCCAACGGACGGAGATCAAGGAAAAATGAGCTATCATGACCTATGAGTCGCCTATACACAAATGCGCAGTGTTTTTCTGCATTTTTGACGTGTGGAAAACAATTCAGTTTATCGCTTCCTAGGCAAAAATCAAGTGAGGTCCGTATCCTTGTGTAAAAACGAGGCCGGCTCCGAAGTCGCAAAATGAGCCATCTCGTCCCTCTTCGGTAGGAGAACGACAATGGCTCCCTATCAGATTAACCTAGAAGACGCTCTCTTGCACGGCATGTTTCAGCAAGATGGGGGCGTGGCTGCCTACTCGAACAGGTGCTCAACCAAGTCCTCCAAGCTCAGGTGGCCAAACAATTGCAGGCGGTACCCTATGAGCGAACCGAAGACCGTCAGGGCTGTCGCAACGGCACATATCCGCACACCCTCACCACTCCCGTGGGGCGTTTGACGCTGCGAGTGCCCCGTATTCGGCGGGCAGTTCTCTACGGACCTTTTATTGCGCTATCAGCGCAGCTACGTCAGCTTTTCTTGGTGCACTTAAACTCCAATTGATTTAATAAAGAAGGAGGTTCCCCGTCGGGAGAGCGCTGCAAAAGGGTTATTTAAGGAGCAACGTAGTTGCTATCCCATTATTGGATGAAAGATCAATCGGGTAAGAGGGGGTGACTAACCCCCGTCTTCCCACACCACCGTACGTACCGTCCGGTATACGGCGGTTCATGTTGTGTAACGAAGTGAGTCGTACCGTTCGACTAAGCTTACAAGTCCTTGGTTGCGCCAATAGGCAATTCCAAGGGCTTTGTTCACTTGTGGCGTATTTGCGAGGCGCCAATACCCTTTTCGGGAAGCGCTTATGAGTACTGCCCATTCGTTTGGAATGCCGAGTGCGACTAGATTGCGTTTCTTTGTTTTAGGTTTCTTCCATTGTTTCAGAAGGCACATCCGTAGTCGTCGGCGTATCCACTCGTCAAGTTCGGCGAAGACACTCCTGGTTTCGGCGTGGCGATAGTAGCCGGCCCACCCACGTAGGTAGGCGTTGAGCCGTTCTAGCCTTTGGGCCATCGATTGTCCCCTGCTTCGTTTCGTTAGTTCACGGACTTTGTCCTTGAAGCGCTTGAGGGACTTGGGGGCTACTCGGATTTTCGGCCGTTGGTGCCACGTGAATGAGAAACCCAGAAATTTGCGCTTCCAGGGTCGGTCTACCGCACTCTTTTCCACATTTACCCTGAGCTTTAATCGTCCTTCTACAAATCTTCGTACACTCTCCATGACCCGTTCTCCTGCTCGACGACTGCGGACGTAGACATTACAGTCATCTGCATAACGGGCGAACCGGTGCCCTCGGCGCATAAGTTCCTTGTCCAGGTCGTCCAACATAATGTTCGCCAGTAGCGGACTCAGCGGTCCGCCTTGCGAAACACCCTCGTCTGTTGTTACGCAGACTCCGTTGTACATGACACCGGCTTCTAGATATCGCCTAATGAGCCGCAACACTCGTTTGTCCTTAACTTTTCGAGCCACTCTTGCCATCAGCATGTCGTGGTTTACTCGGTCAAAGAATTGAGCCAGGTCAAGGTCTACAACCCAGCGATATCCTTGGGCGATGTAGCTTCGTGCCTGTTTCACTGCCTGGTGAGCACTATACCCTGGTCGGAACCCGTAGCTGTAAGGTGAGAATTCTGGGTCGAAGATGGGTGTGAGTACTTGCAGAAGAGCCTGTTGAATCAGGCGGTCAAGCACCGCTGGTATCCCTAGCATCCGTTTGCCACCGTCTCGGTTTCGGGATTTCGACTCGACGTACGGGCATCGGTTGGTAGGTTCCACAAAGGAGTTCGTCACGGATGCGCGTCCAGTTGTCTATCAGGAATGGTCGAAGGGATTTTATTTCCATTCCATCGACGCCTGCGGCACCCTTGTTCTTCTCCACACGGCGCAGGGCCGAGAGCAGGTTCTCCCGCTCTACTACCTGTTCCATCAGGTTCGTACAATTCGCTTCGCGGGTTGGTTCGTTGGGTCGTGCCGGAGAGAAACTCGGCGCTTCCTCGGTCCCCCGTGGATTCACCACTTCCTCCCGAGGATAGCTCCCTTCGGGATATTCGGCTGTCTATGCTTCTCTCTCGAACTTGCCATGAACAACCCTCACAATCATGTTCGGTCCTTCCCTGCATCGGCGTCCCTTTGCGGGTACTATGACCTCTGCTGACTCCTGCCTGTTCAGCGCCACCTTTCGATGACGGTTACCAGCTTTGCTGGCGTTCCGGGCAGGCCTCCCCGGGTAAGAGCGTTGTCTTTCCCTCCATATACCCACTCCATTTACTCTCGACAGCCTTCGGTAGCAAGGGCTTTATCTTGTTACGCAGACTCACCCAACTGTCGCTAGCCTCAATTGGAGTTCGTGACCCTTGGGCCGGAGGTTTGCCGCCGCCTTCCTTCAGATCCCACCTCACGATGGACACCTTTGGCTTAAGCTAATGGCTACTGCTACCTTCGCCATTCCGGACTTTCACCGTATAGACAACGCCCATGCCGAGCGCACGTAAAAATGCAGCTTTCCTCGCTCAGGAGGAAGGCTGCCTGTATTTACCAGATGTACCATTCGTTTTGCATTTACAACAAAAGCCGTTAGATATGCCTGTATTCGCATGCCGAATAGACCACGGTACTTCGCCCTGGTTAAGCCATGGTGTCTCTTAAGTTCCGCGTTCTTGTGTTCAATAATGGGTCGTCGCCGGATGCGTGATTTAAACGTATCACTTTGCTCGAACTCCATGTGCTCTTTATAGTGTTCTGCGACGATCCGTATCGAGTAAGTTTTTGCTTTTGCATTCGGTTTGTAGCATCCATCGCGAAGAGGGCAAACCTTGCATTTTTCTACATCAAAGTAAAAAACCATTGAACGACTATGACCAGAGTTCTTACTTCCTTGAATCGCTTTTCGGTTACTATGTTCTCCAGCGGGACAAACCACAAAATCGGCGTCCTTGTGGTATTGAAAGCCTTCTTGCTTGGGACCTCCTGTATGAACTATCGGACTTAACGGGATTACCGCTTGAATTCCTTTCACCTTGAGTTCAGCGAGGTTATCCTTCCCTGAGTAGGCGATATCCGCAATTACTTCATTCACTTTAATCCCGGTTTCAACCGACTCCTGAAGAAGTTTGGATAATTGCTTACCGTCATCTACACTTCCGCCCGTGACTTCAATTGCCGTGATGATTTCTTCTTCAGTCATCGCGAGATGTTCCTTGTACCCAAAGAATGACTTGGTGTTGCTTTTCCACCCAAACCGAGCATCCGGATCAATCGCAGACATAATTCCGTTATTTGCGAGAAGACGTTCATCCTCTACAATTTGTTTGGCAATTTTTAATTTCTCTGTGACTGCACCCTCATGGTCAGGTAGCAATGTCTCGATTGTTTCTCCTAACTCGGCGAGATAATGCAGCATGAGTTTTTCTGCATCTGGATGGTCTTTTTCGAACATCGGTTCCGTTGGCAGCTTCTTTTTGAGATTCGGGTACTTCTTAAGCACGACTCGCTGTAGTCTTTTGGCTGCCTCCCGAATCACCTGAAGAGGTTTCTGCTTTTGGGTGGACGCCAGGCTGTGAGTCGAGTCCACAATTAAAGCCCTCGATTTAATGAGCCCTCTATCTACGCATTGCTTAGCGATTTCCTGTAATATTTCTTCTACTTTGCTTGCCCCGAGGCGGTGGTTACGAAACCGAGACAATTGGGACGGATCTGGAAGAGGGTCCTCAGGATTCAGACCCGTAAACCATTTGTAAGCAAGGTTAACTTGGGTATCCGCAATGACGCGCTCATCCGATAGGTTATAGAGAATTTGAAGAAATAAGAGTCGAAACAGGAGTTCCGGTTCCGTTGCTGGGCGACCGTAGTATTCGCAGTACGAGGCTTTAACGAGATCGTGAATAAACGAAAAATCCACCGCTTGATGAATTTTTCGAAGCAGGTGATCCTTGGGGACTAAATTATACAGTTCTGCGTGAAACGACAATTTTGTTTGCTTCGACGAGTGGAGCATCCGAGCCTTCCTTTTTTCTTAAAATTATACAACACCCCCAGCACCAAGACGGTACTGGAGGTGTTCTTTACAATTACTGTATTCGTTTTGCAGTGCTCTCCCGTCGGCACTGGTTTGGAGCGCCGACGGAGGACAGTTTTTATACTGAGGGAGGCACGACATGAAGCTGTGAACGCCAGTACTCTAATGTGTCACGAAGGGTCTCTTCAAACGAAATCGTCGGCTTCCATCCAGTTTTTTCGGAGAATTTGTGAGCATCACAATGAAGAAGTGGAACATCAGAAGGTCGCATTCGTTTGGGGTCTTCTTTTACGGTAATTTTGCGGTCAGTCATTTCCAACAGTTTCGAGAGAGCGTCACCGATTCGAATGGGTACACCCGAACCAATGTTGTATACTTCACCCGGTTCACCATGTTGCAAGGCCAAGACATAGGCACGAACGATGTCCCTCACATCAGTGAAATCACGCATCGCGTTGAGGTTCCCAACTTCAAGTATTGGTGGACGAATTTTACATTCGATTTCGGCAATCTGTTTGGCAAAATTAGATAAAACAAACGTGTCCCCACGTCGTGGCCCTTCGTGATTGAAAGTTCGAGTTCGAACAATATGCATGCCGTAGCTTTGGTTGTATTGGTATCCCATCATATCCTGAGCTACTTTACTAACGGCGTATGGACTGAGTGGGCGCAAGGGATTACTCTCCACAATAGGGGTCTCCTGTGGATGCACAAGGCCATATTCCTCACTCGAGCATGCAATCTGGATTCGTGTCTTCACATCGTATTTTCGTACGGCTTCGAGCAAGTTTATCTGTGCACCGACGTTGTTCCAAATCGTGTCTGCCGGAGAGTTCCACGAAGTCGGGACAAAACTCTGAGCCGCAAGGTGATAAATAAAGTCTGGCTGAGTACTGAAAATCATGGAATCGACAGAATTGGAGTCTTTTAATTCGCATTCCATCAGATGGATTTTGTCGCGAATGTGGTGAATGTGGTCCATTCGACTACGCACACGATATGTTCCAAACACTTCAACACCTTGGGTTAGCAAGTACTCGGCAAGGTGGCTTCCGACAAACCCTGTAATGCCTGTGACGAGCGCCTTCACCTCTACATGTCTCCCCTCACAAGAAACTGTGAAAACCTTCACGTTCCATCGTGCTCAGAAAGTGTTTTAAGTCATGAACCTTATCTCGATGACAGACAAATAGAACATCTTTTGTGTCAATCACTATAAGATCATGAACTCCAAATAACGAGACCAAATCACGCTCGGACTCTACAAAACAATTGGATGTCTCCAACTCAAAAACACGGTTTGGAAGACTGACATCTGGTGGAAAGTGTTTGAAGACTTCGGTCCAATTCCCTAGATCCGCCCAACGAAAGCGAGCTGGAATCATGTATAAATCAGAAGCTTTCTCCACAAGTGAATATTCAAAAGTAACTTTGGGAAGCTTGGTATAAATGTCACGAACTCGCTGTTGATCACCAGAATCCATACATTGTCGTAGATGAATGAGAGTCTCGAAAAATTCCGGTGCGTGACGCCTAAATAACTGCCACACGGTAGAAATCTTCCAGACGAAAATACCGGCGTTCCAGTAGTATCGACCATTGGAGAAATACTCCAACGCCTTGGCCTGATCAGGCTTTTCGACAAATGCTTGCACTCGTCTGTAGATAGACTCGTCTTCGTCTGCCACCATGACATATCCGTATGCTGTAGCCGGGTAGGACGGCTGCACTCCCACCAATACAATACCGTCGGTCATACGGGTAGTGCGAACAGCGTCTCTCAAGCATTCACGAAAGGCATGATCGTCGCTTACAAAGGAATCGGCAGGGAGGACAATTACGATGTCATCGTCCTGTGCACCCATTGTCTCGAGGTACAGTAATGAGTAACCCAAGCATGCTGTTGTGCTTTGAGCAGTTGGCTCTACAATGGTATGATCTGGATCAATTTCTGGAACCTGTTTCTTGATCATCCCCAAGTACTGGTCGGGGACGACAACGTACAGATCTTCGAAACCAGGATGGCCTCTGAGTCGTTCTACGCTTTGTTGTATTAACGACCTTTGATGATGAAACGATATGAATTGCTTTGGAGTGGACACACGACTCTTTGGCCACAAACGTGTTCCTTTGCCTCCAGCCATCAACAACACATGGATTCTGTCGGACATCTATTATCACCCCCTATGATGGTTGCGCAGTGACCCCGACTTAGGATAGTAAAGGCCGTTTTGAGTCCGAGACTAACAACACCGCAGCATGGCTTCTTAACAGTGCTATCCAAGCTCTGGATTCCACACAATACGTTTTTATCATGTCCGGTGATTCGGCGGATGTCCCATCGATGAATACCGAACGAGGATTTCGTAAACGGGAAGGTGTTTTATGGAATTAACCATGTTATAAGCCTCTTTGGAATCCTGTATTAGGAAAATAGGACGGACCGAGGTGGAATGATCTGAACTTACACGAAAAGGAATGGAATGTGTGAGAAGTGAGTAACGAAATTACGTTAATAACCCGCGGTCTACAGGGGCAGGTGTGACGTGCAACGCTATAGGCCACTCACCGTTGGTGTCGAGACCGAGTCACCTGTCTGTGTCATCTCCGTACACCAAGAATAAGATACATTTAGTGAGTCTCATGTCGGATTCGTAGCGCCTTGAGAGGAAATTTTTATGGCGTGAAACTGTAATCATGAGGAAAACAAATTGTAAGTAGGTTGCCAAACGTGCGGCAGCATATGCTACGGCATCCAATCCACGGAGGAATGGCTGTGAAGGTAAGTGTAATTTTAACAAGCTATAATCGTCCAAGGCAGGTCGTTAAAGCTGTAGCTAGCGTTCGAGCACAAACTTACTCTGATTGGGAACTTTTCATCGTCGATGATAACTCAAATGACGAAACGAAGGCTGTGTTAAATGCTATCGTGGCCTATGAGCCAAGATGTACAGTGATACATTCCGGTGTAACGCACGAAGAGCGGGCAAAAACGACCCGATATGCTACTTGCATTAACCTCGCGATTCCGAAACTAACGGGCGATTTGGTTTCCTACCTAACAGATGATGATATCTATTACCCAGAACGATTCCGAAAAATGGTTGATATCTTCGAGAGACGACCTGATATTTTTGTCGTCTATGGAGCTCAACGAGTCATCACTGTAAAACAAGGTCGCATTACAGCACAACAAATACGGCCTTTAGTTGGTGTTACTCGTTCACCGGCTTCTTTAATAGATCACAATTCTATTATGCACCGTCGCAGTTGTTTTGAAGTAGTACCACGTTGGGATGATCATCCGGCACACTGGGGCTCGGCAGATGCAGTTTTCTTTACCCTGTTAGCTGAACATTGGGATTTTCATCCCGTAAATTTCATTACTGATGAACATCGTGTACATCACGATAGCGTACAGGTCAAGCTTTCTCATAGTGTGGATCCCTGGGAGGGAGGTTTTGAAAATTAAGAAATCGGAACTCGCCAATGCTCGCCATGTTAAAAGGCCCTTTAGCAATTCTTTCGTTTATTCGGAGGTGGTTCAGGTCGGGTCGACGACCCCCATGGGGCTAGTGTGCGTGGTGCGAAGCTACGGAGGCACGTTCCGCTGCTGTAAAGTGCAATCCTGATAGCACACGCATAAAACAAATAAGTGATATCACTTGAAAACTTAACTGAATACGGAGCTAACACCGGAGTCGGATTTTCATAAAATGTAAAAGGAAAGGGGGACCTGGAATGGAAACAGTCAGTGTAATCATTCCGGTCCACAACCATGAACAGTTCATCGGAGAAACCATTGAAAGTGTGATTAACCAATCGTACCCTCACACTCAAATCATCGTCGTCGATGATGGTTCCACTGATGGTACAAGAAATGTACTTGAAACGTACAGGGAAAGAATTGAAGTGATTCGGCAAATGAATGCCGGTGTCGTCGCCGCGAGAAATACCGGGATCAACAAAGCAACAGGAGATTATGTGTGTATCTTGGATTGTGATGACCTGTTCCTTCCGAACAAAGTCGAGCTCCAACTTGCGGTTTTCCGGAACAGACCTGATGTAGGACTCGTGCATACCGGCGCAATGGTTGAACGAAAAACCGATACGGGGTGGGAAACCTGGTATACCTATATTCCCGTTAACTTTCTTTCTAGGGAAGCGTGTATCGAGGCTTTGCTGCGGTCAAATATGATTGTTTGTTCGACTGTGATGGTGAAGCGTGAGTTGTTTTCACAAGTGGGACTTTTTGATGACACTTATCGTTACAATGGAGAGGATTATGACATGTGGCTACGACTACTTACTCGTTGTAACTTCGATTCCGTTCCTCAAGCACTGCTCAAATACCGCTGGCATGGTGGAAACATGAGCCAATACACGGATCCATCGCTTATTCGTAGAGTTCAAATCGAAGGTGCTAAACGGTTTGGACGCGATATCAACCACAACTAACGCACTCCACTTACCCAGTTACACTTCTTTGTGGCGCAACCTACGGCTGTCAAAGAAATAGTATTGTAAGCATATTGAGTATTTGAAGTACAGGAGTCAGAAAGAGGGCATGATGTATCTTACTGGAACACTGAACGGAGAGGGAACTTCCAGCCAGTATCTTATACCACTAGTATCACTATAAACCGAAAGGCTACAAGAGTCGTTGATCGCACTTTTGGAGCTCATTCGCAAGATGGGATTAGAAGATGTGACGTGGATTTTCTAAAAGAGGGATTGAAGCTCCTTACGCAGGCGGTGATGGAGGTTGAGGTTAGCTCGGTCATCGGTACGGAGCGCTACGAGCAGAATGAAGACCGTAAGAATAGCCACAATGGCTACCCGTGAGCGGGAATGGGATACTCGGCATATCACGACGAGTCCGTATGGCTCTCCCTTTACCGAACTTGCCTTCGACTGCATTGCGCAACGCCGCGTCACAGCGAGTCACTCACTTGTGCTGTGCTTCCCTGGGTCGGCAATTGTGGTCCACTCAGTCGAATGCCGATTGCAGTACCGCAGGCTGTCTCGGGTTCCGGTAGAACTAACCCACCAGCACCACCTCAGGATAGTACCCGTTTCGGTTCAGCCCGTCGATTGTTTTCCCGTGGTCTAAGACCTCCCCCCGTCTCCATCTATTCCAAACATTGTAATTGTTTATGATACGGTTCTCCTATCCCGATGCGAATTTCAGCTGCCATAAGGGACGTCGACACCCATTTGCCCAAACGTAAAAGAGCCACCGATCACTTCAGGGGCCCTATTCATACACCTTCTTCTGGTACGGCTGACAGGAATCGAACCTGTGACCACACCGTATTGCAGCGTAGATGCTCACTTCCATCTGATTGATATATGCAGCATTCAAGCAAACAGGAAGGGCTACGAACATTTTCCTTGTCTCAAGTACTAATTTATTGCGGAAATCGGCACCTATCCAATCCACCCCCCTGGTCCCTGAATATGTTGGAAACGGGAAGAAAGGTATCGTCTGGACGGTTGACGCATAGAAGGAGGCTGCTATGAAGGCACTACTGTTGAGCGGAGGGACAGGATCGCGTTTACGCCCCCTCACATTTACGGGTGCAAAACAACTCATTCCTGTGGCGAATAAGCCGATTTTGTTTTATGCCATAGAATCGATTCGTGACGCAGGAATCGTAGATATTGGTGTTGTGCTTGGCGAAACTGGCGATGAAGTGCGCTCCATGGTGGGGGATGGGAGCCAGTGGGGTGTCCAGATCACGTATATTCAGCAGGATGCACCCCGCGGCTTGGCTCATGCAGTGCAACTCGCGGAGCCGTTTATCGGAACTGAGCCATTCCTGATGTTCCTGGGTGACAATATGATTCAGGATGACGTGAGGTCGTTTGTAAAGAACTTTGAAAATCACCGATGTAATGCTCTGGTATTACTCAGTGAAGTACCGGAACCGCAGAGGTTCGGCGTTGCAAAACTGTCTGAGGGGCGTTTAGTCGGGCTGGTTGAAAAACCAAAAAACCCACCGAGCAACCTCGCACTCGTTGGCGTGTATGTGTTCGATCACCACATCTTCGATTCTGTCAAGAAAATCCAGACCTCGTGGAGAGGCGAGTTAGAAATTACGGATGCAATTCAGCAACTATTGGATGATGGACTTTATGTCGACTATCGAACGGTAGATGGTTGGTGGAAGGACATAGGAAAGCCGGAGGATATACTGGATGCCAACCGAGTGATGTTGGAAAGTATTCCAACAACCATTCAAGGAAGTCTGGACGACCGATCGAGTGTCACTGGTCGTGTCCAGGTGGATATTGGAGCTACCATCGTCAATAGTGTCATCAGAGGACCTGCAATCATTGGTCAAGGTGCAAGAATTGAAAACGCCTATGTGGGCCCTTTTACCTCTATATGCCCAAATGTGCAAGTCCTAAACAGCGAGATTGAAAACAGTATCGTACTCGAGAACACTGTCATTCGAGACATTGAAACCCGCATCGACGATAGTTTGATTGGTAAAAACGCGTCGATCACTGCTTCCGATGCGAGACCTAGGACGATTCGATTTGTGTTAGGAGACCAGAGCCGAGCCGAGGTTAGATAGGTATAACAACGCCCAGAAACTTATCTCGAAGCACAATTCGCAGCGAGCGGACATCATCGCGGAAACGGAGGGAGTGTTGTCATTGAAACTGCTTGTAACGGGTGGAGCCGGTTTCATTGGAAGCAACTTTATCCACTACATCCTAAAAACATATCCGGATTACGCAGTCGTTAATTTAGATAAGCCGACATACGCCGGAGATTTAGAGTCGCTATCAGATGTTGAAAATCATCCCAACTATTGCGTGATTCTCGGTGATATTACCAATCCAACGGATGTCGAATCAGCCTTTCAAAGCAGTGTTGACGTGGTTGTTCATTTTGCTGCCGAGTCCCACGTAGATAGGAGTATTTTAAATCCCGGCGTGATTGTCCACACGAACGTTCTGGGGACACAATGCCTTCTCGAATATGCAAGAAGGTATGGAGTTCAGAAATTTATTCAAATTTCGACCGATGAAGTATATGGGACCCTCGGACAAACTGGAAAATTTACTGAGGATACGCCGCTTCAACCGAATAGTCCCTACTCATCGAGTAAAGCGAGTGCGGATCTGTTGGCCCGTGCTTATCACGAGACGTTTGGGCTACCAGTCATCATCACGCGGTGCTCCAATAACTATGGACCGTTTCAATTTCCGGAAAAGCTCATTCCATTAACCATCATCCGCGCGATAAACGGCCAATCAGTCCCCGTGTACGGAGATGGGCTACAGATTCGAGACTGGTTACATGTTGACGATCACTGCCGAGCAATTGACCTCGTCATCCATCATGGGGTTGCCGGCGAGATATATAACATCGGTTGCAATAATGAATGGGCGAATGTAGATGTCGTCAAGCGAATCCTATACGAACTAGACCAACCACATGATTTAATCCATTTTGTGAAGGATCGACCAGGACACGATCAGCGCTACGCGATTGATGCGAGTAAAATCAAGCGTGACCTCGGTTGGACTCCGTTCATTAGTTTTGAGAAAGGGCTAGCCGAAACTGTTCAGTGGTACCTACATCACGAATCCTGGTGGAAACGAGTTCTAACTGGTGAGTATCGGTCATATATGGCTGTTCAATATGGTGAGAGACTGGATGGTCAGCCATGAAGCTACTTTTAACTGGAGCTGGAGGACAGCTTGGAAATGAAATTATTCATATCTCTGCAAGACAGAGTGATGTTAAACTATGTCCGCTGTCTCGCCATGAACTTGATATTACGAACCGAAATGAAGTCATTCGCACAGTTGCGGAGATAAAGCCCGATGTCATCCTCAACGCATCTGCTTATACAAAAGTAGACCAGGCCGAGACAGATAGAGAAGCCGCATTTCAAGTGAATGCACTCGGTTCACAATACCTTGCTGAAGCGGCTCGTGATTTCAATTGCAAGCTGTGTCACATCAGTACGGACTACGTATTTGATGGGAAAAGCAACCGACCGTATGAGGAAGGTGACCCGATGAATCCAATGACCGTATATGGTCATTCAAAAGCACTCGGTGAGGCGTATGTCCGTCAAATATGCGTCAAACACTTCATCGTACGAACGTCGTGGCTATACAGTGCATACGGATCCAATTTTGTTCACACGATGTTGCGCCTGGGGAACAACCCTGATACCGAAATCGTGCGAGTGGTGAGCGATCAAACCGGATCACCTACCTGGACATTCGATCTCGCCCGCTGCCTCTTACAATTGGTCCGAACGGAGGACTATGGGACCTATCACGTTTCTAATACCGGATCGACCACATGGTATGAGTTTGCAAAAGAAATTTTTCGGAATGCTCAGATTGAAAAGCCGGTTGTCCCTGTCGACACCTCTGAATTTCCTCGACCGGCTCCTCGACCAACCTACTCTGTTCTCAGTTCAAAAAAACTCATAGAACGGGGATTTCAACCACTCCGGTCTTGGAACGCTGCTTTAACAGCATATTTCAAGTCTATCAAGGGGGCATTACCACATGAAGGTCATTGACGAATGTTTGAACGGTGTGAAGCTACTTGAACCTATCGTACACAGCGACAACCGTGGTTTTTTCCTTGAGAGTTATAACCAATCGACGTCCGATCAACTTGGTTTATCGTTTCATCCCGTTCAGGACAATCATTCTTTTTCAAAGCAAGCGGGAACCTTACGAGGCTTACACTTTCAGTTACCACCGTTCGGGCAGGCAAAATTGGTGCGCGTGCTGCACGGAGCAATTTATGATGTCGTCGTCGATATTCGTCCCGGCTCCTCCACATTTGGAAAATGGTACGGTTATCACGTTTCGGCCGACAATCGATATCTTCTGTTTGTGCCGAACGGTTTTGCGCACGGGTTTTGCACCTTGGTTGAGAACACAGAGGTGTTTTATAAGGTCGACGCACCTTATTCGCCCCAGCACGATACCGGTATTCTTTGGTCAGATCCTAAACTCAAAATTGACTGGCCGCCCGGAGACAAGATTCTTTCAAAGAAAGATACGCTTCTCCCATCCTTCTCTGAATGGCTACAACGCGGAGAATTATAAATTTTACAAAAAGTGTTCGTTGGAGCTTGAATACCGCACAGGCACATCATCATGACTCCTGACGAGTACGATAATCCATCCAAAAAGCGAGGTTGCAAGAAGTGAGAACTCACGGCAAGCTGACCGTCAACTGTGGCTCGATGTTCTCCGGCAAGTCGTCTGAACTCCAGCGGCAAGGCAAGCGACACGCTCTCGCTGGACGTCGTGTTTTGTACGTCAAGCCAAAGATGGACGACCGATACTCGATGGATTCCATTGTCACTCACGACGGAAAAGAGGTTCCAGCAATCGCAATATCCGACGTTATTGAATTGCTGTCGCTGACCATGACGAGCAACACTGTCGTCCTCATCGACGAAGTCCAGTTCTTCGACTCCGCCGGGATCGTCATGGCAATCAACGAACTTATCGCATCTGGTGTGGACGTCATCGTCTTTGGGCTTGACATGGATAGGCATGGGCAACCCTTCGGCGCCGTTCCGTACCTCATGGCAATCGCGGACGAGGTCAACAAATTCAAGGCCGTGTGTACTGACTGCGGCTCCGACGCTTGGGTCTCATACGGAGAGTTCAACGAGGAAAGTCAAGTCGTCCTCGGTGCAACTGAAAAGTATCGCCCGCTTTGTCGTACTTGCTACCACAAGCGAATCTATGGAGGGAACAGCTGAAACTAACAGTTTGGGGCGGACAGGGCCGGCTGTACAGCTTTTGTACGTATAAAGTTCTCTGTATTGCAGAATGGGTCATGCATGAGAGGCTTATTTCCACGTATGCATGAGATCATTACACCTCGAAAGGGAGCGGTCAGGGATGACGCAGGAAAGATCCCCGCTTGCCGATGAATGCAGCGGATTGGAGCAGACGAGTATACGCGACATTCACGTGATGGGTGGATACCAGGAACAAAAAGCATCAGATCCCATTACAGAATTGCTCAACGAGCATTTGAACAACTGGGATTAACGATCTTCTCATAAATTTTCCTCTGACATGTACAATGATTTAAGAGCCGTTAGTGTACGACGGCAACCGATTGCGCTCGTACATGGAGGGAAAATTGGCATGTCACGCAGTTTGTGCATGGGCAGCATCAAGAAGGAGCATGCACATCTTTTGCAACAGCTCACGCGGCGCATTGGGTGGAACTTCACGTCCCAGCAGGTCAACATGTTCCTGAGCGTCAAGGAGACCTGGGTTGGACATTGGCTGAAAGATCAACTCGTATCCAGTGCTGCATTGTTTCAATACGGACAGAAACTCGCTTCTTTAGGTATTGTCATGGTAGACCCCAATCATCGCCGAAAGGGCCTTGGCAAGCAGGCTGTACAACAATGCCTGAATGTGGCTGCTCTGGCGGGCTCTCCAGTCACCCTCGTAGCAACTCCGGAAGGATATCCCTTGTACCACGCTTTGGGCTTTCAAACGATTGGACAGATACACCGATTCGAGCGAATCCAGACTGAGAACGATGTGCACCCTGTTGAAACTAAAGACATGCTACCGGTTGTTGAAACGGACTTGGAAGACCTGACTCGATTGGACGAAATTGTGATTGGAGCAAACCGTCAGGATGTGCACCGAATACTGTTGCAAAACATCGAGCGCGGATTCAAGATTCGTGATACACGTGGTGAGCTGCAAGGCTTTGGCCTGGCTGTCTGTAGACACAACGTACTCGCCGTTGGTCCACTGATGGCCACAAGTTCGGATGAGGCCGTGAGACTTGTAGAAACACTGACGTCGTCCTGGAATGGAAAAGTACGAATCGATGTACCTGGGGAACAAACGCGGTTTATGGCGCAGCTCAGGAAAATCGGATTCCAAGAGACAATGGTATCGCCCGTGATGATAATCCACGGAGACAGATTGCCAGGTCAACGCGCGCAACTGTTCGGGATTGCTGATCCGGCGCTCAGCTAGAGCACTGGGAACACCTCCGGCAGAACCTCGCCGATTTTGCCCCGGATGACCACTTCAGCATGCACATCTATGTAAGTTTCTTCTAGGTTTACAACCGCAATGGGCACCCCCGCTGCACGCGCGTAGTTTGGTAACTCTGCAACCGGATCCACCATCAACGACGTGCCGAGCACGAGGAACAAATCACACCTCGCTGCGGCTAAGATGGCTCGCTCTAGGTGTCGGACTTGCTGTCCGAAGAGCACGGTATCCGGGTGCAACACGAATCCGCACTCGGCGCCTTTCGCATTCACCCAATGGCAGGTCGGTACGTCTTCCGTGAGAATGTCATCCAAACCGTAACTTTGCATGCAAGCGGGACACTCGGCCTTGCGGACGCTGCCGTGCAGTTCAAACACCGTTGTGCTTCCGGCGAGCTGGTGCAGCCCATCTACGTTCTGCGTGAACACCGTCACTCGCTTGCCCAAGCGTTCTAACGCTGCAAGCGCTCGATGACCCGCGTTGGGCTCAGCCCTCAAATATTCCGGGCACATAAACACCTGTTTAAACTTCGGCCAAAACGCCTGTGGAAAGCGTCGCAGATACGAATCTGACATCGCTTGCACCAACGCTTCGTCTTGCCAGATGCCTTCGTCGGAGCGAAAATCAGGTATCCCGGATTCCGTGCTCATCCCAGCCCCCGTCAGGACGACGATGTTTGAAGCGTTTTCAATCAATCGCTGGAAAACTGACATGGAATGCTGTGTTGGCATAGCTGTTCTCCTCACGCCGCTATTGATGTAAATGAAGTCTAATGAAACCATACCACACCACGCCACAATTTTGTCAGATACTTTCGACGAGCGCCCGCTCGTCGCGGTACAATGTGTGCAACAGGAACACCGGTGTACAGGGGGATGGAGAATGACACGGATCATCTTGCGGGACGGCAAAGTGGCGGAATTGCGGCGAGCAAAGAAGGACGCAGAAGATCATGCCTTGGTCAAGGCGCTATTCAACCGAGCCTCTGCAGACAGTTTGTACTTTCGGTTTTTCCACACCGTTCGCGAAGTAAGTGATGCCGTGATTGATGACATGCTCGGCGGAAACGGAAGAGATCAGTTGTCTTTACTGTGCTTAGCGGGAGATAAGGCGCTCGGCATTGGTACGTACGTGGGCGTGAGCGAGGACACCGCGGAAGTGTCGTTCCTTGTCGACGACGAACTGCACGGCAAAGGGTTTGGCACCCTGCTCCTCGAACACCTCGCCCAGGAAGCGTGGCACTACGGATTCAAGCAGTTTGAAGCGTTCGTCATCGACGGAAATTACAAGATGCTCCAGGTCTTCCGTTCGAGCGGCTACGAACTACGGCAAACCAGCGAAACCGGCACCATGCACCTCGTCCTCCCGTTGACGCACACGGAGCGCGTCCGTTCTCTACGAGCGACCCGCGAGAAGTTGGCCACACAGGCATCGCTGACTCCGTTCTTTAGTCCGAAATCAGTGGCTGTGATTGGTGCATCGCGCGATCCGCACGGTCTCGGCCACCTGGTCTTCCGCAACATCCTGAGCGGCGGCTTCCAAGGTACCGTGTATCCCGTCAACCCGAGTGCCCAGACCGTGGCATCCGTCCGCGCGTACGCGACCCTGATGGACCTACCAGAGCCCATCGATTTGGCCGTGATTGTGGTGCCTGCGTCGGAAGTGCTGGAGGTGGTCGACCAGTGCGTGGAAGCGCGGGTAGGCGCCGTGATGATTCTCAGCGCCGGGTTCGCCGAACGCGGCGCTGAGGGCGCGCAGCTACAACAGGAGGTGGTGCGCCGCCTGCGCCACGGTGGCTGCCGTTTAATCGGTCCCAACTCCCTCGGTCTGGTCAATACTGTGTCCGACGTTCAGCTGAATGCGAGTTTTGCCAGTCACATTCCATCCACACAGGGCCTATCCATCGCCAGCCAATCTGGCGCGCTTGGAATTGCCATTCTGGAGTACGCCAGCCGCATTGACGTCGGCGTGACGCACTTTGTGAGCATGGGCAACAAGGCGGACGTCTCCAGCAACGACCTGATTCAGTACTGGGAAGATGATCCCGCCACCAGTCTGATTGCCTTGTACATCGAATCGTTCGGCAACCCGCGCAAGTTTTCGAGACTGGCTCGGCGCATTACCCGCAAGAAGCCCATTCTGGTGGTCAAGGGCGCACAGTCCCCACTCACCCGCAGCATCTCGGGCGCGGCGATGACACCGTCCTCCGCCTCCGAGGGCGTCGTGGACGCGCTGTTTCAACAGACCGGCGTCATTCGCCTCGACACCTTGCAGGAGATGTTCGACGTCGCGGCGTTGATGGCTAACCAACCCTTACCGCGCGGACGCCGCGTTGCGATTGTGACCAACTCCGCAGGGGGGGCTGTCATCACCGCAGACGCACTGCTCAAAGAAAACCTGAATTTCGTGCACCCCGTGATTGACCTTGGTTTCAACGCGCTGGCGGAAGGCTACCGGGAAATCCTCCCACAAGTCTTGCGAGACGACACGGTAGACACGGTGGTCGTTTTGTACGTGCCCGTCGGTGTCTCAGACCAGGACGCAATCGTCACTGCGATTGCAGAAGCTGTGGACGAAGTGGTGAACGAAGGCATCGAGCACAAGCCGATTGTCGCCAACTTCCTAACCACCGGGGACTATCTCGTACACTACATCCACACCAAGACACAACGGATTCCCGTCTACCCGTTTCCTGAACAGGCCGTCCGCGCACTGGCCAAGGTGAACGCCTACGCAGACTACCTCGCTAGAGACCGCGGACACATTCCAGACTTGGACGGTGCGGACGCCGAATACACACGGGCCATCGTTCGTAAGTTCCTAACTGGAGGCCTGCTGCCTACAGCGGTGTGTCACGACGTGCTGGCCGCAATGGGTGTGGAAAATACAGAACTGGCGGAGCCGGAGGTGCGTGCGAAAGTGCGAATTGACATTACACCGGATCCCCTCTTTGGCCCGGTCATGCGCGTGGCCCGTCATTTCGAAGGTATCGCTGGTGACGATACGCTCCCCCTCCAATCGGTACTGCGCATCACACCGCTCACCAACGTCGACGCCTTAGGTGCCGTGGAGCACGTTGCAGAATGGTTCCGTGTGAAGGCGGATCCAGAATTGTCAGGCTTGACCGATCTGTTGTTGCGGCTGTCCCGCCTGGTGGAAGAGGTTCCGGAAATCATGGACGTGACGCTACCAAGAGTGGAAATCGGCGGCGCTGGATATCGCTTCGACCAGATTACCATTCGTGTGGCACAGGAGGAATGATCATCAATCGCGATTGTGTTTGGATGCAAATTCCTGAATACAATAGTCACGTCTTGCACTTGACGACCGTCAAGTGCAGCGGAACAGGGGGACCACGACATGAAGAAAAAAATTGCTATTTTGGGATGTGGCACAACGGGAATTCATTTGGCCTACGAATTACTTAGCGAACGACGATT
Source organism: uncultured Alicyclobacillaceae bacterium (assembly GCA_963788285.1). Lineage (GTDB taxonomy): Bacteria > Bacillota > Bacilli > Alicyclobacillales > Alicyclobacillaceae > Alicyclobacillus_A. The sequence goes on from CAWBGB010000016.1 coordinate 24,506, forward strand.
CGAGGTGACCATCTTTACTCCCCAATCGAGTGATGAAGTTCGCACAGGAAGAATTCGCTCGACTCAGGTTCATTTTTCATCGACAATCGCCAGAGAGCATCGTTATCACATGCCCGAATGGCCGAATGTGCAAGAACTAAGCGCGGTTCATATTTCCGTCAGTGGGCAAACGTTATTCGCCGGTCCGCTGGATAAACCGGCTTACTCCGTGGATCAGCGCTTGTATTTCTCGGAGTGTATGCGTGATCTTGAACAACAAGGGGTACGCTTCGTTTATCAAAAGGTATCTTTCGATGAACTTTCATGACTTGTGGAACAATTTGATTTGGTTGAAGATTGCACTGGGCGGTTCGGTCCCGTTGCTCCATTTCCGGTAGATGTTACGCTGTCGCCCATTTCGTCCCCGCTTCGCAAGTGCAACGTTGGGATACTTCCTCGGCGTCAAAACTGCAGAACCCGTAGGCATCATCGCTCATATCATTCCTAGCGAAGGTGAACTGTTTGAAATTCCAGCGCTTACCGAACACGGACCGGTAACGATATTATTTGTTGAGGCTGTTCCTGGGGGAAAGCTGGACGTTTTTGATAAGACCCAACATGAACATGATTTTTGTTCTATCATATTGGACCTAACAGAATCTTTTTTTCCGGAAATACATGAGAGAATCCATGTACCACAGTTCCGTTTGTGTGACGACGGCGCCTACTTGCGTGTCGCGATTCGGCCGAAAGTACATACTCCTTATTGTGCAGTGAATGGTAAATGGGTTGTTGGTTGTGGAGACAGTGTGGTTTTAAATGATCCGATCGCCGAGCAAGGAGACAACACATGCTCTTACATGAGCGAAGAACTCTTTTTCGCATTAATGGAAGATATCGATTCAACATGGGGCGAATCGACGTTTAAAAGATATTGGGAAAAGACAAAACCTTATGTAAAACACGTAATCAGTTGGAGTAACGCGATGATGCAACCATTGCCGAAGCATATCCTAAGCATGATCATGGAAGGCAGTGAAAATCACGCCGTTGCAAGGCGGATTGCCAACTGGTTTCGGATTCCTTCTTCCGCATACAATGATTTTTTCCATGAAAACGAAATTCATCAAAATGCATGGGGTGAAAAGTAAGTGCGCCGTAAGATAATCGACACCCCCTAAGAACGGACACAGGAGAAGGGCCCTATGTGCTAACCGCTCTATGGGGGTGTTTCGGATTACAACCAGTGCTGTGACTTTTGTGGCTCAACCAAACTGCCACACACTGTGGCTGAGGCTTCCGTACCGATAACTACGATGCAATAAGGTTGCCTTGCGTGCATCATCCGCTGCGCCCATGGCATAGAAAATCGGAATGAAATGCTCATTGCCATAAGGGGGCACTGCGAGCCTTGCATTAGGGGCTTGGGATTCATACTTGAACAGCACATCCAAATCCCAAGTCTTCAATTGACGTTCCAACCACTCATCGAAACCGAACGCCCATTCTTGGATCACATTTTCTTGCCATACTAAGGCGCGCAAATTGTGAACCGTACCACCACTGCCCATGATGAGCACGTCTTTTTCCCGTAACGCAGATAAAGCCTTCCCGATGTTGTACTGGTCTTCGGGTTGAAGACGTGGGTTGACCGACATCGCTACGACAGGAATGTCCGCATTCGGGTACAGCAGCCGAAGCACAACCCAAGCCCCATGGTCCAATCCACGATTCGTTTCGACCTCGAAAGGTATACCACATTTTATAAATAATTCCTCAATGTCATGCGCAATTGCCTGGCTGCCCTTGGCTGGATATTGAATCTGATACAGGGCGTCCGGGAACCCACCAAAATCATGAATGGTCTGATACTCGTCGACTTCGCTGACCTTCTGAGTTGCAGACTCCCAGTGGGCAGAAAACAATACAACGGCTTTGGGCTGCGGCAAGGTTTGACCCAACCGACGTAAAAACTGCGTATATTCATTGTCCTCAATGGCAAGAAGCGGTGCCCCGTGGGCAATGAAGAAGGACGGAATCATCTCTACTCATCATCCCTTCGACTTACCCGAGGTGGATGGAATACGCACCTGGTCCCACGAGTGCAACCCCAATCGCCACCGCGATGAGAATCAGGTTGTATTCAAAGCCATTCTGTGTCACCCAGTAACCATTCTTCCCATGAACCGTAAAAATAGCGACCAACATGGTCAACACAATCAGTGCAGCTGCAATCGGAAGCCACAGTCCGGCAGCAAACAGAAGTCCACCGACAATCTCTGCCAAAGCTGCCAAAAACGCCATCAACATGCCAGGCTTGATCCCGATCGATTCGAGCCATCCCGCGGTTCCCTTGAGACCGTGTCCCCCGAACCAACCAAACATCTTCTGTGCGCCATGCCCGGCAAAGGTTAAACCGACAACGAGACGAATAATGAGCAAACCATAACTCATCAATGTACACCTTCCATCTTCATTGATTTACTTACTGTTTGTAAGTTTAACTTACGATGATTACAATACTATAGTCACTTACTATTTGTCAATACCTATGTTATGGTTAGTTTTCTGAAGGCGTGATGAACAAAGTTCAACATAGGGGAATCAATGAGTGAGAGAACGAAAAAAAGGAGTAGCACATGTGCGCTACTCCTGAAGTGTTTTCATGGGCCTGTCAATGAAAGGGTCTTTTCAGGACTATGGTCTAGACGTCAATACGACCCGTGAAGACAAATCTCACGCATCAACCCGTTCAATGATGGTCGCCAGACCTTGGCCGACGCCCACGCAGAGCGTTGCCAAGCCGTAGCGTGCGTTAGTGCGTTGCAGTTGCCGCGCCAGTGTGCCGACAATGCGGGCGCCCGAGCAACCCAGTGGGTGTCCGAGCGCGATGGCCCCACCATTCGGGTTCACCTTCGCCACATCAATTCCAAGTTCCCGAACGCAAGCCAGCGACTGGGATGCGAACGCTTCGTTCAGTTCCACCCAATCCAGGTCGGACACTTGCAATCCGGCAAGTTTCAACGCCTTTCTCGTCGCGTACACCGGCCCGATGCCCATGATGCGCGGGCTGACTCCGGCAGAAGCAGACACCACATAACGCGCCAGCGGCTTCAATCCTAGTTCACGTCCCTTTTCTTCAGAGACGAGCAAGAGCGCTGCCGCACCATCGTTGATACCGGAGGAATTCCCTGCTGTAACGGATCCACCCTCTCGGAACGCCGGCCGCAGTTTTGCTAGAGATTCGAGCGTCGTCTGCGGACGCAGATGCTCGTCTTCGGTCACGACCGTTTCACTCTTTTTGTCCCGGACCGTCACAGGGACGATTTCCTCGGCGAAGATCCCCTTGTCCTTCGCTGCCGCCGCCTTCCGCTGGCTTTCCAAAGCAAATGCGTCTTGATCTGCACGCGATATCTGGAACTGTTCGGCAACATTTTCAGCGGTCTCCCCCATGCTTTCCAGCGGGTACGGGAAGTTCGGATTGGCCATGCGCCAGCCGAGCGTCGTGTCCCACATGGTTTGGTTGCCGCGTACATATTCCATCTCTGGCTTTGGCAACACGAGCGGAGCGCGCGTCATGCTCTCGACACCCCCAGCCACCGCAACATCCATCTCGCCCAGTGCAATGGCCCTCGCCGCTTGTGTAACCGCTTCCAAACCGGACGCGCACAATCGGTTCACAGTGACACCTGGAACATGTTCAGGCAAACCGGCGAGCAACAGCGACATACGCGCGACATTGCGGTTATCTTCGCCTGCCTGATTCGCACAACCCATATAGACTTCTTCCACCAGCCCCGGGTCTACCCCTGCACGCCGAACAACCTCGCCAATCACCAGAGCACCTAGGTCATCCGGACGTACCCGCTTCAACGCGCCGCCCTGTCGTCCAATCGGCGTCCGAACATACTCTACCAGCCACACGTTTCTCGCCATCATTATCTCCCCTTATTCATGATTCCTATTTCATTGCATGATTTCGTTGCGCCAACTTCGGTAAGGCGGTCTGCCGGTATCGCTGATATGCGACCGTCAGCGCTATAATGACCGAATCTGTGGAAGGCGTGAAATCGTGCGTTTGAATCCGTTACACCAGCGGCTCAATGCCTATCGACAGGTCATGTCCTTGCACAAGCGGGACACATCGTCTTTCGCGAGATTCACACAAAAAGCCAAGCCATTGCCTATCCAGCATGGACAATGCTGAAATGACAAAATACTTGGCGTTCTTTGCTTACTCATCGAATGCTTGAACACACAGTGACACCAAGAAATGTTTTTCGTATCTACGGAAAGCATAGCGTTTTCATAGATGAAGATCAAGAATACTCGTGAAGCTCGTTTTTTTCAAAATAGATATTGTATACATCGATAGATCTCCGCAATATTGAACTAACTCTACCGTAGAGCGTTTTCAATGGGGTTTTAGACTGCAGACGGATTGTTCTTTTGTTGCCCCAGAGGTGCCACAACACGTCTGGAAAAGCAACGAAGGCCAAGCGATCTGTCATCCGTATCGGCTCGCCGGACCCGTTCCTTTTCGTCAGTGCTGACAGGCATGGTCATCATTCTTGACTTTATTTTCATCAATGGTACGACGTTTAACGGTCTGGTCAACAAACGGTTCACCGGCGTCCGGGGCGGCGGCATTTTCACATGTGCTCTGCAAATGATTTTGTCACCGGCTGTACTCTAGCAGAGGCACCGCCGATTCGCCGTGCACTGGGGTGGCTGGCGCGAAAGTTAAAGAATCAAACACAAGCCGCCAGTCTCATCTTTCTTGTCGGCGCATCCCCTTCATCCTCAACTGGGGACTGAATTGGATACCATCTTACGAAGCGTACTACCTGAACCAGTTCGGCTTCATTCCAGAGTGGGCGTCGTTGATGAGACAATCCAATCCGGAAGCATTTGTTTCCTACACCAATCTTCGTAATAGTGTACTCCGCGACCAAGAGACTCCGGTCTGGTTTAAGGAACTGTTGCTGGGCGCCACGTTAAAGGAGCCCTTGCGAAAGGTGCGACCAAAGAACAACTGTCCGAATGTCTTTTGACGAGTGTCATGACAGCGGGCATTCCTGCCTGGTTTATGGGGTGGGCGCATTTACGTGACTGACCATTGGTACTGGTGAACATGGTAAGCATTGGGTACCCGTTCGCCATTGACCTTCCACGGTCACGCCTTTCGGCGTCTCCGTTTCCTCCACTTCTCTGTTTGGTATAAAATCAATGCTATCCTGTGCCATGAAGGATTCAACAGGATAACAGTAACCAGCGTGAATTATGGGAGAGGAAAGTATGTCGAACTTCTCGGACACATATGACGTCATCATTGTGGGCGCAGGCCCGAGCGGCAGCACATTGGGACGGAAGTTGTCGCAACAGGGACTGAAAGTTCTCCTTTTGGACAAGTCTACATTTCCCCGCTATAAAGTGTGCGGTGGAGGGCTCACGCTTCGCGCTTTCAAGCAACTGGACATCGACGTCAGTCCAGTGATCCACGATAAGATTTCCGCCATGGAATTGTGTTGCAACGGCCAGCTTCACCACACGTTCACAAAGGACACGCCATTTATCTATATGGTCATGCGTGATGAATTCGACATGCTGCTCCTCCAGGCCGCGATGGATGCGGGTGTCGACTTCCGTCCAGCCAGTCACGTGACAAAGGTGGAGTGTGGCGACACCGAGGTGTCCGTTCATACACAGTCGCACGTCTACCGCGGTCGGTATGTAGTAGGAGCGGACGGGGTAAACAGTCCCACTGCGAAGTATCTCGGGTTGATGACGAACAAAGAGAAAATCTTGGCACTCGAATACGAAATGAAAGTGGACGACGCTCTTCTGGAACGATTCAAAGGGACGGTCGCCATTGATTACGGCTTCATCGACGAAGGATACGCCTGGGTATTTCCGAAGCGAGATCATTTGTCAGTGGGCATTGGCTTGGGTACGCGTGACGGCAGGTTTCTTCAAGACAAGCTGATGGAATATCTCGCCCGTGAACAGATCCACGGTGAGTTTTTGAGCGAAAAGGGGTTCTTTCTGTCCGTCGGAGGCTCCGACGACACGGTAGCCAGAGGCAGAGCTGCGTTGATTGGCGATGCCGCAGGCCTGGTCGATCCACTGATGGGCGAAGGCATCTTCTACGCCCTGCGCAGTGCCAACATTCTCGCAGATGTGTTGCTACAAGCAGCCCGTGAAAATGAGGACCATCCGTTTGTCGAATACCAGAGACGGATTGACCAGGAAATCCTGCCCGAAATGCGCCTGTTTCGGCGAGCTTCAAAAATATTCCATACCATCCCAAAACAGATTCACAAGCTGTTCATCGCTCACCCTGGCATTGTTCATCATGCCTTTCGCGTCATCGCCGGTGAGTCGTCGTTCCAGGACTTTTACGACAAGTATCGCAGCAACAACTTCATGATGAAGGCCATTTCCGGGCTCGCGATGCGAATGATAGGAAAGCCGTGAGGTGGTCCGGCAGAGCCTTCCAACGACCATATGACGGGGCCCTCGCATATGGGGCCCCGTCGCATGAACGCGTGCTGGTCCTCGGGAAAGCGTTCGCGCAGGCGCTTGATGTGAACCTCTTCGATCCAGCGACACATTTCTAATTGGCACGGTTTGCTCGACCGCGATACGATAGGAGGTCTCAACAAGGCTTTGACTCTGACTGTCATTTCGAGTGGATCGAACGGTTTGACTAAGTAGTCATCCGTACCGAGCTGCAATCCCTTGATTTTCTGGGATTTTTCCCTTTTTAAGGTGAGCATTAGAAGCGGAATGTCAGAGTTCTCCCGCAATGTTTGGCAAGTGTACAGCCAGTTCATAAAGTGGGAGGACAACAGTTTTATGTGTTTCTTCACCAGAATACCCCATAAATATATTTTATGGTATCGTTCCCAATTTAACCAATCCCAACAGTGGAGTCAGACGTTGTTGAACAAACGGGTGCGAATACGCAACAAGCCTCGACGAATTTTGGGTTTCGCTTCACGGAGGTAAGCAACCAAAGAATAGCGACCATGTTTTGGAATATGTCAGGCGGTACTGCTTTTTGCGATGAGGTGTAGAGCCGAAGCGGTTTGGTTAAGAAAAACACTTCACTTTATGGATGATGTTCATAAGCATACATGAACGATGGGAAACGAGATGACATGAAAAAAACGTTGGGCAACGCCTCCACGAAGGAACGTTGCCCAACGAATTCTATGACAGCCGCATCAATCGCCACTTCAATGACGGTTTCTTCAGTTGCGTCGTTTGGGTTAGCGGAACCGTGATTTTTTGTTCGCCAGCCGTGATTTGCAAGTTGTCTCCAACCAACTTCCTTGTTACCCTCATACCCGGAAACACGATGTATGAAGCGTCTTCGGAAGTTTGGAGTGGAACTGGAGCTTGCCAAGGTACACTTACAGAACCCACTATAGTGCCCTTCGAAATGGAACCGGTCGTGATATACTTTCCGGCCTCTTGAAGCAGCGTCAAGTTGGCTTGTAGCGCCTCCATCAGCGGTTGACCGCCTTTCTGCCCCAGGACGGCGCCCAGCATCAGCACCTGTTTGCCACCGACGTTGTGATACATCGCAGACACAAAGCAACCGCCAGCTTGGGATGTACTCCCTGTCTTGACACCGACGATTCCGTTCTTTCCTACAAAGTAGTCGACATTGTAGACCGTGCCTGCACCCGGGAGATTTGCCTGTGCCTCTTTGACGATATCGCGAAACGCCGGAATCTGCATTGCCGCGTCGGCAATTTTCAGTTGATCCACGGCGGTGCTCCTCGACGCTGGATTGACACCAGATACGTCGGCATACGTCGTGTGATTCATGCCAAGTTGCTTGGCGGTTTCATTCATTTCCTTGACAAAGGCAGCTTCACTCCCGGCCGTCCAGTCGGCCAGCGTCATCGCCATGTTGTCACCGCTTGGCAACATCAAGCCTTCGAGCATTTGCCGCTCGGTCCACTTGTCACCGGCCACCACTTTCACGACGGAATCCCCAGCAGCCTTGTCTTTCTTGTACAATGCTTCGTCTTCTGCCGTCATGGTAAGTGTGGGGCCTTCTGCGCCCTCTGACAATGGATGATGTTTCAACACCACATAAGCGGTCATCATCTTGGTGAGACTTGCGATGGGCACCGGCGTTTGATTTGCGGTGGCACCGAGCAAGCCCACACCCGTTATTGCGACAGCGGATTCGCCTTCACTGGGAAATGAAAACTGTGCCTTTCCCGGCACAACACTCTCCGCTGCTCCTTGCAACTGCAGTTGCGGGTTCGGCAACGGGCGCAATAGCTGCACCAAACCCACAACAATCACCAAAACCACAATTCCAAGACCAACAACTTTCGCTTTCACATGTCTCCTCCTAGCCTTTTGCTAGTCCCATTCTAGCAAAAAGCTTGTGAACATAGACTGAACATCTATTACTTCTTCGATGAAATCGGTAGCTGTGGACGGGACAGATTCGAGAAGAAGTTCGTTAATACGGCGTTTCTTGTGTCCATGGAGTCCTTGAGAAGTCCGCGAATGACGCAGTTTTCTGGATCGTCAGCTACAATCATGGGGACTTCAGTGCGCTCCATCAACAGCTTCACCAAACCCTTGGACCGGGCACCTCCCCCGACGAGTACAATCCCTCTGTCCATAATGTCGCCGACCAATTCCGGCGGACACGACGCGAGCGTTTGTACGATGAGGTCCACAATGGTATTGCAGTAGTTTTCCCATTGACTTTGTACCAGAGAGCACGGAACCTTTAAACTGTCTGGCAAGCCTGTGCTGAGATTTCGTCCCTTGACCTCTATCGAGCCCGTTCCGTCCTCCGAATCGCACCGGCGTTTTAGTTGTTCGGACGTTAGTTGTCCAATCAAGAACGAGTAGTCCTTCTTCAGCGTCTCGATGATGGCGTGGTCAATGGAACGTCCGCCGACATTGAGGCTCCGACTGTCCACGATTCCCTTCATCGACAAGATGGCCGCCTCAGTGACACCCGCGCCTAAACTTACGACCAGGCAACCGACGGGATCCTGAATGGGAAGGCCCGCTCCCCACGCCGCAGCAACACCGGAATTCACGAGAGTCACATCTTTTGCCCCAGCGGTCTTTCCAGCTTCCACCATAGCTTTGCGTTCTACCTGTGTGAGTCCTGAAGGAATCGCCATTGTAAGCGTAAACTTTCGCCGAAGGCGACCGGGCAGACATGTTTTCGCTACGTGACGAATAATGTCCACCACAGCGCTGAAGTCGTTCACAGCTCCCCATTGAATGGGCGTGGTAATTTTGACCAGATCTGGATTTCGGCCTATCATTTGCGCAGCCTCAGTGCCAATAATGGCGTCCCCATTTACATCGTAGGCAATGACACACGGTTCACTGATAAAGTCCTCCCGCCCGGACACGCCTGCTCGAAACGTTGAGCTGCCTAAGTCTAATACAAGGTGCACGATGTTCAGGTCTCCCTTCATCGCTGCGCTGATCACTCAGCCTCGAGAACGTGGGGGAGAGGCCAGGCACGTCCGCACCATCAGCCAACAAAACCGTCTATGGACCTTTTTACCTGTTTACCGACATTCGGAAAACAGGATTCTCTCTATATGTAAATGTTTCCTAGTCCGTTTTGTATGATAGCCATCCGCGTTGGGCGGCATTGGATAGACATTGTAAACTAAAATACAAACGATACACCCATACCGTAGGTCTCTAAACGCGCTTACGAAGTGAGCTGACGGACTCGGACACGACGTAATGCCCTACCGGCATAAACGGCCAGATTCGCCCCGATAGAGTGGTTCCCCCGCTTCCCATAAGGAACTCAGCGCAGATATACGATCTCCGCAAGAGAGTATATCTTGAATTGGTCAACTATGCAAAAGCCATTCCTTGCAGGTAGACCGAGCATACAAGAGCATATCCGCATTGACCGACGTTGAGCTTACAGAACACTAAACTACGCCTTATATCATCGTTGGAGCAAACTTGACCGTCAGTTCCTCAAGAGTGACTGGGATACAGAAATGCGCGCGCAGGCACAATGCTTCAGAGCATACATCAGTTCGAGTGATGTTTTGTTCCTGTTACAACTTGCTGAAGGGTCTCTTGGTTTACTTCCGTTTCATCAAATGTAATGGTCGCAATGTTTTCTACAAGATCTACGTCCACGCTCTGCACACCGCGTGACCGTTGCAAGGCTTTCGTAACCGCGTTCACATTGAAACCTATTACCGATAGAGTTACCGTTTCCATTGTCAACCACTCTCCAACGGGGAATGAATATGGGCATTAGCTTCCCCGCATCGGTCGAATTTCATACAATCTTCCGAGTCTTGGTTGGCTCCCTCCTTCCCTGAAGTGAACCATCTGGTTCAAGTGGATGAAGTCTTGGTGATTTCCACCTGCCATCGCTCCAACCCCCTTCGACGCAGTTCGACTCAAAGCATCCGGGATACTCCACGGCCAGTTGGTAGTATAGAGGCTTTGGATCGTGATCATTGACCTAGAGCATATGCCCCAGTGGCCAGTGCATTCTATGTGGTGAGAATCCTCTTTTGCTTGACGGACGATGGGAACTGTCGCACGTCAATCGTCGTGGGTACACATCCACCTTCCACAACTCCTTCCTTATTCGATGCAACGACGCACTTTATTATGGCCTGACCAACTCGGAAGTTTATGAGACAGGTCACACCTTTCGCGTTACAGTGCGCGAACGGCATATCGCCGGCATTTTGTCACTACCTGAGGGGTGACAGAATGGCTGAGCAGACTGGAGGAGAGAGGGATTCGCGAGAAAGTTCTCCCGTTTGCCTGCCTAGGGGAGACGATTTGCAACAGGGCTTTGTATGGGGGGGTTAGACAGTAACTGCTCACCCTCTGAGTTTGGTCAGCAGCCACTGCACTAAGAACGTCACTGCGCCAAGCGCCGCCAGTCCCCCCTATGGCGAGCATGGCTTGCACCCCCATCGCATGGAATGGGACTGAATGCGATGTCCATCAACGTCGCACCCACGGCAGAACAGAGGAGTTGGACCCGTGCTATGAGGCGATGCGGCAACTGACTGCCCAACATCAGTGGGAAGAGGCTGTATCCCACCCCGTAGACGAGTCTCGTGATCCAACCGAGAAACAAAAGATGGAGGGAGAACAAGGAGAGCGGGTGACTCCCGAGTAGCAGACATACACCCAGTCACCACGCGAACACAAAGCTGGCCGACCAGGCAAAGCGACTTGGCTGTGTCATTGTCACTCGACCATCCACTGGAGGACGCGAAGTGGCCAGCACCCATAAGTACACGGATGCGTTCCAAGTGAAGGACATACCGAGTAGGCGCACGCCGACCGAAGCAACAACGGGAGCACCAGTGCCCGCAACAGACAACAGAAGCCCAATCCCTCACAGGACCTGTCCGATGCCTTCCACTTTGTTTCTTAGGCCCGTGAACTGGGTGAGGCGTGGCAGTAGGTGCAGGGACACCGCAAGGACAGTGCCGGAGATCCATCCGTAGTATTCGAGTAGAATGGCCCTTGCGGCTCCAGAGTCTGTGGAAACATCCGTCCAAAATACGTTGCCAACGCCATCCACCAAGCGCCAACAATGAAAATGATCAACGAAATGTCTGTTCCGTATTGCGCTACGCGGTCCGTAGCTATGTACTGAGCATTACGCCAATGAAATGACAGTTTCGACGCAGCCATGCCCGAACCATGGCTGGTATCCATATTCACGCTGGAGGTTCGGAGGTCCGTTCCAGGCCGAGTTTTGCACCTGGACGAAAACACTGCCGACAAGATATTGACAAGAAAGAGCACGGAAGCGATGGCTTGAACGTCAATCCAACGGGCAAAACGAGTGGCGACTATACGGCATATGCGGCGACAATCACCATAACAGCGGCCTCTGCCATGCACATGTGTAGTCAACCCACCCATGTACCCGGTGGTCGGATTCCGGCGAACAGCGCCAGAACTGCGTACGTCATGCCGTAGATCGGCATGGTCATGAATCGGTCCCACCGTCGACCACGTATTGGGTGCGGCAGCCATCCAACCGCCCAGGATGGCGCCGACCATAAAGTTGAAGAATGCGAGACAGATGAATACTCTGGGCACTACTCTCACCGAAGACACCGAAAGCATCCTCCGTTTCCCCCTTCCTGGTGCCCAACGAGCCGTTCCATGTGAAGGACACACTCATCCCTCTCGCCGCTGAGGACTCCGTCCCTGCGCAACTGGTTCCACGCGCGGTTCCCCGATTCGCGCGTGATGCCAATCATGTGTGCCATTTCTCTGTGTGTGACCGGCAGCTTGACGTGAATGCCATCAGGCCTCGGTTCACCATATTCTTCTGTAAAGTGTCGAAGCAATGCGATGACGCGTTCATGCGCATCGAACACCGCCAGTTGTTGCAACTTTCCTTGTAATTGCAGGATCTTGTCACCCATCACCCGGATCAAGTTGCGCGTAATGTCAGGGCGTATAAAGCGTCAAACTCGGCGCGGCGAATAGCGAGCAGCACGGCGGACTCCACCACCTGCGCGGTACCGAGGTGTGGTGAATCTTAGAAAAAGGCGACATAGGGAAACATCTGGCCCTTCCCGAGAATGTTGACATATGTTCACGACCCTCTTCGTCCACCTTTAAGATTTTTATGATTCCGCGGCGGATGAAGTACACCGATTCGCGTTCTTGACCTTCCATAAACAGGTGCTCGCCGCGCCCGTAGTTTCGTTCTACCGCCAAATCGTGCACGTGTTGCAACTCCTCCCTGGTCAAGTCCTTGAACAGCTCGAAGTCGTGCAGAACTTGTATTCCGGCGTTTTACAGCAGTGTGATGTAAGTCACGACGAATTTTGACAAGCGCGTGAAGGCAAGTATGTATCATCAATTTGACTGGCCTCCGCAATGCCGAAAAAAAGGTGCCCCACCTTCGTTTGCATGTGAAACACCCTGCAACGATAGTTATACGATTCTGCAGTCCTATTGTGACAGGGAGAATGAGAGTGAATTGTGCGGTATGTGACATGACACCATGGCAACATGGCAATAAATAACGGAGAATTCACAGGTGATTTCGCGCATCAGAGGTTTCTCTTGGAGAGATGAAATGATGCACGGTAGACGATGGATGGAAAGGCGGAGTAACCCGCCTTCAAGGTGATGCCAGGTATAGCATCATGGCGAATCCACCGTCTTTCCGACAAAGCATACATTGTTGATGTATCGTACATACGTACATGAACCAATCATTCACTGGATGCCCAAGACTATCGAAGAGCAGCCAGTGCGCCAAGGACAAATTCCCCAATCCCAATCAATATCACGATGCCAATGAAGAGCTTGGCCAGCGGCTTTGGCCAAATCTTGGCCCCATTGCGATGATATAATGGTCCGTATTTGTCCATAGCCATTGCCTCCTTCCTATTATAAAGATACCACAGGCACATGGCTCACGCTGTAGCACAAGCTCTAGGCTAAATGTTCGAGGAAATGATTCCTTTGAGGAGGACCGGATGTTGAATACAAAGCCGGGAAAGAGACATCCATCGTTACAGCCACTATCAAGACACCATCATCATGCACTTGTCGTTGCGCAAATGCTGATTCAGCAACAGGAATCACCCGACGTCATTCGAGACAAGCTGCGTGATTTTTGGGAACACGGAGGAAGAGAACATTTTCGCGAAGAAGAAGAATACTTGCTGCCGGAATTTGCGAAACATCAACCGATTGATGTCCCCGAGATCCGTGAGCTCCTTCTAGAACAAATGAGAATCCGGACTTTGGTCAGCGAGATAGCCATCGATGGGCACGATGAGAAGATAAGCGAACTTGGAGAATTATTGCGTGAGCACATTCGCAAAGAGGAACGCATTGTCTTTCCCATGATTGAAACAGGATTGCCAGAAGCATCACTTCACAAACTTGAACCGTTTTTTTCGGAGCACAAGAAATCCTCTGTGTTCTCCAGCGGCGATTCGGATGATTGGAACTGACGTACACGAAGCGGCATTGTATCTGCATCCAAATTGAGAGGGATGATGCTGTAAGGAACCCCGTCTCATTTTCATGCCGAGGCTGGGTTGTTCAGTTGTTCATGTTCTTTGGGCGTTGCCCCTTCTCCAAATGCTTGAGCCACAGCTCACTGTAATTCCTCGGTACACAACGCAATCGCTCGCTTCGCCTCAAAGAGTTGTTGTGTATCGCCAATATCATGCGCGTGGATAAGAATGACGATGTTTGTGTACAGGGATCGGAATTTGGCTAACAAGCGCGTTTCGGGACGCACTTCACCGTATGCCTTCCAAAAAAGAGGTCGGGCGCTTGATGGGAGAAAACTGTACACAACGGAGAGATCAACGGCAGGGTGACCGATGTGCGCGTCCCCCCAGTCGATCACGCCACTGAGAACACCGTCATCATTCACCAGGAAATTTCGGAAGTTCAAGTCGCCGTGGACCACAGCACTACATTGCTGCTGCTTAACGTAGTCCGTCGTCGGTAAACTCTGAGTGATCTGAAGCAGAGCGTATGGATTGTCAATCAGCCCTTGATTGTGGGCCTCTTCGACTTTGGCGATAAACATAGGGATACGCTTATCGACGTCCATGCGACCGATATAGTCCGAACGAGCAATACCCCATTCAAGTGCGTCATGCTTGGGAATGCCGTGGAGAGTACGAAGGAATTCAGCCCAACGTACGGCTGACTGCGTACGTTGCGCATCAGTCAGATGTAGCATATACGGGACAGTACCTGATACTTTCGGATATCCCGAGAAGGGAAAGGGATACGCGGTCGTTGGCTGCCCGATAAAGCATGGATTCGGAATTGGAATAGGCAGATGTGGGGACAACGCTGGCAACAAGCGATTCTCCATCTTGATTAAGCCAACAGCAATCGTACGCCGAGGGAAGCGAAAAACATAGGTCTCATTGACCAGGAACAACGAGTTATCCCATCCCTCACCGAGCGGTTGTAGGTGAATAGGGACGAGTTGCGGGAACTGCCGCTCTAACACATCTTGAACCAGTCTTTCAGTGATGGGAATGTCAGCCGTCCACTGTTTGCTCATGAGGGTCCTCCTTCTAAGATGAAAACCGACATAAAATGTGCCATTCTATCGAATCTTAGATGATGAATATATTGATGATAAAGTCCGAATCGAAAGAACGGATGACACCCTTTCGGGGTGAGTAACAGTTTATGAACGGTGTAGGGAATCCTTCGCCCGGACCCGACAACTAACCTCGTAGGACTGTGTAGGAGATGTATCATTGAAAAAGAAGAGCCTAATTTCTCTGTGTGCTACTACCATTTGTGCGAGTACTGCCGTCGTTTCCAGCCCTGTACCCTCGTTTGCGAATGTCAATTCCCCATCCAATACATGACAATCAACACCCCATCTCTCAACCATATGGTTTCGTCCACGACAACGCCACGTATGTCCCGATTTGGTACCTCATGAAAGCGCTCGGTAAACTCAATATTCACAGTACGTGGCACAACCATGCGTGGAGCCTCACTACATCCCGGACGCTGGATTTGAATGATGTTCAGCCAGGCATCGGATCGAGCTCGATTTATGTAAACGGCTACCTGCAAAAGGTTAACGAAATTGTAGCGGAGGACCCCGCTTCAGGACAACAGTCTACATACATGCCCGCATGGTACGTGATGAAAGTTCTGAATCGACTTCACCTCAACTCCATGTTGAACGGAACCGTTTGGCAAATCTACACCGACTCTCAAGCGCCATCGAGTCAATCAGACATACGCTCATCTGCACAACACTCAGTTTCGTCCGATACTTCAAACGTCGGTCAACAAATCACAGTCACTGAAGCTTATCTGATGGTGTTAGAAAAGTTTAAGGATCAGCTGTCAGACCCGAATCTGCGTGTGCATCTTGACCACATGGAAGGCAGAAATTACGTATTTCAAGTGTATGACCAGATGCCGCCACTTCAAGGGGATGACGGAACAACATTTGGTGGACACACGGCCACCATTGCCTGGGTCACAGTGACCAACACAGGCAATATACAGACCCCCCATTAATCGGTGGTCGAAGAACGGACGAGCGAAGCGCGATGTTGACAATGCCACAGTCATGCACAAATATATAAAACAACTAGGTTTACTTTACATTATATGAGGAGGCGTCGCAGATGTCCCAAGTGGAAAAGCTCTTCGAAGCGAACCGCGCGTACGCAGCACGATTTTCTCAAGGTCAGCTGCCCATTCCGCCAGCGAGGAAAATTGCTGTACTCACCTGCATGGATGCCAGAATTGACCCACTGCAGGCTCTTGGTGCCGAACTCGGAGACATCCATGTCATTCGGAATGCAGGTGGACGCGCGACGGAGGATGCCATTCGCTCGCTTGTCATTTCTCAACAACTGCTGGGAACCAATGAAATCCTTGTCCTGCACCACGTGGATTGCGGAATGATGACATTTAAAAATGAGGAATTGTACGACAAAATCTCGCAACGTCTTGGTCCGGATTCCGCCAAAGCCGCTTCAAAAATAGACTTCTTACCGTTCGCCGATTTGGAACAAAGCGTCCAAAACGACATCGATATACTTCGCAAATCTCCCCTCATTCCGAACGATATTCCAATCTATGGAGCTATCTACGATGTCCACACAGGGCGACTGATTCCACTCACGTAATGGATGTTATCCCCTCCATCATGAAACGATGTGAACAACGCAATGATGAGACAGCATCCTGAACCACACTCCCTACATTGTAGGGAGTGTCTTCTTTCCTTGCTTCGTACATCTGCTCCATGGGCGTATGCCAACACAAATCATAGGCGATTGCATAGGATACGTCGTCAGATCCAACTGGGTTCGACTGAACCGTGGTGACAGAATACGTCGAGGAGGGATGTGCATGTATAAGGAACGAAAGGCTCGGCCTTTGCCGGACCGGCTACTGAAACTCAACGGCATTTCAGCCCGCACCATCAATGAGCACTATAAACTGTATGAGGGATACGTGAACAAAACGAACGAAACCCGGGCGAAGCTTGAACAAGTTGACCTTGCCAAGGGCAATGCCACCTACAGTGAAATTCGAGCCCTCAAGCGCGGTGAAAGCTATGCTTTAGATGGTGTGAAGTTACATGAACTGTACTTTGCCGAACTCGGCGGCAAAGGCAAACCTGGTGGAGACATTGTGAAAGCGATTGAGCGCCAGTATGGGTCTTATGACCGTTTCCTCGCCGAGTTTCGGGGCGCTGGGTTGTCCGGTCGGGGGTGGGCGATTCTCGCGTTGGATCCGGAGTTGGAAGAACTATTCATCTACATCACGGACGATCAGCACAACGGCCACGTCATCCAGTCCGTGCCAATTCTGCCCATGGACGTGTTTGAACACGCCTACTACATCGACTATGGAACGTCCCGCGGAGAATACATCGATGCATTCTTTCGAAATCTCGACTGGAGCGTGATCAACCAGCGTTACGTACACGGTAAAAAGGCCATCCAACCACGGTTTCGTCTATTTGGTTGAGTGGATGCATCTCCACACTGGTTCTTAGGCGATCCAAGGCCCGGCCTAGTGACCATTTATTTTTTCGAAAGGGCGGTTGTGTACATCGGCACCCGCCATTCTTTGTGTAGAAATCCGTTCTCCTTTTTCTTCGCGTGGTTGGAAAACGGTTTTCGTTTGTATCGGGAAGGTAAGTGAACAGAGCGCATCCAACATGGATACCTATCTGAACCCCATCATATGTAGAAACACCCGCCTTCAGGGCAGGTGTTTATAACACAGATCAATAACCATAGCCAGATTCGTAACCACCGTACGCGCCGTAGCCACCGCACGGTGTTGCTGCAGCTGCAGTATAACCAGCATAAGCCGGAACTAACAGGAAGAACAACACGAAGATAATCAGGAATACGACTGCCCATCGGGTATATCCACCAAACAATCCGTCCATCATTCGTTACCCCCCTCCATATCAGTGATGTAGCGTACGCATGTTCGTCTCTCTTTTACAAATCGCTGTTAATAATAACCGGGATGGGGGCAGGGGCATCCAGGATCAACAACCACATTTCTTGTGATTGGTTGATAGTAATGCTTCGGCACGTTCACAATGACATGTCTATTGACGTTTACAATGGGATGAACAACAGGAACCTCACGCGGGATGTAGCAATCCCGAACAACGTACCGTGGATCACACACTATCGGCGGACAATGGTGAGATTTCGGTTGCGGTACATGTGCAGCGTAACCTGGATCGTATACCTTTTTTACTTTTTGAACTTTTACCGTCGCTTTACCCACTACATGAGGATAGTAACCGTATTTTGGTTGTACTGCTGGCGATTCGGGCTCAGAAACAGATTCATACTCGTGTACATGTTTGTACTTAACGTGTTTTTCGTGGTCCTGTGGATATTTGTATTCCCACTTTTTTTCAGCCATCTCTGACACTCTCCCTTTGCGTGAAGATATACTACATGTATGAACATCTAGTGAGCGAATGTCCTAGTCATTCGTCCATTTAAACGGCTCCTGCGTAAAGAAGTACAAACGATAAGTCGTCCATGTATGACAAATGACCCATTGTTCCATACAGCGCTGGATGGTCATCATCTGCTGTAAAATCACCAATAAGGCCGATCCCTTTGTCCATCGAGGACCTTCGTCGCGAAACAGCGGGATGGCGAGATGCGGTACGGACAGTCGTTCTCCTTTTGGACACAAAAAACCATCGAAAACAGATGAAGTCGTCCTTCATCGCTTCCGATGGCTTTTGTTTATGACATGATCATGTAACGTAAGGTCGGTTACAAGTACATCCCTGGCTTGTGTAATGGCAACCTTCACGATGTCGTGTTGCGTTCGTGGCATCTCTGCGTATGGATTAAGCGCTTACAAACCTGACGTGATGATCCCCTTGATGCTGTGCAATGACCTCTCCCTGCCGTTCCGTCGGTAACTGGCAATCCGGACATTGCCCGTACAGTACTTCTACTTTCTCACCGTCGACGTAGTCTATGACATCATTACAACCTTGACAGACAATGATGGTCATTTTGTACATTCCCCCCGCAATTGGTATGTACTATTTGCTAATTAGCGTATCACATATTGAGGGATGCGGGAAGACTACAAATGATGTCCCGGGGAGCCCTGTTTGGTCCCGATGTCTGTTCCGGAGACTCCTTGCAGAAGCCGAATACTTCCTACCAACCCAGTCTCTCTTACCACATGAAAGAAGCGGCACGGAAACTCGCGCTGCGCCTGTTTCATGGTGCGAGAGATGATTGGGAACTGTCTTCCAGTTGCGCGAAAAGCAAGCGTTGAGTAGATACATATTCTTAAAAAAGACTACCTTAGCGTAGCTGTTCCATAGAACTCTTACGACAACGATGTTGAATGGTTCAAGCTTCGGTTCCTTTGGTGTTGTCGTCCCTCCCCAAAAGAACAGTCAATAGGCTTCCCATTGTCAAGTTACACACCATGTTCGCAATCGCTGCCACGGCTGCCAACGCACCAAAGACTTCGTTGGACAGAACAGCTGCAAGCGACGAATTGCCGATTGCCACTTGGAACACCAGAGAGAGGCAACTGCTCTCCTCCAATCGGAGTACCCGTCCGTACAAGTACCCCACCATCATTTGCCCCCAACTTGAAGAGTGACCGCACAACCGATGAGAGGAAGCGTTCGGGCGTTGTGGACCAGCACATTTGACGCCCCCGACACAATGCCAAGGACAATTCCATACAAAGCCAGTGCGGAGAGTATCGGTGTGATGGGCGCGACGGCGGTATTCACCTTGGGAACGATGGATTGGATGAGAACTCCAAATATCAACGGCAAGAAGACCATCTTGAGCATCTTCCATACAAACGGAAGGTATGCGATGCACGCCGGCACCAACACAAAGTTTGGCTAACAGTGGCGTGAGAGGGGACCTACAAGTGTGTCCATGGCGGACATGGCTACACTGTACGCTACGTCACCACCACCGATGAGCGAATTGAGGTTGGCCGACGTTCCGCTCGGGACAATACCAGCCATCACGATACCAGCAGCGGTTGCAGTCTGTGTTCCAAAGAAGACAGCAGCTACTATGGCACCGATGACCGGGGCGAACACCCACTTACCAATAGAGCCGAAGACGACAGGCCAAGATTTTTTGAGCAACGGCACCAACCTGGACACGTCTAAGGTCATGCCCATCAGAAACATCACACAACCAATCTCCAGTCCAACAAAGGACCCTAGCCCGATGAATACAGCGTGAAACCGAAAGGCTGTCGCTGCGCATAAGAGGATCCATACCGGCATCAAGCGGGACACAGCGAATATCATCATCCTCAATAGCAGATGGTCTTCCCAAGTGCCCATGCCCGCACCAACCTTCCGGAAATTCGGTACCTGTTGTTCGGTAGAGCGCTTTCTCACACGCGATTCATTTCCAGATCCGTTCGCAGTTACTGCGTGTTTTCCAAAGGTATGCGGAATCGCCCAGCAACCAAAACTACGAGGAGAAAGGCCAGAAGCATAGCAAATCCCAGAATGTAAAAGCCGTTAATGAGATTCTTGCCGTGCTCGGCCATACCTACGACAATTGGACCCACAATTCCACCGAAGTTACCGACCAAGTTAATCAGTCCCATGGCCGGACCTGTCTGATTGCGAGGGACGAAGGACATATACCAGGCCCACCTAGGGCCGAATGCCGCGTAGATCCCGATACCCGCCACAATGAGAATCATCATGTTGACGACCAAGTTGAAACCAATGAAGTGCTCAACCACAAGTGCACTACCGCCAATCAGCAAAGGCACCGCCACAAACCATGTACGGTTTGTCCCACGCCGCAGACCAAGTTGCATTCAGATACATGGCGATGGTGGCCAAAATGAAGGGTAACGCGGAGATCAACCCAATCGCTTGGATGCCGGAGTGACTCAGTTGCTTCACGAGGCTTGGCAGCCATAAACCAAAACTATACATACCATTGACCCAAAGGAAGTAAATGACGCAAAAGATCTAATTTGATAGTTTGCCATGATTTCTCAGACATATCCGGTTTCCTTCACCGCCGTGGAACGGTGCTCCGCCAGGAAGGTACGCTCTGACTCCGAAATCAAGCTATCTTTCTCCGGGGAATAAGAACCCAGCCACCCGAATATGACCGCCATGATGAGAGGCGGAAGACCTTGCAATATGAACATCACATGATAGTTCCACGTGAGGATCATCCACCCTGCCAACGGCGCCATGATAAGAGACGAAATCGGCAATGGCATTTCACTAAAGTTGATGGCGCGTGCGCGTTCATCTTCCGGAAACCAGTTGACGAACATCACGGCGAACGATGGCCAAACCACGCCTTCGGCCAGCCCCATGATAAACCGAACCGCCAGCAGGCTGTTAAAGAAGGGCACAGTCAATATGGCCATTGTGCCCCAAGCCACCAAGGCCCCAATGAGAACCCTTTTCACACTGTACTTTACTGCAACCCAGCCACCGGGAACCCGGGTAATCACATAACCCCAGAAGAAAGCAGAAAGCAGAACACCTGTGGAGCCTGATGTCAAGCCGTACGATTTGGTGCGGCCATTCCAATGTTTGAACGATCCACGAAAGCGACCAGGTACATCAGGAACAACAGAAACCCAATCCGGTACCACCTGGAGCGACCAATGTTCACATGGACTCCTCCTTACCCAATCAGAATTGAAAGTAATATTGAGATAATAAGAGTTAAACTTCATTATGCCATTACGATTCCACCGTCCACGTGAAGGCAAGCCCCAGTAATGAATGACGAACTTTCGCGGGCCAGGAACTCCACCGCTTCGGCCACGTCCCGAGGTGTCCCCCATCTTTTTACAGGGACCTCGTCCATGTTGTATTGATGACCTTGGGTCATGTCGGTGGCAATTGGGCCGGGCAACACCGAGTTGCATGTAATGCCCCACTTACCAACCTCCTTCGCCATCCACCGCGTCATGTTGATCACCCCCGCTTTGGATGCCGCGTACGCAATCCCGGAACGTCCTCCGGAACCATCATAGTGAATCGGACCGATACCACCCACCTTGCCGGAAACGGAAGCGATGTTGATAATTCGCCCGTATCTCTGTCGCTTCATATACGGAAAAATCGCAGCTTGACACATCAAGAAGGTACCCGTCATATTTGTGTCGACATCCGTCTGCCAGTGCTCTATACTCATCTCTTCAAACGAGTCACGATGGCAGGTGCCTGCGACATTCACTACGACATCTACGGATCTGTAGCGATTGGCCACGTCTGCAAAGAGTGCTTTTACCTCGCTTTGGTTTCGGATGTCGGCCTGCACCGAGTGCACACGAGACGGATCATTCAGTGCTCTTGCGCTCTCATGAACGGCATCTAAGACGTCGACAAGCACAACTCGGTATCCTGAAGCAACAAGCACTTCCGCTATCGCAAAACCAATTCCCCTTGCTGCCCCAGTCACAACCGCTGTTCTCATGTAAATTCACCCTCTCTTTGCATTTTCGCCGTATGTACCGGCTTCCCTCTGCCCATCGTCATTGGACCGAATACCATCTTCGTTTCAGCTTCATCCCCATGGACGAGAAATATAATTCATAGTTATCTGATAAAATTGCTGTTGTGATTTTTAACCTTGCGTCGCTCCTCCTCTCACCCTTGTTAGTCCACATATTCAACAGAAACCGTGCATTCACCTGCGATTGGACCATACAAAACGAAAATGGATCCTGGTAGACTACCAGGATCCATTTTCTATGCAATATTTGGTGTCGAGGACGGGACTTGAACCCGTACGGGAAACCCACACGCCCCTCAAACGTGCGCGTCTGCCAATTCCGCCACCCCGACATATGGCTGACCGCCCGACGGAGGACTTTCCACCGAACAGCCAACGAGTTAGATTATACGGATGAAAGAGGGACATGTCAACCTAATGAAAGTTGGTTATTTCGACCGAATTTGCCACTGTGCATCACGGCCGTATATACGCTTGTACAAATTGTAGTTGTAGAAGACGCGGTCCACGAAATGGCGCGTTTCGCCAATCGGAATGCTGTTGATGGTTTCGAGTTGCCCGTTCCATGTGCCATCGCGAAGCCATTCCGTCACGCGCTTGGGGCCGGCGTTGTACGCTGCGATGGCGGCCACTATGTTGCCATGAAACAGGTCTGTCAAATATCGAATGTACCAGCAGCCCAATTTGATGTTGAGATCCGGGCGTGCCAAGACGGAATTTTGACTGCTGGCGTTGTAGCCAAGATGGGTTCCAGTGGTCGACATCTTCTCGGCAATCCACTGCGCTGTATCGGGCATCAGCTGCATGAGCCCAATCGCGCCTGCGTGGGACACGTCTTGCGTCTTGTACTTGCTCTCCACGTGGATGACGCTGGCGACAAGGAGCGGATCGACGTGAGCGGAAGACGCTGAGCTCTGGATGGTGTCTTGGTAGCTAATCGGATACATCCAGCGCCAGAATGTATTTGATGTAATGAGCCATACTACACAGACAAGCAGTACAACGGACAACAGCACGCGTCGATTCAAAACGAGGACTCTCAACGCGGATCCACTGCTTGACTGCGGAGAATTTTCCATATGCGTGCCACCTGCTCTCTGGTCTCGTCCGTAGTTCCCCGGTTGTCGATGATGTAATCGGCCAGTTTCCGCTTGTCTTCAATCGGCATCTGCGCTCGGATTCTCGCAATGGCATCCCGTTCGGTAATGCCGTCACGTGCCATCAAGCGAGCCAGTTGTGTCGCCTCGTCGACGTAAACGACGATTGTGGTATCGACCAGACGGTGCGTCTCTCCCTCAAAGAGCAATGGCACGTCCCACACCACAGGCTCGCCGGAATGCGTGCGAACGTATTCTGCAGTTTCCTGCTTCATGCCTTCACGAACCTTTGGGTGGGTGATGGCGTTCAACCGCTGACGGGCTTCAGCGTTGTGAAACACAATGGCTCCGAGCGCTTGTCGATTCAGCGTCCCGTCGGGGTTCAGGACGTTCTCACCGAACGATTCAACAATCTCCTGAAGGCCAGGTGAACCTGGTTCCACCACGCGTCTGGCCCAAACATCTGCATCCACGACGTACGCGCCAAGGTTACGAAGCATCTGTGTCACAGTACTTTTCCCCGTAGCAATGCCGCCTGTGAGTCCGACAATCAAGCTCACGCTTCAAACTCCTTTTCCCCTGCCGTCAGTAGCAGTGTACCGTTGTGTGATGTCCGCCGCTTACGGGGACGCATCTGACACACTGGACAGACGTGAGTCCCACGCCCGGCCACGCGAAGTTTGATAATCTCTGTGCCACAAACTCGGCACGGTTCGCCGTCTCGTCCGTAGACGCTTAGCGCCATTTGGAAGGCGCCATGCCTGCCGTATCCGTTCACGTATGACTTTATCGACGATCCGCCCGCGGCAATGGCCTCCTGCAACACATCCCGAATGGCCCCAAGCAAACGCTCGCACTGTGCCTTGGTCAGGCGGTTGGCGGCACGCTCGGGGTGAATACCGGCGCGAAACAACGCCTCGTCGACATAGATGTTGCCGAGTCCAGCGAGGACGGTCTGATCCAGCAGTACGGCTTTGATGGACGCGGTACGGTGGTGAATGCGTTGGTAGAGCGAGAGTGGGTTCAGCAGTGGATCGAACGGTTCCAACCCGAGGGATTGGAGTCCCTTCGGAAGCGGTTCACCCGGGGCAATGAGGTCCATGGTGCCGAACTGCCGGACATCCCGGTACCGCAACTCCGTGCCGTCGGTAAAGTGGAACACCACATGGGTGTGGGGCGCCATATCCTCGCCACGCTCCGCGAGCCGGTACTGCCCTTCCATGCGCAAATGCGAAACTAGTATATATGGTGGAACGTCGAACAACAGATACTTGCCGCGGCGGCCGACACCCTCGATGGTGCAACCGCTAAGCATGAATTCAAACTGCCGCACGTCGTCAGGCGTGCGGACAATGCGCGGCAGACGAACCTCCACATGTTGAATGGTTTTACCAACAACCAGGGATTCTAAACTTCTCCGTATGTTTTCAACCTCGGGCAATTCCGGCAATGTTCTGCCTCCTACTTCGCATCGTACCATGTCGGCCCAGCGTTGATGTCGACCTTTAGGGGCACATTCAACATGAGTGCGTTTTCCATGTTTTCTCGCACGAGGTCAGAGAGTGCTTCGAGTTCAACCTCTGGGCATTCAAAGATCAGTTCGTCGTGAACCTGCAACAACATCCGAGCTTTCAGGTCGCTCATTCGCAGCGCTTCGTCGATATGCACCATGGCGAGCTTAATCACGTCGGCCGCAGATCCCTGAATGGGGGTGTTCATCGCCGTGCGCTCTGCAAAGCTGCGCAAGTTATAGTTTTTGCTGTGAATGTCCGGCAAATACCTGCGGCGGTTCAGCAGCGTGGTGACATACCCCTGCTTGCGGGCTGTTTCCACGATGTCATGCATGTAACGGGCGACGCCAGGGAACTTAGCAAAGTACTCTTCAATAAACTTTGCGGCCTGCGCTCGAGAGATGCCAAGGTTTTGCGATAACCCGTAATCGCTGATACCGTAGACAATGCCGAAGTTCACGGCTTTGGCCTGACGCCGCATAGTGGGCGTGACTTCGTCCAGAGGTACGCCAAACACAGTGGCCGCGGTGCTGGTGTGAATGTCGTAGTCGTTTCGGAACGCCTCAATCAGCGCCTCATCCCCGGATAGGTGCGCGAGAATCCGCAATTCAATTTGTGAGTAGTCGGCAGACAGAATGAGCCAGTCCCGATAGGTTGGCTCAAACACCTGCCGCAGTTTGCGACCCTCTTCCATTCGAATGGGGATGTTCTGCAAATTGGGCTCTGTGCTCGACAACCGCCCCGTGGCCGTCAACGCCTGATGGAAGCGCGTGTGAACTCGCTTCGTCTCGGGTCGAATGACTTTGAGGAGCCCTTCCACGTACGTGGACAACAGTTTCCCCAGTTGCCTAAATTCAAGGATCTTGGCAACAATGTCGTGGTATGGTGCGAGTTTCTCCAGGACGTCAGCACTGGTGGAGTACCCGGTCTTCGTTTTCTTCATGGCGGGTAGTCCAAGCTTGTCAAACAGAATTTCACCAAGCTGTTTAGGAGAGTTGATGTTGAACTCTGTGCCGGCAAGCTCATAAATCTGCTTCGTCAATGCCTCTAGCTGTTCGGACAGTTCCCGTCCGAATGCCTTCAATTTCTCCTCATTGACGTGAAATCCGAGCACTTCCATCCGCGCGAGGCAGAACTCGAGTGGAATCTCCACCTTGTAGCAAAGATCATCCAGCTCCTGAGCCGAGAGCGCATTGGCCATGTGCACTTTCAGTTCCGGCAACGTTGCTGCGAGGAGCGCCAGCGCCGCTTCACGCCCCGGCTCTCCGTGCTTCGGTACCACAATTCGGCGATTCAGTTCCCGTTCGACAATATCGGTCAGCGTGGACTCGCCGTCCGAGGGATTGAGCAGGTATCCCGCCACAAGGACGTCGAACCAGGTATCTCCAGGTTGCAAGGTCATACCGTGTCCATCGAGAAGCACAATGAGTTGCTTCAGGTCGAATACGACTTTCTCGTAATCAGATGACCAGATGTCCTTGACGTCCGTATACTCCAGTTCGCCCGTAAACGAGATGTACGCGTAATTTTCCTTGGTGCCAATTGCGAACCCGAGCAGAGTGGCTGTGTGATAGTCATCCGAGTCGCAGACTGGGATAATGCCGATGGGGTCTGTCAATTGTCCCCAAAACTCCGCAAACGCTCGCTTTGTCATGATGTTCACAACGTCCTGGGAAGCAGAGGTCTCCACCAAGACAGTCGCTTCCGCCGCAGTTTCATCATTATTAGCGACCTTGTCCAACAACGATTTGAATCCGAGTTTCTGGAAGACTTTGCGCACCGATTCGGCGTTGTATCCGTGATATCGGAGGTCGTCCAGTGTCCACTCGAGGGGCACGTTGCGGTGAATGGTCGCGAGTTGTTTGGACAGCATGGCCTGATCTTTGTACGTTGTCAATCGTTCCTTGAGCTTGGCGCCAGAGATCTCGTCAATATGAGAAAGTACCTCTTCGACACTCGGGTAGGCTTGCAACAGTTTGATGGCTGTCTTTTCACCAATCCCTGGAACACCAGGGATGTTGTCCGAGGAATCTCCCATGAGTCCTTTCAAGTCGATGATTTGTTGCGGGACGAGCCCGAAACGCTCCTGCACGCCTTTGGGCGTGTAGTAATCGACTTCCGTGATGCCCTTTCGCGTCAAGGCCGCATGCACGTTGTCGGACACCAATTGCAACAGATCTTTGTCCCCGGAAACAATCAGGGTCTGTATCCCCGCCGCGTCTGCCAGACGCGACAGCGTACCAATGATGTCATCCGCCTCGTAGTTCTCTAGTTCGAGCGCTGGAATGCCGAAGGCGGCGAGAACATCCTTGACGAGCGGAAATTGTTCGGAAAGTTCACTCGGCGTCTTCTGCCGCGTACCCTTGTATTCTTCATACACAGCGTGGCGAAATGTCTGTTTTCCTGCATCAAAAGCCACCGCCACGTGTGTCGGTTGTTCATCCTGGAGCATGCGTAACAGCATCTGTGTAAAGCCGTACACGGCGTTTGTAAACTGCCCATCCGCGTTGGACAGCGACGGCAGTGCGAAAAAGGCGCGATAGGTAATGCTGTTTCCGTCAATGAGCATCAATTTGGTTTTACGTTCTTGAGACATAGAGCACCCCGCTCTGGGTAGTGTTCGACTGGACGCGGATGACAAACGGCGGCCCGCCCATCTCCCCCATTGTAACACACCTGTGCGACTACGCCCTCTGTACGCTCGCTGGGTATGTACTGCCAATGTACTCAAAAAAGCTGCCTGCGAAGAGCAGGCAGCCTCTGCGGTGCATGAGATACGTGGAACTCGCCGAATTACCGGGCCGCTTTGACGACGTTGATGACGTTGCGGACCGACTCCGCAGACTTGTCCAGCGCAGCCTTTTCTTCCGGCAGAAGTTCAATCTCCACGATTTTTTCAATGCCGTTGCCCCCGAGAATCGTCGGAACCCCGAGGAACAGGTCTTTGTAACCAAACTCGCCTTCAAGCAGTGCGATGGCCGGCAACAGGCGACGCTTGTCTTTGAGGATGGCTTCCGCCATTTCCACCAGTGATGCTCCCGGCGCGTAGTACGCGCTGCCATTGCCCAGCAAGTTGACGATTTCACCGCCGCCTTTGCGCGTGCGTTCCACAATCGCGTCGATGCGGTCTTTCGGGAGCAACTTTTCAAGCGGAATACCGCCGACGTAAGAATAACGAATCAACGGAACCATGTCGTCCCCGTGTACCCCAAGGACGAAGCCGGAGACGTCCTCCACCGACACGCTGAGCTCTTCCGCAACAAACGTACGGAAGCGTGCAGTGTCGAGCACGCCAGCCTGACCAATCACACGATTCTTCGGGAACCCAGATGCTTTGTACGCCACGTAGGTCATTGCGTCCACCGGGTTGCTCAAAATGATGAGCACGGCGTTCGGCGAGAACTTCACGACTTGCTCAGTAACCGACTTCACAATACCCGCGTTGGTGTTAACCAAATCGTCCCGGCTCATTCCCGGCTTCCGGGCAACCCCAGCGGTGATGATGACCAGGTCCGAATTGGCCGTGTCTTCATAGCTCGACGTTCCGATGATGTGCACGTCGGATCCGACTACAGGCGTCGCTTCGAGCATATCAAGCGCTTTCCCCTTCGTCGGATTCTCCATCTGCGGAATGTCGAGCAACACCACGTCGCCCAGTTCCTTCATCGCGAGCATGAGTGCAGTGGTCGCGCCCGTGAAACCTGCACCGATGACTGAGATTTTCCTACGTTTGATCATGGTCTGATTCCCTCCACCTTTTTAAGGTGATCCGAAAAGGGGGTCAGCAGCTTCTTGCCTTGTCCACTTTTCGGACACGCATTTTTTGTCTAAGTGATTTGCAAAATTCCACTCGAGCGGTTCAGCACGCGGAGATGTCGCTTGCATCTTGCAAATCACTGGTATGTTAGGGTGCTTTGTGAAAATACCTCTTCACAATCCGTGTGTGACGAAAGCTTGGAAACTCATTCGTGACACACGTCAATGGATGCTAGCCTGTCGCAAGATGCCGCGCTTAAAAGTTTGCGATGATAGCGTCCGCAAATTCAGATGTCTTGACTTCTTTGGCCCCTTCCATCAGACGGGCGAAGTCGTACGTAACCGTCTTCTGGGCAATGGTTTTCTCCAATGCGGCTGTGATCAGATCCGCAGCTTCTTGCCATCCGAGGTACTCAAACATCATAACGCCGGACAAAATGACCGAACCAGGATTGACTTTATCCAAGCCCGCATACTTCGGAGCTGTGCCGTGCGTCGCCTCGAAGACGGCGTGACCAGAAACATAGTTAATGTTTGCCCCGGGCGCAATCCCGATACCACCCACTTGTGCCGCCAGCGCGTCCGATACGTAGTCACCGTTCAAATTGAGCGTCGCGATGACGTCGTACTCCGCTGGGCGGGTCAAAATTTGTTGTAGGAAAGCGTCGGCGATGACGTCCTTGACAATCAGCTTGCCACTTTGCTCCGCCTCTTTCTGCGCTTGATCCGCAACGGCCTGGCCTTTTTCCGCCTTGATTTTGTCGTACTGTGCCCAGGTGAAGACCTTATCGGCGTATTCTCGTTCTGCGAGCTCGTATCCCCAGTTCTTGAATGCGCCTTCCGTGAACTTCATGATGTTCCCTTTGTGAACGAGGGTCACGCTCTTACGGCCGTGGCGCAACGCGTACTCAATGGCCGCGCGAACGAGGCGCTCCGAGCCTTCGCGGGACACTGGCTTAATGCCAATGCCGGACGTTTCCGGGAAGCGGATTTTCTTCACGCCCATTTCCCGCTGCAGGAACTCAATCACCTTGCGAACTTCCGGTGTCCCTTCCTGCCACTCGACACCCGCGTAGATGTCCTCCGAGTTCTCCCTGAAAATGACCATATCTACGAGTTCAGGATGCTTTACAGGGGAAGGAACCCCGTTGAAGTAACGAACTGGGCGCTGGCAAACGTATAGGTCCAGTTCTTGTCTCAGCGCAACGTTGAGAGACCGAATGCCACCACCCACTGGTGTGGTCAACGGCCCTTTGATGCTCACGATATATTCGGACAGCGCCGTCAACGTATCTTCCGGCAACCACTCGCCGAACTTGTTGAAAGCCTTTTCTCCAGCATACACTTCGTACCACGCAATCTTGCGCGTTCCACCGTACGCTTTCTCGACGGCTGCGTCAAAGACGCGCTTAGAGGCCGCCCAGATGTCCGGTCCGGTGCCGTCCCCTTCGATAAATGGAATAATAGGATGATCCGGAACGTTTAGTGCACCGTTCCGTAACGTAATAGGTTCTCCGACTGTCGGAGGCTGATACTGCTTAAACTGTACCATCCTGATGTCCTCCTCTGTCCAGCGTGCCACTTTCCAACTCACTTACCGAGCAATCCGACGCTGTAGTGTGGACGGAATCTTCACGAACACTTTCCCGTACCACCAAAAATCATACCACACTTGAAAGACAGGTGCGAGAATTCCATAGCATACAAGGGAATGGGGCCGCCGAAGGCGGCACGCATCCCATCTGAGTGGCTGTTATCTCTCTACAGAACAAACCCAAGCCGTTCTTTCACTGTTTTCAACGTGTCTTCAGCTATTACCTTAGCTCGCTCTGCGCCGTCCCGCAATACGTCGAGAATCTCTCCCGTCGCGAGCAACTCACGATAGCGCGCCTGAATCGGTTCCAGTTCACTCACGACGACTTCCGCCAAGTCCTTTTTGAATTGACCGTATCCTTGGCCCTCGTACCGCGCCTCCAACTCTGAAATGCTAACGTTGGCGCAAAGTGAGTAGATAGTCAACAAGTTGCTGACAGCGGCCTTGTTTTCTTTGTCGAACCGAACCTCTCGGCCGGAATCAGTGACGGCGCGTGAAATCTTCTTGCGAATCACATCGGGCGTATCCAACATGGAAATGTACGCGCCGGCACTGGCGTCGCTCTTGCTCATCTTCTTCGTCGGGTCTTCCAGGCTCATGATACGACCGCCGACTTTTGGGATGTAAACGTCGGGAATGACGAACGTCTCGCCATAGCGCTGATTGAAGCGTTCAGCAAGATCGCGGGTCAGTTCCAGGTGCTGCTTCTGGTCTTCTCCCACGGGAACCAGGTCCGTCTGATAGAGTAGGATATCTGCCGCCATCAGTGCTGGATAGGTGAACAACCCTGCAGTCACCACATCGCGATGCTGGGACTTGTCCTTAAACTGAGTCATGCGCCCCAGTTCCCCGTAGTGGACCACGCACTGCAAAATCCAGCCCAGTTCCGCGTGAGCGGGAACATGCGACTGCACAAACAAGGTCGCCTGCTCCGGATTGATACCAGCTGCCAGGTACAGCGCCGCGAGGTTGATGGTGTTCTGGCGCAGTGCCGCCGGATCTTGTGGAACCGTGATGGCGTGCAGGTCTACCACGCAGAACAGACAGTCTGCTTCCCCCTGCAACTTGACGAAATTTTTCATGGCACCTAGGTAATTGCCAATGGTGAGCGTACCGCTCGGTTGGATACCAGAAAACACGCGTTTGGTCATGAGATCCACTCCTTCTTGATGTAAGAGCTGCAATAAAAAACGCCCAATCCCACATCATGGGACGGACGTGATTCCGCGGTGCCACCCAACTTCGCGAACCCCGATCTTAACCAGGGCCGCGCGCCTTATCTCCTTTCCACGCTGGAAAGGTGCCGGATAACGACGGCAATCGAACGCTCCTACTACCTTAACGGGTTCAGAACGCTGGCTCAAAGGTCCATTCCGCACGCTGCTCTTGCCGGTTTCCACCATCCCGACTCTCTGGAAAGGCGCTGTCATGCGTACTATTCCTCGTCACTGCCTGTTCGTATTCAGGTTTTGCCAATATATTATATGAGGATTGCAAGGTGGACGCAACTTCGTGCAGGGTCGCCATTGAACCGAAGGAAGTCCTTCAAGTTTCGGGCCTGCCCCTTGTGCATGCACTGCGTCTTTTTCACACTTTCCGTGCTTCTACGTGCACATTCGGCCGTCCACCAACTGCAGCATGATAGCGGGGTCATCAGTGATGATTGCATCCACCCCCCACTGCATGAGGCGCTCTGCAGTCTCCACATCGTTAACAGTAAATGTATGCACTGCGATACCGCGACTGCGCGCGCCATCGACCACTTCGCGGTCAATGGAGAGGTAATACGGGTGAATGGCGGTTGCATCCAGGTGTTTTGCGTACACCCATGGATTGACCAGGCCTTCCATGTACAGCAGGCCGATTTTGGCCTCCGGATGGGCCGATTTCAGGTCGCGGAGCACAAAGTGATTGAACGACGAGAAAATCACCTGATTCGTTAAGCCGTACTCACAAACCATTTGCCATGCCCGTTCTTCGAGTCCTGGATAAGCGACAACGCCTGCCTTGCTCTCAATGTTCACTTCCACTGTCCGCCTCGAATCGGCAACCAGACGGAGGACCGCCTCCAGCGTTGGTATCCGCGTCCCTGTGAATGCTGGATCAAACCAGGCGCCCGCATCCAAACGCTGAATCTCTTCCAGCGTCAAATCACGTATCCACCCGCGTCCAGTAGAGGTCCTATCCACCTGTTCATCATGGTGCACAACGATGTGGCCATCTTTCGTGAGATGAATATCTAACTCAATTCCGTCCACTCCGATGTCAAGTGCCGCTTGAAACGCTGGCATGGTATTCTCCGGATACGCGGAGGAGTAACCTCGGTGCGCCCACACCTTCGTTCTTCTGTGCTCAGCCATATCGTCATCCCCTCGGCTCTGTGACGTCTTTAAACGTGTCTAGTATTAGAAAAGCACAGTCACGTTACAAGTGCGTATACCCTGCGTAAGCGTTATGTAAAACCGTAATCGGTGTGGGTGCAGAACGCAGCAGACTGTACGTGGCGCGCCCAGACAAAATCCCCCTCATCGCGCACTCGGCGACAAGGGGCATAACGGCATAGATGTTACTGTGCAATGCTCGATTACGCCTTCAGGACACGGGCCAATCCGAGCAAGGTCCGAATCGCGATCAGGACGGCTGCCACATAGTACCAGATGAGAACCAAAAAGTGCGACGGATCAATGGATGTTAGCATGGCCAACAATAGAAGCGGAAAGACGTCTTTGAGGACTGGCTGCGTTGCGCTGCTGGCCAGATTGTCGAGGTCTGCTTTTCCCCGAAGACTGAGGAACAGGTTGACAACAATATTCAGGCCAATCAGGGCAAGCACAACGAGCATGGTGACCAACATGGCCAGATTACCGGCGATGATGCCCATATCAATAACCTCCTCTTGCTTGTCTCTTTCTGTGCATGGATGAGAACACTACACAGTATGAGTGCACGAGGAGGTGTGAAGCGGCAGGTGTCCGATAGACACCCGCCCACCGTCAGTACCTTGATTACAAGACCTGCGCGCGTCCGCGATAGACAAGACCGCGTTGAGGATCCACGGTAATGAGCATGCCGTCTTCCACTTTCTGCACGGCGCCTTCGGCGCCTACAATCACAGGCTTACCGAGTGTCACGCCAACAACCGCCGCATGTGACGTCAAGCCGCCTTCTTCGGTGATGATGGCAGCGGCGCGCTCCACTGCAGGCATGAGGTCCTTGTCTGTTCCGTAGGTGACGAGAATATCCCCTTCGGACACGCGTTGCAATAATTCGCCGTTGTCGTTGGAGACAACCGCTCGGCCACTGACGGCCTGCTGTCCAATGCCGGTACCCTGAACGACCACGTCGCCAATGGTGTGTACTTTGATGAGGTTGGTGGTACCTTGTTGGCCCACAGGCACGCCAGCGATGACGAGCACCATGTCCCCGTGTCGCGCGTACCCGGCGTCCAGTGCACCTTCCACGGCGACTTCCAGCACCTCGTCTGTGGTTTTGCTCTCCCGGACGACCACCGGATATACGCCCCAGACCACAGCGAGCCGCCGTGCAACCTCCGCCTTCGGCGTGGCAGCTACAATGAACGTACGTGGGCGGTGCTTGG
The DNA here is from genome assembly GCA_963788285.1 of uncultured Alicyclobacillaceae bacterium. Classification (GTDB taxonomy): domain Bacteria; phylum Bacillota; class Bacilli; order Alicyclobacillales; family Alicyclobacillaceae; genus Alicyclobacillus_A. The sequence continues at coordinate 58,591 of CAWBGB010000016.1, forward strand.
AGATCATCCTCGCCGAGTGGCCCGAGGTCGTGGCAGTGACGATGGTCGACACGCCGAGTTCTGCAGCCATGGCTTGAACCGCGTGCCCAATTACGTCGGTGACGGTCCGTTCCACCGTCGTGGCGTGGCGGTCGCTGACTTCTTGGTTACACAGCGCCTGTTCTGCGCGAATGGCGATTTGCGCCATGGTTTTCACCGATTCCAGCGGGTACTTACCTGCGGCCGTTTCCCCGCTCAACATGATGGCGTCGGTGCCATCGAAAATCGCATTCGCAACATCGCTGGCTTCTGCCCTCGTCGGACGCGGGTTGCGCTGCATCGAGTCGAGCATCTGTGTCGCCGTGATGACCGGTTTGCCAGCTCGGTTGCAGAGCGAAATCATGCGCTTTTGCGCCAGCGGCACTTCCTCGGTGGGAATCTCGACACCAAGGTCACCGCGAGCGACCATGATGCCGTCGGCCACTTCGATGATCTCTTCCAGCCGCTCAAGGCCTTCCTGCGTTTCAATCTTCGCGATAATGTCTGCTTCGTAGTTGTATTCCTCGAGGATTTTACGAACCTCGAAAATATCCGCCGCCTTCCGCACGAAAGACGCGGCAAACAGATCCACTCCTTGTTGAATGCCAAAGCGAATGTCCGCCTGATCCTTCTCTGTGACGCCCGGAATACGCAGCGTCACTCCCGGCACATTGATGCCTTTTCTGTCCTTCAACGTACCACCGTTTGTGATGCGGCAGACGATGTCGTGTCCCTCCACCTTTTCGACGACCAAGCCAATCAATCCATCGTCAATCCGAATGGGTGCCCCCGGATAAACGTCTTCGACGAGCCCCTCGTAGGAAATCCATACACGTTCCGCAGTGCCATACTCGATGGGGTCAATGGTGAGCGTGATCAAGTTCCCTTCGACGAGTTCCACTGCTCCGCCTTGAATCTTTCCCGTACGGATTTTCGGCCCCTTGATGTCCAGCATGATGCCGACGTGTTTTCCAACCTCCGCGGCGGCCTGTCGAATCCGACGAATTCTCGTCTCGTGCTCCTCGTATGTACCGTGGGAAAAGTTCAACCGTGCCACGTCCATGCCTGCGCGAATGAGAGCCTTGAGCATGTCCAGTGATTCGCTCGCAGGTCCAATGGTGCAGACTATTTTCGTTCTTCGCATCGAGAATCTCCTTTACCGTGTAATATTCCAAACAGCGGCTGCCAAGTCAGGCATGCCGCCGGATGTTGGTCAAATCGACAACATATCCGCGAGTTTGTACAGCGATATGTCCGACTGGCGCGGGGTTGTAAAGACCGTTTCAAAGTCCACGGCCACCAGTGCTCCATTTTGGGTGGCAGCCATTTTTCCGCTGACACCCGACTGCAGCAAATCAACCGCATATGCTCCCAGTCTGCTAGCCAACAGTCTATCCCGCGCGGAAGGCGCACCTCCCCGCTGGATATGCCCCAGTACCGTCACACGCACTTCAAACCCAGTATGCTCAGACAAATATTTACCAATCTCGATGCCGTTTCCTGCCCCTTCTGCAACGAGAATAATCGAGTGCTTCTTGCCGCGCGCCACACCACGTTCCAACTTTTGAATGACGTCGTCCAGGCGATACGGGACTTCCGGAATCAACACGGACTCGGCTCCACCCGCGAGCCCGACGTGTAGTGCGATGTCTCCCGCGTTGCGGCCCATCACTTCTACAACGTAGGTGCGCTCGTGAGACGTAGCCGTGTCTCGGATTTTATCAATGGCCTCAATTGCAGTATTGACCGCTGTATCAAATCCTATGGTCTCGTCGCAACACGAGATGTCGTTGTCAATGGTGCCCGGTATCCCAATCGTCGAAATTCCCATTTTTGCCAGTACCGCTGCACCGTGAAAAGATCCATCCCCGCCGATGACGACGAGCCCTTCAATGCCGTGCTTCCGCAGAACCTCGTAACCCCGCTTCTGCCCTTCCTGCGTTTTGAACGCTTCGCAGCGTGCAGTGTAGAGAATGGTGCCACCGCGCTGAATGATGTCCGCGACAGAGCCCAGCGTCATCGGCTGCAACTCTTCGTTGATCAGTCCGCTGAACCCCCTGCGAACGCCGATCACTTCCATGTCATGGAATATACCGGTTCGAACGACTGCTCGTACAGCAGCATTCATCCCCGGTGCGTCCCCTCCACTGGTCATCACTGCAATCTTTTTCACGCTGCTTCGCCTCCAGCTTGTGATCTCCACGCCCATATCTGGAACAACGTATCAAACCATGTCCCTCAGGGACAAAAAAAGTCCCGCGCGACACAAACGCAGTGCCCACCAAAAGGTGGACACTCACTTACCGTTCCCTATAAATCCCCATATTCCTGTACTTATGGTACCGCGCATTCAACAGTTCGGCAATAGGGATCTGAGTAAGTTCTGCTAAACTTTCTAATACTTTATCCTTGACGCGAGCGACCATTTCCTGTGGATTTTGCTGAGCTCCACCGCGGGGTTCCTCGATGACTTCGTCGGCAATCCCGAGCTCCAGTAAATCCTGCGCCGTAATCCGCATCGTTTCGGCTGCGCGCGCCCCCTGAGCACTATCCTTCCACAGGATGGCTGCCGCTGATTCTGGCGCTATCACAGAGTACCAGGCGTACTGTACGACAAAAATCCTGTCCGTCACACCCAGTCCGAGCGCTCCCCCGCTACCGCCTTCGCCAATGACAAACGACACCGTCGGCGTCTTCAGCCCTGCCATCACGCGCAAATTGGTTGCAATCGCTTCACTGATGCCGCGTTCTTCCGCCGACATGCCTGGATAAGCGCCTTTTGTGTCAATGAAAAACACAACAGGGCGGCCGAACTTTTCGGCCTGTTTCATGAGGCGCAACGCCTTGCGGTATCCTTCCGGATTGGCCATGCCGAAGTTGCGGTAAATGTTCTCCTTCGTGTCATGTCCCTTTTGGTGACCGATGATGGTCACCGGTTTGTCGTCTATCAATCCGACGCCACCAACAATCGCGGGATCGTCCCGGAAATTGCGGTCGCCGTGGAGTTCAACGAATTCTGTGCAAATACCCTGTATGAAGTCAAGCGTAGTCGGGCGCCCTGGCTGTCGCGCGAGCTGGACGCGCTGCCAGGGTGTCAAATTGGAGTACACGCTCTCCGTCAACTCTTCAAGCCGGTCTTCGAGCTTTTTTAGCTCCCCCGACAAATCAATCCCGCTTGTGGACATAAAGCGGCGCAGTTCTTCAATTTTCTGTTTGAGCTCCACAATCGGCTTTTCGAAATCCAACTCATTCGGCACGCGCCCACCCCCTTGCCGAGTGCACACGGAGCAGGGTCGCTAGCGTTGACTTCATATCTTTGCGTGGAACTACCATATCAATCATTCCGTGTTTCAGCATAAATTCTGCCGTCTGAAAGTCGTCCGGTAACTTTTGGCGAATCGTCTGCTCAATCACGCGACGCCCTGCGAAACCAAACAGCGCGCCCGGTTCCGCGATGATGATGTCGCCGAGGCTGGCAAAGCTCGCGCTGACCCCGCCGGTCGTAGGGTGCGTAATCACGGAGATAAATAAGACCGCCTCGTCGTGCATTTTCTCCAGCACGGCACTGGTCTTGGCCATCTGCATCAGCGACAGAATACCCTCCTGCATGCGAGCCCCGCCAGACGCCGTGAAGAGAATCATCGGATAGCGTTTTTCGAGGGCTCGCTCCATCGCGCGCGCAATCTTTTCGCCGACGGCAGATCCCATGCTCCCCATAATGAAGCGGCTGTCCATGACACCGATGACCACCGGGTGCCCTTCCAGCGTACCCTCTCCCGTCACGACGCCTTCGCGGAGACCTGAGGCTTCCTGTGCCTGTTTTATCTTCTCCGGATAGCCAGGAAAGGAGAGCGGATCTTCCGACGTGACGTCCGCGTCGTACTCAAAAAACGCGCCGTCATCCAACGTCAGGTCAATCCGGGTGTAAGCGTCTACGGGAAAATGGTACCCACAGTTCGGACACGTGTACGCGTTCTTCTGTAATTCCCTTGCAATCAGAATCGATCCGCATGATTCACATTTGTTTACAAGCCCTTTGGGAATGTTGTCTTTCGCGGTGTCCTTGGCGTTCACACCCGGCTGCGCGTCGGTCTGCCGGCCAATGGTTGCATAATGACGTTTTTTATGGAACAAGTCTTTTAACACCTTGTCACCTCATCATTGTCCATGCCCTACCACCGTCCATGGCCCAGTGTTCCGTTCCGGGCAACATGAGCATGCCAAACCGCGCGCCTGGTGCTCGCGTTGGCGCGTCAGGGCTGGCTGTGGTGGTCGAAGGAGGAGTGAAGGACGTCGTTTAAGACTTCCTGCACTTCGTCAAGCTCCGCTTCTGGAACCAAAATCTCATACTGTTGCTTGGAAACATTCGTCTGACGGACCTTCACCAAAAATCCTTCATCTACCAGTTTGTTGCGAATCTGCTCCGCCTGTTTGTCCGACTGGGCGATGTAGATCACGGTCCACATAGTCTTCTCTCCCTACGACTCCAAGGTCATGGTATCCCTAGGTCTGATGAGACAATGATGTCCGAACTTCTACAGGATGTCCGAAAAGGGGTCAAGAATTTAGCTGGGTCAGGGTTCACCCCTGTGCGGACACGAACTTCTATGAAATCATATCACAGTGTCTACATCCCGCCAAACAAAGAATCACTCGATACCTACCGCTGTACTGACACACCGGGGTCTCCTTCAAGATAACGACCATTATATCACGATTTTGGAACTCGGCGTTTTGCGAACCGGCCTTAGCTAAACCAGGCACCACCCGTTGTTCGGCTTCGCTCAGACGAAACCCGAAACATCGAGTGGTCCAACCGCGCACACCGTTTGCAAAACGCCAGACCTCTCACTCTTCCGATGCGCCTTCGTCCACCTCGTACGACTTTGCCACGTGTTGATGAGCCAGTCGCGCGGCTGCTGACGCGGCCACGCCGGCAATTAGGTCGTCCAAAAACACGTGGATGGCGGAACCGTGATTGTTGAGCCGACCAATCACACCGAGTTTCATCTTGTCAAGATAACCAAAGTTGGTCAAACCAATCGAACCGTACACATTGGTGATGGACAAGGCGAGGATCTCATCCACGCCATACAGGGGTTCATCCTGCTCCATGATGGACTGCAGCGGAGCAGGCAAGGCCTTTTGTTCGGCCAGCATGTCTAGTGCCACACCTGTATAAATCGCGTGTTGTACTTCGCGCTTGTTGAGAACGTGCATCACGTTATCCAGACATTCCTCCAAGGTCAGTGGGCTATAATAAGGGCGCTGCAAGTCGTAGACAATCTCGGCAATGTCCTGTACTGTAACGCCCCTCGTGGCCAACAATTCTACAACCGTTGATTTCATGACTTGCCCGGCCCTCTTTGTGAGAAGAGCCAGTCACCTCCCCCTGAATGTTTACAGTGCCGACAAAGCCCAGAAATGCAGGGACGTATCAGGAACCGGATGCGACACGTGCTTTCAAGACAACCAAGAGAACGCGCCGTCCATTCCACGATACGGGCTGTGTCCACAATTTATGCCGACCCTGCATCCATTGCTCACCCAAAACAGACTGTCACGGTCACTGACGACCTGTTTTGCTGGGTTGATGTCCGGTTTTCACATTGCCGATACCGACGAGTTCCTCGAGTTCCCCGATCAATTCCGCTGACAGTGCCACACTCCATTTTGGCTCTAGAATTCGCATCTTTTTGCGGGATTTATCGTACAACGCGACACCGACGTCGCCCGCGTGCCGCTTCAAGGCCTTCTGGATGCGTTTCAGTCCATCTGCGCCGAGTTTCCCAGAATCATAGCGAATGAAGAGCATCATGGGCGCGGTGTCGCTGGTGGACGGCTTACCATCACTGAAGTCCAGTCCCAGGCCAACCAACGCTCTCCCCTCTTCTGCAGTCCGATAGGCCTCTTCGAGAATGTCTTTCGCAGCTTCCAACGAAGCGCCATCCGGCAGAAACTCCGCCAGCGCGCCGGCCTCCAACAGGCTCTCCACTGACTTTCGGTTGCATGCCCGCGAATTGACGCGGCGTAAAAAATCGGCCAACGACGTGAACGGCGCCTCGCGCCGGGCAGACAAGATGGCGTCGACGGCGCCACGGCCGACATTGCGCACACTGAGCAATCCCGCTCGGATGACCCGATCTGATTCTGCGGTGTATCCGTAGTCGCTCTTTTGAACGCTCGGCGGCAATACGTGGATGCCGTTTTGCTTGGCAATCCTTATATAATCCCGGGTCTTGGCGGTATCGCCCATCACCATCGTAAGGAGGGCCGCTAAAAAATCAGGCGTATGGTGCGCGCGCAAGTAGGCGGTCCGGTAGGCGAGCACAGCGTACGCGGCCGCATGGGATCGGTTGAAGCCATAATCCGCGAAGCGAACAATCAAGTCGTACACACTGTTGGCCACCGTTTTGTCGTATCCCCGGCGGAGGCAGCCTTCCACAAACCGGGACCGTTCGGCGTCCAGTACATCCCGTTTTTTCTTCCCCACGGCGCGCCGCAACAGGTCCGCCTGGCCGAGTGTAAACCCAGCCATCAAGGATGCAATCTGCATGATCTGTTCCTGGTACACGATGACACCGTACGTGTCCTTCAATATTGGTTCGAGATCCGGGTGCGGGTAATGAATGGGCGTCCGACCGTGCTTCGCCGCGATAAACGTTGGAATGTTCTCCATCGGCCCGGGGCGATACAGGGAAATCACAGCCACCAAGTCGTCCAGCCGGGTCGGGCGCAAATCGCGCAGCACGCGGCGCACGCCGCCGGACTCCAGTTGAAAGCATCCTTCGGTTTCGCCGCGCGTGAGCATGTCAAACGTCTTTCTGTCCGACTCGGAGATGGAGCGCCAATCCAGCCGTCGACCCGTTCTCCGCTCCACACTTGCGACACAAGCGTCAATCAACGTCAATGTGCGCAATCCCAGGAAATCCATCTTCATTAGGCCAAGGTATTCAATGTCTTCCATCGCGTACTGGGTCACCGGCGTACCATCGGCACCTGGCTGCACCGGCACCAGGTCGGTCAGTGGAACAGGTGAGATCACCACACCTGCGGCGTGCACCGACGTATGTCGCGGAAACCCTTCCAAGCCCTTTGCCGTTTCCCAGACTTGCCGCGCATGTTGGTTGGAGCGCAGCAGTGCCTCAATTCCCGGCACTTCGTCGTACGCTTTTTGCAAAGTCACGCCCGGATACGATGGAATGAGTTTCGCGAGCCGGTCGACCACGGCCGGGTCGGTCTTCAGCACCCGTCCTGCGTCTCGAATGGCTGCGCGTGCTGCCAGTGTTCCAAACGTTCCAATTTGTGCAACTCTGTCCGTGCCATAGCGGCTGACCACGTACTGGATGACTTCACCTCGCCGCTCGTACTCGAAGTCCGTGTCGATGTCCGGCCAGGAAACGCGCTCTGGGTTTAAAAAGCGTTCGAAGAGCAGATTGTGGCGCAGCGGATCCACATCGGTAATCCGCAGCGCATACGCAACGAGGCTCCCCGCTGCCGATCCGCGCCCAGGCCCTGTGGAGATGCCGTGCTTATGCGCGTACCGGATGAAGTCCGCCACCACCAGAAAATAATCGGCGAAGCCCATGCGCTCAATCACCGACAACTCGTAGTCGAGCCGCTCCCGAACTTCCGAGGAGATCTGACCGTAGCGCTGCCGAGCCCCCACTTCGGCGGCTCGGCGGAGAACCTGGCTGGAAGGCTCATCCCCCTGCGTCGGGTATTGCGGCAGCAGCGTTTGTCCCACCGGCAGTTCCAAATTGCACTGGTCCGCGATGACCAGGGTGTTCCGGACGGCTTCCGGCAGATGCGTAAACCTCCGTACCATCTCTGCCGGGGGGGCCAGGTCGTAACGGTCACCTTTGAGTAGGCGAGGGTTGGTATGTCCCTCCAATTGGGCCAGGACGCGCTGGACCTCGGCATCTTGAGGCGCCAAGTAGTGGACGTCGTTGGTGGCCACCACCTGCTGCTGGTTCTCCCGCGCCCAGCGCACCAACGCCGGCAGACCTTGTCGCTCTTCGGGAACTCCGTGATCCTGGACGTCAATATATAAATCGTCCTTCGGCCAAGCAGACGCCCACCGATTCAACCAGGTTTCCGCCTGAACCGGGTTGCCCGCGGAAAAATGACGCAGAATCTCGGATTCCCCGCCGGCAATCAAGGCAATCAGAGACTGGCAGTGGGTGACAAGTTCCGAAAACGTAACAAAAGGATGGCGCGGCCGAGACTGCGCCAACGTCACCAACCGCACCAAGTTTTGATATCCCGTAAAGTTTTTGGCGAGCAACACCGCGGAATCGACGGCCGGCCCGCCAGGACGTCCTTCCTTCAGCACGTCCTTGTCCTCGTCGAGACCGACGGACAGCTGAACACCGACAATCGGCTTCACACCCTCTGCCTTCGCCGCACGGTAAAACGTGATCGCTCCGTATAACGCATTGGTATCCGTGACGGCAACGGCGGGCATGTCCAGCTCGCGACACTTCCGAACGAGATCCGCGATGCGGAGGGCGCCCTGTCGTAGAGAGTATTCGCTGTGGACGTGCAGGTGTACAAAATCAGCCACAAAGCTCACCTCTCCAGCATCTGGGTTGTCAACAACGCTTTCGCCGTCCGCTCGGAACCAGAAAATACTTCGACGTCCACTTTGGCAAAGCGCCGACCGAAGTCGAGGATGCGCGCCCGCACTTCAATTCGGGTGTCGACCGCAACAGGTTTCAGGAAGTACAACGTCACGTTCTCCACCACCATGTCCACTTTGCGGTTTCGCTGGACACACAAGACCGCACTGTGTTCAATTAGGGTTGTTAGCGGACCCATCGCGAGCGTTCCCACAGACCCAGTCATCTGCGCACTGACGTCGCCGATCAAGGACAAGCTCTTGTCGTCGTTCCAGACTTCTTCAAAGCCGCTTACTACCATCCCCTCGACGGTCTCACCGACCTGAGGTTGGCGGTTCATCAACTGCAGGGCTTTAATCACGTCCTGACGGCTTACTACACCGACCAATTTCCGGTTCCGCACCACAGGGAGCAACTCAATGCCTTCCCAGACCATCTTGTGCGCCGCCGATGCAATCGGGGTCTTTGGCGATACGACGTGCAATTGCCGAGACATGTACTGTTCAATGTTGTCTTCGACAGAAGCATCTGCCACATCGCGCGCAGTGACAATGCCGACCAGACGAAATTCCTCGTCGACGACCGGTAGGCGCGCATGTCCGGTCTGTTCAACGATAGTAAAATAGTCTTTGACCGTTTGTCCCCTCTGCAAAGCGGCTAATTGTTGATTTGCGAGTACATCCTCGACAAACAGGATATCTTTCTTGATAAGGCGGTCGTAAATGGCTCGGTTAATCAGCGTTGCCGTGGTAAATGTGTCGTAGGTACACGAGATAATCGGCAACTGCTGTTCGTTGGCCAACTGTTGCACTTCTTCGGACGCCTCAAAACCGCCCGTAATCAACACCGCCGCGCCGTGTTCCAACGACATCTTTTGGACCAGTTCGCGGTTCCCAACAATCATGAGGCTGCCGGGTTCGATATAGCGCGCTGCAGCTTCCAACTGCATGGCGCCGATGACGAACTTATGCAGCGTCTTGTGCAACCCGTCACGCCCGCCGAGCACCGTCCCGTCAACAATGTTGACCACTTCGGCGAACGTCAGCCGCTCGATGTTCTTCTTTTGCTGCCGTTCAATACGGACCGTGCCAATGCGGTCCATTGCGCTAACGAGGCCTTGCGCCTCCGCTTCCTTGATGGCTCTGTACGCCGTTCCCTCACTGACATGCAGGACTTTCGCCACTTGGCGGACGCTGATTTTACTGCCGACCGGAAGCGACTCTATGTATTTCACGATTTGCTCATGTTTCGTGCTCATGAATCGTCCTCCACGACTTTGTCCGAAGCCACTTGTTTTATTATACACGAGGACATCACAGGAACTTGGCATCGGCCGCAGATACGATACATTAATAGTGCGTATTCGAAAGGAGCATAAGGCGGCTTCAAGCACCGCTCACAGCATCCACCGTTCAAAGGGGGCAATATACTTGCAACAACAGAAATTGTCCATGGATTACATCATCAAGCCCACCAAACATCCGGTGTGGACGTACGTCATTCGAGTGGTTTTAGTACTCGTAGGGTGTTTCATTGGCGCCATCTCAGTCAACAGCTTGCTCGTGCCAGCGCACATTCTCGCCGGTGGGTTGACAGGTCTCGCACAGATGATCCACCACTATACCAACTGGCCCATCGGCACCATGTATTTTCTCTTCAACGTACCGCTGTTTATCTTGGGCTACCGGGACCTCGGCAAGCGCTTTATTCTGCTGACTGGCGTCGGCATCGTCGGTTTTTCCGCCTTTACCGACCTCGTCCAATTTCACTTTACCTTGCCTCAAGACCCCCTGCTCGTCGCCATGTACGGCGGCGTTCTTGGTGGCGTGTCGAGTGGACTCATTCTACGCGTCGGCGGATCCGCTGGTGGCACCGACATCCTCAGCCTCGTGTTGCATCGCCGTACAGGAAAAAGCGTTGGAGCGGTTTCGTTTGCGATTAATGTGATCATCGTCCTGCTGTCCATGACCGTGTTCGGTGTCGCCGCGGGCATGTACACGCTGGTCACCATGTTCGCAACATCTCGGGTCATCAACGCGCTCATGCATTACCAAAACCGAAAAACTGCCCTCATCGTCAGCACCAAGGCGACAGACATTGCCGAGGCGATTACCCGTCACCTGGGACGCGGAAGTACCTTGATCAATGCCTCCGGCGCATACACCCATACCGAGTTGGGTGTCCTCATGTGCACTCTGACCAGTATCGAGCTCGCCGACTTGAAAGCTCTGTGCATCGACATTGATCCGAACGCGTTCATCAGTATTCTCGACACCACCGAGGTCGTGGGTCGCTTTCGAAATCTTCCTGTGTAGCCGAATGGCATTTGGGAGCTTCCGAAAAGGCAGCTGTGATTGCGTCTTTCAAGTTTATCACAGGATCAATTTGTCAATAACTAGGGTGAGAGAGGTGGATCCGGGACATCCCTGGGCCATCCCGCCCGAGTACAAGGTTGGTTGCCAAGTACTGTCGGTAAAGGAGGAAGTCTATGCGGTACATTCCATCGACCATTGCCGTTGCCGTCCTCGCGTTGATTCTAGCCTGCTGGCCAGGTGTGCAAGCCTGGAGTGAAATCGGCCCTATCCATCAATATTTCGTGAACTTGTTATACTTGTTGGCTGGCACCCTCGTCGGTTTGCAAGCCGCGTGGTGGGTGCACGGATTCGTGGCTGTACGAGGACTCGATGATGGAGGGGTGAGTTCGTGAAGCGCACAACCGGTCAGGCAACACTGCTCGCCTACACAGGCGTGATTTTGCTGATTTCCGCCTATTTCCCAGGATTGCAGCAACGCATGGCATCCATTCGTTTCCTTCACGCCCTGTGGCACGTCGCCATTTTTGTGGGTGCTGCCTGCCTCGTCTACGGCCTGGAGACGTTACGAGGATATGCTCGACGGTATCGAAGACTCACTCAGTAAATGTCCTCGGCAGACCCGTCTCTGAGCAGAACAATTTGAAACTGAAATGTGTAATCCGTAAATCCCGAATAGCCGCCAAAAGGCGGCTATTTTCGTTTCTCGCGCATGTCGAAATCTGACGAAACGAAAGTCGCCGACCCTCACACCCCACGCTCCCCCTCCGAAACTATAATCTTGGGAGACAGGAGCAAGGGGATGATGCCTGTGAACATGAAAAGACTTCGTCGCGCTGGCTGTCTGCGCATTACCGATGTTTGGCGTTGACAGCTGTGGAGAATGCACTTCTTCTGACAATGCAGTGCACCAATCAGTTCCCCTCACCCCCGCTCCCACGAACCGGGTGGCAGAAACAGGGTCGACCCCTGCAATCACATCCACACGCAACGTGGTCGACGGGAAAGGGGTGAACGGCACAGTACCCAGCAGCGCCAAAAGCGAGGCACAAAACAACGTCAACGGGTTGGTGAATGACATCAACGCACTCCATTGACGACAGTCACGGACCGAGAACACAAAAACCATTGTATACGATACCCAAAATGACTGATTTGCAAAATTTCGCTAGATAACGGTTCATCGAGATTTTGCAAATCGCCGAAAGACACAAATCTCTTCAGTTGAGGAGGAATTCGTATGAAAAAATCCATTTGCGCCCTTTCAACCGTTCTGCTGACTGCCAGCGCTACTGCCCCGTTTGTATTCAACACGAGTGTCGCCTATGCGGACGACATCCACGGCAAAACGCACGTTCAGGCCACATGTCACGCTAAGGGCGACCACAACAAAAATGCCGACCAAAAGCTTGACCAACTGCTGACCATGCTTGCAGCAGCCCCCACCGCGTCAAAAGCAACGGACAATGCTAAACACCACACGCACAAAAAATCAGAGAAGGACAATTACAAAAAACATACTCCGAAAAAAGCTGCCGTAGATGCGCATAAAGCGCAGCTGAATCAGTTGCAGGCTGCCATTGACCAACTGCACAAGGACCAAAAGGCGGAACAAGCCGCCCGCCAAGCCCTGCTTAAACAGGGACAAGTATTCGTACAAGTTATGGAACAAGCGATTGCCAGCGGCAATGCGACTGCCGTACAAGCAGGCAATCAAGGGATTCAGACCATCCTCGTAGAGCTGAAAAAGGCGTTGACCACACAAGGTGATGAAGCTAAGCAGGTCAAATCCTCGATGGAAGTCGGCAAACACCGCGACCTCTCCCGGGCACTGCAGGCACTTCGCGCGGCCGACAACCGTGTGAAAGCAAAGACAGCAGCGATGCAAAAAGCTGCGGATGAATTGAAGAATCTGGTCGCCACGCTGAAAAGCCAACTCACAGCCAGCAAGACAGTCAGCGGCTCCACCAGTGGTGCTTCGGCTTCGACGGCTTCCAAGACAAGCAGCAGCTCCAGTACGGTCAACAACGAAGGCAATACGACCATCACCATCAGCAACTGAGTTTTCAAAAGGACGCAGGACCGATGACCTGCGTCCTTGAATTGTCTGGCTCTCCCTCTGCACCCACTTCATCAAAAAAATATCCGCCCCTTTGTCGGGCGGTGCGTGAAAAACGCGAATATAGGGGTTTAGGTACAGTGTAGGTCGCTGCTACACACGAACAGTATAAGGTGTCCAACCGCGTCTTCGCATGGGCCTTTCCTTTTGGCCTGTCTTTTTATAAGTACCACGTAAGCATTCTCTATTGTTAAGATATATATTTTAGCAGCCGACAAAGTCATCTCGGAAACAGATCTGATGACAGGTACCGCTCTCCCGTGTCCGGCGCCATACACAGAACACGCGCCTCTTTCGGCAGTGTTCTCGCAATTTCCACGGCGAAGTACGCCGATGCAGCACTGGAGGTACCGACCAGAATACCTTCTTCCGCCGCCAACCTCCGTGCCATCGTTTCAGCATCCTCGTCCTTAATCAACAAAATGTCGTCATAAATGTCCCGATTCAGCACTTTGGGAATGAACCCTGGTCCCGTCCCCGGAATCTTGTGAGGCCCTGGTTTGCCTCCCGACAACACGGGCGATCCCGCCGGCTCCACTACGAAAATCTTCAGTCCTGGGATTCTCTCCTTCAAGACTTCGCCGGTTCCCGTGACCGTTCCGCCCGTCCCTGCCGTCAAGCAGAACACGTCGAGCTGTCCATCAAACGCGTCGATGATCTCTAGGGCCGTCGTCCCGCGGTGCGCGTCGGGATTCGCAGGGTTTTCAAATTGCATCGGAATGAAACTGTCCTCTATCGACTCCGAGATACGGATGGCCTCGTCGATGGCGCCTTGCATACGCAGCGCAGCCGGTGTTAAGTACACCTCCGCCCCGTAGGCCTTGAGGATCTTGACACGCTCTTCTGTGGCGTTGTCCGGCATGGTGATGATACAGCGGTAACCGCGAGCCGCACACACCATGGCGAGGCCGATGCCTGTATTGCCAGACGTCGGTTCGATGACAGTGGTTTGTCCTGGCCGCAGTTTCCCCTCTTGTTCCGCCTGCAGAATCATCTGGTAAGCCGCTCTGTCCTTTACACTGCCGCCGGGGTTAAACGACTCCAATTTCATATAGACAGAGGCACCGTTCGGATCTGGAATCCGATTGAGCCTGACAATCGGGGTATTTCCAATCAAATCAAGCACTGACGATGCAATCTTCATGGTCTATCTCTCCACATCAAAAGAAATTATTGTTGAGACAAGCATGGAGCATGACAACGAAACCCTTTTTCAAGGCCCCTTACGCGTTTCGCCGCAACCACTCCAGCGCGGCCTCCACAAACAGCCTACTGGTGGTGGAAATCATGCGTTCATCCACGTCGAAGGACGGATGGTGCCACCCGTACGGCTTGCCCGTCCCAACCCAGAAGAAGCAGCCCGGCAAGTATTGCTGATACTGCGCGAAATCCTCCCCACCCAGCGTGGGGGTAGCCACCACAACGTTTTCGGCACCAACCACCTTCACTGCACTGTCCCAAACCACGGAGGCGACTGCTTCATCGTTGACGACAACGGGGAGTTGACGCTCGTATTCCACCTCCGCCTCGGCCCCGTACGCTTTGGCCGTGTCGTACACAAACTCCGTAAGTCGCCGCTCAACCAGGTCTTGCACCTCTGGCTTCAGGCAACGCACTGTACCTTCCAGAATCGCGTAAGGCGGAATGACGTTGCGGGCCGTTCCCGCATTAAACTGCCCGACGGTGACAACAACCGAATCGAGCGGAGAGACGACTCGGCTCACGACGTGTTGAAGGCCGGCTACGATGTTTGCGCCGACGAGAATCGGATCGACCGCCAAATGCGGTACCGCGGCATGTCCACCAACGCCCTTGACAACAATCCGGAATTCGTCGACACTCCCCATCAATGGGCCTGATTTCACGCCAATTTTCCCAAACTCGAGATGCGGATTGTTGTGCTCCCCGATGATGGCACCCACCTGGAAGTCCTTAAACACTCCTGTAGCATACACCATATTTGCACCTACCCCAGCTTCTTCTGCCGGTTGGAAGACAAACAGGATGGAACCAGCAAACGACTCGTCGCTGTCGGCAACCGCCTTGGCCAGCACAGCGGCCCCCAGCGCGCATGTGGTGTGGAAATCGTGTCCACACGCATGCATCTTACCCTCCACTTGGGATGCGTACGGCAGGCCTGTTTCTTCGTGAATCGGCAGCGCATCGATGTCTGCTCGCACTGCCACGCAAGGACCGGGATGCTTGCCGCGAACGATGGCCAATGCGCCAGTTTCCAGCGGATAATCGAGTTGTTCAATGCCGTGCTTGTCCAAAAACGTCCCGAATTCGCTGGGTCGTTTCGTACTCCTCCAAGCTGAGTTCAGGGAACTGGTGCAACGTCCGTCGAAACAGAGTCAATTCCTCTGTCAGCGTGCTCGTCATGGTCACGGCCATCTCTCCTACCCCTCCCAACGTCGTACACAAGTGACAGAACGGACGAGTATTCCAATCACGCTCACGAAACGGTGTAAAAAATCGCCATGTGGGCTTCGCAGGTCTCAGTTCCCGCGTTGCGGTAGGAATGAGTAACGTCTGCTTGAAAGTGCAGGGCGTCTCCTTGGTTCAAACAGTAATCAACGCCGGCGACGCGAACCAGAAGACAGCCGCGAGTTACGGTCAAACTTTCCATGACCCCCGTCGGATGTGCCTCTGCATCCCGGGACGCGCCAGGTAACAACGTCAATCGGAACAGCTCCACTTGTCCATCCGGAGAAGCGTACGTGCTGAATACCTGGAACCGGCCGTCGTCTTCGTAAAACGCACTTTGCTCATGCGCCCGAACCAACCGCGCGGTCTGGGTGTCTGCGACAAATGCAGTAAACGGCACGTTTAACCCGGCCGCTACCTTCCATAATGTCGCGACCGTCGGATTGGATGCACCACGTTCGATTTGGGCTAACATCGGCTTGCTCACACCAGTGAGTTGCGCCAATGCGTCGAGGCTAAGGCTGCGGCGTTGACGCAGTTGTTTCAGCCGTTCGCCGATACGTAAGGAAATTTCATCTCGATCCATCTTGCGCCTCTCTACGTGTTCAATATATGATACAGATGTATGTTATAATATATATAAAAGAAAGGAAAGTGACGCATGGAATATCCTGCGACAGGGTCTCCCACAAGCGTATCACACGAACGGAGATTGCAGAAGGACTTTGTTGCTGCTTTGGCGGATGGGTTTCCACTGTCTGTCAGCGTCTTCGTCTATGGCGTTGCGTATGGCGCGTTGGCCCACACGACAAACCACCTATCTATCGTGCAAACTCTTTCCTTATCGGTCTTCTTATTTGCAGGTGCATCGCAATTCACAGTGCTTGCCCTGCTCCAACAAGGCGCGGTTCTTGCGGTCATTGTCAGTAGTGTGTTCCTGTTAAACGCGCGACAAATCCTGTACGGCCTGTCACTAGGCCCCTACTTGCGCCACATTTCCTGGCGGCCACTGGTCTTCCTGTCGCATGGTTTGACTGACGAATCTTATAGTATCTCGATTGTTGCCGCCAAAGAGCGTACGATTTCCCCCTGGTATTTCGCGGGCGCGGGATGCGCCGTCTTTGTCCCATGGTTCGTGAGTTCCGCTCTCGGGTACGTACTCGGCGGATTTATCAGCCACCCAGAAACGTTCGGCTTGGACTTTGCCTACATCGGCGCATTTACGGGCTTATTCATCGCACAGTGGACCTCCCCCCGCCGGGTCTCAGCCGGCATTGTCGCCCTGCTCGGCGCAATCGTCGCCGGCATGTGGTACGGTACCACCGGAGCGGTGCTGGCTGGCGCCATCATCGCGTTTACATTTGGCATAACGGCGCCCATCCCCAGCACGGAATCCACGAAGGAGGCAAGCGCATGACCCACGGCTCGTTTCTATGGCTGGTCGTTCTCGTTTCGCTCGCAACCTATGCAACCCGTTTTCCTTTCATCGTGCTAGGGAGACTCATCAAGCTCACTCCGCGGTTGAAGCAAGGGCTGGATTACATACCGATTGGCGTGTTCGCCGCTATGGTTGGTCCCGCCATATTCTCGCACGTCAATCCAGCTCACGGCATCGACGTCGCCTTCCTCGTCGCGACAGTGCTGGCTTTTGTCGTCGCATTCTTCACAAAAAGTCCGATGTGGACCATGATTGCTGGTGTCTTGGCGGCTGCGGGTGTCCGCCTGCTGTGATGCTGTAAAAGGTGCCTACCGAATAATCGGGTAAGAGGGGGTGACTAATCCCCGTCTTCCCACACCACCGTACGTACCGTCCGGTATACGGCGGTTCATGTTGTGTAACGAAGTGAGTCGTACCGTTCGACTAAGCTGACAACTCCTTGGTTGCGCCAATAGGCCATTCCAAGGGCTTTGTTCACTTGTGGCGTATTTGCGAGGCGCCAATACCCTTTTCGAGAAGCGCTTATGAGTGCTGCCCATTCGTTTGGGATGCCGAGTGCGACTAGATTGCGTTTCTTTGTTTTAGGTTTCTTCCATTGTTTCAGAAGGCACATCCGTAGTCGTCGGCGTATCCACTCGTCAAGTTCGGCGAAGACACTCCTGGTTTCGGAGTGGCAGTAGTAGCCGGCCCACCCGCGTAGGTAGGCGTTGAGCCGTTCTAGCCTTTGGGCCATCGATTGTCCCCTGCTTCGTTTCGTTAGTTCACGGACTTTATCCTTGAAACGCTTCAAGGTCTTCGGAGCCACTCGGATTTTCGGCCGTTGGTGCCACGTAAATGAGAACCCAAGAAACTTGCGCTTCCAGGGTCGGTCTACCGCGCTCTTCCCCACATTTACCCTGAGCTTTAATCGTCCTTCTACAAATCTTCGCACACTCTCCATGACCCGTTCTCCTGCTCGACGACTGCGGACGTAGACATTACAGTCATCTGCATAACGGGCAAATCGGTGCCCTCGGCGCATAAGTTCCTTGTCCAGGTCATCCAGCATAATGTTCGCCAGTAGCGGACTCAGCGGTCCGCCTTGCGGAACACCCTCGTCTGTTGTTACGCAGACTCCGTTGCACATGACACCGGCTTCTAGATATCGCCTAATGAGCCGTAACACTCGTTTGTCCTTAACTTTTCGGGCCACTCTTGCCATCAGCATGTCGTGGTTTACTCGGTCAAAGAATTGAGCAAGGTCGAGGTCTACAACCCAGCGATATCCTTGGGCGATGTAGCTTTGTGCCTGTTTCACTGCCTGGTGAGCACTATATCCTGGTCGGAACCCGTAGCTGTACGGTGAGAATTCTGGGTCGAAGATGGGTGTGAGCACTTGCAGAAGGGCCTGTTGAATCAGGCGGTCAAGCACCGCTGGTATCCCCAACATCCGTTTGCCACCGTCTGGTTTCGGGATTTCGACTCGACGTACGGGCATCGGCTGGTAGGTTCCACGAAGGAGTTCGTCACGGATGCGCGTCCAGTTGTCCATCAGGAAGGGTCGAAGGGATTTTATCTCCATTCCATCGACGCCTGCCGCACCCTTGTTCTTCTCCACACGGCGCAGGGCCGAGAGCAGGTTCTCCCGTTCTACTACCTGTTCCATCAGGTTCGCACAATTCGCTTCGCGGGTTGGTTCGTTGGGTCGTACCGGAGAGAAACTCGGCGCTTCCTCGGTCCCCCGTGGATTCACCACTTCCTCCCGAGGATAGCTCCCTTTCGGGATATTCGGCTGTCTTTGCTTCTCTCTCGAACTTGCCATGAACAACCCTCACAATCATGTTCGGTCCTTCCCTGCTCTGGCGTCCCTTTGCAGGTACTATGACCTCTGCTGACTCCTGCCCGTTCAGCGCCACCTTTCGATGACGGTTACCAGCTTTGCTGGCGTTCCAGGCAGGCCTCCCCGGGTAAGAGCGTTGTCTTTCCCTCCATATGCCCACTCCATTTACTCTCGACAGCCTTCGGTAGCAAGGGCTTTGTCTTGGTGTGCAAACTCACCCAACTGTCGTTAGCCTCAATTGGAGTTCGTGAACCTTGGGCCGGAGGTTTGCCGCCGCCTTCCTTCAGATCCCATCTCACGATGGGTACCCTAATACGTTAACATCAATAATTGGAAGGAGAGTTCTGGGGAAAAGCCTGGACACCCCGGGATTCGATCCCTTAGCCAAGACATGCTTTCCCCAGAATGCAAGATTAAACAGTCGATAGAGGGTTGTGCTTCGAGCACCTTTGTATTAGGCCACTGCTAATCTTTGCAATTTGGGAGAGGAAACGGTGTCATGTACTTCGTAGGTATTGATTGGGCAGATCAAAAACACACGTTTGTTGTTACGAACGACTACGCCGAAGAATTAGCTGCATTCGAAGTTCCCCATTCATTTGCCGGACTGATGGAGTTTAAGGAGAGGCTAGAGCGTCAATCGGAATTACACCTTCAGAGGCAGCTTGCTTCATCGAGACTAGTAGGGGTCTGCTGGTCAGTTTTCTATTGGAGCATGGATTTGTCGTGTATCCTTTAAATCCAAAGGTTGTGGACAAACATCGGAAACCATCTGGGGCCAAAACAGACTTCATCGATGCACGGTTACTTGCGGATATTGGGCGTAAAGATTATTTAGCTATGACTCCATTACAGCCTTCGAACGAGTTAATTCAGGAACTCAGGCTCCTTACTCGTGATCAAGAGGGACTCATCAACTCTCAGACCCGTTTGTCCAATCAGCTAATAGCTTGCCTTAAAGAATATTACCCGGCCGCCTTACAGTTTTTCAGCCGTATAGGTCAACTATGTACTTTGAAGTTTTTACAAGCGTATCCTTCTATAGAATCCGTAAGAAATACAACTGAGGAAGAGCTAACAGAGGTTCTCAGAACACTTAGGCACAAGAATCCAGAAAGAAAGGCACGAGAAATCTTAAAAATAGCCCGTTTACCACAAATCCATGCACCTAGTCCAATCGAGAATGCAAAGTCCAGGCTCATGCGAGCCCTGACTAGGCAGCTAATAGTGCTTATTGAGGAAATCACGCTATATGAAAAGGACATCCAGACCCTGTTCAGGCAGCATAAGGACTCCCGTATATTCCGAAGCCTACCCGGTGCTGGCAAGCGACTCGCTCCCAAAATACTCGCGGAATGGGGCGATAATCGTAACCAATATGCGTCGGTCAATAGTATACAAGCCCTTGCAGGAACATCCCCAGTTGCCTTCCAAAGCGGTAAATACGTTAAAGCTCGCAGACGGACATCCTGCGTTTCGAAATGCCATCCATGAGTTTGCTTGGTGTTCGGTGCGATGGGAACCGTGGGCACGAGAATACTACTACCGCAAACGCAAAGAAGGAAAAACCCATCATGTCGCTATTCGATCCTTGGCTAACAACTGGGTCCGGATTATCTTTGCCATGTGGAAAACGGGGACAACGTATAATTCGACAGTATTCCGTGAAGCTCAAGCAAAACATTACCAAAATATAGCATAACGACATGTCTATTTCAAAAGGAGACCCGATTGTTTTTTTATTTAAACCAAAGAACATACGTTCTGTATTGACATAGAGGGTCTTGGCTTAAGCTAATGGTTACTGCTACCTTCACCATTCCGGACTTTCACCGTATAGACAACGCCCATGCCGGGCGCACAAACAAATGAGCGGGTTTTGTAAACCCGCTCGTACACCGTCATACGTTTTCTTTTGCATGCAACTCTCTGAGGCGCGTTCGGTTAGATTGTGGATTGTCAACAACTGTGTAGGCGCCCCCTGCTTCACAATTCTGCCGTCTTCCATGGAGATGACTCTGTCTGCCACACGCTATTGCTTCCCCCCGGACAGTCTGGAAGGGTACACGTCCGCTTCGTCTCGCAATCCGATTTTCTCCAGGAGTTCACTGGACTTGCGACAGCATGCGTTCCACAACCATTGCTGCGTCTTCGTGAGGAGCGATAAGCAGCAGCGTATCGTCACCTGCAATCGTACCGAGGATCTCTTTCATGGACATGGCGTCCAACATCGCCGCGACCGCATGCGCGTTGCCCGGCATGACCTTCAACACCAGCAAGTTGCCCGCCCGCGCCAGCGACACATAGACTTCGGACAACTTTCGACGGAACGTATCCATGTTGATGGTGGTGGATGTAGCGGGAATCGCGTACTTGTACCGCCCGTCCGCTCCGACTACCTTAATAAGCTGCAGTTCCTTGATGTCCCGAGAAATCGTCGCCTGCGTGACCGCAAATCCTTCCTCTTCTAGCGCCTGAACGAGTTCCTCCTGTGTCTCGATGTCTCGATGACTAATGATTTCCTTAATCTTAATGTGTCTGAGTTCCTTCAATCCAACGCCTCCTGTCAGTGAATCGGCCCCGCCTTGTCGATGGGCCAAACGACGAAGTCGGCGCGGCCGAGAATGCTTTTCTCCGGAACGTATTTATGCGTCCAGTAGCGACTGTCATCCGACACAGACCGGTTGTCTCCCAGCATGAAGTAACAGCCCGCTGGTACGTGATAGGTCGATTGTGGACCACTAGCCGTCGGTTGAGTGATGTATGGCTCATTCAATTCCTTGCCGTTGATGTACACCTTGCCATTCTTAATGGTTATCGTATCACCCGGAAGTCCAATAATACGCTTGACAAAAATCTCACTCGGATCATCCGGGAATCTGAACAAAACGACTTCACCACGATACGGCTTAGCGAACTCTGTCTCCAAATGATCGACAAGGATATAGCAAGGATTAGGGATGGTAGGATACATCGATGACGATGGAACGACGGCGAAACTCACGACCCAGCGCATGATGGCATAGGCGATAATACATCCGACAGCAATCGGCCAGATCCAGCCCCATAGACCTTTGAGCAACGAGTTCCGTTGAGTACCCTCCATTAGTTACCTCCACTGTGTATTGGCCGTGCTGTTACCTCTCCATGTTCAGTATGCCGAAACGGCTTCAGAATTTCCACTGTCGGCGGACCGACACATCCTTGTGGTATGGCGTGCCCGCCAGCGCAGCCAAGCACCGTGTAGCTTGGGTGCTATGATGGCGATAGCCACCCCCAACGCAGCCCCTGCGATGTCATCGCATCCGTAATGAAAGCGCAGGTACAGTGTGGCAAAGATAATCAAGACAGCCAGCGGAATATACAACGCGGCCCACGGACGGCGGTACCGCCACACGTAGATAACCATCAATACAGATAAGGCGGTGTGCAGACTTGGAAAGCAGTCCCGTGGCACCGTCAACCGATTCAACGTGAATTGCGGCGCGATGTCTCCCACAGGCACTGCAAAGTGAAACGTGTACCCAGGCCCAATCACAGGTACCATCACGTAACAGACATAGCCGATGTAGAATGCAAGTAGCGAGGCGAACACGTATTCCGAGACAGCTTGCTTGCTTTCCGTAATTAGCAGCGCGATCGTCGCGAATAGTAGCCAGAACCAGCTCACGTACGCCCCGGTTAAGAGATGAGTGAGCCAAGGGCGTACGAGTGGTTGCAGCCACTCCCCGACCTGACGGCCTCCAAACAACGTGCTGTCCATCCTCTGCAACAACGCATCTTCGATACCCGGATGCAACACCGGGACGTAAAAGTTAACGATGCGAAACACAATCAACAAGACGCAGTAGGCCAAAAAGACGCGCACGGCAAACAAATAACGAGTCAAACGCTTCCCCTGTTGCACCCCACTGAATTTCCACCAAACGATAAGCAGCACGGTCCCAATCAGCAGTGCCCAAGGCACAAAGTGTAAGTAAATGCCGCTGATCATCCAAACCACTTGCCAGTGGTAATTGGGGATGCCAACCAGTTCGTCCAACCGCCTTCCATAAGTAAAAAAGATCCAAGCGGCCGCGACAGAAGCCGCGATGCCAATCCATTCAAACAATTCAACGTTGGCCAACACGCCTCGAACACGAGTGTCTTCCGTGCCGACTGGCGAGCTGGTCGTCAGCAGACTGTCGGCGTCACTCCCCTTCAGCCTCAGTACATCCTTTTCAACCAGTGATTTCATACGAATTGCTCCTTCAGAGGCGCTGACTGTGTATGTTCACAATTTCAAATCTCTACGATATGCTCGACAACTGAATTTGCCAAACGTCCTAACTGTAAATCATACCATAAGTGTTCCAGCATGCACAGCCAGTCCACCGCAAAGGTTTTATCCATCGGAGTGGTAAAATGACAGGAGGATGAGGAGGGAGACTATGGGTGCTCGTCAACGGCACATATTGCACATCGACATGAATGCGTTCTACTGTTCCTGTCATGCTGCCGCAGAACCGCACAAGTACAGGGGACGCCCCACTGCCGTCGCTGGTAGCCCGGAGACGAGGCACGGCGTTGTTGTGACGGCCAGTTATGAAGCACGTAAGTATGGCGTGCGTGCCACCATGACTGTAGCCGAGGCTTTGCGACAGTGTCCATCGCTCATCCTCATTCATCCTGATTTTGATTTATACCGCGCGTACTCCAGAAAAGTGTTTGCTCTCATCCGAGAGTACACACCGCAGGTTCAAATTTTTAGCATTGACGA
This sequence comes from uncultured Alicyclobacillaceae bacterium, assembly GCA_963788285.1. Taxonomy (GTDB): domain Bacteria; phylum Bacillota; class Bacilli; order Alicyclobacillales; family Alicyclobacillaceae; genus Alicyclobacillus_A. The sequence continues at coordinate 82,104 of CAWBGB010000016.1, forward strand.
GTGTTGGGCGGATGTCACCGGAAGCCGCCAGTTTGGTTCGCCGAGAGACATTGCGGAACAGATCCAACACCGTCTGCAGACGGAATTGGGTTTACCGTGTTCCATCGGCATTGCGCCCAACAAATTCCTCGCGAAGATGGCCAGTGACTTGCAGAAGCCTATGGGAATCACAGAGCTTTGGCATGATCAACTTCCCAAAGTGCTCTGGCCTCTGCCTGTCGAGCAAATGTTCGGTGTCGGCCGAAAGACGGGGGAGCGGTTGCACCGACTTGGCATTCGTACCATCTCGGACCTTGCGCACGCCAATCCTGAGTCCCTCCGCCGGTATTTCGGCAAACGCGCGCTCGACTTGGTGAGGCTAGCCAACGGGATAGATCACAGTGAGGTCAATCCGATGCCGGAACCGCTCAAGAGCATCGGTCACTCCATCACCATGGCACAAGACGTGGTGTCCATAGACGAGCTATGTACGGTGCTCCTGAACCTGTCCGACCAGGTAGGTCGCAGAGTACGTAAGCACGGTCTAGTCGGTCGAACGGTACAAATCACCATTCGCTATGCCAACCGCGAGACCATCACGCGTGCCAAAACACTGCCCGCGGCGACCTGTGTGACGGAACGGATTTATGAGACTGCTCGAGATTTGTTACTGAAGCACCGCCGAGCAAACAGGCCTGTCCGATTACTCGGCGTCAGCCTCGGCCAACTCACAGAGCCCGAAGCTGACGAGGCGAAGCCTGTACAGCTCCAATTATTCTCTGATGAACCTGCAGCGAATCCTATATTGGAACGTGAACACAGGCTGAAAAAGCTGAACGAAGTCACGGACGTGTTGCGAAACAAGTACGGTGAAGATATCGTAGTCCGTGGTAGGATGTTGACAGGACATGAAAGCAGCCAGATCCGCAACCGCAAGATTCGAGGTACATCGCTGCAAAAAGACAACTTACACGATGAGTTGTAACCTGGGGGTATGATCATGACATTTCATGGGGAATTCATGAATGGAGCACTGGATCCCATAGGCGCGATTTTGCTTTGCGTCCTCTGTTCCATCGCCATACTCATTTGCTCTGGGAAGCAGTCCTGAATGAACCGCAACAACCAAACTTGCCGTGCGGGCTCCGTCCGCCAACGTTGCGGCCTTGAGCCCGCGCTCTAGTACAACTATAGTGCGCGGCGGCGCGACGGCACGTCACGGCCACGTTGGGAAAAGGCCTGCCCGGGATCTGCCTCTTGGCGTTCCAGTTGCTGACTTCGCTCCTTGTCTGCACCGACGAGAAAGTACAAGTTGGCCGCGACAGCCAGCGCGGCAAACAAAATCCAGATGGTCGAAAACGTACCATCTAACCCTGGATGCAGCCTTGGAATCCGTGGAATGCCGTACACACTTAAGGCCACAATCGCACACGTGTTCACAAAGGCCCGACGTTTGGACTGGGGTACCGTCCTCATTTTTCGTCTCAATCCACTTCGCCTCCCCACGTACCTGTCCACAGTTCACTGTATGCCCGACGACCAAGCCCTATGCGAACAGGCTCACGCCTGCCGATGAATAGCTGCCTATGCAGTGTGGCATTTTAAATTACGAAAGAAATCACAGTCCAGCATAGGGGGGAAGGTCATGGACGTGCTCAACAACTGGGAACGTTGGAAAGAGTTCCTTGGCAGTCAAGTGGACAAAGCGCAGGCGATGGGGATCTCGGAAGAACGGATTACAGATGTTGCTGCGAAAATGGGCGATTATCTGGCAAGCAAGATTGATCCGCGAAACGAACAAGAGGCCCTGCTCAAACAGCTGTGGGATAACGCAAATGAGGAAGAACAGCACACGTTGGCGTCGCTCATGGTAAAAATGACGCAAAAAGTACACTGACCACCTGAAAACTGCGAAGGGCTGAGCGAATCTCAGCCCTTCTTATTTCCATCGGTGTCGATACATGTAGACACCCGTTTAGATTTCGAGCGACTCGCCTGGAGAGAGGACCTTGCCCTTCAGACTCCGCTCCTCCAAAGCTGTGACAAAGGCGTGCGGATCTTGTTTGATCAAGTCAAACGTGTTGTAGTGCATGGGGACAACCAATTTTGCGCGTAGCCACTCTGCGGCGTATAGTGCGTCCTCTGGCCCCATAGTAAAGTTGTCACCTATCGGCAGCAATGCCAGGTCGATGTGATTCATCTCGCCAATTAGTTTCATGTCTCCGAACAGGGCCGTATCCCCTGCGTGGTACAAGGTCCTGCCATCCATGGTTAAGAGAAAGCCACACGGATTCCCGGCGTTTCCGATACTTCCGTCCGGCAAATCCAGCCCGGAACCATGCAAGGCCAACGTCAGCTTCACCGTACCGAAATCGAAAGTCCGTTTCCCACCAAGGTGCATCGGATGTACTTTGCAACCCCTGGTACCAAAATATACAGCCAATTCGTTGGGGGCCACAATCACTGCGTCGTTTGCCTTCGCGATGGCTTCTGCATCCGCAATATGGTCGCTGTGCCCATGTGTGAGCAACACTGCTTCGACACGAATCTCTTCGGGTTTCGCAACCGCCAGTGGGTTGCCGCTGAGAAACGGATCAATCGCGACGCGATGCTCCCCGCTCTCGACGACAAAGCAGGACTGTCCGTGATACGTGACTTTCATGAATGCTTCACCCTTTCCGTAAGAAACTGCCACATCCTATTATAAAGCGAGTTGCAACATTTCAGTAGTTCACTTCAGTCCGACGAGAATGTCGCTTGTGCTTTGCACTTCGCTGTGATATAGAAGCGCGTTTAATCTTTTGTGGATGGGCGTGGCCATTCGCTATACTGCGATGGAAAATTGCTGAAAGAAGGGACGCAATTTGGACCACACCGCCCCGACATTGTACGACCTGGCTGGTGGTGGAAGCACAATTCAGGCGCTGGTGGAGATATTTTACGACAAGGTTCAACAAAATAAGGTGTTGCGCCCCCTGTTCCCTGACGACTTCGACGACGTCAAGAAGCGACAATTCATGTTCTTAACGCAGTTCTTCGGCGGACCACCGCTGTTTTCACAAACGTACGGCGCACCGATGATGCGCGCTCGCCATATGAAAGCGGCGATCGCACCTAGGCATGCAAAAGAGTGGCTGGCGTGCATGGCGGAATCCCTACAGGAAGTCGGAATACAGGGGCCACTGTTCGAAGTGATGATGGACCGACTCACGAAGGCTGGGTATCAGATGGTCAACCACACCGACGAAGGGGAGCCGCTTCCCGCGCCACAGGCTGCCATCACTGGTAACCTCCCGCGATTCCACCGCGAACGGGAGGATGAACATGAACCTTGGTGACCGCATTGCATCCCTGCGCAGAGCCAGAGGGTGGACCCAGGCGAATCTGGCGGAGACAGCCGAACTGTCCGCCAGCTCCGTCGCGATGTAGGAAACCAACCGCCGACACCCAGATATCAAGGCGTTGTATAAGCTAGCGCAAGCATTTGGGCATCTCGGTCGGCGCTTTGACTCAACCAGAGACGAGGGATGAATTGGCAGTCGCCACTCACCAGGAGTCTGGTAGGCCGTATTCACCCTCAAGCCAGCCCGCTGACCGCGGGCTGACCACGCTCACTCTGTCCCGGGACGAAACGCGCTTTATTCTGTTTCTGCGCATGAATCCGAGAGCCAACTCGATTCTTCAGTTCTACATGCTCGCCGACCAAGCGAAACGTGAACAGTTGGAGAAGACCCGGAGATTGATTCACGACTTCCAAATGGGATGTGCAACATGCCACACTGCAGTAGAAAAAGGCTGGCTTTGAGTCGCCCACGACTCGAAGTCAGCCTTTTTTCCATTCAAGCTATTGCCTTGCGTTCCCTACGCGACCGGTGGCATTTCCACCACCGCCTCCGGTTCCGGGGTTGTTTCCACCACCGCCTCCGGTTCCGGAGTTGTTTCCACCACCGCCTCCGGTTCCGGGGTTGTTTCCACCACCATTGCCAGAAGTTTGTCCAACACTGTTACCAGAGCCGTTTCCATGCCCATTACCGGGCGGCGGCGTCGAAGGACCAGGATTTTGCCCTGTCCCTCCGGTTGAGTTACCCGGCGTCGGAGAATTCCCTAAACCCGGTTGGTTCCCTGGGGTCGTCGGCGAGTTACCTGGAGACGTCGGTGTCCCCGGACTCGTTGAATTGTCCACGTTGTTACTCGGCGTTTGACCCGGATATCCTCCTGACTGCGAACCGCCCTGGATCGTGATGGTTCCGGAGACCGCTGGTGTCAGCACCTGGCCGGTCGAATTATCCACTGCCTCTACCACATAGGTGTACGTCATGCCCGGCTGTACGCTACTGTCTTCCAGCGAGAGCTGGTTTGTCTGTCCAATGACCGAAGTCGTTCCCTGCGGGTCGGTTCGTTTCACGACGAAGCTCACCTGTCCTTGCAGCGGTGAACTCCAGCTCAGTTGCAGCGCGTGGGTGGCTGCATTCCACTGGAAGCTAAGGCCGCTCACCGGAGGCTGTTGCTGTTGGGTAGGCTGACTCGACGACACTGCTGTGAAATTGAAGTGCTGCGGCGTCTGTCCAGCGGTAGCCAACTTCACGATGTCTCCGAAAATCCGTGCACAGTACCACGAAGAAGCGTATGGAATATCGGTCATGTGATGCTCTGCATCTGGATTGTCATAGCCAATATAGATGGATCCCAGCATCGTGGGCGTATACCCATCAAACCAAGCGTCTCGAATCCAATCCGGATGCGACCCGTATAGCGATGGGTCATATTGCACTGTCCCGGTCTTACCCGCAACATCCCATCCGGGGACCTGGGCCTGTGTCCCGGTACCGTATTGGACGACGCCTTCGAGCAACTGGGTCATGATCTGAGCAGTTCGTGCAGAGACCGCCTGCTTCGCAACGGGTTGGTAACTGTAAATGGTCTGGCCCGACGAATTCTCAATTTTTGTGATGAGATGCAGACTTTCTTGTACTCCATTATTTGCATACGCCTCGTACGCATAGGCCATCTGCATCGTGTTGACGCCATGGTCAAGGTTCCCGATGGCGATGCCTAGGTGCTGACGGTCGTTGTTATCAAATGGAATGCCGAGACGTTCGGCAAACGCAATACCATTGTCAATGCCAATTTGTTTCAATAACCAGACCGAAGCGACGTTTTGCGACGTCGCAAGCGCGTCTTTCAGCGTGATAGTCGGCGGCGCATTTGGCTCGTCGTTTTGCGGCACATACCCACCGCCAAAATCTTGCGGTTGGTTATCGAGAATCGAGTTTGGGCCCCACTGTCCACTGTCAATCGCAGCGCCATACTCTAGCACGGGCTTGATGGAGGACCCAGGTTGCTGCTGCGAATAAATGCGGTCAAGGCCGCGGTAGACGAACCCTTCCTTGCGGGACCCAGCCCCCCCCAGAATGCCACCTGTCTTTGGATCCACAAACAGGGCGGCACCTTGCACCACGGTTCCCGTTGTCGGTCCCGGGAAATCGTTATTGTAATTGGTGCTCCAGAAGACCTTGTCAATCGCCGACTGGACCGCCGGATCCAACGTGGTGTAGATTTTCAAACCGCCTTGTAGCAATTCCTCGGTGCTAATGCCGGCTCTTTCGGCATAGTCAAACAGAAAATTGGTAAACAATGGATGGGTGTCCCAGGCATCACCCGGGAGCGAGTGGTATACCAGTTTCCCAATCGGCTGCTGTTCGGCTGCTTTTGCCTGCGCTTCCGTGATGTAGCCGTATTTCGCCATCGCTTCGAGCACCTGATTCCGGCGTTGCAGGGCTGCAGCCGGATGCTGGATTGGATCATATTCACTCGGCGCTTGCGGAAGCCCCGCTAACAGCGCTGCCTGATCCAGCGTCAATGCATTGGGATCTTTCTTGAGATCGATGCCAAAATAACGGTACGCCGCCTGTTCCACGCCGACGCTATTTTCACCGAGAAACACTCGGTTTAAATACATGGCGAGAATTTGTTGCTTGGTGAAGTAGCGGTCAATTTGTACGCCTAGAACAATTTGTTGGAACTTGCGGCTGAGCGTCTTCTCGTCAGTCAGGTATACAATTTTCGCCAGCTGTTCCTCAATCGTGCTGGCGCCCTGTGCGTAGCTTTTCGTCCACAAGTCGACGAACGCAGATCGCAACAGACTCTTAAGATCAATGCTTGAGCCGGTCCAATAATTGTGATCCTCAATCGCTACGATGGCATCCCGCAAATTCTTCGGAATCTGGTTATACGTCAGATCATCCGACCCTTGCGAATCGATGGTCATGTAGACTGACCCATTGCGGTCATATACAACCGTCGGTTGATTCGATCGCAACAGTTTTGAAGCATCGAACGGTGTGAGTTCGACCGCCGCTATGAATATGATCACAAACAGCACAGTCGCTGCGATGATCAACAGAAACACGCGAAGAAAGAGCTTAAGCCACAAAGTTTTCGTCATTTTTGTCACCTCATGTCTGAGACGTGAACCGAAGACGCGGAATTGGCCACCATGGACATAGTACGTGTTGTCGGCCATGATATGTAGGGGTACTTTCCGAACGTTTCCTGACAAATTTATGGAGGTCATGTGGAAAAAATAAATATATGTTCTAATTTTGAATAGGTTCCCCTGTAATTCCATGGGATTGGCTACGTAGGGTGACTGGGTCTCTGAGCTGCTTGGCCACCTGCGAGACGAGCCCGGTCCTCTTGAGCATAAGTCAAGTTTTTGATACACTCAGTGCCATAATATCGTGACACAAACCGTTGATAAGGTCGAGTAGTTTCCGGTGACCTGTCACAGAGAGTGGGGACAGGTGAAAACCCACACAGGTTCGGTAACGAATATCCCCTTGGAGGTGCCTGTACAACCCCGGTCTCGTACAGAACTGGCGGACTGGGCAGTAATACAGGACGGTGCTCTCCCGTTATAGAGAGGCGGATTCACTCATGACCGCTTTGTGAGGGTACACCTGTGGATCCGGCAGATCGAGCGCGCCAGGGATGGACGCGCTAAGTTGGGTGGTACAGCGGGATCAATCTCGCCCCTTCACATAGGGGCGAGGTTTTTTATTTTTCCATTAATGATGCGCAAGGAACCATCATCGTGCGCAGCGTGAAGCGACAAGAGTGTCAGGAGGAGAGAAATTGTGCTAAAGCGAGTGGACGCCAAGGAGTCCGCAAAAGATCGGGAACAGCGGGTGCTTGAGTTCTGGCAGAAACACGACGTGTTCAAAGTCAGTGAACGATCCCGGGAGGGAAAACCGGAGTGGGTATTTTACGAGGGGCCTCCGACGGCCAATGGCAAGCCGCATCCGGGACACGTGTTGACGCGCGTTATTAAGGACGTGTATCCGCGCTACCGGACCATGAAAGGATACCACGTTCAACGCAAGGCAGGTTGGGATACGCACGGCCTGCCCGTGGAAATTGAAATCGAAAAGAAATACGGTATCAGCGGCAAGAAACAAATTCAGGAGTTTGGCGTGGAGCGGTTCATTCAGGAGTGCCGTAACAGCGTGTTTAGGTATGAAGAAACCTGGCGCAAGATGTCCGAGCGCTTGGGCTACTGGGTGGACCTGGACAATCCTTACATGACGCTCTCCGACGATTACATTGAATCTGTCTGGAATCTGCTGAAGCAGATTTTCGACAAAGGGTACCTGTACAAAGGTCACCGCGTGAGCCCGTACTGCCCGCACTGTGAAACGACGCTGTCCAGTCACGAAGTGGCGCAAGGCTACGCCGATGTGAAAGACCTCTCGGTGACCGCAAAGTTCCGCCTGCTGGACAGCTCGCACGACGCACCTACGTACATTCTGGCGTGGACCACGACGCCGTGGACCCTGCCATCCAACGTCGCTTTGGCCGTTCATCCCGACTTGAAGTACGTGCTCATCCGCTCTACGGAGCACGGCGAGAACTACTGGGTGGCACAAGCTCTGCAGCACAAGTTTCTGAAAGACGGCGACGCCATCCTGGAATCCAAAACCGGCCAAGAACTGCTCGGACTTCGTTACGAGCCAGTGTTCCCGTACGTGAACAAACTGGAGGGCAAGAAACACGTGGTGGTCACTTCCAACCACGTCACTGCGGAATCGGGTACCGGTATCGTGCACATGGCACCTGCGTTCGGCGAAGACGACTACCGCGTTTGTCAGGAACACGGCCTGGTGTTCTGCAACTTTGTAGATCTGACAGGCCGTTTCACAGACGACGTGACTGACTTCGCCGGTGCGTTCGTCAAGGACGGAGACGTGAACGTGGAGATTGTGAAGTACCTGGCAAAGCACGGCACGCTGTACGAGAAACACAAGCACGAGCACTCGTATCCGCACTGCTGGCGGTGCGACACACCACTTCTGTACTACGCGATTGACAGCTGGTTCATCAAGACGACCGCAGTCAAGGACCAAATGATTGCCAACTCGCGGAGCGTCAATTGGATTCCCGAACATATCAAGGAAGGACGCATGGGTAACTTCCTCGAGAACATGATTGACTGGAACTTGTCGCGCAGCCGCTACTGGGGAACGCCGTTGCCGGTGTGGGTTTGTGACAGCTGTGGGCATCAGCATTGCGTCGGATCCAAGGCAGAATTGAAATCTTTGGCGGGCACGCTGCCGCCTGAGTTGCACAAACCATACATCGATGAATTGACCTGGCCTTGCTCCTGCGGCGGCACGATGAAGCGTGCATCGGAAGTCATTGACGCCTGGTTCGACTCGGGCAGCATGCCGTTTGCACAGTTGCACTACCCCTTCGAGAACCAGGAGGAATTTCAGCGGCGCTATCCAGCGGACTTCATCTCCGAAGCCATCGACCAAACGCGCGGCTGGTTCTACAGCCTGCTGGCCATCTCCACGCTGGTTGCCGGTCGAGCACCCTACAAAAACGTGGTGGTCATGGGGCACGTGTTGGACGAAGATGGAAAAAAGATGTCGAAGTCCAAAGGCAACGTGATTGACCCGTTTGAAGCCCTGGACATGCACGGCGCCGACGCAGTTCGGTTCTACTTCCTGTCCAACACGCAGCCGTGGAACTCTCAGCGCTTCTATCACAAGGCCGTGGCGGAGAGCAAGAGCAAGTACATCGACCTGTTGCAGAACGTACACGCGTTCTACGCATTGTACGCCAGCATCGACGGGTTCAATCCCAGTGAACACCACGTACCTGTGAAAGACAGGCCGCTGATGGACCGCTGGATGATCTCACGCTTAAACGACACCATCGGGAAAGTCGACGCAGCCATCGAAACGTACGATGCAACAGCGGCAGCACGTATGCTGCAGGATTTGGTCAACGACCTGTCGACCTGGTACGTTCGCCGCAACCGCGACCGGTTCTGGGCATCGGGCATGGACACAGACAAGGTGGCAGCATTCCTCACGCTGCACGAATGTCTCGCGACCATTGCGAAGCTAACAGCTCCGCTGACGCCGTTCATCGCTGAGGAACTGTACCAGAACGTCGTCCGTTCCGCCCTGCCCAATGCTCCGGTCAGCGTCCACCTGTGCGACTATCCAGTGGCGGACACGTCGCTCATTGACAAGGACCTGTTGGCCGAAATGGACGAAGTGCTGCACGTTGTCGAGGCCGGCCGGCATCTGCGCAACGAAGCCAAGATCAAGACGCGGCAACCGCTGTCCACTCTGTATGTATCGGAAGACAAGCAGACGGTACTGGCCAAGTTTGCGGACGTGATTGAAGACGAGTTGAACGTCAAGCAGATGTCGTTCGTCCGTTTGGAAGACGTGGCGACACCGGAACTCTATCTGAATCTGAAGGCCGTTGGACAGGCCTACGGCAAGCTCGTCCCGGTCCTGAATCAAGCCGCGAAACAGGCAACACCGGAGCAAATTCAGACGTTCCAATCCACCGGTGAGGTGTTTCTCGAAGGACACGCCATCACACGCGAACACGCGGAACTCCGGTACCATCCAAAGTTCACGGGTCTGATTACCGTGTCTGGACGTGGGTTTGTCGGACTGAACACGGAGTTGACGGAACAGCTGGTGGAAGAAGGGTACGTCCGAGAACTGATCTCGAAGATGCAGATGATGCGCAAGGAAGTGAACTACAACGTGACGGACCACGTGGCTTTCTTCGCCGACGGCGACGCAGACCTTCTCGATATCCTTAAGCGCAACGAGGATCAGATCCGAAACACGGTGCTGGTTCGCGAATTCATTTTCGGCAAAGGCGAGGGCGACCTTACGAAAGACTGGGACGTCAATGGTAAGTCGCTTACGTTGACAGTGACAAAGTAAACATGTGCGCAAGGCCGCAGCATGGCTGCGGCCTACTTTCTGTTCGCAAAGGGTCGGAGATGTTGTATGAAACAGGGACAGAAATGGGCTGTCAGATAGCTGTTGACGGCGCAATTCAATGACACGCGACATGCCGTGGTGCACGTTTTCAGAAAGAGCTTCTTCGCCCAGCGGGCCCACATAAGGAGAGTCCCCATCCTTTAGGGAAGCAAAAGATAGTCAAGTTTTGTGTCTAAATTAACTAAATATTCTATTATTGATTTATAGACACGGAACATTGGTGACGCATAACGCTATGTCATGATGTCAGTAGCTGATGTCAGAGGGCGCGCCAGGCCATTAGGGGGTCGATTCTTATAATCCGAATATTCCGTTTTAATGCTTGTAATAGCCTCCTGTCATGTCCTTGGCATGACGAACGTCATGACTTCCTACCGACAGATAACCGACCTAGCGTAGGCAAAAAAAAAAAACGTCCAGAGAGAATGGACAACCCCGTCTCTGGACGTACTCCGTGGGCCATATGGTCTTTAGTTCATGGAACGAACGAGATTAGCCATTTCAATCGCTGTCGTTGCAGCGTCCCAACCTTTGTTCCCGGCCTTCGTACCCGCGCGTTCAATCGCCTGTTCAATGGTATCTGTGGTGAGCACACCAAAGATGGTTGGCGTATTCGTGGTCAGCGAGATGTTGGCAATACCTTTGGCCACCTCGCTCGCCACATAGTCAAAATGTGGGGTGGATCCACGAATCACCGCCCCCAGCGCTATCACTGCGTGATACGCCCCCGACACGGCCATCTGTTTCGCCGCAAACGGAATTTCAAACGCGCCCGGAACCCAGGCGACGGTGACGTTTTCCTCCTCCACACCGTGCCGCTTCAACGCGTCCAGCGCACCGGTCAATAGTTGCGACGTGATGAACTCGTTGAACCGACCGACCACAATCCCTACTTTTAATCCCTGACCAATGAGATGCCCTTCCAGCACGCGAATGCCCATGTCCCATCCACTCCTTCTTCAACGCTATCTAGGTGCGACGTCCGTGCGGCACACTAGTCCCTGTCACCGTTTCACAGATGCAGGATGTGCCCCATCTTTTCTTTCTTGGTCTGCAAGTAATGCTCGTTGTACGGGTTTCGGTCCACTTCCAAAGGCACCCGCTCGACAACGGATAACCCGTGGCCCTCAATTCCCTTAACCTTACGCGGGTTGTTGGTCAACAGACGCATTTTCCGAACCCCGAGGTCGTACAAGATTTGCGCGCCGACGCCGTAGTCGCGCAAGTCCGGCGCAAACCCCAGCTTCACATTCGCCTCCACAGTATCGGAACCCTGATCCTGCAAAGCGTACGCCCTGATCTTGTTGAGCAATCCAATCCCACGCCCCTCCTGTCGAAGGTAAAGGAGCACGCCCTTTCCTGCTTCGTTAATCTGCCGAAGCGCTGCGTGGAGTTGCGGGCCGCAGTCGCATCGGAGAGATCCGAAAGCGTCCCCCGTGAGACATTCGGAATGAACGCGAACCAACGTCGGCTCACCATCCATCACGCCCTTCACGAGCGCGATGTGCTCCTTGTCGTCCAGGTGATTGGTGTACACAATCGCGCGAAAGTTTCCGTACGCCGTCGGCAATTCAGCCTCGGCCTGGCGACTGACGAGCACCTCCGACGCCTTTCGGAACGCAATCAAGTCTGCAATCGAAATCAACTTCAACCCATGCGTGTTTGCAATCTCGCGCAACTGCGGAAGCCGTGCCATGGTCCCGTCCTCGTTCAATATTTCACAAATGACGCCTACTTCTGGTTCACCCGCTAGACGCGCGAGATCCACCGCCGCTTCCGTGTGACCAGCCCGACGAAGCACACCACCGCGTTTGGCGACTAACGGGAAAATGTGTCCCGGTTTACGAAATTCGTCCGGCGTGCTGTCATCCCGAACGATGGCCGCGATGGTCTGCGCGCGTTCGAAGGCTGAAATGCCTGTGTGTGTGGAGACATGATCCACAGAGACCGTAAACGCGGTTCCGTAACTATCCGTGTTCCGTTGTACCATGGAAGCGAACGCCAGTCGCTCGGCCCGGTCCTCCGCAATGGGTACGCACAGCAGGCCGCGTCCGTACGTAATCATGAAGTTCACAACAGACGCAGTGGCTTTACTTCCGAGCGCCACAAAGTCACCTTCGTTCTCCCGGTCTTCGTCATCCACCACGATGACGACTTTGCCTTGCTTCAAATCTTCGATGGCGTCCTGGATGTTGTCCAACATGTAAAGCCCTCCTTTGGCTCGCACCGCGTCACTCTTGTCCACTGTTCTGTCAGGCAAACCCGTGCCTCCGCAGGTACTCGAGGTCCAAACCCGACCGGGCAGGCGCCGCTTCGCGCCCCGCCAGCATCTTCTCCACGTACTTCGCGAGGATGTCACACTCGAGGTTCACCCACTGACCCACGCTGGCGTATTGCAGCGCTGTATGCTCGCCTGTGTGCGGAATGATGGAAAGTCGAAAGGTGGTCTCGCGCGTATCCATAACAGTGAGACTGACACCGTCCACGCAAATCGAGCCCTTGTTCACCACGTAGCGCATGACGTCTGCGGGCGCCTCTATGGTAAACACCGTTGCAATGCCTTCACGCGTGATATCTCGCACGACGCCGACGCCGTCGACGTGTCCAGACACAATGTGCCCGCCGAGCCGGTCACCGAGGCGTAGCGCGCGTTCCAGGTTCACCCGCGCCCCGGCCTGCAGTCGCCCGAGATTGGTGCGGCGCATGGTCTCCGGGACAGCGTCTGCCACAAATTCTCCACCAGCAAAGGAAACCACGGTCAAACAGGCGCCATTGACGGCAATGCTGTCCCCCAACTTGACGTCGTCCAACACGCGGTCAGCGGCAATTCGGATATGTGCACTGTGGTGCGCATGGTCAATCCGGCGCACAACGCCAACTTCCTCAATCAATCCCGTGAACACACTCTCACCTCTCTTCGGCGGGTCGAGCTTCCTTGTATACAGGGTACCCTTCCACCCGGATATCGGATCCCACCGATGTCCAGGTGACATCGCAAAGGTCAATCGCCTCCGCCATGCTGGCAGGCACAGGTCCGGTCAAGGCGGGAATGCCTCGGCCGAGCAATTTGGGTGCCACGTAGTACACCACCTTGTCCACCAGGTGCTCTTGCAACAGCGCTGACGAAAGTTGACTTCCGCCCTCGACCAACACACTGATGTACCCGCGCTGTCCGAGGTCTTTCAGGGCCGCGAACAGCGATACCCTTCCATCCGGGCCAGCAACCACAGGAACGACATCGACGTTGCTTCGGCTCAAAGCCTGGATTTCATCCGCACTTCGCTCGCGGGCCGCTTCCGTGCAATAGATGATAGTGCGCCCTGGCTGGTCGAGCAATGCGGCCGTGGGTGGGGTTCGCAGCTGGGAGTCGAACACAACCCGTACCGGTTGCAAAGCATATGCCTCGGCACGGTCGTCTTTATCACGTACCGTAAGCCGTGGGTTGTCCGCCAGCACCGTCCCCACACCGACGGCAATGGCCGAGATGCTTCTCCGGAGCACCTGAACCTCTTGTCGGGCCACTTCACCGGTTACGTACGTGCTGTGCCCACTCGGTGCGGCGATGTAACCGTCGAGTGTAGCGGCGCACTTCCAGATGACGAAAGGCCGCTCCTTGCGACGCCAGGTGAGGTAGGCTTCGTTTTGCCGTGCGGCCTCGTTCGCGCACAAGCCAACGTCCACCGCGATGCCAGCTTCTCTAAGCCGCCGAATGCCTTCACCAGAGACCACTGGGTTGGGGTCTGCCAGCGCTACCACGACGCGCTGTACCTTGGCTGCAATCAATGCGTCGCAACATGGAGGCGTACGACCGTGGTGACTGCAAGGTTCGAGGGTTACGTAGACGGTTGCGCCCTCTGCCCGGTCGCCAGCCATTCTCAGCGCATGAACTTCGGCGTGTGGCGTCCCCGCTTTGAGGTGCGCTCCCACGCCCACCACTTCTCCATCCCTGACAATGACGGCTCCCACAAGTGGGTTCGGCGAAGTCTGTCCCCGTCCCGCTTCAGCGGTTTGCAACGCCATCTGCATGAACCGTTGATCGTTCGTCCTGCGTCCCTCCAAACTAAAAGCCCCTGAGAGATTCTCCCAGGGGCGTGGTTCGACATGATCTACCCGAACACAGTGTTTTCGTACTGTGCTTGGTCGTGCGCGGAGGATAAACACATGGGCCATCAGCACGCTGATGTCCTGACACCGCGCATTTGGTTCCTTCTTTCATCCGGACTATACCGTCGGCACTGGATTCGCACCAGTTCCTGCTGCCAGAGGCGGCTCGTGGGCTTCGCATTGCGCGTTACCACCGGTCGGGAATTGACGGTCTCCCGTCTCACCCTGCCCCGAAGGATTGTGATGAAATTGTTGGGTTCATCATAGTCCATTCCACCAGACTGGCGCAAGTTATAATCCACACTGGATCGTCACACTCATTGTAGAAAGAGGCATCCTCGTGTCTCCAGGACGCCAAAGGGCTGGTGCAGACACGAGGAGAGCCTCTTTACTTTGAGCCGCGAAGATCTGTTCTAGTATACTTTGAAATATAGCTCAAATACCCACGACCTGGCGACGAAAAACGGAGAGAATGCAAGCTACGCGTATCCCCGTTCCGATTCATAGCGACCATTGCATGTTCCAGCCACCCATTTCCATGTGACAGCGGTTGGTGCGTCAAAAATGGGTTTGCGCCACAAGGATGAGTACGCTACAGTTTTTTCGTTATGAATCGTTTTGCAAAGTTTTAAGTGACGAAGTATACATCAGTGTGTCACTTGTGTTTTGCAAATCGCCGGATAAAGTAACTACGGGCGAACGAATGCCCACGATGCTAGGACTGAGGATTGAGACACCGTGAATACCATCAAGCGTTGGATTTTAGGCCGGCCCCTGAAGACACGCGAAAACCAACAGGTGAAAATCGGGATTTTCCGCGGCATGGCCATCATGACTCCAGATGCCCTGTCCAGCGTGGCATACGCCACGGATCAAATGGAGATGATTTTGGCGGTTCTCATTGGAACCTCGGCAGCCAAACCGTACATCACAAACGTGCTAGGGTACTCGATGTTAGGCACACTGCTGATTGTCGGATTGGCGTTTCTGCTCTTTCTTGCTTACCGCAACATCATTCGACACTACCCCATGGGTGGCGGTGCCTACTCGATTGGACTGAACGACCTCGGAAAAGTCTGGGGATTGTCTGCAGCGGCCACCCTCATTGTGGGATATACGTTGACTGTTGCCGTATCCATCGCTGCAGGCGTCGACGCAGTGGGGCCTGTACTGCCGTTTGTGAGTCATCATAAGCTGCTCTTCAACATGCTGTTGACCTTATTCATCATGATTCTAAATTTGCGCGGCACAGGTGAATCCGCTACCATCCTGGTTCCGTTCACGTACTTGTTTATCGCCAGCATCGTGCTGATTGGTGTCACTGCCACCGTGGAAGCCTTTCTGCATCCCACAGCTATACACGTTCCCACGTCGGCGGGCATGCAGGCGGTCAAAGGAATGACTCTATTTCTATTTCTGAAAATGTTTGCTAACGGATGTAGCGCGTTGACCGGTATTGAGGCTGTTTCGAACTCCGTGCCTGTGTTCAAGAAACCCTCCGTAAAGCGCGCGCAAGGCACTCTGCTGGCCTTGGTCTGCACTTTGTCAGTCTTGTTCTTCGTGGTATCCGGCGTCGCCCTGGTGCACGGTTTAACGTACAACCCAGACGTTCCACTCATCAATCAGGAAGCGATGCAGGTGTTTGGCCGACAAGGTCTCGGCTACGTCATGACTGTCATTGTGTCCTTGACCACCATGTGTATTTTGGTAATTGCCGCGAACACCGCCTTCGCTGGCTGTCCAGCGCTCTGGTCGACCATGGCACGGGATGGCTACATGCCGCGCTGGATGCTGCAAAAAGGCGACAGGCTGGTATACAGCAACGGCATTGTCTTCTTAACCATCATGTCGCTGTTGCTCACCATCGCGTTTGACGCCAAAGTGAGTCGCCTCATCCCGCTGTACTCCGTATGCGTGTTTTACACGTTCACTGTCTCTCAACTGGGTATGCTGGTCCGAGTGGTGCGGAAAAAAGGAAAAAACTGGGTATTTCGTGCGCTCACCAGCCTGTTTGGTCTCGTGATGACCGGTGCCGCGTGTATCACCTTTGGCGTCACTCGATTCCTGGACGGCGCCTGGCTAGTACTGGTGCTGATCCCGCTGATGGTGGTCATGTTCAAGAAGATTCATCAGCATTACGAAGAAGTTCGCGTGCAGTTGAAATACGACTTCTCCGAACCGTTTGAGACCGAGGAATCCGGCATCACCATCGTTCCCATCGCCTCCGTCAACAAGGCGTCTGTCAGCGCGCTTCGCTACGCAGCGAGTAACTTCAAGAACGTCATCGCCGTGACGGTGGTAACAAGCGACTCGGAAGAAGAGATGCAGCGCATGACAGACAAGATTGAAAGCGACTGGGAGCGCCTGAACACCCCCATCCGGCTGTTGGTCATTCATTCCCAGTATCGAGCGGTGGCTAAGCGGCTACAGCGATTCGTGCAGTACGAGTTGCAAAAATACCGTCCGGAAAACATCACGATTGTCATTCCGCAGTTTATTACGTACAAATGGTGGCACAAGCTGTTACACAACAAAACGGGCGGACTGCTAATGGCGTGGCTCTTGCTGAACAAGTCGGTCAAAGTCGTCACTGTACCCTACCGGCTGCGCAAGACCTCGGCAGAGTCCACAGAACGAAAAAAATAAGACGTATACCGGACTTTCCCGGTGTACGTCCTGTGAGGTGAAGGATTCATTTCACCTGACCACGTTGGGGCTGCCCCTAAGTATGCTTGGCACTTTTGGGGCAGCCCCTTCTTCTTTGTAGGACCTATGTCCCCCATAGCCTGTGTGAGTACCACTGGTCTTCCTGCACCTGACCTTACGTCGATTTCTTGGTGGTTACCACCGTTTCCGTCTTGTAGATCACCTTGGAATACGGCGGAACGCTCTCCGTGACCCACGCGTTGCTTCCAATCACGCTGTCGTGGCCAATCACGGTGTCTCCGCCGAGTACCGTGGCGTTGGAGTAGAGAATCACGTTGTCTTCGACGGTCGGATGCCGCTTCGTCTTCCGTACCATGAAACCAGCTTCGTCTCGAGGAAAGTACAGTGCTCCCAGCGTCACGCCTTGGTAGATCTTTACATTGTCACCAACAACGGCCGTCTCGCCAATCACGATGCCGGTCCCGTGGTCAATCATGATGCCACGTCCCAATGTCGCTCCGGGATGAATTTCGATGCCTGTCAAACGATGCGCATATTCCGTCATCATTCTCGGCAACAACGGGATATCCAATTGGTGGATGACATGCGCAATGCGGTACACCATCAGAGCGAGCAACCCAGGATACGTAAGAATGATTTCGTCATAGCCAGTGGCCGCCGGATCTCCGTTGTACGTCGCGACAATATCCTCATACATCATCTGCTGCAGCGTCGGAAGCGTCTGAATGACCGCGTCCGCCTTGCTCTTGGCGAACTCGCCCGACTCCGGTGTCATCTCTCGCTCAATACACTTCTGATACACCGCGCGGTGAATCTGACCCGCTATGACCTCATGCAGGTTGTCGATGCAGTCAATGACAGTGGACTGTTGCTTGGGTTTAAAGTAGTTCGGGAACAACACCCACTGTATGGCTTCAATCATGCGCTGAATCTGCTCTGGCTCCGGATGACACGCTCTTCCCGTAAACCAGACATCACTTTGTTCCCTCAACTGCCGGGCAATATGTTCCCGACTTTGCATGGACGGCTCTCCCCTTTCGGAGACTTCTGGCGACGTTGTTCCATTGACACGTCGCATTTTGGGAGTGTAGATTTCAATTGGGGCCTTGTGGTCGCCCATTCGCGTGAAGGGGGGCATAAGCTCATGAATAAGCGCGACATCGTCGAGTTGCTCCACCAACAAAAATTCCGCTTGACGCGTGAGCGGGAAGCCTTGCTCGACCTGTTTGTGCGGACTGACAAGATGTACACCCCCGCCCAATGGCACGAAGTGGCTCAGCGCGAAAACGTGCGCATCGGACTAACCACAGTATACCGACTGCTCGAAGTGCTGACAAAGGTAGGCCTCGCATCCCCTTTTCTCGTCGAGGGTAACATCTACTACGCGTTTTGTGAAGAGCACCATCATCACCATTTCGTCTGTCTGCAATGCCACAGCGTCGAAGACCTCTACGAGTGCCCTTCCATCCCGGCTGCACCAAGAGGATGCCGGATTGAGCACCATAAGGTGGATCTATTTGGGACCTGTGAGCGTTGCCAGCACGACTCTCCACACGATGCGAAACATCAATAGGTGCCGAATCTCCGAAGAGATCGGCACCTTTTTACATCTAAGCAATTTGAACCATCGTTTTGCACAGCGCCTCACAAACTCATCCACAAATACATGACGTTCAACACGATGATGCAGGTGGCTATCACACTGGCGAGAAAAGTTACCCAACGCCGATTCACCAGAGCGCCCATCAACCGTTTGTTACGGGTGAATAAAATCAGCGAAATCACCAGCGTTCGGCAGCGCCAAGCTGAGCACGACCTGACTCATCACCAACGTCTGCATGGGATTCAATCCAATCGCTGCAACAACCACCGCCGGCAACATGGTCACCACCCGGTACACCCAGATGGGAATATCGAATCCCACAAATCCTTGCATAATCGCTTGCCCTGCCATCGTCCCCACCGCGGAGCTGGAGACGCCGGACGCCAGGAGCGAAACCAGGAAAACGGCTGCAGCTATGTACATCATGACCATGTTGACGAGGCCGCCACAGCCGTGGCGATAATGTCGCACAAACGTTGGAAGCGATAGATGCGAACAGCCTCATCCTGGGATGTCGGTACGATGCGGGGCTGTGTAAGACCGGAGTGAAGATACACAGTGTGTGGCATCACGGTGGCGCCGATGATAGATAATGAGCATCATGCTGTCGGAGCCGCCAATTCATGGTGTGACCATATGTGGGGCGACAGCGGCCCAGTCCTGTCGAGAGAAGACCGTTTCCAACAGGTACAGAGCGAGATGACGCCAAGCAACGCTTTGATGAACATTTCGATGGGGGGAAATCCGGGCCTGTCCATCGCCGGAACTGCCATCGTCGCTACGCCGTCACCAGTGTTGCCGCCAGTAGCGGGATGTGACAAAGCAAATTCAGCGCAAGACTGGCGCCGAGAAACTCCGCGAGATCCGTCGCCATCGCGGCGACTTCGGAGACGACCCAGAGGCAGTACGTGAGCCATGTCGGAAAATGAAGTTCAGGCAGGTCGACCGGTGGCGATGCCCCATTTGGAAGACAAATTTTGTAACACCATCACCTTCACGTTAGCCAACAGGACCACCCACAGAAGCTTGTAACCAAACTGAGATCTACTTTGGATGTTCGTCGCGAAGTTGCCCGGGTCCACGTAGGCGATGGCAGCAATCAGCGACGGTCCCAGAGGTAGAATAGCCTTCCATCCGCGGCGCTTCCCTACCACCACGTTGCGCGCTTCACAACAACACGCACATCCGAGTTTGATGCCCTCGGTGCCATTACGATATGACTTAGTCCAAAACCGCAGAAAAACCGCAATTCGCCTTCGTATTCCTCGGCAAGAGTTTACCCTGTCAAGAAATGTTTCGCACATGACAATAGGTTTCCTTAGGAAAACTTTTAATATACCTGAAATGTGACTGGTTGATGGAAAACCTCGACCACTCGTGGTGGTATAATGGTGGACAACAGCCATGAAAGGGGACTCCGGGTTGACTGATTTTGAAAAATACCTGTCTGAACACCGGAATGAACACATCGAAACGCTACAGAAGTTTCTGCGCTTCCAAAGTATTAGCACACTGCCCGAGCATCGGGACGACGTCCGAAAGTGCGCCGAGTTTCTGGCAGACGAACTGCGCCAGCTCGGCTTTGAACACGTTGAGTTGATGCCCACACCGGGGCACCCGGTGGTGTACGCGGATTGGCTGCACGCACCGGCCAAACCTACCGTTCTTGTGTACGGCCACTACGACGTGCAACCGGTAGATCCGCTCGCACTTTGGGACACGCCCCCGTTTGAGCCGACGGTGCGGGACAACCAGATCTATGCGCGCGGATCGAGCGACGACAAGGGTCAGGTGTGGATGCACCTGAAAGCATTCGAAGCGTTGCTGAAAACCACTGGTACGCTCCCGGTGAACGTGAAGTTTTGCATCGAGGGTGAAGAGGAAATTGGCAGCCGACACTTGCCGACTTTGCTGGAACAAAACGCGGACAAGTTTGCAGCCGACGTTATTGTCATCTCGGATACGACAATGCTTGGCCCAAATCGTCCGAGCGTCTGTTACGGTCTGCGCGGGCTCACCAGCCTCCAGATTGACGTCAAGGGGGCGAAGAGCGATTTGCATTCCGGATTGTACGGCGGCGGAGTGCAAAACGCCGTGCATGCACTGGTTCAACTGCTGAACTCACTCCGCGACGAAAACGGAAAGATTCTCGTCGAGGGGTTCTACGACGCCGTGCAACCGCTGACGGAGGACGAGCGTCAGGCGTATCAGTCACTCTCGTTTAACGAGGAACAAGTGCGCAAGGATCTCGGCGTTCCCGAGCTGTTTGGCGAAGCGGGGTACTCGTATCTGGAGCGCACATGGGCTCGCCCGACGCTCGAAATCAACGGCATCTACGGAGGATTTCAGGGAGAAGGCACGAAAACGGTCATTCCCAACGAAGCACACGCGAAAATCACCTGCCGACTGGTGCCGGACCAAGATCCCGTGAAAATCCAGGACTTGATTGAACAACACGTCCAAAAGCACCGCCCTCCCGGCGTGACCATCTCCGTGCAACGCTTTGACGCGGGCCGCCCATACGTGACGCCGTTCCATCACCCTGCCATTCAGTGGGCAGCCAAGGCCTACGAGAAGGCGTACGGAGTGCAAGCGGCATTCACGCGCATGGGTGGATCCATCGGCGTCGTAGAAGCGTTCGACCGCATACTGAAGGCCCCCGTGGTTCTCATGGGATTCGCATTGAGCGACGAGAACTTCCATGCGCCGAACGAGCACTTCTCGCTAGTCAACTTCGACAAAGGAATGCGTGTCTTATGCCACTACTGGATTGGATTGGACGCTGCCTTGCGGGGACAGTGACGGGGCCGCTGCTGCGGACGAAGGGGAGTGAGCCATGGACACCGTGCTGGCGATTGTACTGGTGGCCTCTTGGGTGGTCATCTTACTGGGACTGTTTCTCTACGAGCGCCTGGACAGACGCATCGCTGCACTGAACGTTCAGGTGGAACAATTACTACGGCTTCAGCGCACGCTGATGACGCACGTGAATGCAGACACCGCCGATACGGAAGTGATCCAACAGCTGAGAAACCTGCTGAGCGAAGGCAAGACGTATGAGGCGATTGTGTCTTACCGCGCGTACGCAGGTGTCAGTTACAAGGAGGCAAAGGCGTTTATTGATGCGTTGCGGACTGGCGCTCAGGTCCCGGGCCAACTGCGGTCAAGCTCTCTCTTCTCAAACGCGAGCGATTTGCAAAACGTCTGATCTCATTTCCCCATTCCAAAACGACGGTGTATTGTGCTGAACCAGTAGTTCGCCGCGATTTTGCAAATGGCTGAGATAAACGTAATAGTTAAAAACGCCCGCATCAATGTTGCGGGCGTTTTTACGTTACAAGTTTTTCACACTCGGCGCTGGTGTTCAGCCAGCTGTGCCTAAGACAACGACGTTTAGCGGTCAAACTGGCGTTGAATTTCCTCTTCCACAAACGGGTTAAGCACGCGCAAGTGGGTGCCTTTCATGCCAAGCGAGCGGCTTTCAATAGTACCGGCACTCTCCAGTTTGCGGATACTGTTCACAATCACCGACCGTGTGACGCCATGTTCATCAGCAATCTGACTACTGACCACGATGCCATCGGGCGACTCTTTGACTGCATCCATTAAATACTTGGCTGCCTGAAGCTCGGAGAAGCTCAGCGATTCCACGGCGAGGTGTGCGAGCGACCGCAATCGGCTTTCTTCCTCTTTGTGCTGTTGGCGTGCGTGCACAATTTCCAGGGCGACGATGGTCGCACTGTATTCAACCAAAACCATGTCCTCTTCATCAAACGGCTTGGTGGTACGCGCGAAGACCAACGTGCCTTGACGTTCACGTCCCGCAATGACGGGGGCAATGGTGATGTTTTTCGACCGGAACGACTCGTTTTCTTCCGGTGAAAAGACGTAGAACTGTTCTTTGTCCTGAAGATTGGCAACCGTCTGCTCAATGCGCAGCAAGTGTTTGTTGAAATCCCCCGGGAAGCGTTGATCTTCGGTTAAAATCTGTACCCACTCTTCCGTCAACGCGTGTTCATGAACACCGTAACCCAGGATCTTCCCTTTGCGCCCGACGATGTATACATTAGACGCCATCACCTTGCTCAGAAACTGTGCGATGTCCTGAAAGTCAACATGATGATGGGAAGTCCTCAAGATTTGTCCGAGTTCCTGAACTTTCTGTAACAGTTTCACATCATCTACTCCTAACCTGACGAATTAATGGTTGTCCAACGCCGAGTCGAGAAAACGCCGCTGTGCCCGTGTCATACTCTATCACATTCCACAGGCAGCACTCACACGTGAATTTTAAACATTTTATAACTTCTGTATTATAGTGTACCCCATTTCGCATTGCAAACGTACAAGCAGCAGGCAATAAGAGATCCAAATTTTCGCATTGAATTTCAGTCATTCTTCTTCGCATGCACAAATGAGACTACGATGCCGATTTCACAATCCTCGACACCAGCGCCATACCGTCCATTAGTTTGAGCGACTCCGTCACCGTACCTCCGAGTGTGGTCACTCGTTTCGTCAACCCAGCTTCATTCACAGTACCGTAGAGAGCCGCAGCGGTCGCCCACGACAACAGGCTGTCCCGCTCGAGGTCACGGAGGCGTTGGATTCGCAAAACGACTGTGCCGTCCATGGATTCATCGACGTCGATGGATTCAACAGCACGACTTCCCCACCCGATTTCGTTATCCGCAACAATTCGGTCGCGGACCATCGGGGTGTTCAAACATGAAGAGGAGGGTCATGCAGATGACCCGGTCAAACTGATCTTCAGGGAACAGCAAGTGGCGGACGTCACCCAAGACGAAACTCGAGTTCGTGGTCTTCCGCATTACGTTGTGCGCGCTTCAACATGGGTTCCACCGCGTCTAGCCCCTTAATCCAGCGTAGCCGTTAGGCCAGCTGCAGAATGAAGTGCCCCGCGCCGCACCCAGCCTCAAGTACGACGTCGCCATCGCGCAATCCCATCCAGTGAATGAGCGTTCGCTGGATGTCTCGATGCCACCCTGTCTGGGCGACCACATCGAAGAAGTCGACGGCGTCTTTCACCTCGTACACTGAGGATACCTCCTCGAAACGCATACGGTTGTCCACCGTGCCATACATATGGATGTAGCGGCGATGGACAGACGCCCCGAGCAACCCGGCACTTCCGAACTGTGCCGGTCCCAGTGTAACCGCTTCGCCGCTGGAGGTTTTTGAGATGAGTGGCACTGTAGAACTTTTTCTCGTCATATTGGGTGTGTCATTTGTGTTCACTACCCTTGTCAGCAAAATTCCGCTACTCCGCGTCCCATCTGCAGTAGCCTACCTGATTTTCGGCATCTTTCTACAAATAGGCCTTATACCGCTGGGCGAAGAAGAAATACACTGGATTACGGATCTCGGCAGTATCGGATTGTTGTTTCTCATGTTTCTGTCCGGCCTGGAAGTCGATATATCCCTGCTGCGACCACAGTCCTGGCGACACAGAGTTGTCAATCCGATGTATCTGGCCATCTTTTTGTTTTGTGGCACGCTGCTGCTCAGTTACGTTTCGTCGCTGGTCATTGTACACCTGATGAAAGGGGATGCCAACCCATGGATGGTGACACTTCTGTTCGCCACCACGTCACTGGGCATCATCCTACCCATTCTTGAGGAATCCCAGGTTCTGCACACAGACTTTGGCCAAGTGCTGTTGCTCAGCGCGCTGCTTGCTGACCTGTTCACCATGCTCTTGATCTCCCTGTTCATCAGTGCGCGGACGTCTGGCGAAGTGTCAAGTTTCCTGCTGACACTCATGATATTACCACTGGGAGTGGTAACGTATCTCGCTTTCCAGTGGTTTCGAAAATGGAAGTACGCCCGCCTCTTTGCCGGGGACATTCAAAATCGGATGCGCGCCATCGTCGCCCTGGTGGCGTTGTTTTGCGCTGCTGCAGAATGTACCGGTGGCGAACCGATTTTGGGGAGTTTCCTGGTTGGACTGCTGGTTTCCTCCATATCGTTTGCATTCAAGCAAAGATTGCGCGACTACTGCCACGGCATAGGATACGGGTTTCTGATCCCCGTCTTCTTCACGTCGGTGGGACTGAACTTCGATGAGCGCATGCTCGCCA
Source organism: uncultured Alicyclobacillaceae bacterium (assembly GCA_963788285.1). Taxonomy (GTDB): domain Bacteria; phylum Bacillota; class Bacilli; order Alicyclobacillales; family Alicyclobacillaceae; genus Alicyclobacillus_A. The sequence continues at coordinate 106,874 of CAWBGB010000016.1, forward strand.
CACCCTCTTTGTGGGTATGGGTTCCCGCATGCTTGGTGATTGCATTTATCGTCAAAATCATTCCGGCCTGGCACCTGCGCAAACACTTTGGAAGACGCGCCGCATTGGCCGGGGGTTGGCTGATGTCTTCTCGACTGAGTCTGATTGTGGCGGCTGCGGACATCGGTGTCCGCATCGGTGTACTCCCGATGGTCTTGTCGGAGGCGATTATTGTCGTCGCCGTTCTCACGTGCCTCATTTCACCCATCGCGTTTCTCGTCACACTGGGCTAGTGCTCTGTGACCTCAAACGCTGTGGTACGCCAATCGTATTCCGGATACGCTCATTCCTTCAGTCGGTCCAACACCAGGGAATACCCATCGGATCCGTAGTGAAGGCACCGCTTCACGCGACTGATAGTCGCTGTGCTCGCTCCCGTGTCTGCTTCAATCTGGTGATACGTACAACCTTTACGCAACATCCGCGCCACTTCCAGCCTCTGGGCCAGTGATTTGATTTCGCCAACCGTGCACAAGTCGTCAAAGAACCGGTAGCACTCCTCTACGTTCTGTAGTGTCAACACGGCCTCAAACAGACGATCCAACGAGCGATCACGCAACTTGTCTAACTGCATACTTTCACCCTTTACAGTATTACAGTCTGTACATGTTATCGTATCACAGGACATTCGGATTGACTACTCTTCCCTTGCTGTCCAATGAACGACTCCCTGATCCGCGCCTTCGTGCCCTCTCGTAACAGGGCGACCGTATTGGCGATCGCCCTGACCTGCACTATCGAAGTTCCAACATCAACGACTCTGGATTCTCGATCAAGTGCTTCAAGTGATTGAGGAATCGGACCGACGTCGCACCGTCAATCACTCGGTGATCAAACGACAGGGACAAGTTCAGCACGTCTCGAATCACGACCTGCTCGTCGCGTGCCACAGGTTTTCGTTGAATTTGGTGGACCGCCAAAATCCCGACTTCAGGGTAGTTCAGAATAGGCGTTGCGAACAGTCCGCCAATCGGGCCCATGTTTGTAATGGTAAACGTGCTGCCACGCAGTTCGTCCTGACTCAACGTACGCTGCCTCACGCCCTCGGTCAAACGAACGATTTCGTCTGCTATGTCTTTCACGGTCAGTTGATCAGCGCTCCGGATGACAGGCACAAACAGCCCTTCGGTGGAGTCCACCGCAATGCCAATGTGATACTCTGGCAGCAACTCAATTTCCTGCGCGGCTTCGTCCAATCTCGCGTTGAAGAACGGGAACGCCTTGAGTGCGGAAACGGTGGCCTTGATGAGAAACGGGAGATAACTGACGCGCTTCCCTTCCGCTTCGAGCAGTGCATTCCAGCGCGTCCGCAGGCGGACCAATTCCGTCGCGTCACACTCATCGAAGGCCGTGACGTGCGGAGCCGTGAAGGCAGATCGCTTGACGTGTTCGGCTGTCGCCCGGCGAATCCCTCGGAAGGGAACCCGAATGGGGGTATGCGTCACCTGCTCGTCTTTGCGGTACCCGTCCTTCTGCAACCGAGACTTTGACGCCAACGCGGGTGCTTCAGACCGCTTGACGGCAGACCACAGCAGTGAGTCCCCGCCGTCTTCTGGTATGATCCTATCAGCAGATTTGCGAGAGCGATGGTAGCGTTCGACGTCCTGCTTGGTGATTCGGCCTGCAGGTCCGGAACCGACCACAGCCTCCAGGGGAACGCCAAGCGCTCGCGCGTAGTGCCGAACGCCAGGCGTTGCTTTGGGGCGAATTGCGTTGGTCCCGCGGCCTACGGGTGCAGCCACTGAAAGCACATCTTCTGCGGCCCATCCGCTCGCGGCAGCGGCAGCCTTCGCGGCCACCCCAGTCGCCACTTTGTGCGTCTCAATCCTTACCAACACATCTCCAACTTTCGCGATGGTACCAGGCGTCGCCAGGATTTCACCAATGTATCCGGAGGTCGGAGCCGGGAGTTCCACCAACGCCTTGTCCGTCTGCACCTCGACCATGGGATCAAACTCCTGTACGCGCTCCCCTTCCTGAACCAGCCATTTGACAATCTCCGCCTCGTGAATGCCTTCGCCGACGTCCGGTAGGCGAAACTCTACAACAGACATGTCGCGCCTCCCTCCCTGCTCAAAATGCGAATACTTTTTCGATACCAGCACTTATGCGCTGTGGCGTCGGCGCATGCAAGTCTTCCAGTTGAAACAGCGGCGGCGGCACATCGAAACTCGCCACGCGCGCAACGGGTGCTTCCAATTGCAAGATGCACTCCTCGTGGATCCGAGCCGATATTTCCGCACCGAGCCCTAAGTGTGCGACAGCTTCATGCACAACCACGGCACGCCCCGTCTTGTTGACCGAAGTCATGACGGCGTCTTCGTCCCAGGGAGAGAGTGTACGAAGGTCAATTAACTCCACCGATACACCTTTCTCCTGTTCCAACCTCTGAATGACGGCCAATGTTTCGCGAACCATGGTTCCCCACGAAATCACCGTCACATCCGTACCTTCCTTCACAATAGCGGCCTTTCTAAGCGGAACTGTGTAGTATTCGTCAGGCACTTCCTCGCGAAACGCTCGGTAAATCCGCATCGGTTCCAGAAATATCACGGGATCTTCCGACTCTACCGAGGCCAACAGCAGACCTTTCGCGTCATACGGGCTGGAGGGCACGACCACCGTAAGCCCAGGGGTATGCGCGAAATACGTCTCGGTAGAGTCGGAGTGAATTTCCGGAGCCCGTATGCGGCCTCCGAACGGAACGCGCACCACCATGGGCAGCGTAAAGCGCCCGCGCGAGCGCATGCGCAAACGCGCCACATGAGACACCAATTGTTCAAATCCAGGATAAATAAAGCCCATGAACTGGATTTCAGGAATAGGGCGCATCCCGTTGGCCGCGAGGCCGACGGACGTGCCGAGTATCCCTGCTTCCGCCAGTGGCGTATCTATGACTCTATCCTCTCCAAACCGCTCCAATAGACCTTCTGTCACGCGAAATACACCACCATTGACGCCAACGTCCTCGCCGAGGAGAATCACTCGTGGGTCCCGTTCCAACGCGCAGCGAAGACCGTCGTTGATGGCCTGAACCAATGTTTTGCTACTCATGCTGCTTGCCTCCTGACCGCCCCAGACTGTCCACCAATTCCTCGAGCTGACGAAGGAGGCGTGGGCTGGGTTCGGCATAGATGTGCAAAAACATGTCCTCTGGATTTGGCGGCGGAGCCGACTCCATCCTCGCAATCGCTTCGGAAATGGTTTGCTGGATGCGTTCTTTCTGCTCAGACTCGAGCGCATCGTTCCAAATTCCCCACGCACGCAATTGCTCGCCGAGCGTGGCAATCGGGTCTCGCGCCTTCCACGCATCCACTTCATCCGCTGGACGGTACTTGGTGGGATCGTCTGACGTCGTGTGCGGCCCATAGCGATAGGTCAGAGCTTCTATTAAAGTCGGTCCCCCACCGGACGCTGCTTTTTTAACAGCGGTGCGGACAGCTCGGTATACCTGGATGGCATCCCACCCGTTCACGCGCACCCCTTCTACGCCGTACGCCGCGGCTTTCTCGGCGATGGTTGCGGTGGCCGTCTGTCTATGAAATGGAACGCTGATGGCGTACTGATTGTTCTGACAGAAATAGATCACCGGCAGTTGAAACACACCGGCAAAGTTCATGGCTTCATGAAAATCTCCTTCAGAACTGGCACCATCGCCGAAGAAGCCGAGTGCGACCTGATCTAGCTTTCTGAGCTTTGCCGCCCATGCGAGCCCCGCAGCATGCGGCAACTGGGTGGCAATGGGCACGGCAATCGGAAAGACGTTGACATCCTCCGGGATGACGCACCCTTCGGTGCGGCCGTTCCAATATAGCAGGATGTTTTCCATTGGCACCCCGTGCAGCATCATCGCACCATAGTCGCGGTACGTCGGCACCACGAAGTCTTGCTGACGAAGCGCCAGAGTGGCCGCCACCTGACAGGCTTCCTGCCCTTCCAAGGGCGGGTATGTGCCAATGCGCCCTGCTCGTTGCAAACTGACAGATGTCCGATCAAACAGGCGTAACTTCCACATTTCCTCGTACATGCGAATGAGCATGGTGTCTTCGATGTCTTCCGGTCTGTCTCCGAAGCCCGCAAGTTCTGGACTGGACACAGCGCCTTGCAGTTCGCGTTCGGCCTCCGCCGAAGATTTGAACATGGGTTTTCACGCTCCTGGCCGACAAAGTGAATTGCGGCTAACGGCACCGTCGGGAACAGATGGACTTCAAATCGGCGACGGTCGCCAACCGCTCCTCGACAAAGTGGTTCGCTGCGAGGCTCGTCGGCAACTGATGTTGTTCCGCATAGTCGTACACGCGCAGCAAAATGTCGTAAATGGCCATAGTCTTCGCCATCACGCGATCGGGGTTCACACCGAGTAGCTCGTCGGCGACCTGTATCAGACCGCCTGCGTTGACCAGGTAGTCCGGGGCGTACAAAATGCCTCGTTGCTGAAGCATTGCGCCGTGCTTCTCCTCGTCCAGCAGTTGATTGTTGGCCGAACCCACCACCGCTTTGCAGCGCAAACGCGGGATGGTCTGGTCATTTAAAATGGCGCCTAAGGCGCACGGGACAAACATGTCGCAATACGCCTCGAAGATGACATCGGGGCTGACGACAGTCGCTTCCGGTACCGCCTGTTTCAGCCGTTCCACGTTTGCTATGACAACGTCCGTCACAATCAGGTGAGCTCCTTGCTCCGCCAGTGAAACGGCAACTTTGTAGCCTACCTTGCCGAGTCCCTGGACAGCGAACGTCTTGCCTGACAGGTCCGTGCTGTTCCACAACTTCATAGCTGTGGCACGAATGCCTTGCATCACACCGAGTGCTGTCGGTACCGAGGAGTCGCCGCTGCCGCCGTATTCGACAGGGACCCCAACAATGTAAGGGGTTTCACGCTTGGCCTGCACAAAATCCTGTGGATAGGTTCCGACATCTGTCCCCGTGTAGAAGCGACCGCCAAGGCCGTCCACGAAGCGGCCAAGTGCGCGAAACATCTCGGGCGTTTTATCCTTGTTCGGATCGCCCCAGATGACACATTTACCCCCGCCGTTGTCCACGTCTGCGATGCCACACTTGTACGTCATCCCTCGAGACAGCCTGAGAACGTCCAACAACATCTCCTCTTCGGATTCGTAGGGGCGCATGCGGCACCCGCCCAGCGCCGGGCCGGCAGTCGTGTCGTGGATGGCGATGATAGACTTCAGCCCCGTGCGCCGGTGTTGTAAGAAAATGACCTGTTCATGGCCGTACTTTTTCATTTCGTCAAAGATGCCCACTCAACCAAACCTCCTTGCCGGTTTCCGTGCCGCCCGGCCGCCACCATTTGCCGTAGCAGCGGAGAGGGGCGATACCTGTCATCCCCGAATTCCCGCGACAAAGCACACAGCGTACTCCACACCACGGGAATTCCGAGATCATCCATCCACTCCACGAGTCCGCGCGGATAATTCGTACCGAGTTTCATGCCGGTGTCAATGTCCTGTGCAGTAGCCACGCCTTCGCGAATGACCTCCGCGGCTTCGTTAAACAGCATGGTGAGAATTCGCATGACAACACCGCCTGCCCCATCACGTACCTGTCTTGGCACACACCCGAGGGAAAGAGCCAGCGCCTCCGTGCGACCATTCAACCGTTCGCCGTCTTCCGCGTCAGACGTTTGAGCCTGGAGGGGAACGGTCCATTCGAAGGCAGGGTGAGCTTCGTTCGTACACCCGTTGTCTCCTAGCATCACGTGAAAACCGCGAACTCTGTTCGCCCGCCGCAACCATCCTGCTTGCTCGGTGGCCGATGGCCCTGCTACCGACGTCAGAATCAGTACTTCTTCGCCGATGGCGCGTTCCACTGCCTGCAGCAACGGCCGATGGTACGCTTCCTCCCCTGCCACACTCACCAGTACGGTATCGGGTCGACACCTTCGCAAGAAGGCCTCCACCTCGTCTGCACGCCATTGAATGCCGACCGTATCCCAATCGGCGAGCGCACCATCGTAAACCACCCCTGCGTTGGCCAGCGACTTCCCTGACCCCTCTGCAACGCGACGCAACAAGGCCGAGGCAAGCGGGGTATCTCCAATCACCACGGCGTTGCCGACCTGCGGCTTCGCCTGTTGCGCACGGGCGTTTCGGTCAAGTTTGGAAGGCAAATCTGCAGCTACAGAATCGGACGCGTCGTACGAGTAAAAACCTCTTCCCGTCTTGCGTCCAAGCCGGCCAGCCGCTACCATACGCTCCTGCAGGGCATGGGGGCGAAATCTCGGTTCTTCGTGGTAGGCGTGGTAGACCGCCTTCGTAACGTCCAGGTTGACGTCGATGCCAATCAGGTCCATAAGCGCAAATGGCCCCATGCGAAACCCCGCGCCGTGCTCCATCAGCCAGTCCACATCCGAGGGCTCCGCCGTCCCTTCGCCCACAATGCGCAGCGCCTCACCGTAGAAGTTACGTGCCACACGGTTCACGATGAATCCGGGGGTGTCCTTGCACACGATGGGATGTTTGCCAAACGATCGAGCCAGCCGAACCACAGAGTCCACCACTTCCGAAGTGGTATCGTCGCCAACCACCACTTCAACCAGCTTCATCACGGGTGCTGGGTTGAAAAAGTGCATACCTACCACTCGGCCTGGAAACCGGCACCCAGCTCCTATCACCGTGACGGACAAAGACGACGTGTTGGTCGCAAGAATGGTGTCTTTGCTGCAAACCTGTTCAAGCTGTCTAAAGATGTCCCTTTTGATGTTCAACCTCTCAGGGACGGCCTCAATCACCAATTGCGCCTGCGCAAGATGCGCGATGTCTTGGCTCACCGTCAAGCGAGCCACAGCCCCATCCGCCTCTGCACGCGTAAGTTTTCCTTTGTCAACCAAGCGGTTGATTTTTTTATGGATGTCGGAAACGGCACGCTGCAGGACCTCGGCCTGGATATCAAACAACACGACCGAGTACCCCGACTGCAGGGCGACTTGCGCAATGCCTTCGCCCATCGTGCCTGCACCGACAACGCCAATGACCCCTGCGGGCGGGTTGTTCATGTGTGCGTCCTCCCCGACTGAATTTTGACTTGTGGTCTTGAACGTCGAATGCTTCAGCGCCCTTGGAACGACGGTGGGCGCTTTTCAGAAAAGGCTCGAACGCCCTCTCGGAAGTCCTGGCTTGCACCCGCAACATCCTGGTACCGCGCTTCGCGCTCGAGCGCGTCCGGTAACGACGACGTGAAGTTTTGCACAATCAGTTCCTTGGTCAGGCGATATGCTAGTCTCGGGCCGTTCGCCAGTTTTTCAGCAAATGCCATCGTCTCTTCAATGAGCGACTCGGTTGGAAACACGCGGTTGACAATACTCAAACGCTCCGCCTCGGCCGCGTCGAACACGTCCCCGGTCCACGCCAGTTCGAGCGCCTTCCCCACGCCCACGAGCTGCGGCAAAAAGTAGCTCGTTCCGGAATCCGGTACCAGTCCAATCCTGCTAAACGCCATGGTAAACTTGGCGTCCGTGGCCGCAAACCGCAGGTCGCAAGCGAGCGCCAAACCGAATCCCGCCCCCGCGCACGCGCCGTTCACCGCGGCAATGACCGGAATGGGCAGCGCGCGCATTTTCGAGATCAGGAGGTTGTACCGTTCGCGGACGCTGTCCGCGAGGCGCAAAGATTCGTCAACGGCAAGCCTGTCCGTCAAATCCTGCCCGGAACAAAACCCCCTGCCCGCTCCGGTGAGAACGACCGCACCTATGTTGTCGTTCGCTTCGACGCGCTTGAACGCGTCGTACAGTTCCTGTCCCAGTTGCGTATTTATCGCGTTGTACACTTGGGGCCGATTCAGAGAGATTTTTGCGACACGGCCGACCACATCAAAGAGTATGGTTTCGTACATGTTAAAACTCCTCCACTTCGACGTCAGCAAACATCACTTGCACGTACTTGCCAAAGAACGCCTGAGCATCTTTGCCACTTTCCTTCCCAGCAGGTGACTTCAGCGCCGCCAGCAAGGCGTCTCTGCTCTCAAAGTACATTTCCGCAAGCAGGAATGGATTGGCCTCTCCACCTCGCAAGTCAAAGAACTTGTTCAGTTCCACTTTCCGCAATCCAGGTAACTGTCGGACAATCGGCATATGAACGTTTTCATAGTGATCCAGGAAACCCTGAATGTCCTCCGGTCGCTGATACAGCGCAATCATCTTTACCATGTGTGAATCTCCTCTCCCAACCTGTTTCCTGTGATAAAACCTCGCATGACATCGTTATGGTGGCCCTTTGCGAAACCCATTCTTTCCAAAGATGCGCGTCACTCTTAAGACCTTGCAGATTATGATGCTGGCGCGGTTCGCCGGTCTAGAACGCGCACCGCTTTTCCTTCACTGCGCGGCAGGCTTCCTGGAGGATGAATCACGACGCGCGGCCTGATGTGGATGCGCTCCTGCAAATTCTGCGCCACCATCTCCACCATGGCATGGTGTCCATCTGCATTGTCGACCACTTCCCTCGACTCCACATGAACTTCCATGGTGTCCAGTGCACCTTCTTTGTCAATCACAATTTGATAGTGCGGTAAGAGCCATTCCACGGCCAACAACTCCGCTTCCACTTCCCGAGGAAACACGTTTACGCCGCGGATGATAAGCATGTCGTCGACGCGGCCCTTGATTCGCGTCATACGCCGATGCGTACGGCCGCAGGAACATGGTTCATCCACCATAGCGGCGAGGTCTCCAGTGCGATAACGAATGACCGGAAAAGCCTGTTTCGTGAGCGACGTGAAGACGACCTCTCCCACCTCACCCGGCGGCAGAGGTTGCCCGCTGTCCGGATGGACAACTTCGAACAAGAAGTGGTCTTCCCAAATGTGTAAACCATTCTTTTCCACAACACATTCAATCCCCACACCAGGACCCATGACCTCGCTCAGGCCATAGATATCGACGGCGTCGAGGCCAAGCATCTGCTCGAGTCGAGAGCGCATGTGCTCCGTCCACGGCTCCGCGCCGAATATGCCGTAGCGGAGGCTCAGCGAGCTGGTGTCAATACCCATTTCATCCATCGTCTCTGCGATGTTCAGTGCATAGGACGGGGTACAGCAAATGCCTTGTGGTCGAAAATCCTGGATGAGGGTGATTTGCCGCTTCGTAAATCCACCTGATGCCGGAACCACCGTCACACCCATTTTTTCCGCGCCCGTGTGCAGTCCCAGACCGCCCGTAAACAGGCCATACCCGTACGCGTTGTGAAGGATATCTCCAGGTTGCCCACCGGCGGCAGCAATGGAACGAGCAATGAGTTCCGCCCACACCTCCAAGTCTTGGCGCGTGTACCCCACCACGGTCGGCTTTCCCTTGGTGCCAGAAGATCCGTGAATGCGCGTCACCTCGTTCAGCGGTACTGCAAACATGCCAAACGGATACGTGTCTCGCAGATCCTTCTTGAACGTGAATGGGAACTCGGATAAATCATCTAGACTGCGCAGTGATTCTGGACGCACGCCATGTTCTTCGAAGCGCTGTCGGTACAATGGAACTTTCTCATACACATGCGCCAAGGTCTCCCGCAACCGCCGCAATTGAAGCGCCCGCAGTTCGCCCCGTGGCATGGTTTCTGCAGACACGTTCCACAACACGGATTTCTCCCCTCCAAGCGTGAATGCGCTTTCAAGATGCGCGCATCAAGCGATGCGTGAAGAAAATCTCTCCCGTCTCGCTTCTATCTAAATAGATTGCTGATTCTAGGTTAACTGAAAACTCTTTCAAAAACAACGATTCACCGTCACAGAGCTTTCTGGTAAAATCCCACTCTTTGCTGCGACTATCGTCGTGCTGAGCACTCTAGTATTGTTTTGCAAATCGCCCGTTTGTCAAACACGTATCGCCCTCCGTCCATGCCCTTGCTCCAACGGCACGTGGAGACCACAAAAAAACCGCCGGGCGCATGCCCTGGCGGCAGTGGACGAAAGGGATAGGAGTAAACATCCATCCGCATGCATCGTATGCCGCGGATGTCACCCCCTAGCGGCGGAGCGAATCAACGACCTGAATCATGTGTTTTACCTCTGCTATCCGTGCTCGTAGCTCGGTTTGTTTGTCTGCCGGAGCGCTCTCGCACTCGTCCTGCAAAGTTTTCAAACGGCGCTGCAAACTCCGGTGCACTTGCCGTATGGCATCTGCGTACCCGACCTCTTCACCGGTCATGGACACCCACCGCACCTCCATTTCATGGCGTTTGTGATGGGGCTCATTATATCACGGAGTTGTACTTGTGGAGGCCAGTTTGCGCTCCCCCTTGCGTGTTCGTTTGCAAAACTCTCGCCAGTACGTGGCTGCCTCTGTGCGCCCTACGGCCGCCAGACAAATGCGTTCCTGTATGCAGGCTTCGATGGCCTGGATGCGCCAGTATTCGATATGTGTGCACTAAGACAAGTCAAGCCCTGACTTTCGTGCATCACTAGGTCGCCCACGTCCGCAATGTGCCCGGAGACTCCATCCAGGCATGTTGTAGCGCGTGTTCCGAGGCCAGCACATTCCTATCTTCAACTTGTATCCACGCGCGGTACACCATCACTCGTAGTGCGTAAATAAGCTGTCGTATTGTTGGACCATTCTTTGTACGTCGTTGACTCGGTTCTCAATCACAGCCTTCCAAATAAGTGGGCGTACCGAGCTGCGTTTGCGCCAGCGTCTCCATTCGGATGCGAAGTACACCGGTCATGCCCAGTTTATCGGCCAACTTGAAAATCACTTCTGCACCCGGAACGATGCGACCTTGCTCGATGCGCGATATCATGCTTTACGACAAAATGCCTCGCGGGTTCCGCCTGAGTTATGCCAGATTCCCTGCGCAAGTCATGCAGAATGATCCATGTGTCACGGACGATTGTCCTCTCCCCAAAGGGTGCTAAGTGGAACTCCGAGCGGCTTCGCAATCCGCTCCAACTTCACGATGTTGTGGCCGCGGCTGCTGAAACATTGTAACTTTCTCCAGTCCCGAATGCTCAACTTTTTCTGTAGGCGATAGTGCTTGACTCGCTCGGCAAGGCTGCCCATGGCAGACCCTCCTGCTGAATTCCTCTATTGAAGAATTATACCGAAGGCTCCGGAGTCCTTACGAGCTCAGTTTATTCAATTGCGGAAATTCAGAGATTCCAGGTGTCGTCGCAGATACGGTACAATGAGAGAAGAATAGGAGCGAATCGCGTGATGAAAAACCTGACGTTGCACCCCATCCGAGAAACGGATGCCTCGTTACTGTGGGAGGCAGTCAAGGGCGACACATCCAGGGTTTTGCCTCGCCATGACGAAGAAGGATGGGCGGCCCTGATTCGATACCAGGACATGGCGGAAATCGTCGGCGAAGGCCTTATTCGGTCCGTTCTCATCGACGGAGCTGTAGCCGGCTTTGTGATTCTGAACAAAGTTCCGCCTGAGTACTTGTCAGGCGATGAAGTGGCAGTGGAATGCGGTACATACCTACTTCCAGCGTACCGTGGAAGTGGGATCAACCCACATGTGAAGCGAGCGATGGTGACACTGGCGCGCGAGACATTGGACGCCAACTGGTGCGTCTTCGTGGTTCCAGTGGCCAATCGTCGCGCACACAGAGCGATGCACAAACTCCCGTGGCCCCTGGAAACCCAGGCAGTGGACTCGATCGGTCGATTTCGTGCCTACTTGCGGAGAAAAGTTTGGGAAACGGGCGTGGATTGCGTATTGTACGCCGTACCGACGTCCGTAGTGTCTGAGTTGGACTAAAAGCCCGTGTATCCCGTTGCGTTCTGGAAGCCAAACGGAAATCCACGTCATTTTGTCTGATATCAGGAGCAGGCCCATCAACATCAGCAACCATCCACCCACTTGGGCGATGCGATGGGTGTATTTAAGAAGAGCTCGTACCGATGTGAGTGTCACTGCGAGCACCAGGAATAGCAGGCAAAACCCGATGGCGTAAGCCACCATGTAAGCGGTTCCCAATGTGGGATTGGGCATCACGAGCGCGAGCACGGAGCCGAGAACAGGCCCAATACACGGTGTCCACCCTGCTGCAAACGCCAAACCGACAAGAAATGATCCGAAGTATCCTACCGGTTTCGTCACGGGCGAAAACGACGTTCCTTCATCAACTAATCACTCTGTAAAACGCCCGCCAAAAAAAAGCCCCATGCATATCACCAACGCCCCCCAACCAGCCGGACGATTGGCAGATAGTGCCGTAAGCAAGCTACCAAAGACAGTCGCCCCCATACCAAGCAAAACAAAGAGAACAGAGAGACCCAAGCAGAAGCACAGGGCATGCAAGAACGCGCGCGCACGAGCACCTCGTTCGCTAATACGCAGATTGGTATAGGAAACCCCTGATATGTACCCGAGATACGATGGAAACAGCGGCAATGTGCATGGGGACACAAAGGGCAAAACGCCGGCGCCATAAGCTAACCAAAGCGACAGGTGGTACATGGCTCGCCCTCTTCTCTGCCTTCACCTTATACCAGCACCGCATCAACATCAAACGGGGTTTACGAGTCCGTTCTACTTCATCCATCCCCTCTCATTCGGAGACTCACGGTTCTACCTTTGTGTACATTTTATGTTCACTTCGTTCTATAATGGGGACTGGAGGTGTCGGTTGTGCCGTCGATTGGAGAAAAATTGGCCAAATTGCGCAGAGACAAAGGATGGACCTTGAAACAACTATCAGAAGCATCTGGCGTCTCAGTCAGCCACATAAGCGCCATTGAAAACCACACTCGGCCCAATCCCTCGCTTCAGCAGGTCGCGAAACTGGCCCGGGCGCTGGGAACTCCGCTGACTTACTTTGACGATGACGCGGCGACTTCCTCACCAGACACCCACACTGCGACGGATTCTACATTCTCGACCGAGCCACTCCCCTCCATGGAGGGCGACCTCTTCGAGCAGTTCCTGAAACTGTACGACGAGGAAACCCGCCGATTCATCGTGTCGGAAAGCTCTAAGCCGTACGTCGCGCTCGCCATGCGCCTCGCCCAGCAGGACGGCGATGTGGACGCTTCGTCATTGTTGCAAATCATCGCTCAGTTCATGCGGGAACGACACCAGGACTCAAGCCCTAAAGGTGACGGAACAGAAGAAGGACCCCGTTCAGACGGAGCCCTCCGCAGTGCACCAACTCAGTGCGTGTAACGGCGCACAACATCCTTGATCTCTTCAATCGCCTCCAGCGGCAATGATTTGATGGTCTCTGCCAATCGCACGATTTCCGAGAGCTGTTCCGACGTGATTTGCCCATGTACGAGGTTCATCTTCCGACGTTTTTCGTGAACCTTGTTGGCGGTTACTCCATACATGGTTGCGATTTCTGCGTCACTGTGCCCCTCATCCCAGGCCAAGCGCTTGAGTTCCTCTCGCGAGATGAGATCAAAGGACGCGTTCGGACGCGCTTGTCCGATGGCATTCCCGGAACCTTGCAAATTCACGGGTCCCCCTCCTTTCATCCTGTACCACCTAGGATTCCCATGACTGAGCATCATCATCCACATCGACCAACAAATGCCACTGATTCCCGAAGTTATGTGTCTTCGACCTGAATACCGGCTTCCTTCAATTTGGCCACCGCCTCCTGTAATCGCATGGGGTCTTCGCACTCCACCGTGTGATAGTGAAAACCATCCGTCAGGGACGACAGCAAAGGCGCCTTTGCGCGCTGGACACTGTCGAGGAAGAGGTCCACATCTCTCCGCGAAGCCAAGTGCAATGTCCCGCGCAACTCGCCGTATACCGGGTGCTCCACAAAAACGTCTTTCACCGAAACACCGTGGTCAACCAAAATGTAGAGTTCCGTTTGTGTCAACTCCGCCTGATGTTTGACGGCCAGTACGCACTGCCTCGTTGGCGCAACCTGCTCTGGCAACCAATAACCGCGCGGAGTGGAGTGAATCGAAACCCCTTTTGCGCGCAGCAACGCAATGTCGTGTACGACAACTTGTCGCGTGACATTGCACAGTTGTGCCAATTCCGCACCGGTACGCGGTTCGCGACTCGCCGCGAGGACCTCCAGAAGGCGGCGTTGCCGCTCCGTTCGTTCACTCATCTTTGCCACTCCTCCACTCCGACGACATATTACTGTAGAGTATACTCGTTTGGGATCCGTTCGTCCGCCTTGTACTTTATCACGCGCGGACCGAAAAGAATGCGGATGGTGCAAATTCAAGTTTTGGTATGATGTCTGGTATACTGCTGTTATTTCAATGTGGACACGTTTCAACGCTGCTGTCGACCAAATACAGGAGGGTGCCGTATGGCGAAACAAAAGAAGGAATTTGTAACAGAGATTACTCCCCAGCAGGAAGATTTCTCCCGTTGGTACATTGACGTCATCAAGAAAGCCGACTTAATGGATTACGCGCCTGTACGCGGATGTATCGTTTTCAAACCGGAAGGATACGAACTGTGGGAGGCGTGTCAGCGCGAATTGGACAGGCGGTTCAAAGCCACTGGCCACCGCAACGCCTACTTTCCTCTGTTTATCCCGGAAAGTTTCTTTCAAAAGGAACAAAAACATGTGGAAGGGTTTAACCCCGAACTGCCATGGGTCACCGAAGCAGGTGGCGAAAAATTGGAGGAACGGCTCGCCATCCGTCCGACGTCCGAAACCATCATCGGCCACATGTACTCACAGTGGATTCAGTCTTACCGCGACTTGCCCGTGTTGATCAATCAATGGGCGAACGTCGTACGTTGGGAAAAGCGAACTCTGCCATTCCTGCGGACGAGCGAGTTTCTCTGGCAGGAAGGTCATACGGCGCACGCCAGCGAATCCGAAGCGCGCGAAGAAACCATGAAAATTCTCGATTTATACACCGAATTTGTAGAAACCGAACTGGCGATTCCCGTGTTCCGCGGGCAGAAGACCCCTTCTGAAAAGTTCGCCGGGGCGGTCGATACGTACTCCATCGAGGCCATGATGAAGGACGGAAAAGCGGTCCAAGCTGGCACGTCTCACTACATGGGCCAGAACTTCGCACAAGCGTTCGACATCAAGTTTTTGGACAAGGACAATCAATTGAAGTACGCCTACACCACGTCCTGGGGTGTCAGCACACGCCTGTTGGGAGCCATTATCATGGTTCACGGAGACGACAGAGGATTGGCATTGCCGCCGCGGGTGGCACCGACGCAAGTCATCATCATCCCCATCGGCCCTCAGAAGGAACGTGAGCGGGTGGTGAAGCATGCGGAAGATCTGCGCCAGCGTTTGTTGGCCGCGAACATCCGCGTGCGCATGGACGACCGGGAAGACTTGAGTCCAGGATGGAAATTCAACGAATATGAGATGCGTGGAATTCCTGTACGGCTGGAAGTCGGCCCGCGCGACATGGACAACGGCCAGGTGGTGCTTGTCCGCCGCGACACCGGTGAGAAAACGCCCGTATCGACGGATAGCCTGCTGTCTGCGCTGCCACAGCTCTTGGACGATATCCAGGCCAACATGTACGCAAAGGCCAAGGCGTTCCGCGACGAGCACTCGTACACAGCGGACACACTGCCAGAGTTGGCGGACATCATCCGGGAAAAGCGCGGGTTTGTCCTGGCTGGCTGGTGCGGCGACGACGCTTGTGAAAAAGCAGTCAAAGACGAGTGCAGCGCCACCAGCCGGAACATCCCGTTCCAGCCGCCGCAGGAGATGAAACACTGCGTAAGCTGCGGAAAACCTGCTCAACATACCGTGTGGTTTGCGAGATCGTACTGAAGCGTAAGCCACGAGCAAACACCTTTGGCGTCCGGGCTTCTCTTGGACGCCAATTGCATGTGCATCGTACATCGAGCCTTAGCTCCATGGTAAGTATCATTACGCACATACGCTGACGTTTATCTCCCTATCGTCTAGTGGAAGACTATGTGCAGACTGCCAATCTAACCACAGTGGGAGGTACACGATTGGAACCTCGCGAGGTTGCAGCTATCTTGCAATCCATCAGCTCGCTGTACGAAATTTCTGGGGAGAACCCGTTTAAAGTCGTGGCCATCCGCAAAGCAGCGGAGACACTGGCTCAACTCCCAGAAACCACACTCGGCGACGTCAACGCCGTGCGCCACCTGCCTGGTATCGGGCCAACGACCGCGCGCATCATTCAAGACATCGTACAAATGGGGCCAGACCAAGCCTTGGCCCACTTGAATCTCCCAGTGCCGGCCAGTCTGCTGGAACTGTTGACATTGCGTGGAATTGGACCAAAAACCGCGCGATTGCTGTACGACAAGTTGGGCGTTGCTTCATTGGCCGACCTGGAGCGCGCTGTGCAAGATGATAAGTTGCAGACCCTGTCGGGCATGGGACGGAAGAAGGTCAATCAAGTTAAGACGTCTTTGGAAGAATGGGCGCGCACTCGACACGTGATCCCTATCGCCCTCGCGTGGCCACTTGTCTGTTATCTCTGTTCTATGCTCGTACGAATTCCTGGAGTGGTCCGGGCTGAGCCCACGGGTGAAGCGCGCAGACTTGTCCAGGAATGCTCGGCTGTCGATTGCGTTGTGTCCACTGAAGACCCAGTTCCGTTACTCGAATGGGCGAACAACCAGGGGTGGACGTACAACGCAGCAAAGCAAGTCGTGTCACGCGTACTGGTGGTTGGGGAGCGCTCCTGCCCGGCGCACGTGTACATCGCGTCGCCTCAAGGGTTCGCCGTGTGCTGGCTGTGGACTTCCTCGGATGAGACGCACCAAGGGGTTTTGACAGAACTGGCCCGTCACAAGGGGTACACCTTGCAGCACAACACCCTGATAGACCACAAGCGACACCCCGTTCGATGCGACAACGAATCACAGATCTACGAATCTCTCGGCTTGCCTTATTACGTCCCAGAACTGCGGGAAGGACGTGGCATCCTGCAGGACCCGAGCAGTCTTGTTCAGCACTCAGAGATTCGCGGAGATTTGCATGTGCACAGCCGATGGAGCGACGGCAGCCTTAGCATACGCGATATGGCATTGGCTGCCCGAGACCTTGGCTACGAATACATCGCTATCACAGATCACTCCCAACGGTTGAAAATTGCGAACGGACTCAGCAGGGAGGATCTCTTACGTCAGAAGGAAGAAATTCACCGCTTGAACGAAGAAATTGAGGGCATTTGTATTCTCCACGGCATTGAGGTGGACATTCTTCCCGAAGGCGACCTGGATTTGCCGGACGATGTACTTTGGGATCTCGACGTGGTGATTGCGTCCATCCACAGCCACATGTGGCAGTCAAAACCACAATTAACTAAGCGTCTTGTCAGGGCGATCGAACATCCGGCGGTGGACATCATTGGCCACCTGACGGGACGTATCATCGGACGCCGTTCCGCATACCCCATCAACATGACGGACGTCCTCGAAGCCGCAGCGCGCAAAGGGATTTGTATCGAAATCAACGCCAATCCCAATCGGCTGGATATCTCTGATGAGACCCTTCGCCAGGCAGCGAGTCTTGGAGCATGGATTGCCATCAACACAGACGCCCATGACCGGATAGAGTACAACCATATCCACTACGGTATACGGATGTCCTACCGTGGGTGGGTGAAGAAACAGCAGGTGTTGAACACATTGTCTCTCCCACTGCTCCAGCGTCAATTGCACAGGTCACGCGCCATCAAACCATAAGCCATCTGCTGCTGGATATTTTAAATTGGACAAGACATGGATTTCGGTGGGCTGCCCCAACCAGTGACCCTGCAGCCACAGCGCAGCCGCCGTCGTGCAAGAATTTCAGTCGCTCCTGCGCTTCAATGCCTTCAATCGGTGCGAATGACCAAAGACTCGTCAATTTCTCGAATGGACCGATAGCCTGCCAGTGCCAGTTCAAGGTCCAACTCAGCCATCAGATGTTCAGTCCACTGGCGCACGCCCATCTCGCCATCGACCGCCATCGCGTAGGCATACGGTCGGCCAATCAGTACAGCGTTTGCTCCGAGCGCAAGCGCTTTGAGTATATCTGCCGCTCGTCGAATCCCACCATCCATGAGAAGTGTGAAATCTGTTCCGACGGCGGACCGGATCTCGGGCAACGCATCCAGTGCGGCAATGGCTCCATCAACTTGACGCCCGCCGTGGTTTGACACAACGACAGCGTCTGCGCCCATCTCCCGAACCAACACGGCATCGTCCGGGTGCGTAATCCCTTTAACGAGCAATGGCAATCTCGTCTGCCGTCGAATGTGGGCCAGGTCGTCCACTGTGAATGCAGGGTTGACGTAAATGCTCAGAAATTCCTGAATCGCGGCTGCCATGTTTTCTTCCGGAGCCGCCGCCAGCCGTCGACGAAATACTGGATCGGAGATAAAGTTTGCAATACCCTCCCCAAACAGAAAAGGTAGATACGCATTCTTTAAGTCCGTTTCCCGCCACCCCAGCATGGTGGTGTCCACGGTGACTACCAACGCACTGTACCCCGATTGTTCGGCACGTTGAATCATGCTTGACACTACGTTGGGATCTCGTCCTGGATACAGTTGAAACCAGCGCGGAGCATCCCCCATTTCTTGAGCAATCCGCTCCATCGGCACCGATGACACTGTGCTGACGACAAACGGGATTCGATGCGCTGCCGCGGCCCTTGAAGGGGCAATCTCTGCTTCCTGGTGAAGGATTGATTGAACTCCAATGGGTGCAAACATAAAGGGAACCGGCAATTGCGTACCGAACAAGTTCACCGTCAAGTCCCGATCTTCCACATTCCGCATCATACGCGGACGAATCTTCCAACGTTGAAATGCTTCACGGTTGGCGCGCATTGTATCCTCAGCGCCCGCGCCTCCCTCCAGGTATCCCCATGCCCCAGGCGTCAAAACGCTCCGTGCCTGTGCCCGCCACTCGTCGACCGAAATTGGGCCTTGATGGCTACCACCACCAGGCATCAAACTTCGTGAATAGATCTTCCATTGCGCTTCAAGTCCAAACCTCGTCATACGTCCAGCTCCTTATTTCGGTTGGGTGCCTAGACAATCGATTTTTCCATCGCAGACTCGAATTGGATGTGACATTCAACTTCCTGATGCAAATTCCTGCTGCCGGGCAGCGTCGAAAACAGCAAGCGAGAACCGATATCTGACATTTCCCGGGGAATTGCGACATGCCTTGACACAAATCGCTACGTTCTATCACCTCCGTGTATGTGCGAAGACACGTTGATATGCTAACAAGCTTCCCAAATTCTGTGAGAGCTTTTTCACTGCTGATTAAACTCGGATCTAGCTTCACTGCGTGCTGTGAGTTCCCATCTCCGTGGTTCCTTTGCTTCCACCCAGATTGCCGGTGGTACGCAGAGCGTGACTGCGATACACCTTCTCACCAAACTTGACCGTCACCCAGATGAACAGACAGCACAGCGCCAAAGGGACGCCCACGGTACGTATGTCAGCCCAATACGAGTAGGACATCGAGGGCAGAGCGTAGTCACGCACGCGAGAAACTCGCGTCGATGAACAGCCCTATGAAACCGAATTGTTTTCCACTAATCTCTAAAAACCACTTATCTACTGACGGTGCAATCTACTCTTTATAAAACTCCCACTTTTATGCGAGTTTTTGGAATTGTACAATGAGGTGGGAGAGGTGAGGTGAAAACTATGGGGAGTAAGCCGTTTCAGAGGGTATTAGTCGCAAACCGCGGGGAGATTGCCATCCGCATCTGCCGGGCGTGCACAGAGCTCGGCATTCAAACCGTTGCAGTGTATTCGGAAGAAGACAAGTTGTCCTTGCATCGTTACAAAGCGGACGAAGCATACCTGATTGGGCAAGGGAAAAGCCCAGTCGGCGCCTATTTGGACGTGGACAGCATCATCGACGTGGCCCTCCGCACAAACTGCGATGCCATCCATCCCGGTTATGGATTTTTGTCAGAGAGCGAAGAATTGGCACTCGCCTGTGAGCGTTCAGGGATTACCTTCATCGGCCCACGCCCCGAACACCTGCGCATGTTCGGCGATAAAGCGGCAGCCCGCCAAGCTGCAGTGGCCGCCGGGGTGCCGGTGGTACCTGGGACAGAGGGGGCTGTCGACGTCGACGGAGCCATCGCTTTCGCGGAATCGGTCGGCTTCCCTGTCATTCTCAAGGCCATAAGTGGTGGCGGCGGCCGCGGCATGCGCGTGGTGAAGAACCGCGAGGAGTTGGCGGAAGCGTTCGAGCGCGCCAGCAGCGAGGCACAGGCCGCGTTTGGATCAGCAGGTGTATACGTGGAAAAGTACATCGACCACCCCAAGCACATCGAGGTCCAAATCCTCGGTGACGCCTTCGGCAACCTCGTGCATCTCTACGAACGGGACTGCTCGATTCAGCGGCGACACCAGAAGGTGGTGGAAATTGCCCCGAGCCTGATTCCGTCGGACCTGCGCGAATCCATCTGCAACACAGCCGTTCGTCTCATGCAACACGTGGGGTACCAAAATGCCGGTACCGTAGAGTTCCTGTTGACGCCCGATGGTGACTTTTACTTCATCGAAGTAAATCCACGCATTCAGGTAGAGCACACCATCACCGAGCTCATCACGGGAATTGATCTGGTCCAGGCGCAGATCCGAGTGGCCGAAGGGTACGCGCTCAGTGCCCCGGAGATTGGCATCAAGTCGCAGGAAGACATACGGATGCGCGGATACGCCATTCAGTGTCGCGTCACCACAGAAGACCCGCAAAACGGCTTTCTGCCCGACACCGGCCGCATTGCCACGTACCGATCCGCAGCTGGCTTCGGCATCCGCCTGGACACGGGCAACGGGTACAACGGAGCTCGCGTACTCCCTTACTACGATTCCCTATTGGTCAAAATCAGCGCACATGGGCTGACGTTCCAGCAAGCGGCGCAAAAAATGCACCGGGCCCTGCAGGAATTCCGAATTCGCGGCGTCAAAACCAACATCCCCTTTCTGGTCAACGTCGTCAACCACCCGGACTTTCTGGAGGGACGTTGCGACGTCCTCTACATTGACTCGCATCCGGAATTGTGCCAGTTCCCACAGCGCAAAGACCGCGGAACAAAGCTGTTGACGTACATCGCGGATGTCACCGTCAACGGACCGGAAGGACTTGGCCCCGAACCGAAACCGCAAGTACCGAAGCCAAACATCCCGTACTTCCGCTACGGAGAGCAACGGCCTCGCGGTACGCGCGACCTCCTGCACGAATTAGGCGTCGATGGGCTACTGCAACATGTTCGACAGCAGCGCCGAGTTTGGCTGACCGACACCACATTTCGAGACGCGTACCAATCGCTCCTCGCCACCCGAGTGCGCACGCGCGACCTGACCGCAATTGCCGAGGCCACCTCGCACATCGGGCACAATCTGTTCTCCATGGAAGTATGGGGCGGTGCCACGTTTGACGCCAGTATGCGATTTCTAAAGGAAGATCCGTGGGAGCGCCTCGCTGCGTTGCGTCAAGCGATTCCCAATGTGTTGTTTCAGATGTTGCTGCGCGGCGCCAACGCCGTTGGTTACAAGAACTATCCCGACAACGTAGTGCAAGCGTTTACGCGTAAAGCTGCGGAGAACGGGATTGACGTCTTTCGCATCTTCGACAGTCTGAACTGGATCCCCAACATGCGCGTCGCCATTGAAGAAGTCCGCGCGAGCGGAAAGATTGCGGAAGCGGCCATTTGTTACACGGGAGATATCCTGGATCCCACCCGCACGAAGTACACCCTGTCCTACTACGTTGAACTGGCCGAAGAGTTGGAGAAGTGCGGGGCTAACATCCTCGCCATCAAGGACATGGCAGGATTGTTAAAGCCGTACGCTGCCAAACAGCTGATCAAAGCGTTGAGGGACCACGTGGGCATTCCGATTCACCTGCATACCCACGACACAAGCGGAAACGGAATTGCCACACTGCTGGCCGCTGTGGAGGCCGGTGTGGACATCGTCGATGTGGCCATCAGTTCACTGGCCGGACAGACGTCGCAGCCAAGCTGGAACGCGTTTGTGGCGGCACTGCACGGATCTGGTAGAGAAGTGCCAGACGACCTCGAACAACTTCAAGTCCTGGCCGACTACTGGGAGACAGTGCGCGCCTACTACGGCAAGTTTGAGAGCGGTATGAAGACCTCGTCGGCCGAAGTCTATCGGCACGAAATGCCGGGCGGACAGTACACCAATCTGCGTGAACAAGCCATTGCACTCGGCCTCGGCGACAAATTTGAGGACGTCAAGCGCGCGTACATCGAGGTCAATCAATTGCTGGGCGACATTGTCAAAGTCACGCCGTCGTCCAAAATGGTCGGGGACTTTGCTATCTTCCTGGTGCAGAACGGACTCACCGCGAAAACACTGATGGAGCGCGCAGAGGAACTGGACTTCCCAGCCTCCGTCGTCGACTACTTTATGGGCTACATGGGGAAACCCTACGGCGGATTCCCCGAGAAATTGCAGAAGGCAGTTCTGAAAGGTCGCACTCCGCTGTCCGCCAGACCTGGAGAGCTCTTGCCTCCCGTGGATTTTGCAGCTGAGAAAAAAGCGCTCGCTGACCGCGTAGGGCAGGAGCCGACCGAAGAACAGGTGCTCTCCTACGTCCTTTACCCGAAGGTCACCGAGGAACTCATGTTGCATCGCGAGCGCTTTGGCAACTTGACACCCCTGGACACCCTGACGTTCTTCTACGGCATGCGGCCTGGAGAAGAGACCAGTGTCACGATTGAGCCAGGCAAAACGCTCATCGTAAAGTTGTTGTCCATTGGCGAGTTGCAACCGGATGGCCGACGCACCGTGTTCTTTGAGTTGAATGGCCAGCCACGCGAAGTAGAGGTTGTCGATAGAACGGTTCCAGCGGAGCTCAGTGAACGTCGAAAAGTCAGTGGAGAGCCTGGAGAAGTCGGCGCTGTCATGCCAGGTACCGTGATCTCCGTGCTGATCCGCGAAGGAGACAGAGTTGAGAAGGGCAGCGTGTTGCTGGTCACGGAGTCTATGAAAATGGAGATTCAGGTGCAAGCGCCAAAGAGCGGTGTGGTCAAGGAAGTCTGCTGCAAGCCGGGCGACAGCGTCCAACCAGGAGACTTGCTTGTCTTGTTAGAGTAGATGCGGTATTAGGGAAAACAAGCGGCCTCGGGGCGGCTGATAACCTACTGGCTCGCGCAAGGGTACGGTGTCTTGGGCATCGTACCCTTGTCGCGTATCCGCTGAATAAGTCGTTCATCGAGAGAGGAGTTGTTCCACAGCAGTCTTCAACTTTTCTGGAGAGGTGGTCGGCGCGAACCGGCGAACGGGTTTTCCATCGACATCCACGAGGAACTTCGTAAAATTCCATTTTATCGTCCGCGAGAGGACGCCTGGACACGCCTGTGTCAGAAACTGAAACAGCGGATGCGCTGTGGCACCTTTCACGTCCACCTTCCCAAACATCGGGAAAGACACATTGTAATTCAAGCTGCAAAACGACTGAATCTCCTCATTGTCGCCCGGCTCCTGATGGCCGAACTGATTGCAAGGAAAGCCGAGCACGATAAAGCCCTGGTCCCGGTACTTCTCATACAACGCCTGCAGTCCCTGGTACTGCGGTGTAAATCCGCACCGACTGGCAGTATTGACGATGAGCAGTACTTTGCCCCGGTACTCTTCCAATGACTGTACCCGCCCGTCAATGGTTGTGGCATGGAAGTCATACACAGTCATCTTTGCATCCCCCTATATCATTGAACCCGTCCTGGCTAAACACGACCCTGTCTTCGCCAAGGTGTTCACGTAGCGCCCGCAACAGCGGCACATGCGCTCTTGGGTGGTACCATGCCCCGTAGCCGAGCCGCTGGTAGAGCGAGCGCATACCGAGGGCCTCGGAGCGTTTACCGTGTGCTCCGTCCCCTTCAAACAAGGTATCCACCAGCGCCCTCGTGCAGCGGTTGTTCAACGCCTCTGCAAACGGTTCAGGTGCGTTTGGTAGCATCGGACTGATGGCGGCCTGGACCTGTATCCCTGCATCGCAAAGGGTCTCCAGCGCGCGCAAGCGACTGGCTACCGTTGGTGACGTCGGCGTAAAACGCCTACGTACTTCTTCGTCGTTGGTCTCAATCGTGAGGCTCACCCACACGTGGCGGCCGAGGTTTCGCAGGAGATCCACGTCACGAAGGACGAGTGGAGATCTGGTTTGAACCACAAGCAGTCGCGGCGGGTAGTCTACGAACGCTTCCAAGCAGGCTCGGGTCAACTTGAACTTGGACTCGGCCCCTTGGTATGGGTCTGTGGCGGAACTCATGAAGATCCGCAACTCACCAAGCGTCCCCTTCTGTGCATGCCTTTGTAGCTCGCGCCGCAAGACGACCGCTACGTTCTCTTTGGCTTCCACCCATTCACCCCACGGCTGTGCCTTGAACAGTGCCACGGGCAGCCTTCGGACGTAGCAGTACGGACACCCTTGCCCAATGTCGATCGTCTTACCGAACGCACATCCTGTGTACGGTTGGAGAGAATGTGTGAATGTGTGGAGAAACCCGCCGGACTGCCGGTTCAGCGCAGTTTTCACCATCTTCGTGTCCAGTGCGTTCACCTCCTCGCACTCACTGATTTCGCTGTTCGTATCATCACATTCGTCCGGCACCTCTGTTCTCACCATGCCACAGCGCCTCCGCCGGCGCAAGCACATCGGCAACCGCGTCCGCCCCCTCTTGCTTCGCTCGGTACACGAGTGAAATGTCCCGCGTCATCGCCAGCAGATCTGTGACATCCAGACCTCAAACCCGCCGCATTGCACGACGTCGTATGATTAAGGCAAATTGCCTCTTGCCAACCGGAGCGTACACACGTACAATGTACGCAATACAAAAACAAATGTTTCTACCGTATAGACACACAGAGGTGATTCCATGCCGGAAGATCCCTACTACCTCATTCGGCGTTCCCACTTGCCGGAAGTGATTCGCAAGACGGTAGAAGTGACGGAGTTGCTGCAGCGGCACCCTGACTGGAGTGTTTCAGAAGCGGTGCAGCAAGTTGGGATTTCCCGAAGCGCCTACTACAAGTACAAAGACGTCGTGCGACCGTTTTACAGCGCAGTTCAAGGACACATTGTGACACTGGCCCTGACGTTACGGCACACCCCAGGCGTGTTGTCCGAAGTGCTCAACACGTTGGCGGCTCGGCACATGAACATCCTGACCATCAATCAATCGCTGCCTTTGCAAGGTGCCGCCACGGTGATTGTCTCGGCGGAGACGAGGCAGATGTCGGGAGACTTGGACAGTGCCCTGGACGACTTGCGCCGCGTGGGTGGCGTCGAAAACGTCGTTGTGGTTGGGCAAAGTACGTAGAACAGCGGTTCGCAAGACGGTCCAAGAGACGGGAAGACGAGGAGAGGATGACGATGAACATCTACATCGGGTTGCTCGGCTGTGGAACAGTCGGATCTGGCGTGGTGGAACTGCTGCACCGCAGGCAAGGGAAAATTGCCGATTTGACGGGCATTCGTCCGGTCATTAAACGCATTCTTGTTCGGGACGTGACGAAGCCGCGAGACGTCTCGCTGGACCCATCGTGGCTGACCGTGTCCCCACGGGATGTGCTGGCCGATCCAGACGTATCCGTCATTGTGGAAACCATCGGCGGGATTGAGCCCGCGCGTGAATACATTCTGGCGGCGCTGCGCGCCGGGAAGCACGTCGTGACTGCCAACAAAGATTTGATGGCCCTCCACGGCCCAGACATTTACGCAGCGGCAGAAGAATCGGGCGTTCACGTGATGTACGAGGCGGCGGTCGGAGGAGCCATTCCACTCATTCGCCCGCTTAAAGAATGTTTAGCTGGCAACGACATCACGGACGTCAAGGGGATTGTCAATGGTACGTCCAACTACATTCTGTCGAAAATGACGGAGACTGGGGCCGACTTCGAAGACGTCTTGCGCGAGGCGCAAGCACTCGGGTATGCCGAGGCGGATCCGTCCAGCGACGTCGACGGTTGGGACGCTGCGCGCAAGCTTGTCATTCTAGCATCTCTCGCATTCAATACCAATGTGCGACTCGGCGATGTCAACGTGAGTGGCATTCGCAGCGTGACTGCCACAGACGTCGAATACGCGCGTGAGCTCGGCGCGGTGATTAAGTTGATTGCACAAGGCATCGACAGAGATGGTAAATTGGTTCTGCGCGTGCATCCCGCGCTGATTCCGAAGGAGCACCCACTCGCTCATGTGTCCGACGCGAACAACGCGCTGTACGTGCGCGGAGATGCGGCCGGAGACCTGATGTTCTACGGTCGAGGCGCCGGATCGTTGCCGACAGCAAGTGCAGTCGTCGGGGATATTATCGAAATCTTGCGCAATGTGAAGTCGGGCGCTCATTGTCCGGTACCTCACGTCTGCCTCTCCGAGAAGCCAGTGGAACAATATCAGGCGCCCCCGCAGCGGCATTACGTTCGGTTATTCGCTGCAGACCGGCCCGGCGTATTCGCGGAAATCGCGGGGATATTTGGGGAAGCCTGCGTGAGCATGGAAACCGTGTTGCAAAAACGTATTGAGAGCGGGTGCGCGGAGATTGTCATTGTCACGCACCACGTCTCCGCGGCCTCTCTGCAACAGGTGCTGAACGCCCTGGCAGCTTCCAAGCACGTGCAGACCGTGTGTTGCGTTCTGCCGGTGGAAGCATCATAAGCCGCGAACCACGACCATGAAAGCGTCATAAGCCGCAAATCAACAAGGAAAGCAGACGGCCTGCCGCCATCCGTGCGGTAGGCCGTACCTCTTACCATGCCATCCTACTTCAGCGCCGCAATAATTTCGTCCGTCCGACGCACTCTCCCCATCCGTGGGAAGATATACTTGACGGTGTGCTCGTGTTCCACTGCGGACAGCGCGGTCATGGCGTCTTCCGCAAATACTTGCTGGTAGTTGTGCTGGAAAGCCTCGCGGGCCGTAGTTTCGACCCCAATGTTGGTCGCTATGCCGCACAGGACGATGGTCTGGATACCCCGGCGGCGCAACTGGAGATCCAGGTCGGTTCCATAAAATGCGCCCCACTGATGTTTGGTCACGAGGTGGTCCGTGTCCTTAGGCCCGAGTTCAGGGACAATCTGCGCGTAGTCCTTGGGTCGCTCACCGGAGACCATCGGGGGTGCATCAGTGATGGGGCGAAGCATGTCCTTGCCGTCGCGCGAGCCCACGTTCACAAGCACGACAAAGGCACCGGCTGCCCGAAACGCGTCGGCCAATTTGACCGTCTGCTGGAGAACTTGATCCGAGCTGTGCGGTTGACACGGAATCTGTATAATGCCTTTTTGCATGTCAATCACAACGAGTGCGGTCGTTTTCGGATCCAGTTGCAATGTTTGTGCCATAAATCTCAACCTCCATGTGAAACGATGTATGCTGAAACATTCCAAACGGAACTCAACAATACAAGCGTCAGTCTCGTCGTACTGAACCACACCGTTAAATTTTTACAATTCACACTCTCCAAGATGCCTCAACCTGAAAGAATACGCGGATACAGCACCGTATTCAATCCAAGCACGACAAGGCCCGCGACCACCAGAACGACGACATCAAGGGCAAAGTGAGAACCGGGCATGGTAATCAGCAATCCTCGGAGACCATCGACAAGGTAACTCATGGGGTTGATGGTCGCGATGACTTTCAGCCACACGGGCATCACCGACATCGGGTACAGCGCGTTCGACGAGAAGAACAGCGGCATGGTGATGAGCTGCCCTATGCCCATCATCCTCTCCCGCGTCCGCACAATGGCTGCAATGACCATGGACAATCCGGAGAAAAACGCCCCTCCGAGAATCACCATCAGCAGCACGCCAGCGATGGCGCCGATGCCGAAGTTCATATGGATTCCGAGAATCAGCGCCAGCAGGATGATGATGATGGCCTGCCCCAGTGAGCGGACCGAAGCTGATAACATTTTCCCTAAAGCGAGTGCCGACTTGCGAATGGGCGTGGTTGCGACTTTTTGCAGGAGGCCCATATCCCGCTCCCAGATGATGGCGATTCCATAAAAGATGGAAATAAACGTGACGGATTGCGCCAAGATGCCGGGCGTCAAAAACGCCTTGTAACTAACGTTTCCACTGGGCAGAACACGAAACCGGCTGAACGCCTGCCCAAACACCAGTAGCCACAGCGCAGGCTGGATACCCCTCATGATCAACTCAGAAGGATCTTTGCGCAACTTCCGCACTTCCATCTCGATGATGGTGAACACCTGGCTGAAGTACAACAGCACCCGGGAACGGTCCTTACCCAAGGCGCTTTGCGGTTCGGCGACTCCGAAAGACACTCTTCATCCCTCCCTCTTGGTTTTCGAACTTACCTGCGTAATGCGCGAACACGTCATTCATCGTGGCATCCGGGTTGCCCATTTTCTCACGCAATTCATCTGCTGTACCCAGTGCTGCAATCTGACCGCGGCTCATAATAGCAATGCGCGTACACAGCGATTCTGCCTCTTCCATGTAATGGGTGGTCAGGAGGATGGTCATGTTCTGTTCGCGCTGCAGTCGCTCGATATGTTCCCATACGCCTTTGCGCGCCATCGGGTCTAGCCCCACCGTCGGTTCGTCAAGAAACAATACTTTTGGATGATGAAGAATAGCCTGCCCGATTTCGAGCTTGCGGATCATGCCGCCGGAATACGTCTTCACAAGCCTGTCGGCCGCTTCCTCCAATCCGGTCATCTCCAAGATCTCGATAATTCGCGCCTCGCGCTCACGGCGCCGAAGACCGTACAGCTTGGCGAAAATCAGCAAATTCTCGTACCCGGTGAGGTTTCCATCCACCGACAGCATCTGAGGCACATAGCCAATGCACTCCCGGATCCGCGTGGGCTCCTTTGCGAGAGCGCGTCCAGCAATCTCAATCTGACCTTCGTCGGACGGCAACAAGGTAGTCAACATCTTTAACGTTGTGGACTTGCCCGCGCCGTTGGGTCCTAACAGACCGAAACATTCACCGGCAGACACCTCAAAACTCACGTCCCGCACGGCGTGCACATCGCCAAACCGTTTCGATACATGACTCACTCGGACGGTTACATCGCTCATGTCAGTCCCCCCGTTTCGGTAGAAAGCTAGCGAGCTTGGCCATCAACTCGACCAGAGTCGCCTGTTCTTCTTCGTCCAGTTGTTGAAATGGTTCGGCCAACAATTGTGTCCGCGTGTCCTTCCATCGTTGAATTCGATCTTTCCCCGAGTCTGTCAACCGAACAATTCGCGTGCGCGCATCATGGACGTCATGACACCGATAGACCAGCCCAGCCAACTCCAAGCGGTCTATCATTTGCGACATCGTGCTCGGGCGTACGTCCAGTCTCTCCGCCAACTCTCCAATCGTGCGCTTCTCGTACCGCCACAAGTCCCAGAGAATAAGCCACTGCACACGCGTGATTCCGTCACGCCCTATGTCTCCGTTCCGCCTCAGATATCGGTGAACTGCGTGCAACGACTGTGAAAACAGCTCAAGACTGTCCCGATGGCTCACCTTTCAACACCTCACGCAATCATTTTATGTAGCGAAACTAAATAAGTAAAGAGTCGCCCGTCCGATTCGCATGTCGTTTTGTTGACTGACCTCCTCTGAAAGGTACCATCGGGGCTGGTAAAATAAAGTCCAATAATATTGAATGTCGTGAAACGTTCAGAAACATATCGAACAGACAACACTTCTCGTGATACCATAAGGAAAATCGTTCGAAGGGGGGAATGGGTGCAATGTCCATGGTTCGGTCAGACAAACTGGACAAGGTGACAACATCCATCTTTACTGAACTTACGCTGGCGAAGCGAGCTGCCTTGGCGAGAGGCGTAGATGTCATTGATCTGAGCATCGGCAGCCCGGATTTGCCACCGCCCCCTGTCGTCATGGACGTGCTTCGCGAATGCGTATCGGATCCATCGATGTACGGGTATACGGTGACTGGTATTCCCGAATTCCAGGATGCAGTCGCGCATTTTTATCAACATCGCTATGACGTGACGCTGGACCCAAGGCGTGAAGTCTTACAACTCATGGGCTCTCAGGACGGTCTCGTGCACTTGGGAATGGCTGTCCTCAATCCAGGTGACATTGTCCTGTCTCCGGATCCCGGGTACACCGTCTATGAATCAAGCATTCGACTCTCGGGCGCAGAACTGTTCCCGATGCCCTTGCTCGCAGAAAATAAGTTTTTGCCCGACTTGACAGCAATTCCTGAGGAAGTCGCCCGTCGAGCCAAAATGATGATTATCAATTACCCAGGTAATCCAGTCGCGGCGCTCGCCCCTGCGTCGTTCTTCGCAGACGTCATCGCGTTTGCGAAGCGGTACAACATTCTCGTGGTCCACGACTTTGCCTATTCTGAACTGGTCTTCGATGGCATCCGCCCATGCAGCTTTCTCGCGCTGCCCGGGGCGAAAGAGGTGGGCGTAGAATTCAATTCTCTGTCAAAGACATTCAACATGGCAGGATGCCGGATTGGATACGTGGTCGGCAACCCCGACGTCATTCACACACTGTCGGTCTTCAAGTCCCATGTGGACTTCGGCGTGTTTCTGCCGATTCAAAAGGCGGCCATCGCTGCACTGACATCCGACTACACGTCGCTCGACACGCTGGTTGCGGAGTACGCGGTACGGCGGGACGCGCTCTGCGAAGGGTTGACAAAGGCGGGCTGGACTGTCTCCAAATCACCTGCAACCATGTTTGTATGGGCGAAGATTCCGGAGGGTTGGACCTCCCACAAGTTTGCCTTTGACGTCCTGAACTACGCGGGAGTGGCTGTCACACCCGGAAATGCGTTCGGTCGCCACGGTGAGGGATACGTGCGCTTGGCCCTCGTGCACCCCCCAGAGGTTCTGCGCAAAGCAGCCGATAGAATTGATCAATTCCTGCACGCACCACAGCTCGCAAGAGCGTAGGTTCATCGCCAAACTTCCTGTGATACGTAATGTAAGGTCCCACAGCTTCTCCGGCTGATGGTGGCCTTTTTTTGTGTGATAGGTGTGTCAACTTTGGCGATATGATGCATTCTTGTACAATGAAGAAGCTGCAGTATGGTTGTGGGGGTGAGAAGATGAAAATTGAACTGACCAATGAACAATATCGCCGCCTCCTGGCTCTACTGTTTCTTGGTGAATGGGTTGCAAACGGTCCGACACCGTATGAGGATAGGCGAAAAGATTTGCAAGAAGTCGTGGACTATATCTTCTCGTTTGCTCGCGAGTTCGACGCTGAGGACTGGGTTCAGTACTGTGAAGATTGCGGTGCATATCACGCGAGTCCTGCGATGGAAGAGGCATTGCTTCCCATCCTGGATGAATACGATGAAGACGTATTCTGGGACGTGCTCTCGCATCACCTCGCGTACCGGGATGTCATGGTGACGGCGGGTCCCACCAAGGAGCTGTCAAAGGAAATGGAAATGCGGTTGTGGAGGCGCAAGGAACAGTATGACCAGGAGTTCCAAAAACACGGATTAGAACATGTTCGCCTGGTCTTTCACGGTGGCAAGAAGGCACGATAGTGGAATCACATCGGTACACTCTCCCATCCTCATGTGTATGCTGGTACGAACGCCTGTACAGGGCTGCGCAGAAGGGCATACCGTGTAGAACAGGAAGGGAGGGTAGTGCTATGTGTCATCCACTTTACCCCATCGCGCGTCGGATGATTGGGCGGTCAGTCATTGCGCATCACGTGAGCGGACGCACATATCCAGGGTATTTACAATCCGTTCAACCACACGGTATTTACATGCTTCCCTATGCTAGGCGGGTAAGCTACGAGACAAGTGATTCGTCCCGCTTAGAAACCCAGCACGCCATCGCGAACGAAAGCCACCAGGAGTTGGAGCAGGTTTTTGCCCCGGCAGCGTTCTTCGGCTTCGGCGCGCTGACAGGGTTGACACTCGGTGCGCTCGCTTTTGGTCCGGGCTATGGATATTATCCCGGCTATTATTGGTAAGTCGCTCAAACGGCAAACGCAGTGCAAAGGGATGTGCCTTCTCAGGTACGTCCCTTTTTGTTTACTCATTGGTTTACTCAGGACCTTCCATCAAAATTCCGAATACCTATATATCGAGTCCGTATGACGCTGATGCCAATGCCCCCGGTAAGATACAGGTACACAAAAAGGAGCCTGTCCACGGGGGGATGGGACAGGCCCCTTCATCTGCTGAGGGTGGTGATCAATTGACGTCCGTTGCCCAGTTGCCCGCGCGGAAAATCGATACGACTTCGCCAGACTTCGTGGTTGCGTCAATATCCAATTCCGGAGAACCAATCATGAAGTCCACGTGCATAATGCTCTCGTTCAGACCATGCTTGTCCCATTCACTACGCGGCAAGTCGCGGCCCCCTTCAATCAACGGATAAGCTTCACCAATCGCCAGGTGACAAGACGCGTTTTCGTCAAACAGCGTGTTGTAGAACAAGCGCCCCATCTTCGCAATCGGAGAATCCACCGGAACCAGGGCCACTTCGCCCAGGTAATGGCTACCCTCGTCCGCCTCGATGATGTTCTTCAATGCTTCCTGACCCGATTTTGCCGAGTATTCCACAATCCGCCCGTTTTCGAAGCGCAGCGTCAATCCCTCAATCAGCGCACCGTTGTGGTTGAGGGGAAGCGTGCTGGTCACCGTACCGTTGACCCCGGTCTTCAGAGGTGTAGCAAACACTTCTTCGGTTGGAATGTTGGCGACAAACGGGACACCCTGCGGCGTGTCTTTCGTCGCGCTCGTCCAGAAGTAGCCATTAGGTAGTTCAATCGTCAAATCAGTTCCCGGCGAGCGATAGTGGAGTTTGCGAATACCGAGGCTGTTCAACCAATCACTCCGCTTTTGCAGGTTCTTCAAATGTTCACGCCAATCTGCAATCGGGTCGTCACCGGTCGCGCGGGCACAAGCCAGGATGTCCCGCCACAGAGCGGGCACGCGTTCACTTTCAGGCAACTCCGGATAGACTTTGTCTGCCCATGCCTGCGTTGGTGCTGACAACAACGACCAGCTGTACTCGTCGTTCGTCCGCTTCTTGTTGAACTCGCGCAACGACGCTTGGATGGAGCGGGTGGCCTTCGCAACGCGAACCGGATCAAGTCCGGCGTACAAATCCGGATTGGTAGCTGGAAGTGCTATGTACGCAGCGCCTTCTTTCGCCAGCTGCTCCACCCATTGAGCCTGCCAGCGCGCACGAGCTTCCAGGGTTTCGAGCGATCCGCGCTTCACCGTTTCACGCATCCACCACTCGTCACCCCAGTCCACTTGCACGAACTTTGCGCCGGCATCGTACCCGGCCTCAATCAACAATCGCACGAACTCGACGTGCTCCGGGAGCACCTGCCGTTGTCCGTAACCAATCACCAGATGCTGGCCTGGCTGCAGATTGACACCGACCTTAATCGCTAATTCAGCGTACTTTCTCAATGACTCGTTCACGACTTGCTGCAACTCCCCTCGAGGTGAAGTGACCTGAAACTTCTTCCATGATAACAAAAACAGGCCTCTCGAAAAAAAGGCTAAGGTGGATTCACTCTTTCTTGTCGGTGACTTCCACCTCGGCTTCGTGGCTCTGCGCCTCGTCCCCTGGCGGTACATCCTGTTGTTCCGAATGGTCCGGTTCAGGCCACCGCACCAAGCGCCTGTAGTTCTTGGTCCGGGCAACGATTTCCACGCTGGGCAATGACAATAGTCGTCGGGCCGTGATCTTCCAAGTGTGCGTGTCGGTGTCCTGTTGCCGAATCGCCACGAAGTTGTAACGACTGGTGGAGTAAATGCGAAATCTGTTGCGTCTACAATCTTCGCAAAACCGGTCGTCTTCTCCAACCCACAAATCCCGAAACCGCACCTTGTCGAACACGGCTTTTCGAGCCACCAGTGTTGCGCCGCAAACAGACTTGACAAAGCGGTTCTCCCCTTTTGAGAAGCGAATCACGAGTAGCTTTTTGCCTGTCAAGTAAAGATAGTGCGCATGCTTGCCGACGACATCCGCTTTGTTCTCACGCAGTGCCGTCACACTTTCGTGAAGGTAGTCGCGGGCGTAGTAATCGTCGTCATCCAATTTCGCAATATAGGGATAACGCGCCTTCGCAATGGCAAAGTTCAAGCACAGGCCCAGAGACGTGTTTTGCGACAATTGAAAAACAGATACGTTCTCGTACGCCTCCGCCCGCTGCTGATACGTTCGGATATCCAGTGTGTCATTGTTGAGAACAATGATGAGTTCCTTTGGAACGATCGTCTGCCTCTTGAAGTTACGGAAAATGGTATCGATATTCCCCGGTCGCTTTGTACACGTCACCACGGTAATACCGCGAGACCGTCCTGTTCGGTCGTCGCGCTTTGCCATAAACCCACCTTCTCCATCTCACCGACTTCATCCTTACACCGTATGCTGGGACTGGCCCCCTGATCTGGGCACGTACGGAGTGTGGTCAGATTCACTAGACAACGACGTCAATCCCCGAATACCGTGTACAGAGCATCGCGGTGCCAGGGGGCGCCTCGGTAGAATGTGTGAGGTGGGTACACAATGTTTACAACCATGGACGTTTCTCGGCTCACTTCGCCCATATTGGTGGTCGCGCCGCACCCAGACGATGAGGTACTGGCAGCGGCAGGACTCATCCAACGTGCACTTCGCATAGAGCAGGATGTGTATGTGGTGTTCATGACGGTTGGGGATGGATTTGTTGACGCTGTGCGCGAATATCTCCATCTGCCAGAAAGCAAGGCGTCATTTGTTCAGCTTGGGAAACTGCGGTTCAGGGAAGCTTCACAAGCGATGAGTTTTTTGGGCGTACCCCCAAGCCACCTTTTTTTCCTCGGATTTCCGGACGGGAAACTGCGTGCGCTAGAGGCGAGCAAGAAAACCCATCGCACCATTCAGTCCCCCTTCACAAAGAAGGTACGCGCAAGCTACGCTTTCGCGTTTGAGCGCGGTGCCCCATACTCGTATCGGAGTGTGTTAGAAGCGCTGGAATCGGTCGTGGCGATCGTGAAGCCAGGTACGATCGTGTTGCCGCATTGCAGTGACACACACCCGGATCACAGGGCGACGCGCAGATTCGCATTGGCCGCCATTGGTAGCGCGAAAATCCGGCCAACGGTGTTGAGTTACCTGATTCATTACCCCCATTATCCAAGCCAGCGCGGTCCCCTCGTCCCCCCTGTTGAATTGCAATCGAAGCGTGTGCGGAAACTCTCACTGTCCAAGGAAGAGGTAAAGCGAAAACGCGAGGCGTTCCGCCTCCATGGGTCCCAATACCACCTCTCCCCGTTGATTCTGCGTTTCATACGACCTACCGAATGGTTTTGGAAGGAATGACTGACTATCAGAACCGTGAGCCTCTCGGGCAATGAGCTTCCAGCCCATGGTGGGGAATCCTGCGCGATAGTCCCACGGAGTGTCAAGTGGAGGAGGATTTACAGACGAACTTTCGGACACTGCGTACATTGGGGATGACGATGGTATTGTCTAGCGACAACAGGTGGCGATACGTAGCTTTCCAAGTGTGAGTCTTGAGATGCTTCCTGCGAATGCCGACAAAGTCATACCGTTCGCCGGAGTATATCTTGAACCCCTTCGCAACGCACGCTCGGCAAAAATGCACGTCTTCGCCGACGGTCCTGTCCGGGAAAGAAACCTTGCTAAAGACCCTTTTTTTCATGACCAACGTCGCCCCGGCCACGCTGCGTACAAATTTGTTTTCAGCCTTTGGAAACCGGAGCAACAGCGTCCGAACCCCTTGCAAGTACAAAAAGTGCGCGCGTTTACCCACCACGTCCGCCCCAGTTTTCCGCAACGTGCGGATGCAGCGATGGAGGTACTTTGGACCATAATAATCGTCGTCGTCAAATTTGGCAATCAATGGGTATCGCGCTTTTCCCACCGCGAAATTTAAGCACGTTCCGAGAGAAACCGCCTCTGGTAACTGGTACACGAAGACGTTCTCGTAGGGTTTGGCTCTTTCCTTATACTTCTGCTTGGCCGCACCGTTCTTGTTGACAACGATAATCAACTCTGTGGGGGTAACGCACTGGCGAAGGTAATTTTGCAACAAATTGTCGATGCACTCCGGTCGCTTGCTACATGTGATGATGGACACTCCACGTGTACTCATCCGGTATCCCCCCTTCCCACTCACGCCTATACAATGCCACTAACTCATCGCTTACAAAGGGCAAACACACACGTCTATGCCCAAAATTGTGCACGTTCTACAAAAAAACGCCACATGAGCACTGGGTCTCATGTGGCGATAGAGTGACAGGGCGGCTTCCACTGCCCGAACCGTGTCCGCTTCCATACGGCCATGGATCACTCGACTTAAATCTTCTCCACGGTTTTACGTGGGCTTGTATGACTCGTGAATTAAAGGGTTACGTTTGCCGCTTGTGGACCTTTCGGACCTTGCACTACTTCAAACGTCACGCGTTGTCCTTCTTCCAGAGCTCTGTAGCCGTTTCCGAGGATAGCGCTGTAATGTACAAACACATCGTCGCCATTTTCCCGAGAAATGAAACCGAATCCCTTGTCTGCGTTAAACCACTTCACAATACCTTCTTGCATGCTGTTGTCCTCCTCGTGCGTGTTTCAGCACATGTCTTGTTCATTTGCTCGTTCATCGTGCGGAAAATATAATAAACCGCCTTCCCTGCCCTCACTATGAGGCGCAGAAAAGACGGCTCATAAGTTTGGCTATGGCTACGAATGGCTCCTGAACAACACCATTGTACATACAGACACGACAAAAGTAAAGTCAAAGGCAGTCTGGTCTTCATTTCTATGTCAGCACCCGTTCTCACGTCGAAGAGTTGGTAACGGAGACCGTCTCGAGGGCCTTGGCTAAAGCCCGCAGTTCCACCTCTATCACTGGATGTGCCGAAAGATAGGGGATGATGAGTTGACCGAGTTCACATCCCCGTTCTGCCGCGCGGGCGAACGCTTCCATGACTGCGTCCAGTTGCTCGGCGGTATCCCTCGCTACAGGTTTCAGTCCACCGTGTTCTGCAACGGCCATGAGAAAGGGTCCCAGGCGTTGAATCGCCACGATGGCAGGCCAGAGCGGTTCGGAGGACGCTCGTTTGGCCGGAAATTCGTTCACGGCACTATCGTAGATCGCTCAGGTTCACAAGTGCTGTCTGCACGGCCTTCGTCTGACGCACCACAACAGCGTGATCCTCTCTTTGATGCTCCGTCATCAGCCAGTGCATCAGGCTTGCTTCGCTTCGAATCGCACCGACGAGGTGCGGCGCCACAACAACAAAGCGGCCAGCAATCCAATCCCACACCCCAGCAGTGTATCCGCCAATCTCGCCTCGACGAGTGTGCGACCGGGCCGGGGCGATCAGCCTCCGCGAGAATCAATGCCATCACGACGGGCGGTGGGTCTACGGCGAGAATACCGCCTGCAATGCAGATCCCGGCGGCCCTCTGTAGCGTGCGATCCACGATGGCTAAAACCGTAACGCCCTGCAGTACAGATGCAGATGATAGCGGCACCCAATAAGGACGCGTATTTCCCACGAGGTGCCCTATCACTGTTGCGACCAGCACAGTGATGACATTTCGTAGCGCCGCCGGCAACACCAAGGAGTCTTTGTCCAGAGCACTGGCCAGCACTGCGCGGACGCCGGGCAGCGAGGGTTATAATTCGACGTTGTCTCTGGGACGCGTATTCGCAAGAATCGCAACTGTATCTCGCAGCACGGCGAAAAGCCTCTGTCTAGCCGGCGTCGTCCGCGTTGGTTCGGGTACTTCCAGCCTTTGAGCTTGAGAAGGGTCAGCTACGGCCAGGGACATGTCCCGCACCGCGGCCGCCAGCTCAGGAGAAATCGGCCCGTCACCCTCGGTGAACCGCAATGCCCGCAAGGAATATGGCGTTGGCTTGCAGGTTCAGCAAAAGCACCCACTCTGCGTCCACTGTGCCACGCAGCCACCGATTGCTTGCATAAGCAACGGCCGCCTCGGAATTCCGCAGCGCGAGGGTCGCATTGTGTCGAGCCGAATCCACGTGGTTCGTGCCGATGGCCGCGAGGAACGCAGCCACTTGCTGGTAGGCGTTCGCCACGGCAGAGATTTCGGGGCCGTGCGGGTGGCGTAGCCACCCAGCCATCGCGACCAACCACGTAAAACCCCCGCCGAAGAGCAATACCCCGACCCGTGTCGGTACAGATGCCAGATCCACCGGCAGTCCGGTCCCCACCGCACACACGAGCACAAAGAAATACCCAGATGGAGGCGGGACTCTCCATGCTCCTGCGAGAAACGTGGACCCGAAACTCACGCCGCCGAGTGCCAATGCCATAGTCCAAGGCGAGACAGCTAGTACGGATCCGAGCCCTAACGCAACCGCCAGCCCTATCAAGATAATGGCAAGTTTCCTGACCCGCTTAGCGTATGGTTCATTGTGAACGTACAAGGAGATAAATCCGCCCATGGACGCCAGCAGGCCGTAATCCAAGCGACCAATCAGCGCGCCACCCAAGAGCGGTACACCTACGCTGACCGCGGCGAGGAGATCCTTCGGCCATGGATACCGGACCGGCTGAATCCGAAAAGCTCCACGCACTCCAACGGGTTGAGGAGGGGATGGCACTGGCGGGCGGTCCAGAGGATCCTCCGGAAGGCGAGGCTGTTTCGGGACTGGCACAGACTGTTCAGCACACCGGGAGCCGTCTTCCGTAGTATGAGTGCCAAGTTCACGTTGTTTGTGTTGCAGTTCATCACCCCCACTGTACTTCCAGTGTCTCACCCGAATTTAGATGATAATGCCTTAACTACATTGGGTTCTCAGGTCTTGAAAAGCAGAACATCCCCCTTTTTCTGGTAGATTGTAGTGACTGAGACAACAATCTACGGAAAAGCGAGGATGTTCTTACATGGTATGTGATTTTCATCATGAAGATCAACGTGGCCGCGATGGAGGTGGCATCGCGGCGCATGTTCACGTCTGAAACAAAAGCTATGACAGGCGGTAGACGCGGCTTTCGTAAGGACGAAGCTGGATGCGTCGAATGTCGTCGTCCTCCGGAACTTCATAGTTCGAAATCATCAATTGTGGCGCCGATGACGAAAGGTGATCCGGCAATTCAAATACCGGTGTGCCTGCAAAGAAGTTGTTGATGACCAGCCAACACTCATCGTCCAGCGTCCGTGTAAACGCGTAAATTTCTGGATGATCCTCCAGGATAAGATCATACTTTCCGTAAACGACTACAGGATGTTCATGGCGTAGTCGGATGAGCGATTGATAGTAGTAGAATATCGACTGGGGATCCGCCAACGCCTTCTTTACATTGATTTCCTTGTAGTTCGGATTGACCTTTATCCACGGTACTCCAGTGGTGAAGCCCGCGTTCTCACTGTCATCCCACTGCATGGGCGTACGGGCGTTGTCCCGACCCTTCGCGTGAATGGCGCGCATGACGACGTCTGGGTCTTGCCCACCCAAAACGACCCTATCTTGCCACAGATTGCGGATCTCCACATCACGATAGTCCTCGATGGAATCAAACTGAACGTTCGTCATCCCAATTTCTTCGCCTTGATAGATGAACGGTGTACCCTGCTGCATATGCAGGAACGTTGCCAACATTTTGGCCGATTCGACTCTGTAGCGCTTGTCGTCTCCCCAGCGGGATACGGACCGCGGTTGGTCATGGTTATTCAGATACAGGCTGTTCCACGCCTTTCCGTGCAACTCGTACTGCCAACGGCTCATAATGGCTTTGAGGTCAGCGAGCTTCCACGGTCGAATATCCCACTTGCCGCCGGGACCTGAATCGAGTTTCTCGGTGTGTTCGAACTGAAACACCATGTTCAGCTCGCGTCGCTCTTCCCCGGCGTACAGGAGCGCATCCTGTGTCGTGACACCTCCCGTTTCGCCGACGGTCATGATGTCATATTTTGACAGAACACGTTCATGCATCTCCTGAAGGTAGTCGTGAACTTTCGGCCCGTTTAGGAAGTATTGTCCGCCCCAGACGTATTTCTCGCCGTTTGGGTTCGGCGCATCGGGCAGGCCTTCCACTTTCGAGATGGCGTTAATGACGTCCATCCGGAATCCATCAATCCCCTTATCGAGCCAGAACGTCATCATGTCGTAAATTTCGTCCCGCACCTTGGGGTTGTCCCAATTCAAGTCCGGTTGCCGCTTGCTGAACAAGTGAAGGTAATACTCGCCGGTCGTCTCATCGTACTGCCACGCGGAACCACCGAAATACGAGAGCCAGTTGTTCGGTTCAGCGCCATCCTTGCCAGGGCGCCAAATGTAGTAGTCGCGATATGGATTATCCTTGGACTTGCGCGATTCGATAAACCAGGGATGTTCATCCGAGGTGTGATTCGCAACGAGGTCCATCACGAGTTTGATTCCACGCGCATGCATGGCTTCGAGCATTTCATCGAAGTCTTCCATTGTCCCAAACTCGTCCATGATGGCGCGGTAATTACTGATGTCATAGCCGTTGTCATCGTTCGGAGACTGGTACACCGGGCTCAACCAGACCACGTCAACGCCGAGCTCTTTCAGGTAATCCAACCGCGACGTGATGCCCTTTAAGTCACCGATCCCGTCTCCATTGCTGTCCATAAAACTCCGCGGGTAAATCTGATACACCACGGCTTCTTTCCACCAGGCACGTTTCACCGTTTTATTCCCCCAGTGCTTGTCGAATCTGGATTTTGTGGTCAGTGCCACGCTCAATCTCTACTTACCCCTTTACTGCGCCAGCCGTGAGCCCGGAAACAATCCATTTGCGGAAGATGATGACTAGGATGACGATAGGGATGATGGAAATCACGGAACCGGCAAATATTTCTCCGTACGGAACGTCAAACTGCCCGCTAAACAACGCGATTCCAACCGGAATGGTCCGCATCTGATTTGCCGAGTTCAGTACGAGCGCCATAAAAAATTCGGTCCAAGCGGCCACGAACGTGAACACGGCGGCCGCAAACAACCCAGGCTTCGTGAGCGGGACAAAGATCCGGTAAAACGTCTGAAACACGGTTGCTCCATCCATTTTGGCGGCTTCAAACAGCGCGCCGGGAACTTGCAAGAAATAGTTGCGCAAAATCCAAATCGCAAACGGCAAATTGAACGCCGTGTACGGCACAATCAACGCCTGATAGGAGTTCAGCCAGCCAATCGTCCGCAACAACATATAAAGCGGCGTGATGACTGCAATCGGTGGGAACACCGAAATGATAAGCAGAGCAATGAGCATCGGCGTCTTGGCCCGTATCGGCAAGCGCGCAATGGCAAAAC
The DNA here is from genome assembly GCA_963788285.1 of uncultured Alicyclobacillaceae bacterium. Taxonomy (GTDB): domain Bacteria; phylum Bacillota; class Bacilli; order Alicyclobacillales; family Alicyclobacillaceae; genus Alicyclobacillus_A. The sequence continues at coordinate 148,047 of CAWBGB010000016.1, forward strand.
CCGCCATACTTGCAAACAAGAGCACGAAGAATGTAGTAGAAACCGCAACAACAACGCTGTTGCGAATGTACATGCCAAAGTTAAAGTATCCGAACACAGTGGAGTAGTGAATCAACGTCCAGTGCCTCGGAAAGAGCGATGGCGGATACGCAGCAATGTCCGTGTTCGGTTTGAACGACGTGACCACCATCCAGTAAAACGGCAGAATGATAGCAATGAGGAACAGGATGAGAACGACATAACCGACGACTCGCTGTGTCTTGGTCTGGATCATGCCGGTTCCCCCTTTACCATTGACTTGAACGCGGAGAGGAAAATCAAACAGACCCCAAGAACGAGAATGACCGTACTCACCGCAATGGCAGATCCTGTGCCAAAATGAAGGCGCCCAAAGAGAACCTGTTCGCCGAGCATCGCAAGGGATTCGGTCGCCGTTCCAGGCCCACCGTTGGTGAGGACAAATGGGAGGTCAAACACGCCGAACGCCTGAAGGATGCGGAACAAGCCAGCGAGTGCAATGCTTCCGCGCAACAGCGGAAAGGTGACCTTCCAGAACGTCTGCCAACGGTTTGCACCATCGATGTAAGCGGCTTCGTAGTATTCCTGTGAAATCATCTGCAGACCGCTCAGCAGAATGATCACGACAAATGGAGTTGTCTTCCAGATGTCCGCGACCATCATTGCGATGACGGCACTGGTCGGGGAACCGAGCCACGTCACCGGCGCACCAATGACGTGCAACGCTTGCAAAAGGTAGTTGAGTACACCGTACACGCCGTTGTAGATGTAGTCCCACATCTGGGCCGCGACAACCGTAATGAGGGACCACGGGATGAGCATGATGACCAAAGAGAGGTTTTTCAACCGTTCCACATTGTTGATGGCAAGGGCAATCAGCATGCCCAGCACCAGTTCAACAGCGACGGTGATGACTGCGTAATACACGGTGAACCAAACACTATGCCAGAACTCCCCACTCTTGACCAAGATGCTGTAGTTGGCGAGCCCGACAAACTGCTCGGTAAAACCATTCGTCGTAAGACTGATATTGTTCAAACTCATGAACACAGAATAGACGATCGGGAACAGAGTGACGGCGGCAATCACGATGGCAGCGGGCAACAGCATTCTGTATCCCGCGTTCCTATCGGATGTTTCCAGGGACTTACGTCGTATGATGGATGCCGACTGTGCACGAACCGTCTGCACGCGTATCACCTCCATGAAATGGCGGAGGGTGCAGTAGCATGCAGCCTCCGCCTTGGCTCAAATCCACCCATGTACGGATGCCTGAACGATTTGATTAGAGACCTCCATTCGCTGACGACAGGACGCTCTGAATCTGTTGCTGCGCTTTCTTTAGCGCATCACTGATACTCTCACTTCCAGCGAGCGCAGCGTTTACGTTCGTGTAGATGGCTTGGGAAATCTGCGCATAGTTCGGGTTCTGACTTGGGCGAGATACGTAGTGTGTTTGACTCGCCGCTTTAAAGACGGGGCTGGTCGACTGAACCGACGGGTCTTCCGCGACAGCCGCGTTGGCCGGGATCTCCGAGAACTGCTTTGCCATGATGGTCTGGGCTTCTTTCCCCGTCATCCAGTTGATGAACGCCAGTGCAGCCGGCAAATTCTTCGTGTGTGGATTGACGTAGAGATCCCATCCACCGATAGTGCTGTACCCTGCACCGCCGCCAAACTTCGGCAGTACTGTGACACCGACCTTCCCGACGACTTTGGAGTTCGTCGCGGTCTGTGAGTCATTCCAGGCGTACGACCAGTTCCGCATGAACGCTGCATTTCCCTGTACAAACACATCTTCCGCCTGTGGTTCCTGGAAGGTGTCCTCCGCGGATGGCGATACCCCGCTCGTAATCAGTCCACGCATAAAGCTGAGGGCCTTGATGGCCTGGGGCGAGTCAATCTCAGGCTTCCCGCTCGAATCCATCACTTGTCCGCCCGCATCGGCCAGGAATTCCGTAAAGTCACAAGTCAATCCTTCGTAGGATGCGCCCTGCCAAACAAATCCGTATTTCACGAGTCCTTCTTTTTGCAGTTTAGACGCCTCTTGTTGCAGTTGCTCCCAACTGGTTGGTACAGGCAGTCCCGCCTTTTGCAGTAAATCCTTTCTATAGTACAGGAAGCCCGAGTCCACAAAGAATGGGGCCGCGTAGATTTGTCCTTTGTAGGTCGCGGCGCTTACCAGGCCTTTAGAAAAGCGACTCCAGAAATCCTTCGGTAACACGTTGTTCAACGGCATCGCCAATTGCGCATTCGCAAACTGAGCCGGCCAAACGACGTCTCCTAAGTAGACGTCTGGGGTGGCTGATCCCCCGCCGATGGTCGTAGTCAAGCTCGCTTTGTTCGTATCCGTGTCACTATTTTGACTTTGCAACTGTACGTGAATCTTCGGATATTCCTTTTCGAATTGTTTGATGAGCGCTGTCCTAAGGTCCGTCCCTGTTGTGATGGGCGGCGCGGCCCAGACGATGGTACCGCTTGCATGCGAAAAATCAACCACGCCACTACCAGATGTTTGCGTAGTTGTGTTCTCTGACTGCGTTTGATTCCCCGTGCTGTTAGCGGATCCGCAACCCGTGACCAGTCCACCTACCATCAGGACCGACGCGGCGATGGCCGCACTTTTCTTGACTCCTGTCATACATTTTCCCCCTCCTCAAATGACGCTTGAGAAATTCAGTTGGCTGCATCAATCGCACGGACGGATTCGCGTTCGACCAGTGTGTGAGGCAAATAGTACGTGCCCGTCGGGTTGTATTCCCCTCCTGTGTGAATGATCTGTAATAGGCAACGCACAACCTGTTCACCAATGGTGACGAACGGCTGAGCGACGGTGGTCAGGGACGGCATGACCATCCGCGCGACACTGAGGTCGTCGAACCCCATGACCGAGATGTCGTCCGGCACGCGCAGACCATTATCATACAAGCAACGCATGGCTCCGATGGCCATTTCATCGCTGGCGGCAAAAATCGCGGTTAAGCGATTTTCCTCTTGCCGCTCCAGCAACTTCCGCATTGCTGTATAACCACTTTCAAAGCGATAATCCCCGGCTTCTACAATGTCTTCACGGTAGGGGATTCCATAATGCAAAAGTCCTGCTTTGAATCCCTGTAGCCGCAACTCGCTGGTACGGTCACCGAGGAGTTCTCCACTGATCATGCCGATGCGCCGGTGTCCACGGGAAACCAGAAAGGACACAGCATCAAATACAGCCCTCACATCGTCGACCTTGTACGCGGGTAACGGGGTCTTTCCGGTCGCCTCTGTCAGCGCTAACACAATCGGAACACCGAGGCGGGAAATGACGGGATCATAGTTCTCGTCCACCAGCCTGCTCGTAAAGATGATTCCGCCAACTTGGTGCTGTTTCAAAAAGACGAATCCTTCTTGCGCCCGATGGCGGTCATGCTGCGTGTCAAACAGCAGGACTTTCATGTTGTTCTGGCGCGTCTCCCGTTCAATCCCCCTGTAGAGCTCATCGAAGAAAAGGTCGTTGATACCGGGCACTACGACGCCAATGGTGTCGATTCGCTGTGAGCTGAGCCCCCTCGCAATCGCATTCGGATGGAAATTCAGAGACTCCATGGCCTGCCGGACACGCGCCTTCGTCTCCGGGTCTACCATATCGGGCTTGTTCAGCACGCGGGAAACCGTGGCCGCAGACACTCCAGCGTGTTTAGCAACATCGCGAATTGTGATCTTCACGTCAGAAATCCTGCTCCTCCCGCTCGTTCCATACCGAACGCAGCATACCCCCTGTAAAGAAAACGCTTACTGGTACAGTTTCATGAAACGGTTTCATAAAATCGTACTATGAATTTACCCGAAGATTTCTCTCAAGTCAACCAATTCTTATGATACGTCACCCTTATTCGGATTCCCCTTCTCGTCACCAAAACCTAAGCGACGCTCGCAGTTAGCAGGAAGGTCGTTCAACAAATTCGGGAAGAGTTCATTCGCCAGTTCTCAACATGATTCGAGCAAGCCAGAGAGGCCGTTGCGGCGCTTCGCCACGGCGGCCTCTTGCCATTTTTCATCGAATGGAGAGTACGATTTTACCTCGCGCGTGATGGGTTTCACTCAATTCGTGGGCCCTCGCTGCGTCCTGCAGTGGAAACACTGCACCAACCACGGGTCGAACCAATCCACGTTCAATTAATTGACCGAGCTTCTCCAACTTCTCCCCGTCCGGCTGTAGGAAGAAATACGCCAAACGGACCCCAGATTGCTTCGCTTTCTCTGAATTCGGCTGCGAAACGATGGACACGAGAAGCCCATCCTTTTTCAATACCTGAAAGCTTTTCTCCTGTACGTCCCCGCCCATGGTGTCGAACACGACGTCGTATCCAGACAACTCTTTAGAAAAATCCCGTGCATTGTAATCTATCACTTCATCGGCGCCCAGCGTTCGAACAAACTCGACATTCCGATGGCTGACTGTGGTTGCCACATGTGCCCCAAATGCCTTTGCCAGTTGTATCGCATATATGCCGACTCCGCCTGCCCCCGCGTGCACCAATACCTTCTGTCCCGGTTTCACATCAGCAATCTGCACCAACGCTTCCCAGGCAGTCAGTCCAGCCAATGGTACCGCAGCAGCTTCTTCAAAAGAGAGGTTCTTGGGCTTTCGTGCGACAAGGCTCTCGTCAACGGCGATGTATTCAGCGTAACTGCCGTTGCGCTCGATGGCAGGGCGCGAGAACACCTCGTCTCCAACTCGAAACCGGGTTACTTTTGCGCCCACTGCAGCAACCACGCCCGCGACGTCCCAACCCAGAATGAGCGGGAATTGATAGGTCAGGAATTTACGCAGGTACCCCTCGCGAATCTTCCAGTCGACTGGATTCACGGACGCAGCGTGTACTTCAATCAAGACATCGTTGTCCCCGACTTCCGGCTTTGGCAAATCGCCGTACATCAGTTGGTCTCGGCCGCCATAATTTCGGATGTAGACAGCTTTCATGCTTGAACCCTCCTTGCTGGTCCAGATGATCACCACCGCGTTACTAGAAAAGACCGCCAACCCAGACTTGGGTTGACGGCCCGGTGGTACGATTTACTGCGTTGAAGAAGGATTTTCAATCATCGTTTCGATGCTGCTGTATTTCGGATCGAGAATTGTGATGGGGTCATCCTTGGCGAGGTTGGCCAACAGCTGAGCAGACGGAACGGCCTGCGATTGTTTGTAATCGTTAATGACCTGGCTGCGCACGGCACTCAACGGCTGTGGCGTCTTCGAACCAGGCTTCGTGTAGTTCGCCTTGTGCGCGTTGTAAAAGTCCTGAATGTCCTTATCGGTCACTTTGACATCCATGACTGCAAGTTTCTGTTCGAGCACTTGTGTCTTCATGAGGTCCTGAAAATCGCTCATCGTCATGTGGTACTGCGCCAGCAACGCATTGAGCTGATCCGGACTGCTTATCCCATACTGTGCTTCAAACTGTTGTATGGCCTTGTTAATGTCGTCCTGGGTCGCCGTAATATGGTACTTTGCCGCGCCGTCCTGGATCAATTGCGTCGTAATCATCTGTTCCAACATTTGCATTCCGGAGTTTGCCTCCAACTTGCTGTAAAAGGCATCCTGATCAATCGTGTGGTTCCCAACCTTCGCAATCACAACCGGCTTCGACTGCGCATATGCAACGGTTGCCCAAACGGCCCCCATAATGACAGCGCCTCCGATCGCGCCAAGCAGCCAAGACCACACCTGGGCGGGGCGCTTCACCGTATCTGCCACATCTTGTTTCGTAGCCAAATTGCCAGACTTCCCTTTTTCCATGTCTCCCAAAACTGTACCCCTCTCAAATCAATCAGAATCATACTCTTATCACGACATGGTGAGCGGTTCAAAACGCTGGCCGACGTGGAAGAGCATGTACCTATGTTATCACATTCCAACAATAACAATAGAATGTGGACTCGGGATGGACTGTGTGTGAAGCAAGTGTGGAGCGATCCAGCACAGCCTTCACCGCCCCGTCCTGGCACATTCAACGCGTTGAGAAGGTCTTGTCCAAGGCGAACAACGAAAGGGTCACCTCCGCATGACCAGCGGCGTGACCCCACAAATCCCGCTGCAGATAAGAATTCATCCATTCCAAGCTATTGTCGTCAGGACGGCTGCGTGCCACCAAACGTCATGATCCAGATGGATCCGGCGACGATACAGAACGTAAACACAAACCCAAGTGCCAACGCAGAAACGTGATACCTTGGCCCAGCGCTTTCCGTAAAGTGCATGAAGAAAAACAGCTGCACCGCAATTTGAAACACCGCCAATACCAGGATGAGGGCCAACAGCATAGCGTGGGACAAGGCGTGTACCTGCACGAGCCAGAGCGCCAGAAAGGTCAGTGCAAGCGACACAATCAAGCCGATGACGTGCCTCCATGGAAATCCCTGTTCGGCTTCGTGATAACCTTTGATCTCTTCATGATGGATGGACGACATGTTAATGCATCACCCCTTGCAAGTAGACAACTGTGAAGATAAACACCCACACGACGTCGAGGAAGTGCCAGTAGAGCCCGACAATGAACACCTTGCGAGCTGTGACGGCCTGAATACCGTAGCGCCACAGCTGATACAGAATGGACAGCATCCACAAGATGCCGAGCGAGACGTGACAGCCGTGCGTACCGACCAGTGTAAAGAACGACGACAAAAACGCGCTTCGCTGCATCGTGGCACCGCGACCCACATAGTCCACAAACTCACGGACTTCGAGGAAGATAAACGACAGGCCGAGCAAGATGGTCACAATCAGCCACGCCATCAGCGCCCCTCGGTGCCCCTTGCGCATTTCCTGCGTCGCCAATCCGCATGTGAAACTGCTGACCAGCAGAATCAACGTTTCTGCCGTAAATTCCGGAACATTGTACAGATCTTGCTCCATCGGGCCGCCGGCCGTGTTCAAGTGTAGAATCTGGTACATGCTGAACAAACACGCGAACAAAATTAAGTCAGTCGCTAGGAAAATCCAGAATCCAAAAATCTTCAGAGCCCCGTCTTCCGTGGAGTACTCCACCGGAATATCGCGCTCAGGGCGAGAAAGAACTTGCTCGTGCGCCAAGGACAATGTTTACGACCTCCCCAATGCCGCTTCGGTCCGTTTGATTTCGCTCACTGGAATGTAGTGATCCGTGTTGTACTCCAAGGACCTTAACAATAAGCACGCCAGCACGCCAATGCCGCAGAGAATAGCGAGCCAGACCCATTCAAACACCAGTGCAAACCCACCTACGAAGAAGAGGACGGACATGATGAAAGGTCGGCCAGAACTGTTCGGCATGTGAATCGGTTCTAGTGGCTCCAGTTCCTGTTTCACTTCTCCTCGTTTTCTCTCCCCTTTCATCGCCCACCAAGCGTCGCGCGCTGTGACGATGGGGATGCGGGCGAAGTTGTAGTGTGGCGCTGGTGACGGCAAAGACCACTCCAACGTCCGCCCGTCCCAAGGGTCTCCCGTCACATCCCGTTCACCGTAGCGAATACTGTACAAGATGTCGATGACAATCAGGACGAAACCGACGGCCATGAGGTACGCGCCGATGGTCGAAATCAGATTGAGCGCCGTCCACCCCATGCCAGCCGGATAGACGTAGATGCGACGCGTCATCCCCATAAAACCAAGTTCATATTGTGGCAAGAAGCACACGTAAAAACCAATATTGAAAAACCAGAACGCCCAGCGACCGATCCTCTCGTTCAGGACAAACCCGAACATTTTCGGCCACCAGTAGTACATGCCAGCCAACATACCGTACACGGTACCGCCAATGAGAGTCTGGTGGAAGTGCGCAATCAGGAAGTAGCTGTTATGGTACTGGTAATCGGCGGGAGCCACCGCGAGCATGACACCCGTTGCGCCGCCAATCGCAAAGGTCGGAATAAACCCCATTGCCCACAACATCGGCACTGTGATGCGTATTCTGCCTTGATACATCGTAAACAGCCAGTTAAACACTTTTACGCCGGTTGGGATTGCCACGCACATCGTGGATATCGCGAAAAACGTGTTGACGCCAGGCCCGGCACCCATTGTGAAAAAATGGTGTAACCAAACCAGGTAACTGATGACAGCAATGGCCATGATGGAGGCCACCATCGACGAATACCCGAACGCCGTCTTGCGTGAAAATGTGGCGACCACTTCGGAAAAAATACCAAACGCGGGCAGTACGACAATGTACACTTCGGGGTGTCCCCAAATCCAGAACAAGTTGATGTACATCATCGGGTTGCCACCTTGTAGCATCGTGAAGAAGTGCGCGTCAAACAGCCGGTCAATTAGTACTAACGCGACCGCAATGGTCAATGCTGGGAACGAAAAAATAATTAAAATGGACGTCGCTAGGATGGACCAGCAAAACAGCGGCATGCGCATCAGGGTCATACCCGGTGCCCGCATCTTGAGAATGGTGACCAGGAAGTTGATTCCCGTAGCCATGCTGCCGATACCTGATATCTGCACCGCGAGTAAATAAAAATTCTCGCCCGGTCCTGGGTCGGTTGGGGTTTCTACGAGTGGAGGGTAACTCGACCATCCTCCATCCGGAGATCCGCCAATCACGAATGACAGATTCAGTAACAGCGCCCCGAAGAAAAATAGCCAGAAACTAATGGCATTCAGATATGGAAACGCCACATCTCGCGCTCCAATTTGCAGCGGTACAGCAATGTTCATCATAGCGAAGACGAATGGCATGGCCATGAACAAAATCATGATGGTACCGTGCGTGGTGAAGATCTGGTCGTAATGTTCGGCCTCCAGGAAATGCATATTGGGCAACGCCAATTGTGTCCGCATCAATACCGCATCCGTGCCACCCCGAAACAGCATCAGCAAGGCCGCAATCAAATACATAATCCCAATCTTTTTGTGGTCGACCGTGGTCAGCCACTCCCGCCACAGCCATCCCCACTTCTTGAAATACGTCAGGACAAACACAATCCCAATCACCGTCAACACAATCAACACATCGGACGCGTAGATCAGGGGATCGCCTGTAACGAAGAAAGACCTTGGTGCGTTACCTGCGTATCCTGGCAATCTCATACTGCTCCCTCTTTCCACCGAGAAATTTATTTTTTGCCTTTGAGAACGGACCTGTCGTGTTTCATATACATCCCGCCTTCTTTCATAATCACGTCGTCGAAAATGTTCGGCGGGTAGGATGAGAACGACATTTTTCCGACGAGGCCCGGGTACGCAAGGTTGTTGTACCCAGCTTCGGTCAAGGCTGGAGCCGTCCTCTGAATCTGTTTAGCCCATGCATCAAACCGTGCCTGCGAGGTCGCTGTCACATCAAACGTCATGTGAGCAAATCCCTTTCCGGTAAACTGTGCGCCCCGCCCATAGTAGACGCCGGGCTTGTCCGCCTGCAGCCACAAGCGCATCGCCATGCCTGGCATGGTGTACTCCTGCCCACCTAACTGCGGAACCCAAAAGGAGTTCATCGGGGCATTGGCCGTAAGAATGAACTGGATGGGCCGATTTGTCGGTATGTAGCAGTAATTCACTGTAGCAATCTTCTGACCCGGGTACTGGAACAGCCACTTCCAGTCGAGCGACGTCACCTGAATCGTCAGTGGTGTCGCTGTTCTTTCGGGTGGTCTCGTGAGTGCAAATGTATCCCTCGCGGTGAAAACGGCGAGAATCCCGATAATCACGATGGGCACTGCCCACCAAACGACCTCAAGTGTCTTGCTTTCAGAAAATTCAGGTCTATACGGCGCGTCATTCCCAGGCACATCGCGATAGCGACGGACGATGTACCAGAGCAATACAAACACTGGAACGATGACGATGCTCACCAGTACAATTGACAGGATAATCAGACGTTCCTCGATGCGACCGACAGGACCTACTGGGTGTAACAGCATTACCTGGGGGCTGCACCCAGTGACGAGCAGCGGCATGAACAGCAGTAACATCCCGTATCTCCAAACTGCTCTGCTTCGATTCGTCGTTGGTTTTCTCTTGACTTGTTTGTTCATCACATCTCCACCTCACTTGGTTCCGGCGTATCCTTCGATATCTTGTGTGAAACAGACGAACACGAGTGCTCACAAACAGACCGTTTCAAGGGACACGAGCATTTAATGTGCCGAAAACAGGCGATATACGCGGAACTCCCATAAAAAAATAAAAATGGCCACCAAAACGATAATGGCGATACCGATTCGTAAATTGCGCGCATTGCGGCGGTTGGTTTTCATCGTCACATCCTCCGATTTCCCCTGATACTTAGTACATCGCGCTGTCATGATAGCAAGGTAACACCTTAATGGAACTACGACTTAATGACGTAGTAGTCGTACCACCATAAGATGGCGCCAAGCACCACGAGCGATAGAATGCATACAACCGTGATCCAGTAAACCTTCGGAAGCCCTTTGTTCGCGGATTTCGGCATCCTGATGATCCCCCCACCGTGCCTTCGTTCGAACCTTCAGTGTGTTGAATAACCCTCAACCAGCAAAGCCACCTTTTTCCACGCACTATATTGCGCAAGGTGTCAGATTCTCATGCACGCGTGGTTTCAAAGGTGGTAATACGAGTGCACACTTTTGTCGAATTTGTGAAAGAATGCGGGGAATGTCGCACATACTGTGAATGTTCGGATGGAGTCTGTGGAAAAGGAGCGCGTCGAAAACATGCAAGAACCAAGCGAAATGCGTGGATTCGGTGATGAAGCCTTGGGTTCAGAAAGTGACACATCCATATCCCTGTCCATGCCCGAGATGGTCTTACCTGTGGAGGCACAGACAGCCCTGACATCGGCCTATGATATACGCCACGTGACATTTCTGGTCTTGTTCGTGACATTGATCTGCCTGCTGCTGGCGGTGCTTTGATGTGTTTTATTCGCCACCAATCGGGTAAGAGGGGGTGACTAACCCCCGTCTTCCCACACCACCGTACGTACCGTCCGGTATACGGCGGTTCATGTTGTGTAACGAAGTGAGTCGTACCGTTCGACTAAGCTGACAAGTCCTTGGTTGCGCCAATAGGCCATTCCAAGGGCTTTGTTCACTTGTGGCGTATTTGCGAGGCGCCAATACCCTTTTCGAGAAGCGCTTATGAGTGCTGCCCATTCGTTTGAGATGCCGAGTGCTACAAGATTGCGTTTCTTTGTTTTAGGTTTCTTCCATTGTTTCAGAAGGCACATCCGTAGTCGTCGGCGTATCCACTCGTCAAGTTCGGCGAAGACACTCCTGGTTTCGGAGTGGCAGTAGTAGCCGGCCCACCCGCGTAAGTAGGCGTTGAGCCGTTCTAGCCTTTGGGCCATCGATTGTCCCCTGCTTCGTTTCGTTAGTTCACGGACTTTGTCCTTGAAGCGCTTGAGGGACTTGGGGGCTACTCGGATTTTCGGCCGTTGGTGCCACGTGAATGAGAAACCCAGAAATTTGCGCTTCCAGGGTCGGTCTACCGCACTCTTTTCCACATTTACCCTGAGCTTTAATCGTCCTTCTACAAATCTTCGCACACTCTCCATGACCCGTTCTCCTGCTCGACGACTGCGGACGTAGACATTACAGTCATCTGCATAACGGGCGAATCGGTGCCCTCGGCGCATAAGTTCCTTGTCCAGGTCATCCAGCATAATGTTCGCCAGTAGCGGACTCAGCGGTCCGCCTTGCGGAACACCCTCGTCTGTTGTTACGCAGACTCCGTTGCACATGACACCGGCTTCTAGATATCGCCTAATGAGCCGTAACACTCGTTTGTCCTTAACTTTTCGGGCCACTCTTGCCATCAGCATGTCGTGGTTTACTCGGTCAAAGAATTGAGCAAGGTCGAGGTCTACAACCCAGCGATATCCTTGGGCGATGTAGCTTTGTGCCTGTTTCACTGCCTGGTGAGCACTATATCCTGGTCGGAACCCGTAGCTGTACGGTGAGAATTCTGGGTCGAAGATGGGTGTGAGCACTTGCAGAAGGGCCTGTTGAATCAGGCGGTCAAGCACCGCTGGTATCCCCAACATCCGTTTGCCACCGTCTGGTTTCGGGATTTCGACTCGACGTACGGGCATCGGTTGGTAGGTTCCACGAAGGAGTTCGTCACGGATGCGCGTCCAGTTGTCCATCAGGAAGGGTCGAAGGGATTTTATCTCCATTCCATCGACGCCTGCCGCACCCTTGTTCTTCTCCACACGGCGCAGGGCCGAGAGCAGGTTCTCCCGCTCTACTACCTGTTCCATCAGGTTCGCACAATTCGCTTCACGGGTTGGTTCGTTGGGTCGTACCGGAGAGAAACTCGGCGCTTCCTCGGTCCCCCGTAGATTCACCACTTCCTCCCGAGGATAGCTCCCTTTCGGGATATTCGGCTGTCTTTGCTTCTCTCTCGAACTTGCCATGAACAACCCTCACAATCATGTTCGGTCCTTCCCTGCTCTGGCGTCCCTTTGCAGGTACTATGACCTCTGCTGACTCCTGCCCGTTCAGCGCCACCTTTCGATGACGGTTACCAGCTTTGCTGGCGTTCCAGGCAGGCCTCCCCGGGTAAGAGCGTTGTCTTTCCCTCCATATACCCACTCCATTTACTCTCGACAGCCTTCGGTAGCAAGGGCTTTGTCTTGGTTTGCAGACTCACCCAACTGTCGTTAGCCTCAATTGGAGTTCGTGAACCTTGGGCCGGAGGTTTGCCGCCGCCTTCCTTCAGATTCCATCTCACGATGGACACCCTAATACGTTAACATCAATAATTGGAAGGAGAGTTCTGGGGAAAAGCCTGGACACCCCGGGATTCGATCCCTTAGCCAAGACATGCTTTCCCCAGAATGCAAGATTAAACAGTCGATAGAGGGTTGTGCTTCGAGCACCTTTGTATTAGGCCACTGCTAATCTTTGCAATTTGGGAGAGGAAACGGTGTCATGTACTTCGTAGGTATTGATTGGGCAGATCAAAAACACACGTTTGTTGTTACGAACGACTACGCCGAAGAATTAGCTGCATTCGAAGTTCCCCATTCATTTGCCGGACTGATGGAGTTTAAGGAGAGGCTAGCGTCAATCGGAATTACACCTTCAGAGGCAGCTTGCTTCATCGAGACTAGTAGGGGTCTGCTTGTCAGTTTTCTATTGGAGCATGGATTTGTCGTGTATCCTTTAAATCCAAAGGTTGTGGACAAACATCGGAAACCATCTGGGGCCAAAACAGACTTCATCGATGCACGGTTACTTGCGGATATTGGGCGTAAAGATTATTTAGCTATGACTCCATTACAGCCTTCGAACGAGTTAATTCAGGAACTCAGGCTCCTTACTCGTGATCAAGAGGGACTCATCAACTCTCAGACCCGTTTGTCCAATCAGCTAATAGCTTGCCTTAAAGAATATTACCCGGCCGCCTTACAGTTCTTCAGCCGTATAGGTCAACTATGTACTTTGAAGTTTTTACAAGCGTATCCTTCTATAGAATCCGTAAGAAATACAACTGAGGAAGAGCTAACAGAGGTTCTCAGAACACTTAGGCACAAGAATCCAGAAAGAAAGGCACGAGAAATCTTAAAAATAGCCCGTTTACCACAAATCCATGCACCTAGTCCAATCGAGAATGCAAAGTCCAGGCTCATGCGAGCCCTGACTAGGCAGCTAATAGTGCTTATTGAGGAAATCACGCTATATGAAAAGGACATCCAGACCCTGTTCAGGCAGCATAAGGACTCCCGTATATTCCGAAGCCTACCCGGTGCTGGCAAGCGACTCGCTCCCAAAATACTCGCGGAATGGGGCGATAATCGTAACCAATATGCGTCGGTCAATAGTATACAAGCCCTTGCAGGAACATCCCCAGTTGCCTTCCAAAGCGGTAAATACGTTAAAGCTCGCAGACGGACATCCTGCGTTAAACCGTTTCGAAATGCAATCCATGAGTTTGCTTGGTGTTCGGTGCGATGGGAACCGTGGGCACGAGAATACTACTACCGCAAACGCAAAGAAGGAAAAACCCATCATGTCGCTATTCGATCCTTGGCTAACAACTGGGTCCGGATTATCTTTGCCATGTGGAAAACGGGGACAACGTATAATTCGACAGTATTCCGTGAAGCTCAAGCAAAACATTACCAAAATATAGCATAACGACATGTCTCATTTCAAAAGGAGACCCGATTGTTTTTTTATTTAAACGAAAGAACATACGTTCTGTATTGACATAGAGGGTCTTGCCTATTCTGCCTTAATCGCGTCCAATTCGGTTAAAAGAGCGTTGTCGATGTAAAAGCCTTTGAGCGTCCTGTTGTAGGGCTTTTTCTTCTTGCTAGATGCGAGAATTCTATTGATTCCGCCAGCATCCGAGTTATTAACATTATTGCTAACATATTCATTAATACTATCGTTAATGTTTCTATTATCGTTAACAATAATATTTTCATTAACGTTACTATTAATGTTTTCGTTAACATTAACATTAACATTAACGTTAATGTTGTTATTATCGTTATTATTAATGTTTTTATTTGTATTACCATTAACATAAACATTATCGTTTATATTAATGTTAATGTTTTTATTAACATTTCGTTGATGTTATCTTCGTGCTCGTCTGTGTTCATCCCGCTCACAATAATGCGGAAAGCGATAGGCGACACTGGTCACCGCTAAATCCTTGAAACATCAGGACGGCCCCGCCAAGGTTTTAACTTTGCAATCAGAAAGTGTTTGGAGTCCGAAGTGGAAAAAAACAGCCACCAGCATATTGGGTCGGCGGCTGTTGTGTTATCCAATTGTAGAGCAATTTACAGACTCCTTTTTCTTTCCTTTAAGGCTCTTCTCAAACTGTCGTTTACGATTTCAGACAGTACACCCTTGCCGTATTCCGCCTTAATCGCGTCCAATTCGGCTAAAAGAATCGTTGTCGATGTAAAAGCCTTTGAGCGTCCTGTTGTAGGGCTTTTTCTTCTTCCTAGACGCGAGAATTCTGTTGATTCCGCCAGCATCCGAGTTGTTAACATTATTGCTAACATGTTCATTAATGTTATCGTTAACGTTTGTCTTATCGTTAACGATAATGTTTTCATTAACGTTACTATTAATGTTTTCGTTATCGTTAACGTTTGTATCAGCATTAACATTAGCGTTGTTATTAACATTAATGTTTGCATCAACATTATCGTTAATGTTATTGCTAATGTCTTTATTAACATCGTTATTAACGATAACATTGTCGCTATTATCAACGTTAATGTTATTGTTATCGTTATTGTTAACATCAACATTAATGTTATTCTTATCGCTAACGTTTTCGTTAACGTTATTGTTAATGTTTTCGTTAGCATTGATGTTAATGTTATTGCTAACGTTATTATTTATATTGTTGTTAGTATTAACATTAGCGTCCTGAATCCCGCTCACGAACGCGGTATGCGGCAGTCTACGCTTGGTCAACGCTAGATCCTTGTAGTTTGGCCTCTTACTGGACACGTCCAATCAACTCCTTTACGAATTCACGATATGGTTCAATCGCCTTTTTAAGCTCCCTGTTCTCCGACTCATCAAACCCCGTCAGCGCCAAACGACCTGTCGCAGCCATGCGGTCTATGATGGACTCGAATACCCAATCAGGATATTGCTCCCCACATAGTTCAATGAGATCTTTCATGTCGCTCCGGCGCTTGTCGTTCAGATTCCTCAAGATTCCCGCCACTTTTAGATCCGGGTTTAGCTGTCCCTGCACAAATGCGACGGTCTCGAAAAACCGCTCGACCGCGCTCAAACAAAACTTGCTCGATTCGAACATGACCACAACGTAGTCAGACGCGACGAGCGAGTTTAACGTTTGCTCGCCGATGTGCGGCGGGGTGTCGATAAGGATGTAGTCATAGGCGTCCTGAACGGGCTCTAGTGCCTTACGCAGGGCCTTAAGGTGCATGCCCGACGCTTCCGGGTACTGTGTTCGTCCATCGTGATACAGCCAATATGAGAACGTCGCCAGAATGTCAGTGGCCGGAACGACATGTAGGTTGTCACTTAGCGGCACGATGTACGGGCGAACGTCGCCTTCCTTCAAGGCTTCGAAGATGGTTCGCCCGTCAAAATCGTAGATGTCAACACGGGCAAGATACTCAGTCTGATTTCCCTGGCTGTCCATGTCCACGACCAGGACCCGCTTGTTGTATTCCTGGGCCAGGATATGAGCCGTGATCCCGGTGGTTGTGGTCTTCCCACATCCACCTTTCTGGATCCCAAATGTGATTGTCGTCGTCACGTCAATCTCTCCTTTGGTTGGTGTATTCATGTGTCAGGGAACATGTCATAAAAGGCCGCGTAACGCTTGTCACGCTGTTTCCCTGCGGTTTCCGAGGCGTCAACAGATGATACATCACTAGGCGTTTCATCAATAGGCCAGTCTTGTTCAACTGCGGAACGAAAAGCACCAATAGGGTTGTCCCATTCGCGAGATGCAATGAAATCGGCCTTTTTCAGTAGGTCCTCTTCTCCATATTGGTCTATCCATCCTTTTAGGAGAGGCACTAGACTTTTGATATTGGCCCTGAGTCTAGCTTCGATTTCGTTTCTAACCCTTTCAGTTTCTATGTCGACAACAGAAGTCTTTTTGTTGTTGTTTGTAATCTCTGATGTACTTTTTGAAGTAGTTTCTGTATGTATTCTCTGGTATTGCTCTTCTGTTTTAGAACTTCGATTGCATATTTTAGAACTTGGGAGTTCTAAATTAGAACTACGTATTTCTGTTTTAGAATCTCGAATTTCTGTTTTAGAATCTCGGTTTTCTGTTCTAGAAATTCGATTTTCTATTTTAGAATCCCGGTTTTCTGTTTTAGAAATTCGATTTTCTATTTTAGAATCTCGAATTTCTGTTTTAGAATTTCGGATATCATCCGGTGATTCAACGATGAAATCCAACGGAATCCTGTATCCTTCTAAGGTGTAGCCCAGACGTATTAGATCTGTTTGGATCTTGCTGATGTTCACGCGATACTGGTAGGTCTTGTCCATCTTGTTCTTGGGGTTTCTTCGCTGTTCCAGCCAACCGGCCTCAACAAGCGATTTGATGTGCCTCATGATGTTGGAGTTGGAGAGACCAAGCATTGTTTCTTCGGAAAGTTCTTCTGCCTTCTTGTAAATCCAGCCGTTCATCAAGTCGATCTTCACTTCATATCCGTTCTGTTCCGCACGGGCCTTTTCCTCACGAACAAAATCATCAAAGTCCTCTACGCGCTCTGACCAATAAATAAATTGATTCAACAGTATCGCGTCTACATAGTTTCCGGTCAGTTCCACCAACTCTTCTTTGATGACTGCCCGCTTTAGACGTCGCGAGTTAGCCATAAGTCTTCATCCTCCTTAGGAGGACGAAAAAAGCACCTGAGCGAAAACCCTAAGGTGTACCCAGGTGCCGAATTCTCACATTTCTTGTAGAAAAATTTACTACAATCCATAGGCATTTTTGGGTTGCAAATTGCCCTAAAATCTGTGAGAATAAAGGCACACCTTAGTTTTTCTCGGTTTTAGGGATTCGCACTTAACTTGGCGGTTGGGGCGAATCCCTTTCGCTTTTTTCGTCCGATTTTTGTTGAAGTTAATTATACCAATACTACTATCCGGTTGGCTATGTAAGATTTTATTTCCTACCTGTTCATTACTATCCTTAGTCTCGCCTCACTACAGGCAACAGGTCTGCCTCGTCGAGGTCCAGGATGCTGCACAGTTGATGTATAACCTCTCTGTATGCTTCCGCCCGTACTTTTTCCGTTCTAGCGTTTAGGTCGTTCACTCCGTACTCTTTTAGCCAAGCGTCCGCTCTCTCTTCGCAACGGTTGGCTGTCTGTGCGATTAATCGCAGCGCCTTATACAATGTCTGTGTCCTGATAGTTTCTCCGGCCATCTCAGTTCCCTCGAATCGCGATATTTTGCGTACACATTCTTTTGTATACGATTATATACCAGTGTATATAATGTTTCCAATACTATGATGGTTACAAGCCCGCCGAATATGTATGAGCGCGCAAAAAAGGACGCCCTACAGAGAGCACTGCAAAACGAATACAGTAATTGTAAAGAACACCCCCAGTACCGTCTTGGTGCTGGGGGTGTAACTCATGCTGCATTATCTCGCCGAGTTAGGAGAAACAATCGAGACATTGCTACCTGACCATGAGGGTGCAGTCACCGAGAAATTAAAAATTGCCAAACAAATTGTAGAGGACGAACGTCTTCTCGCAAATAACGGAATTAGGTCTGCGATTGATCCGGATGATCGGTTTGGGTGGAAAAGCAACACCAAGTCATTCTTTGGGTACAAGGAACATCTGGCGATGACTGAAGAAGAAATCATCACGGCAATGGAAGTCACGGGCGGTAGTGTAGATGACGGTAAGCAATTATCCAAACTTCTTCAGGAGTCGGTTGAAACCGGGATTGAAGTGAATGAAGTGATTGCGGATACCGCCTACTCAGGGAAGGATAACCTCGCTGAACTCAAGGTGAAAGGAATTCAAGCGGTAATCCCGTTAAGTCCGATAGTTCATACCGGAGGTCCCAAGCAAGAAGGCTTTCAATACAACAAGGACGCCGATTTTGTGGTTTGTCCCGCTGGAGAACATAGTAACCGAAAAGCGATTCAAGGAAGCAAGAATTCTGGTCATAGTCGTTCAATGGTTTTTTACTTTGATGTAGAAAAATGCAAGGTTTGCCCTCTTCGTGATGGATGCTACAAACCGAATGCAAAAGCCAAAACTTACTCGATACGGATCGTCGCAGAACACTATAAAGAGCACATGGAGTTTGAGCAAAGTGATACGTTTAAATCACGCATCCGGCGACGACCCATTATTGAACACAAGAACGCGGAACTTAAGAGACACCATGGCTTAACCAGGGCGAAGTACCGTGGTCTGTTCGGCATGCGAATACAGGCATATTTAACGGCTTTCGTTGTAAATGCAAAACGAATGGTACACCTGATAAATAAAATGCAGCCTTCCTCTTGAGCGAGGAAAGCTGCATTTTTACGTGCGCTCGGCATGGGCGTTGTCTATACGGTGAAAGTCCGGAATGGCGAAGGTAGCAGTAGCCATTAGCTTAAGCCAAAGGTGTCCATCGTGAGGTGGGATCTGAAGGAAGGCGGCGGCAAACCTCCGGCCCAAGGGTCACGAACTCCAATTGAGGCTAGCGACAGTTGGGTGAGTCTGCGTAACAAGATAAAGCCCTTGCTACCGAAGGCTGTCGAGAGTAAATGGAGTGGGTATATGGAGGGAAAGACAACGCTCTTACCCGGGGAGGCCTGCCCGGAACGCCAGCAAAGCTGGTAACCGTCATCGAAAGGTGGCGCTGAACAGGCAGGAGTCAGCAGAGGTCATAGTACCCGCAAAGGGACGCCGATGCAGGGAAGGACCGAACATGATTGTGAGGGTTGTTCATGGCAAGTTCGAGAGAGAAGCATAGACAGCCGAATATCCCGAAAGGGAGCTATCCTCGGGAGGAAGTGGTGAATCCACGGGGGACCGAGGAAGCGCCGAGTTTCTCTCCGGCACGACCCAACGAACCAACCCGCGAAGCGAATTGTACGAACCTGATGGAACAGGTAGTAGAGCGGGAGAACCTGCTCTCGGCCCTGCGCCGTGTGGAGAAGAACAAGGGTGCCGCAGGCGTCGATGGAATGGAAATAAAATCCCTTCGACCATTCCTGATAGACAACTGGACGCGCATCCGTGACGAACTCCTTCGTGGAACCTACCAACCGATGCCCGTACGTCGAGTCGAAATCCCGAAACCAGACGGTGGCAAACGGATGCTAGGGATACCAGCGGTGCTTGACCGCCTGATTCAACAGGCTCTTCTGCAAGTACTCACACCCATCTTCGACCCAGAATTCTCACCTTACAGCTACGGGTTCCGACCAGGGTATAGTGCTCACCAGGCAGTGAAACAGGCACGAAGCTACATCGCCCAAGGATATCGCTGGGTTGTAGACCTTGACCTGGCTCAATTCTTTGACCGAGTAAACCACGACATGCTGATGGCAAGAGTGGCTCGAAAAGTTAAGGACAAACGAGTGTTGCGGCTCATTAGGCGATATCTAGAAGCCGGTGTCATGTACAACGGAGTCTGCGTAACAACAGACGAGGGTGTTTCGCAAGGCGGACCGCTGAGTCCGCTACTGGCGAACATTATGTTGGACGACCTGGACAAGGAACTTATGCGCCGAGGGCACCGGTTCGCCCGTTATGCAGATGACTGTAATGTCTACGTCCGCAGTCGTCGAGCAGGAGAACGGGTCATGGAGAGTGTACGAAGATTTGTAGAAGGACGATTAAAGCTCAGGGTAAATGTGGAAAAGAGTGCGGTAGACCGACCCTGGAAGCGCAAATTTCTGGGTTTCTCATTCACGTGGCACCAACGGCCGAAAATCCGAGTAGCCCCCAAGTCCCTCAAGCGCTTCAAGGACAAAGTCCGTGAACTAACGAAACGAAGCAGGGGACAATCGATGGCCCAAAGGCTAGAACGGCTCAACGCCTACCTACGTGGGTGGGCCGGCTACTATCGCCACGCCGAAACCAGGAGTGTCTTCGCCGAACTTGACGAGTGGATACGCCGACGACTACGGATGTGCCTTCTGAAACAATGGAAGAAACCTAAAACAAAGAAACGCAATCTAGTCGCACTCGGCATTCCAAACGAATGGGCAGTACTCATAAGCGCTTCCCGAAAAGGGTATTGGCGCCTCGCAAATACGCCACAAGTGAACAAAGCCCTTGGAATTGCCTATTGGCGCAACCAAGGACTTGTAAGCTTAGTCGAACGGTACGACTCACTTCGTTACACAACATGAACCGCCGTATACCGGACGGTACGTACGGTGGTGTGGGAAGACGGGGGTTAGTCACCCCCTCTTACCCGATTGATCTTTGATCCAATAAGAGGATCTGTGTGGGATTAGCAACCACGTTGCTCTTTAAATAACCCCTTTTGCAGTGCTCTCCCTACAGCGCCCTTGTTGTTTCCTCGCATATACGATTTATCACCGTGCATATTCATCATCATCTTTAGTCACGGTTGATGGTTTATGCATACCACATTTCTTCTGTCAAATAGAGCGTATTGCCTCTAGTGGTAGATCGACATAGGGGCAGTATCTGGACTATAGACTGTTTGCCCCGAGAGATTTGGCTATTTTCCTTGCCGTCTTATATATGGGTCCTGTCCCGAGGGAGAAGTTCACTCCGCCAGCCTGGTCATGTACGCCACTTCCTGTGTATTTATGTCTCGCTCGCCCAGTTTTAAACGTGTGGCAAGTCTTTACGTATCCCTAGCACTCCTGTTCCTCCTGCTCCTATCAACAGGATGGACAGGAATGAAAGGGTTTATACGCTGATCTGTGGTTACACAAAAATGTATTAGCGGTTTTGCGTACTGTATATGGTATCGGACACACCACCTAGCTTCCTTCGTTATTTTTTGGCGTGGGGAATAGGTGGGGTGCTCTGCGAGCCGTTACTTTTGGACATGCACCTGTATCGCATATCTGTAGCACGTAATTTGCGCCGTAGAGGTTTGCTGCAAGGGTCGAGAGTTTTCCGATCACCGTAATATTCTAACGGCTTGATTCTTCATCTAACTGATATTTGATAATAGGCAAGTGTGGTTAAAAAGGGGGAGTAGAATGAGACTGTTCTTTTAGGGGTTACATAAAGTCAGGATTAAGCATGAGGTAAAATTGGGTGAAAAAAGCGCGCCATGTCAAGGAAAATCAAAACTTGGAGACGGCCAGTTGATGCGTTTATGGGGCCAGTCTGTGAACCAAAAAAAATGTTCCTGGCCAGCAAACGTAACTTTCCACAAGCTATAAGTAAGTCATATACGTATGAGGCAGAAAATAATGATGCACGCGGACTTAGAGAAAGGATTGACGGCTGAATTTGGGCATGACAAAACACACCGTCGATACCGCCGGTGTTGTAAACCATATATTGTCATATGCGTGCTATGCAGCGTTCTGCAAATAGAAGTTGAGATTAAACCGTTCTAGGAAACGCATCGTAAAGGCGACCGGTTGTTTGAGTGACTCACCTAAGTCAATCACTGAAACAACGAATTCTTGTGCCACACGGCGAGCAATATCAGCCTTGAGTTTTCGTTCCTTCACGAAATCCCACATACGAGCAACTACCGCATTCAGATGAGACGGGACGACTTTCCGTACAGTCTCCTTCATCTCACGCTTCAGATTCCATTCTGCGCGTTCCTGGGTAGTAGCATGAACGCCCTCTGCATAGCGGAAGTGCAGCACCTTAGGATTGCAGCCAGGAAAGAACACCACGACGTCTCCCAAATAGCTCAAATACTTGCGAATGCGGGAAGGGCGGTTTCCAAGCCGATACGTATTGCACAGCGTATCGTATGTATAGTGTGGGTCCGCGCCTTTTACGCGCAGTTGGTTGAAAATCTGTAAGTAGAGATCGTAGTATGCACCAAGGCCTGCACGAACGTAACGAGCGAGTCCCTCTAAGGCAACTGAAGGCACATAGGTGTAGTGGTCCTCCTCAACGCGACACTCATTATATAAAGGCAAGCTCGCCTCGGTGCCGTAAAACTGGAGAAGTCCTTCGTCTTCGAGTAAGCGACATGCTGCACGGACCGTATTTGGCGCTAGGTGGGTTATCTCTACGAGCATGGCAGTGGAGTAGGGGAAAGTGCCAGTGTCGTTATCGAACCGAAGTAGACACCGGAAAGCTGTGTAAACGTGCTTGGCCGCAACCGGCAATGACTTGATTCGTGCGATCTCGCGCGTGTAGAGGCGTCCATAGTTCTTGCAATGATCCATACATTTTGCGCGGGAATACCGTTTTTGGGTTGACTTTAACTAGACCCACATGGTATCCTTTTTTTGCGAGTTTGTTTTCGGATTTTCCATGTGGGCGGCTGCTAAAGCCGTTCTTTTTTTTTGCTTTTTATCCGCTAAACGGTAGGAACCGCTCTATCCTCCTTACCATAATTTCATATGTAGTGGTTAAGGGAACCAAAAAAGGCGTTCCCGGCCAATATAACCAAGGAAACGCCATTACTTTTTACGATAAAAGAGAGGATTTTTATATACCTGTATAGTATACTACAGGTATAAATCCTATCTTGATCGTAGGAATGGACGGATTCCTCGATCATATTGACTCGGGGGCGGAATCCCCGGTCATCAACGCTCACCTTTGCCAGAGGTGGGCGTTAATCATTTTCGCCACTGTGTAACGATTTTCGACAGTTATACGTTAACTCCTGCTGATCAATGAAAAAATTACCCAATTGGTCAGCTCTCATCGTTCTCTTTCTTCAATATCGACCTACTCCCACAACACTGCGTTGCAATTTCACAACTGATACCACTCAGGTCACACTTCCAACAATGAAACGTAGTCGTTGGCAATGACCCGTCCTGTGCCACGGTTAGTCTTCCTTAACTATCTTCTTTAAGTACGTAGTGTTGCAAAACAATACGACGTATTGTTGCAGCCTTACTTCCGTCCTTTTGGGCGTCTCTCTCGATGTTATCCCAAGCCTCTTGAGGCAAAGTCAATGTGATAATGTTCCGAATACCTTTAGGCTTTCGCCCAGCCCCTTCACGTCTTCCGCCCTGTGGCAAATGTATCACCTTTGATTTAGGATATCAAAATCATAACATAGCCAATATTTGTCGTCAATGAAAAAGATAATCGAAATCAACGTTGTTGTCATCAAGAAAAAGACTAACCCATCTCAGTGTCCGTATTTAGTTCAGAACCACAGTTAATTCCAGCGTCTATACTAACATGGGTGAAAAATTCAGTATCACACTAAAATGCTAAATTCACATTGACCATCTAGGCAACTGGGCAACTCTGTTTTCTTCTTATGATTTACAAAATAGGTGATCAAGTAGAATTCTAATTATGCTCGTTTTATCTAACTGTTGGCTACCCGCTCGGGATAGCTCCAGGCTGTCTAGTGCTCCACCCGCAGAAGTAACCTTCTACGAAATCAACGTTTACAAGTTGACTGTTATCTACGGTCTTTTGTACTCATGACTGTTGGATAAAATCCCGGACGGAGTGTTTGAAATCGTTATTGACAACGCTTTCATTTGGAGGTACCTTCTTTTTGTAGTAATAATATTTTTTTGTGCAAAAATCGAAACGTTTTTATTTTGCGGGTGGATAGGGCATCTCGCACAGTACCATAACCTCATTCAACTAGCTAGTAGGTAAAGGCGATTACCAGCAACAGTAGGCGCCCACCTTGACATCTCTAAGTGGTGCAAGCATTTCGTGAAATGTTTACCACCCGCTGTAACCAATTTCTTTTTGTAAGAAGTACTTACATAAGGGGGGAACCACTTGGCGACGATGAAGGATGTTGCGAAGGCAGCCAATGTGGCGCTGTCTACAGCGTCTCTCGCCTTACGGAACAATCCGCGAGTCAAGGAGTCCACGCGCAGGCGTGTTCTTGAAGCAGCGCGCCAGTTGCAGTATCGCCCTAATGGTATTGCTCGTGACTTGAAGACGCGTCGTACGGAGACGATTTGTATTTTGCTTCACGATTTGGGTGGTCCGTTCTACTCCGAAATCATCCGTGGTGTCCAAGACATTGCAACGAGTAAGGGATACAACACCATTGCGAGCGGATCACTTGGTGGCCGCAACGGTTCAGCTGTCCGCTTGATGTCGGAACGTCGCGTAGATGGTCTGATTGTTCTCGCTCCAGACGTGGATGACGAGACAATTGTAACGGCGGCCGGCCCTGATTTACCTGTCATTGTTTTAGATAGGGAATTGACTGCGGATTACGTGTATAGCGTTCGAGTGGACAACGAGCAGGGCGGATACCAAGTTACGAAACATCTGCTCGAGTTGGGGCATCGCCGCATTGTCTTTATTAGTGGTCCAGCTGATTCGTTGGACTCAGAGCTTCGGTACCGAGGATATGTAAAAGCGATGAAAGAATTCTCGGCTTCTGAATCGAAACGATTCGATTATATGGGGGGGTTTACCGAGGAAGGTGGGTATGTTGTCGGAAAGGTTATGAGTGCGCAACCGATTCTCCCGGATGCGGTGTTTGCGTCTAACGACGAAATGGCTATCGGGCTTTTGAAAGCCTTTTCAGAGAAGGGAATTCGTGTTCCGGACGACGTTGCGATTGTTGGTTTTGACAATATCAGGATTTCGGAATACCTCCAACCGCCGCTCACAACAGTAAGACAACCAATGTACGAAATGGGATCCGTTGCCGCGCAACTCTTGTTTCAAGCGCTTGGTGGGAATTTTGAGTTGCAACCGGTGCGTTTGGCAACAGAGTTGATAGTCAGACAATCCTCACAACGTCGAAACACAAGTGTAAGGGTCTAATGAGGACTACAGGTTTGAACGCGTTGCAACCGAGAAACGCACTGAGTGTGTTGGGGTTCATCCCTTTCATATACACTGCGTGGCTCTGTGTCGTCTGGGATTGTATCGTCTCGATGGCACACGAGTAACGTGAAATCTGTTGAATTTAGAGGGGGCTGTATCTAAGATGCCAAGCTGGAAATCAATAGTCGCAATGGTTGGGGTTTTAGGTGTCACGGGAGCTTCGTTAACCGGTTGTGGGAACACGACGACAACGAACGCTCAGAATTCAAATGCGCCGGGAAGTACACCTGCTTCGTCTACAAATTCGAGCTTGACAATAGGTGTTGACAACGGCTCACCGACATTTCAAGACAACTTCAACCCGTTTGCTCCGTCGAACCGAACCGGTACTAACTACATTTATGAACCCTTGTTCTTTGTAAATAACATGAATGGAACGGTTACCCCCTGGTTGGGTACGAGTTATCAGTGGCAAGGTAACACGAAACTGATTGTTACGGTCCGTAATGGTGTGAAGTGGAATGACGGGAAGCCATTCAGTGCCCAGGACGTGGCATTTACCTTCAATTATCTAAAGAAGTATCCTTCCTTGGATTCGCAGGGGTTGTGGCAGGTGTTGAGCAGTGTCACGGCAAACGGCGACCAGGTCGTGTTCACGTTCAAGCGTCCGAACGTGCCTACGTTCTACCAGATTGCTAGTACGTTGATTATTCCTGAGCACGTGTGGTCGACCATCACTGATCCGGCGAAGGAAATGGTAACGAATCCAGTGGGTACGGGACCGTACGTTGTGGGCTCGTTTACCCCGTACCAGTACACGCTGAGGAAGAACCCAAACTACTGGCAAGCTGACAAGGTTAAGGTTGACACACTCATCTTCCCGGTGCTAGGCAACAACCAGACGGCTGCATTGAAGTTGTCCTCAGGCCAGTGGGATTGGGCAACACTGTTCCTGCCTAATGTGAAACAGACCTACGTAGACAAAGATCCGAACTATAACACCTACTGGTTCCCGGCAGGCGGAATCATCTCACTGGCATTGAATTTGAAGAAGGAGCCGTTTGACGACGTGCAGTTCCGTAAAGCACTGGCCTACGCCATCGACAAGAACCAGATTGCACAGCAAGCAGAAGATGGCTATGTCTCCGTAGCGAGCCAGACGGGCCTCATTCTGCCGGGACAAAAGCAATGGTTGGATTCGTCGCTTCCGAATCAAGGGACGTATCCATACGACCTGCAGAAAGCAAAACAGATTCTTCAACAAGCAGGTTACAAAACAAACAGCCAGGGCAAATTGCTCGATAAGTCAGGGAATCCGATTTCGTTCAGTATCGAAGTTCCAAATGGCTGGTCGGACTGGATTCAAGCCGCCCAGATTATCCAATCAAACCTAGCACAATTAGGGATTGATGTCACTGTTTCCACACCGCAATACGCCGCCTATAGCCAAAGCATGTCAACGGGTCAGTTTGACGGTGCCCTGTTGGCGTATGGAGGAACCGCTAGTCCATTCACGTCATACAACACGTTGCTAAACAGTCAATTTGCAGTACCGATAGGACAGAGTACCACGGCGAACCAGGAACGTTGGTCCAATCCACAGGTTGACTCGTTGCTGAGCAACTGGCAGCAAGCGACCGATCAGGCCACTCAGCAGAAGGACGCCAGTCAGATTGAGCAGGTCATGTACAACCAATTGCCTGTCATCAACTTGTTCTACGGTGCAACGTGGAGCGAGTTTAGCACCAAGAAATTCACGGGTTGGCCGAGCGCAAGTAATCCGTATGCGTCGCCAGCTCCGTATGGACAATCACCGCTTATGATTCTGACCCACTTGCAACCGCGTTCGTAACACTCATCGAACCATCCTGGGCAAATGCCCAGGATGGCATCCTATAAAAGGAGCATTGAATATGAGGTATTTTGCTCGAAAGACAGGATTTCTCATATTGACCGTCTGGGTCGCCGTTACATTGAACTTTGTCATTCCTCGTCTCATGCCGGGAAATCCAGCGCAAGCGATGATGGCGAAGTTTGCTCAGCAAGGGCCGATCAGTCCCGCCCAAGAAAAGGCTTTGGCGCTCATGCTTGGACTGCCCACCGGATCGCTCTGGAGTCAGTATTGGAACTACCTATGGAATTTAGTGCACGGAAACTTTGGTGTCTCCTACTCGTTCTTCCCTCAGTCGGTGTCTTCCGTCATCTTGAACGCTTTGCCTTGGACGCTGATTCTGGTAGGTCTGGTAACAATTCTGCAGTTTGTTGTAGGTACATTGCTCGGCGTGTATGCTGCTTGGAATCGAGGAAAGAAATTTGACTCCACGGCCACGGTCCTGCTCTCTTTTACTTCGGCATTCCCATATTTTTGGCTCGCCTTGGCCTTAATTTATGTTTTCGGATTCATTCTCAAATGGTTCCCGATTTCCGGTGGTTACAATGGAGCATTTGCTCCCGCGTTCAACGGTCAGTTTATCGGAAGCGCTCTTTACCATAGTGTGTTACCAGCCATCACGATTTTTATTACAGGTGTGGGTGGCTCATTACTTGGCATGCGCAACAATATGATTAACACACTCGGTGAAGACTACATTTTGCTGGCTAGAGCAGAAGGGCTGAAAAATCGTACCATTGCCATCCGGTATGCAGCCCGCAATGCCTTGCTGCCGATTGTCACCAACTTTGCAATGTCGCTCGGATTCGTCGTCGGCGGTTCTCTGTTGATGGAGACCGTGTTCGCTTATCCAGGTATGGGTTATCTATTGGACACCGCTGTCTCGAATCAGGACTATCCGTTGTTACAAGCTTTGTTCTTGTGTATCACCATATCTGTTCTGTTGGCGAACTTTGCCGCTGATATCGTGTCAGGCATACTCGATCCGCGGTTACGTAAGGGGGCCGTGAGATGACAATCGAAAGAACTCAGGATCCTTCATCTTACGTTGAACAACAGCAAGCTGCTACCGTCCTTTCGCCGGTTTACGGACAATCTGATGCACCGATAGATCCCTTTCCTACCAAGGAACCGAACGCGTTTCAAGTCGTATGGTCGAATAAGAAGGCTCGGATTGGCATTATCATCCTTGCAGTATTTGTTCTCATGGCCATTTTTGGTCCGTGGATTGCACCGTATTCTCTCACGGATACACATTTCCCACCGGGACAAGGACCATCTGCAGCGCACTGGCTTGGAACGACGCAGAGTGGCCAGGACGTATTAACACAACTGCTGTACGGGGCTCGAGTTTCCATTTTTGTGGGCTTTGTGTCTGGAGCCATCGTCATTTTCGTGGCTTTGGTCGTAGGTTTTGTGGCTGGCTACTTCGGAGGATGGGTGGACGACGTTTTGTCGCTCTTGATGAATGTGATGCTCGTTCTTCCGGGTCTGCCTCTAATGATTTTGATTGCTGCGTATATTCCACATCATGGAATCGGTGAAATCATTTTGGTCATGTCCATCACCGGATGGGCTTTTGGCGGCAGAACGTTGCGCGCACAGATGTTAACGCTAAGCCGACAAGACTACGTTGTCTCTGCGAAATTTGCTGGTGAAT
This sequence comes from uncultured Alicyclobacillaceae bacterium, assembly GCA_963788285.1. Taxonomy (GTDB): domain Bacteria; phylum Bacillota; class Bacilli; order Alicyclobacillales; family Alicyclobacillaceae; genus Alicyclobacillus_A. Next base: position 176,956 of record CAWBGB010000016.1, read on the forward strand.
CTTCTTTGTGGATCATCTTTCGAGAAATTCTGCCAAACATGTTGTCTTACATCATTGCGAACTTCTTTGGGGCTGTTACTGGAGCGATTCTCGCCGAAGCCGGTCTCGAGTTTCTTGGCCTGGGAAATCCCAGCATAACCAGTTGGGGCACGATGATTTACTGGGCCCAAAACGGAGATGCATTACTCGATGGGCAGTGGGCATGGATTATTGCACCAGGCCTTTGTATCGCACTACTCGCTGCGTCGCTTACGTTGATTAATTTCGGAATTGACGCGGTGGCCAATCCACGTTTACAGGAGGATTGATAACATGCTGCAGGTCAAGGACCTATGGGTTACCTATAAGTCGCGCCGTAGTGCAGGCGTGGCAGCAGTCCGAGGTGTGCAGTTCGACATCCCTGACAACACATTCGTGGGTTTGGTCGGAGAGTCGGGGTGTGGTAAATCCACACTTGGCTTTGCTATCGCCGGGTTGCTCGATCCGAATCGAAATGACGTGCAGGGCGAGGTCATCCTGGATGGGCAAGACCTTCGAAAACTCCCTAGCGAACAAATGCGAGCTTTGCGGTGGTCGAAATTGTCGGTGGTCCTTCAGGGGGGGATGAACGCCTTTAACCCTGTGTTGAAGATCAAGCATCAATTTATGGACGTCATGCGCGAACATTCGAACATGAGTAAGGCCGAGATGACGGAGCGGATCGCTGAACTTCTCACAGCCGTGGATTTGGATCCAAGTGTCATGGAGTCATATCCACATGAACTCTCCGGAGGCATGAAACAGCGTGCGGCCATTGCGTTGTCTTTGGTGTTAAAACCGCGCCTGGTCATTCTCGATGAACCGACAACTGCGCTGGACGTCGTTGTTCAGCGTTCGATTGTGACGATGCTTAGTGACCTTCAGAGGGAATTGGGCTTTTCAGTCCTGTTTGTCAGCCACGATTTGGGGCTGGTGCTCGAAGTGGCACAGCGGGTCATGGTCATGTACGCAGGGCAGATTGTGGAGGACAAACCTGCATCCATGCTCATGGAACAAGCAGAGCATCCTTACACCCAAGCACTGCTTGGTTGCTACGCAAATCCACGGGCAGAGCATGTGTCGCTGTCGGGTATTCCCGGTTCGCCGCCTGACTTGCGGGCAGATATACGCGGATGTCCGTTTGCGCCGCGCTGTGCCAAGAAGATGGATATATGCGCTGTTGAGACACCGAGATTGGTAAAACGTGAAGAAGGATCTGTGTTATGTCATTTGTACGCGCCAAAGGAGGCGACCGTGCGATGAGTTTGAGGGAACAAGGGATCCAAAACAAGCAGACAGCAGCAGGTCGATACGTTCTTGAACTCAAAGACGTCAGCAAAGTGTATGCAGGTCGCGGTCGCTCTACGGTAGCAGCTCATAAGGTGAACTTTACGGTGGAACCCGGGAAAATTGTTGCTCTGGTCGGAGAGAGTGGCAGCGGTAAAAGTACGTTGGCGCGGCTGATCACCGGAATCGAGAAACCGACGGAAGGTCACATCACGTTTGGAGAATGGCACGTTGAGTCTCTCAAGTCGAGGCAACTGCGGAATTATAGAAAGCACGTTCAGATGGTTTTCCAAGATCCGTTTTCCGCATTAAACCCACAAAACACCGTACTACACAGCATTATGCGGCCCTTGCGCAGACACCTTCGGCTCAGCGAAGCTGAAGCCCGGGAACGCGCGCTCAGTATCATGTCCACCGTCAGACTGACACCTGTAGAACAGTTTATGAACAAGAAACCACACCAGTTGTCTGGCGGCCAGCGGCAACGATTGGTCATTGCCCGTGCTATTGCGCCGGAACCGGAGCTGATTGTCGCTGACGAACCTGTATCCATGCTGGATGTCTCGATTCGAGCGGATGTTCTTAATCTGATAGATGAAATTCGCCGCACACGCAACATGTCTGTGATTTACATTACACATGACATGTTGAGTGCTCGCGTGTTGGCTGATGAAGTCATCGTCTTGTACCGTGGGCACATTGTCGAGCGGGGAACATCAGATGAAGTTCTCCGGAACCCAAGCCATCCGTATACCGAATTGTTGCTCGAATCGGTCCCAAATCCATTCGAACCTAAAGTGAGGACTGCGTCCAGGGTACCCGAGGTGGCCATGACCAGGAAACAGGTATTGGTTGCGCCTGTGAAAGGGACTGCAGGACAAGGATGTCCATTCGCGCCGCGTTGTCCGCATGTCATGGACCGGTGTAGAACATCCATTCCGTCATTGACTGGAGATAGTCGACATCAAACGGCGTGCTTCAAGAACTGATCAGTTTGGATGCTCGCTTCGAATACAGTACATCAAGATGGAGGCACCACAGTGATACGCTATCAAAACAAACATTTTCTCATTGATGACAAGAAGACGTTTCTGTATGGAGCCGAGTGTCACTATTTTCGGATCGACCCGTCACAGTGGGCCGACCGTTTGCAGAAAATCAAAGATGCTGGCTTCAATTTGGTGAGCACGTACGTACCCTGGATTTGGCATGAACCGAAAGAAGGTCAATTTGATTTTGAAGGAACGACACATCCCCGTCGAAATCTCGTTGCATTCCTTGACCTGTGTGCCTCGTTTGGTCTGTATTGCATCGTACGACCAGGCCCATATGTGATGTCGGAGCTGAAAAACGAAGGGATACCTCAATGGTTGCTCGATGCCTATCCTGAGGTGATTGCGCGGACGAAATCTGGTGAAGTCCATCCGACACGTGTCGTGTCTTATCTCCATCCCACCTACTTACAAATTGTTGAGAAATGGTACAAGGAAGTGTGTTCCCGCGTTGCACCACGGTTGATTACCAATGGCGGACCGATTATCATGTTCCAACTCGACAATGAAATAGGGATGTTACACTGGGTTACAAATACCGCGGACCACAATCCACATGCACTCCAACGTTTCGAAGTATATCAAAGTAGTGTGAAATCTCAGCCCCAAACCGAGCTCGCATCGCATTGGATGTGGGCAGAATTCGCTCGTCACGACTATGCCGAATACGTCAAGGTCTTGAAGCAAATGGCAGAAGCGAACGGCATCAATGTACCTTTTATCGTTAACGTGCACGGTTTTAAGGATTTTTCCGTATACAGTCGCGGTGTGGATTACCCGATTGGATTGTCCCAACTGCGCGATGCGGCAGACGTGGACGACGTCGTCCTTGCAGGGGACTTCTATCCCGGCAAGATTGGCTATGACAATTTTCATGACCTTCTGCTGAGCTCAGCACTCACAGAGGCCGTTGGAAATCCCGAACAACCCCTGTTTTCTGCAGAGTTTCAATCAGGGCGGTTAGCAGACCGGCCCCGTGTGTATCCGAGTGACGTCGATTTGATTACTCGTCTTTGCGTGGCAAGTGGCATGAACGCACTCAATTACTACATGTACTGCGGCGGTGACAACGTTGAGGGCATTGGCCTGTTTGGTCGCCGTCATGAATGGCAAGCGCCAATTGCGTCAAATGGTGACCTGCGTCCATCGTACGGGGTTACAAGACACCTGGGCGAGTTGTTCAACACTTTTGGAGAAATGCTCTGTGAATCTCCAAAAGTGGCTGATACGTACATTGGGTTCTACCCCCCGTACTACGCCACCGAGGTGGTCAATCGCCAAGACCCGACTGTGCAACGTGTGATTCAGGAAATCGTGTCGCAACGCGAACATTTCCACTTCGACGGAATGTGGCGATTGCTATCCGCAGGGAATATCTCTTATGGGGCTGTTGATGTTTTGAAGACCGACCTGGATGTCACACAATATCCGACGCTTTGGATGTGTACGACAAAGTACATGGACAGGGCCACCCAAGAAAAGCTTGTTGGCTATGTGAAGAATGGCGGCAACCTAATTCTTGGACCGCAGGTGCCCATGTATGATCTCAACGGCGAAATGTGTGAGATTCTCGCCCAAAACTGTGGAGTCTCCATCGTCTCGGAACATCACGGATACCACCGGGTTACTGTTTGTGATATAGACTCTGTCTTTTGTCGGCAATACACGGTGTTCGCAAAGCCTGACGACGCGACACTGGTTGCGCATGGCGAACAGGGTGAAGAAGAAGTCACTGCTTATGTCCGCGGGCTGGGTCAAGGGCGTGTTCTGGTTCTCGGAGTTGGATTGACGCATGAATACCAGTATCAGTTGGAAGTCATTCACCGGTTAGCGCATCTGATGGGTATTCAGCCACATCTCCAAGTGACGGATGAGAACGTCGTGGTCACCGCTCGTACTGGTTCCACTGGCTCTCTGATTTCTATCATCAACGTTGACGATGTAGCGCGTGAGACTCGGGTTACCCGCGGACGCGAGGATGTATTTGAAGGAAACACTGTACATCTTGAACCAAGGTCCGGGAAGCTGCTGCCTGTCCAGTTCCAGTTGGCAGATGGCGTGATCATCAACTACAGCACCGTTGAGGTCGTTCGTGTCGATACAACCGAAGCAGGTATCGATGTTGAGGTATATGTGCCAGCAGGACAATCCGGAATCGTGTCCTGGGCGCTCGCCGAGGATATGCAACTGGAAGCAGGGGGCTCCACTCAACTGGAGTTTGAGCCCGCCCATGGAAACAAGATTGTTCGGATTTCAGCAAGTTCCAATCCGCAGCGCGTGAGCTTCCGCGTTGTGTCCAACCATGCCTTTCCTAAAGTGGGTGCACATTGATGAAGCTGAGCCTCAATGGATTGTGGAGATATGAACCGGTCGAGAGGGTGACAATCACGGAGAACGGGGTCGTTACTTCGCGCGACGACCTCCCCCCAGCGGCACAAATGGAGATTCCACAAAACTGGGAGCTGGGGGGGCTCCATGACTTCAACGGACGCGTTCGCTTTACGAGGAAGTTTCAGCTGTCTTCGCTGCCGAACGAACGAATGTTCCTCACGTTCCGTGGTGTTGATTATCAAGCCACCGTCTTCTTAAACGGTGTAGAACTTGGAACTCATGTCGGGTACTTTCAAACGTTCGAGTATGAAGTCACCGATGTTCTCCGCTTGGAAAATGAACTGGTTGTGATGGTGGAATCACCACGTGAAGACGAAAAGACCCTGTGGCCGGACAGAAAGGTACTGATTAAGGGCGTCTTCAACCATCACGACGCTCGACCAGGTGGATGGAACCCGCAGTTAGGGCAGAGTAAGGGTACAGGTGGCATCTGGGGTGACGTGGCACTGGAGTCACGCCCCAATGCGTATGTCCAATCGGTGAAGTTACAAACGGTTCGTCTTGAAGGAGATTTCGCGTTTGTCCACGCCAATGTAACGGTCGATGCGTCACGGCGGTGTAATGGGTCGCTCACGCTGGACATTGCAGGGCAAACGTGCACACAACGTGTGTCTCTGCCAAATGGATTGTCGCACCATAGCCTAGTTGTGAAGGTTTCGAATCCAAAACTTTGGTGGACGTGGGATTTGGGTGAACCGCATCTGTACGATGTGAAAATCCGTCTCGAGGCGGAACAGCCGCACGAGGTGGTCGTAAAAACAGGGCTTCGTACTATCCAATACGACAAGTCTTCGGGCATCTGGTACTTAAATGGAAACAGAATTTTTCTGCGCGGGACGAATGTCATTCCGACGCAGTGGCTGTCGAACTACACAAATGAAGTCATCTCGACGGATATACGGCTGTTACGTGAAGGTAACGTAAATGCAGTGCGCGTGCATGCACATATCAACCGTCGGGAGTTCTACGAAGCTTGCGATGCCGCTGGCATTTTGGTATGGCAGGACTTCCCGCTTCAGTGGAGTTATCTCGAAGAGAGTGACGTTTTAAGCTCAGCAAGCGCCCAAATCCAGGACATGGTTAACCAGTTCTACAACCATCCGTGCATCTGCGCTTGGTGTTGCCATAACGAGCCCAGTACGAATGCGAATTCACTGGATTTATTGTTGTACCAAATCGTTCGTGGGATGGACGGCACGCGATATGTCCATCAGCAATCTGATTTCAAGGAACATCCGTACTGGGGTTGGTACTTGGATGACTACACCGCGTTTCGTGAAGCACCGATGGGGCCCTTGGTTACGGAGTTTGGAGCGCAAGCATTTCCGAGCAAAGAAGTGATGGACGTAATTACCGGGGACGAAATGAATTGGGAGAAACTTGCCTACCATAACTTTCAGTGGGACGAGACCGTCAATATCGCAGGATTATCTTTGGAAGGCAGCATGGAACAAGTTATCGAGCGATCCCAGACCTATCAAGCGGAATTACTCAAGTTCATCGTGGAGAGCTATCGACGTCAGAAGTACAGCAAAGTAGGCGCTATATTCCAGTTCATGTTCATGGACTGTTGGCCCTCGGTTTCGTGGTCTGTTATTGATGTCAATCGAGTTCCAAAGAAGGGCTATGAAGCGTTGCGGAAAGCGTACCAACCGGTAATTCCTTTGATGGTCCTACCACGCAAACGCTGGCTTCCAGGGCGCGTACTGTCGATTCCAGTATGGATTGTGAATGATACGCAAAATGTGGAGGAAAATGCGACTGTTCAAGTCAGGTTGACTCAAGGTGAGAATACATGCGTGATTGCCGAGCAGACTGTTACGATAACGGCTGACAGCTGCCTTGAAGTGGAATCCGTGAAATATCAAATTCCCGGTGACGCTCAACCTGGGGAGTATAAACTGGAGATTCTCATCCGCAGTCCCGAAGGTACAGACATCGCGAGCAACGATTATCGCATTGTCATTTCCGGTCCTGCACCAAACCAGTATGACGGTCCATCTGAAGCATTAAACGGATGACCCAGTTCGCAAGGGATCAGGCTATCCGTTTCGACTAGATCCTTGGTTGTTACGAACTGATTCATCGAAATCTACTAGGTGTATCAGTATCATGATAACCCATAAGCCCCGTTGACCAGTTAGTTCTCTGAAACAACGGGGCTGATTTGTATTCCCCATGGGTTTCAGAGACACGCCATATTGTCGTGGGTTAGAGTCTCATTAGGTGGTGTAAAATCTGAGGCTTGATATTGACGAAAAAGCCATCGAGTGCAACCTACTAAAGTGACACCAACCACATTAGTAAAGGAGGCAACCTCGATGGCTTCTATGGATAAGATCGCACTTTTGGAGCTTATCCGCAAGATCGGTTTGGAGGATGGGGATATCGATTTTCTGCGGGAGGGTTTGAAGGTGCTCGCAGAAGCGGTGATGGATGCCGAGGTCAGTCAACTCATCGGTGCTGAGCGCTTCGAACGAAGCACTGAGCGCAAGAATTACCGCAATGGATACCGACGAAGAGAGTGGGATACGAGGGTCGGAACCATTGAATTGCAAATTCCCAAGCTCCGGAAAGGCAGCTATTTCCCCAGTTTGTTAGAGCCAGTCGGGTGCAGAAGGCGTTACTCAATGTCGTCCAGGAAGCCTATGTGCATGGTGTGAGCACCCGTAAGGTTGATGAACTTGTTGAGTCGCTGGGCATCGGCGGAATCAGCAAGAGTGAAGTGTCTCGCATCTGCAAGGAGCTCGATGAGGTTGTCCATGCGTTTAAGAGTCGCCCACTTGAAGGTGAGTTCCCCTATGTTTGGCTAGATGCCACCTTCCCCAAGGTTCGTGAGGGTGGTCGGGTCCAGAGTATGGCGTTTGTCATTGCCGTTGGTGTGAAAGACACCGGCGAGCGCGAGGTGTTGGGCTTTGACCTTGGAACAAGCGAAGACGGTTCATTCTGGCTGACCTTTCTGCGGAGCCTGGTGGCAAGAGGGCTAAGGGGCGTCAAACTGGCGATTAGTGATGCTCATGAAGGATTGAGAGCGGCGACTGAAACGACGCTGGTCGGAGCTACATGGCAGCGGTGCAGGGTCCATGTGATGCGCAATGTACTGAGTCAGGTGTCAAAATCCTCACAAGCCATGGTGTCGTCGATTGTTCGCACGATTTTTGCCCAACCAACACAGGAGTCAGCGAAAGAACAACTCGCTGTGGTGGTACAGCAATTGAAGAGTCGGTTTCCGAAGGCGATGGATGTGTTGCAGAAAGCGGAGGAGGACGTACTGGCGTACATGGCATTTCCGAGAGAGCATTGGCGTCAGATTTGCTCAACCAATCCACTCGAGCGACTGAACCGAGAAATTCGCCGTCGTATGATAGACGTCGTTGGGGTCTTCCCAAACCGGGACTCTGTGATCCGGCTCGTGGGAACCATTCTCCAAGAGCAACACGATGAATGGAGCATTGCACGCCGCTATTTCAGCTTGGAGTCGATGGCTAAGCTGACGGGCAACCAGGCGTTGTTGGCACCGACTTCAGTTCTACACAAATGACGCATGTCACTTAGTAGAAGCACTCGAAGAATTTCCACCACTTGACGGGACACTACCAAGTGCTTGGACCCGTTACACATTTCACGTTTACAGAATGCCGCTTAACATCTTGGGGTTTCTCGATATCTAGCTAACTCGCACTAAACGCAAACGACAAACGAAGCACGGAAAAACCGGTACGACACTTAACCTTGGGGCAACGACCCTGCCGGGCAGCAAACTACTGGTCTCCACCCTTTGAAGGCAGAACGAAGGAATGAAACGGGACGAAATGAGGACCCTGTGAGACATGGGAGGGTGAGCCGCAAAGGTGCATGTGGAGCTCCACTGTGCAGCCATATTCTAGCAAAAGGGGCATACCCCTTATTTGAGTGACCTTTGTGGTCCAGAACCTTCGTTATTGTGATTGTCGACCCGAATCGTCTGCTGAGTCAACTGCGAAATACTGCGAATGAGCTAGAATACGCGAGAAAACGAAAGAACATAGAGGGAGTTATGCGCAAAGTGGCTTCTACCACGTCTTCTGTTCTAGCATACGCTTTAAACGGGTAGAAGCCGTCCTGAATCTGTACTAAAGCTATCATCCAACTAACCAGGGTGATGAAATCCTGCGAATGAGCGAGTATTCGTGAGAAAAACCCTAATTCGTGAGGGAGTTTAGCAACGAGACATAACAAACGTTTCCGTACGTTCAAAATTACCACATGTCGTCCGTGTGGATTTTCACTAATCATCCTGAAAACACGAGAAGGAAAAAAAAAATGAATCAAACGGACATAATGGTACAGTCTCACGGATGCGGATGGCAATTTCACTTTAAATACATCCCCACTCATGGGGAACCGACCGAACACACGCCGACGTAACACTTCCGTAGCATCATCCGTATCCTGACACACAATACAGCACTTATGTACGTTGGGCACTCCATGTACAGAATTCGGCCTTGTGATCCGCATTCAAGGACTAACCCGGTGACCAACAATATGATATTTCCTGTGGTGAGAACAGGCATGGAGTTAATATTGGACGCAAGAATTGCTGAAGCCGAACGTGCTGAGAAGGAGGAACGGAGTACTGCACTGGCTTTGGAGAAAGTACCGTAATCAGCTAAGGGCACGGAACAATAGTTCTAGCCAGTAAAAAATATAAAGGGGCTGTCCCAAAACCCATCGTAAGACGGGGGAGGGGACAGCCCCCTTTGTTTTTAGTTGTCTATTTTTTGCTTGCTGTGCGACAAGGTGGCTCTTCCTACGCCGAGAAGGCGGCCCTCTTCATCAGATTGTGAGCTAAACTTACGAGCCCCACTTCGATGTGCGTCTTTAATAAGCCCCGCAGGTGAAATCTGCGGAACCCGCGATTAGCTTTTAGTTGCCCAAACACGCTCTCAACCTCCACCATACGTCTGACTGAGAGTTCTCGGCCTTCCTCGCTTGACAGACGTTCCCTCGTAATTTGTTTGTATATTTGGAGCTCGCGACTTACGCCAATTTGCCGGTTGCCCAACCCTTTCGTACACCGAGCTCGTAGCGGGCATGTTCCACAGGCGTCACATCTGTAATATCTTTTCTTCACTCGGTATCCAGTCTCAGTGTTCTCGTATCTTTCGTATCGAAAGGTCAATCGTTGGTCCGCTGCACAGATGTACTCATCTCGTTCCTCGTCGTATTCCCAGTTCTCATACCGACTGATGTCTGCTTTCCAACGCTTCGTCCGCTCCTTGTGATAAGTGTTGTATTTCACGTACGCAGTGATTTGATGTTGCTCAAGGTATGTATAGTTCTCTTCACTCCCGTATCCTGCGTCTGCAATGACGGCCTTCGGAGCCACACCCAACCGCTCCCGAACCTGTTCTAGATGAGGGATTAGGCAACGCGTGTCAGTCGGTCTCTGGTGAATGCTGAAACCGACAATGAACTGGTTCTCTGTACCCACTTGAACGTTGTATCCGGGCTTGAGTTGCCCGTTTCTCATATGGTCCTCTTTCATCCGCATGAAGGTTGCATCCGGATCGGTCTTACTGTAGTTGTTTCGCCCTTGGAATACCGATTGTTGAGCCTCGTACTTCCGACACCGAGGCAGGTAATCCTTGCGAAACTTATGAACTGCCTTACGTAGTGGTTTATTGGTCTTATCCTCTGCCAAACGTTGCTCTAGCCGGGATACGGTCTCTTCGAGCTGCGCGGCCGTGATCACTTGCCCTTCGCCTAGTTCCTCCAGATCCCGTTCTCCGTACTCCTTTTGTTCCTGTTGGTTGATTTCATCAATCTCGGTCAAAAGTTGACGAATCTGGGTCTGCAGCTTTTCCTGATACCGGTCTGTGGACTTTTTCCATACAAAGGTATAGCGATTGGCGTTGGCCTCGATTTTCGTTGCCGTCGAGGAAATAGTGTTCCATGGTGACGTATCCTTCTTCGATAAGCAGTTGTAATACAGCCGCGAATACGTCGTCGATGAGACCTTTCATTCGTTGCGAACGGAATCGATTAATGGTTCGAAAGTCTGGAGTCTGTCGTGCAGCGAGCCACATGAAGGGAATATTCTCGCGAAGCGCCTTAGCGATTTGGCGGGAGGAGTAGATCTTCTGGGTATATGCGTAGACCAGGACTTTGGTGAGCATCTTCGGATGAAAGCTGCTACGGCCTCCACCGGGATAGTACTTCAGGAACACATCATCACTGATGCGGTTAACAGCCTCATTGACGACGCGTACGACGTGACCTGGCGGAATCAGTTCCTCTAAATCCATTGGAAGAAATAGTTGATCCATGTTATAGTCAATGAAGACAACGTTGTTGCGAAAAGAATGGCCCTTTCTCGGTTGATGTTTGGTCGCACTTACATTTTACCGGGAGGGCGATTCTTTTTGTGGACATATAGAGCAAAATTCAAACAGATTTTCATAAATAAGGGGCTGCCCCTAAGT
>CAWBGB010000017.1:0-84527 GCA_963788285.1 uncultured Alicyclobacillaceae bacterium
TTTTTTAGGCGTTTGGCTGGATTATCCATATTGGTGGAATATCTGTTGTATTCATTAAGATAGTGTATCTTTGGGATTTAGCACATGCTTTAAATCAGCGGGACGTCCTCCATGCGATTCGTTGCTACTATGGGCATCTTGGTGCTGCTTTTCGCAAATGTTTTACCCCTGTCTTCAACCAAATTGGCGGGGCGGAATCCGCACTGCGTGGACTTATCGAGTGAAGAAATTCCACGGACGGTTTCAATGTAGGAGCGTTGACCCGGCACGTCAATCTTTTTGCGCAAGAAGTGAACGTAATTTTCTATGGTGTTATCATGACTGATCCGGTCCCAGACCCTATCGAGACCTAATTCTTTGTGCGGTTGCGCATAAACAATTCCATAATCTAGAATTCTTTACTGGTGGAGGGAGAGAGGTTCGTTGTTGTGTTGTTGCACTTTGTGTCGACAAGTCAATGGTGAAAGGGCCGATTTGCATTGCATCCGTACCGGTTAAGCTACCCCTGTACGCTGAGGGCACGCAACGGCCGCTGACAGTTCTTTGTTGGCAAACGGTTTGACGAGATAATCATCAGCTCCGACGTCCAAACCTCGAAGCCTGTTGTCTTTGACAGTATCCCGCAGTTAACAGCAAAATCGGAACGTCCAGTTTTTCCTCTCTGACTTTGCGCACAATCTCAAGTCCGTTTAATCGAGGAACATAATGTCCAAGCAGCTTCGTAGCTGTTGGTAAGAGCAAGGTCAAGTCCATCCATCATGGGCATGTTACAAGATAGCGGGTGTCGGCGAATAATCCGACGAGCGTAGCAGCCAACGGTTTCTATCTTCGACTAAGAAGAACTCCTCACAGCTCTACCTTTTTTGTTCTTCGCCGAGCGGTGATGAGGCCCAGAGAGATTTTATTAAATGTTTAACTATCCGCCTGTAGGATCATTGGGTACAAAATTATTCCTAAGTATAGAACTCGGTACCACTCTTCTTGTCACATCCAAATCCAGTTCGGGACATATCATCTATTTTGCTCACAAGCGCCTTTACCTCCATTTCCGAGGGCAATTGTCTGGATTGAGTCAACAGAAATACGCATCCATCCATTTATTGAATTCCTGAGCATAATTTGCCTTCAGATACCCATCGCTTGACGGTGTCAATGTGAACCGACACCAAGTATCCGTTTCGGTTTTCCGGTTGTCACCCACTTTCCGCTTGCAGATTCACCCTTTCTACGGCTGGTTGTCCCATCGTTTTATCACCTCAAGCACGAGCATTGTCCGCTCATTATCAAAAGTGTCAATAGTGCTCATTTCATGAACGCTCGAAGAGTATCGCCATCGAACACTCGATTTCGCCCTTGCTCCTGACACAAAAAGACCACCAGGTTCTAAGGCGGTCTGAATGTATTCGACTATTTTTTCGTACGCAGTAAACGGCGATTTAGATAACCATGCTCGTTTGTTCAGAAGCATTGTTTCTGTAACTCCTCCTCTTCACGCAGGGCTCTTTCGTGCCAATATGACCCACTGTCGCTAAGATGCACAATCCTCCAAATAGGTGAACACCCCCATGTTAAACGCGCAAAAATGCGATGGCCACGATAGACGAAAAGCGGCTCACCACACGCAAAAGGCTCGCTTCTGAGGCAGAAATGTGTTTCAAGCTGGAGATATACAAATGAAACGGAAACTAACGTCCCAAATAATACGACAAAACTAACGAGCCACCATGCACCGAATGAACTATGTCCGACAAAGCGCCATGGAGGATTTTTAAAGGCCATTCCAAGCCCACCAATCACCCATAGCCCAGCCAAGAATCGTTGCAGGACCTATAGCTTTGCAACAACCTTTTCGGGTACAAAGTATAGAAGATAGTGCCAGTGCCAGATTTAGTCCCCACACACCGACACAAGTGTTGAAACACAGAAAACCCATTCCATTTCCGTTTGTAATGAGAAAAAAGTTCCGATGAGTGTGACAGAATACGATTCGACTCCCACGATTGGCAATACCACGCCACAGACCGTCATGAAAAACGGGTCCCAAATACTGCAACAAAGTTGCCGTCGAGGATCGCCATACGGAATTGATGCAAAATAGGAGTATTGAACCGCCCAACAAACCAAGCATTCAAGAGGGATGAGGCGAAGGAAGTCTTTGTTATTCCCCCAGACCCAAACACGGACTTGAATCCAGAACGAATTGCAACAGCAAGAAGTAGCAACAATCCCGCTTGCACTCATCCGCGTGCTAACTAACCAACCAGGATCTAATCCGTCCCGTTGGAACAGAACCTGTAGCAGCTGTAATGACACACCCAAAGAGGCCCCCGACAAGATGTCTTTTGAAATGATCGAATTTTCTGCCCGTAATGATTGTCGATTGAATTTCGCGGAAAATTTGAATTTAATTTCGACTCAACGTATCGAAATCGCCACCTCCCTAAAATTACCGTGCTCCGTTTTTATAACATAAGGCCCATGTTCCGTAAGGTCATTTAAGTAGTCAATGATACACAATGAGATTATATATGACTTCTGGTATCTGCATGCTAAAGCTACTGCAACAGTATCGGTGACTCACTAGGTGTACCTTCGATGAGGTTTGGGTGGAGTATAGCATGCGTCAGCGCGGAAGTCTGTCGAAATGTGCGTAGAATGGGACGTTGTGTCCCACGTGTATAATGTCTTACCGATCTTTAGCCAGTTTGCAATGCCCTAATTAAGGTTCCGTAATCAGGTCAACTGGTTTTCTTCACTGGTTAACCTCGTCGTTTTTGAAATACTCGTAAAGCAATACACCGGGGAGAACTCGTAACGCTTAAAGGGACTTACTTGATCCCGTCCAAAAAACGGTTACCTGAATAAGTACCTTCAAACTCATCAAGGCTCAGGCCATACCAGGTCGACCCCAACTCGGCACAAACGGCGCCCTCCACGAACTGCCTACTGAACCAATTCGATACCGCGCTGTACATTGAAGTCTTGGCGAGGTCGAGCGTACATCTGAACCGCACCCAATCTTGGCAACCATTTCACCGGCATTCTTTATGATTTAACTCACTTCCCTGATACTGAACAGACTAATATCAGGCAATTTCCATTGGTCCAACGCCCCCCACTGGAACAAGTCCAAGTATCTTTCACATTGCTTACACATCATCGAGTCAAAGATGAATTTGTCCCGTCAAAGGTCTTGACTAGTATAATCTGTGACGCCAAATCCGCCAAAGAAGAGCCAATTCCACTTTGCCACAGGATGGCGGTCGTGATCAGGCTTTTGTTGTGCTAGGATGAACGAAACGGCGCGCCGACGAAGCCAACTGAAGAAGTAACCAAGGGGTGTCGTCCCAGTCCGACGTCGTTGTCGGATATTGCATTTTCACGATATTCCCCGTTTACGGTTAGCAGCTTAATGTATTCCAAAAACGCTGGCATCCCAACAATCGCTATTACAGATTATCCATCGTCACCTTGCGGACCATGCAGACTTAATCTTGTCATGTGTCACAGCGGCATCGCTTCACACATGGACTCCTTTTTGTTGCTCCATTGTCCCTAATTCAAGCTATATTACGGGCATGTTGAACAAACAATTGACCTAACGCGACGGAAAACCTTAGAATTCTGAAGGGATTGGGGAAAAATGTTCGACATTTATCATCCATCGCAAGACTAATTTGTCCGCTGTGCGGGGTCGACCACAAGAGTTCCCATATGTCATTTCCGATGAGCGCAGTTCGAATTTACGGTACATATTTTTTACAGTTCTGGTAGAATTTCAGTTTATTCGTGCTCCGCATCCGCCTCAAAATTGTGGCGCGCAGAGACAAGTATGCTTGATTATCGCATCGTTGGTCACTCCCAATCGCCAGTCTGCTTTGCGACTCCTAGGCGCATTGCTGTATGAATGAATGATAAGTGGACGACGGGGCACGGTATCTCGACATGCAGAACTGGGGAGTGGCGTAAATCTCAAATCACCGTTGTCAAGCAGCTAGCGTAGACACCATGACCAAAGAGAGAAGAACACATAGATATGGGACTTGCATTGCGTCTGCACTGGCTGTAGAAAACGATACCTGATCGAGCCAGAATGTACTCATTCCAGCGGACTTTCTCGATAAGAAATCCACCCACTCATTGCAATTATCTGATGTGAAATAACAACCTCCCTTGCATGTCATAGGAGCTTTCTGAAGGAGGTGCTTATAACAAGTGTGAGTTGAAAAGATATATGCTGTTTTCTTGGCAACTTGAAGAAGAAACAATACAGATTCTGCGAAATGCAACGTCATTCGTGTGCAATCTAACGTCCAGCTATTCGGCCAAAATCTGGCCGTATCCTCGCCTTTGCTATACAAATAAATATTGACGTTCGTCATGGACGAGCTACACTTTGCAAAACTGAATGTCGTTTGTGCTGCAATCCCGAAGTAAGACAACGGTTGGGATGAATCCGGTCACCTGACTGGTCGGGGTATCTTAAGCCCAAACCCGACAGTCAATCGCAAGCGTTTTCTTAGAGAATAGTTGTGCTATGCCTATTTAGTGACCCCCAGCTATCACAGCGGCCAGAAAACAGAGACCTCGAGTGCTATGGTAAGCCTAGGAGGTTCTCCAAGAAGATAAGGCTCACTGAAACCTTTGTTGGCAGATCCCCATTGACGGTGTCGATGAAGGAAACTAGGGAATGGTGAAACAACTAGTTTTGGTGGGAAAATTTATAGAAGCATAATATGTAGTGTGTTTTTGTGTTTCTAGCATGACACTGCATCGTGTACAAAAAAAGATTTGTCTCCTAACTACTATACTTTGTGGTGTGACTTTGAAAACGAGGTGGTTCCATGTCTCGGGTCTCTGTCCTAACGGGCCTGCTGAAGGCCATATTAACCAAACGCTGGGGGTTGTGAGAGAATGTCTCCGTCAAGGAGGTTGTCTACTTTACAACCGGAGAATTCCCGACAGCGATCGAGGAAACCGGTGCCATCGTGCGCACCTATGATGCCTCTGCCTTCATGAATGCCTTTTTCAGCAGGGAATAGGAATCATATTTTAGATATAGTCACTGACTTCATTGCGTACTTCTGATGTCATCGTACCAAGTGTCATCGAACAAAACAAAAGAGACCCGGTTTGATTATATCATCCACGATTCGATGTGTCCGGTTGTGGAATGTTGTTGTGAAAACGTCGAATTACTCCGCCGTTCCATTCTGCACATCATTCGCCCATACAAAACAGTCTTTTGACTTCATTCTAGAAAGTGTCTCGTGTCAATTCCCCGATCGATAAATACACAAGTGGAAATCGGAATTTGAACAAATGTTAGCTACCGTAAACGCAAAATATCTGGCGTAAAATTCCTATCAGCTTACGCAAGTGTTCCTCAATTCCGGCGCCACTTTCCATAGTGTATACGCACCAGGTAGTTTCAAATGGAGTCGTTCGATGACACGTACAACTTTGTCGGTCCATCCATCTCAGCGCGCGGTTCACAAGACAAATTGGACCTAGATCTTGAGACAGAAACAGGTGATTTATATCTCGTTGGGTACTGTAATTCGTGATGTCATTGACTTCTTGATAAGCTTTGTTTTGAAGCACTAGGGAACACGATGCACAGCGGCGGGCATCCGTTGGAATACACGCGCACATTTCGGATTCCGGGGTACACCTCGCATTCATTGTCAAGAAAAGCTGCTACAAAAACCAGGCATCCAGCACACGCCAAGTGTTGGCTCATCACACATGAGGTATACAGTACCCAGCCAGGGCCTGTTTTATGGTGTTCCACTCATCGTAATTCCGCATCTATAAAGATCAGCCAATGATTGCTCGGCGTGTAGAGAGCCGGGCGTGGCATTCAATTGAAAGAGACAATTTATCAGAAAGCAACTTCGTCAAGCGGTCGATGAAGTGGTCAAAAACCAGGATTTCCGAAAAGTCGTTGAGTAAGTCATTTCAAGAGGCTGGCGGGGGACAGCAAGCGGCTCCCGGAAAATTCTTGCTGCTTTCAAACACAAAATAGGTATTTGATTGAGCGTGTTGTCAGGACTGACCTACAGCTCGAAGCCCATTGATGCAGCGACTAGGCCAAGAATCCTACTCCCAAGCTCCTCCTCGGGTGACTAAGTACTGCTGAGGAGGTGCTTGTTGTGAATACCTCACTTTCCGCGTCCCCGTACATTTCGGATAGTCGTTTAGGCGAAATCCCGCGATTCAGAGACAGAGGCCATACTGGACCCAAGATGAGATTTTCTGCTGCCCATTGTACGCGAGTGAGAATGTGCGCGGTTCAAACTATCAAGCTCACAGGCGTGCCCTCCTGCAATGAGTTCAATTACGTAGGCCGCTGAATGCAACTAAGGAGCGAACGAGCGATGAACCTGTCCCAATGGCGATGCTAGCTTCTGCATATTCTCAAAAAAATTGGACAGCAGTTCCACAACGACTCCCTTTTTCGTCTTGTCCATAGGTCGTGACCGGTCATTCATTCAACTCCTCCTGTCACTAGTTGCCATTGCCATGGCAAAAGCCTCACGGTATGGGGTTTGTCATGTCGGTAATACACGTGCAGTGCTTCTACACAATGGGTTCAGACAAGTGTTCAATGCAATCGTTCACTACATCGTGGACGAACGACATCACGACAAGTTTCCTGTTTCATATCCGTCTCGCTTCACCAGATGTGTTTTGTCCTGATGTATGTTTCCTTCATACAACACTTTTTCCTTGATGAAATTTTATTGTCACATGGGGAACCTGTAACAATTTCTGATGTCAATGAGTATAATGGTTCGACAGAAGTTTCCTTCGGCTAAAATTTTTGCCGAGTTCCAAAATTTGTCCTGTGGGAAAATATAAGTGGGAAAAGGATGCGCTTGGCATGACATAGTGCTCTTGCAAATACAAAAAGAGAACAAATCCGTCTTGGCGGCTCGAGAAAATCAATAACCCATCAAAGAAAAAAGGCATTCGAGCTTTATTACCGGGAACTTGCTCTTCATTGCTTGTGTTTGCGTATATCGATCCCGGGAATTACGCCACAAACATTCAAAGCGGCTCGGAAGTTGGATACAAATTGTCGTGGGTCGTGGTGTTAGGCAAATTTAATGGCCATGTTAATTCACAACACGTCAGGCAGGCTCCGGCATCGCAACGGGCAAAAACCTTCCAGAAATGTGCCGCGAGCATTGCCCAAATGGCTGTGGTTGTATGTCATGTGGGCATTGAAGTCTGCGGCCGATGGCGGCGGACCGATATCGCAGAGTTCCGCGCGGCCACGATAGGACTCAACTTGTTATTTCATATCCCACGTCAGTTGCTACGTTGTCGGTGTAAGAACAGATCCCATGCCCTACCTTGAAATGTTTCGGATTCAGAACTATTCGATGTTGCTTAAACGCCGCCTGTTATGCTGTTCGAGACGGTTGGTCAAAACCAGAGGTTGTATCACAGTCTTGTTCCATGGCTCGTTGTCACTGCTGGTTGGTGCATTCTGCGCCACGTGCATGCCGCATGTTGTATATCTGCACTCCAGCTTAAAGCAAACCGCCTGCGTATGATGCATACAGGATCATCTTTTGCTTTCATACAAAGGAAGTCATCATGGCCATGGCCTCGCTGTGCTTATTACAATTCCATGATGTTCATGGCAGCTTTGGTGTTTCACCAAACGGGTCGTAATACAAATAAGCCGACATCGCGTTCGCATATCAATTGTTGTATGCCACTACTCGGGGCAGCGTCTGCAGAAGTCTTTCTGGTTTCGCTGTGGCATCCGGGACTTTTTTAGCTCTGCGGTAGGAACGTATAGCCGGGCAAGTGATTATGCAAGGATTTGTCGGTTTCTCTCATCCCACTGTGGCTAAGACGCGTGCTCACGATGTTGCCGACAGTCACGCAATCGCTGCACACCGGGACCATCCAACGCAGAGGCTCAGGTCGTTGAAGTTTGGTGTAGTTCATCGACCTCATTTACTTCACACGGCGCGGAACATCACGGGGTTCCTCGTGAACAGGTGACTCTGACAGCGACAATTTGCGCAGCCGTGACATCGTCCTGAAACGAATGCCCTTTATGATCATTTGGTGGGTACGCTGCCGCTTCTCAAAGGAGCAGGGGACCATGAAGCGGAATGTCGCTTGAGAAACGCAGGTATGGTCTTGGTTTATTTGAGCACTGTGTCGGTCCAGGTGTAGTCGAATAGTGAATGACTATGGAATTAGGAGGTAGTTGCAATTGTGGTAAAACTGTTGTCATTTTGTTATGGATGTCGTAATGGGTCGCACATAAGTATCTGTTTCACTGAAGACTAATTATGACGATAGAAACAGATAGAAGCATTCATTGGAACAAGGTTCAGCATGGATAATTTACTCTGCTCGTACATGTGGTGCAACCAGCGGCCCCTCCGCGGAAGCCGCGCCTCTCCATCGATGGCCAATGCGAATTCCAATGATTTACAAAAAACGATTCGAGCACAATATATCGTGTTTCGGCATTAGGGGTAGCACACCAGGCGTTTTGAAAAATGACCAAATGGGCTGGTTGTTACGACTATAAAAACAACCGGAAAGGTGTGTTTTTGGTTTTGTTCCCCATTGTCCTATCCAATCCACAGGAAGATTATGCGCATCAAAATGTCCCTTCCTTAATTGACTCTGTGTAAAAATGGCCGAGCTTGCTGTCTCTTCCAGGTTATTGGCACATCATACCACCGTTCTATCATACGGTACAATATAACCTCTCGAAGACTTATTGTTCCACGGCCTCCTTGTCCACGATTGTTTGAAAAAAACCGTAGAAATGGATTTGAACGGCCGGTACAAGCAAAAAAAAAAAAAAAAAAAACTATCGGCGGTGTAGTCTGGACGATAACGCTTTGTTTGTTATGGGGAGCGGTGATGGCAAATTGAACCCAGCTTGAAGGCTGGAGTCTCGCCATGACCTACACCCGCACATGTGTTGTTTATCCACGAAAAAAGCAATCATCGACAGCAACAACTATTATACACATCCATGTCATTCAAAGGAAACAATCTTCGACCATTGGACAGGACACCGTTCTACCATTAAAAGAAAGGCACACTTCCCGGACAAGGGACAAACATGTGGCTTCAGAGGGGCCCACTAGGACTCGACCAGTATACTAAACCGCTTACTAGCCGGCCGCTCTAACCAACTGAGCGACGGCCTCTTCTGGAGCGGAAGACGGGATTCGAACCGCGGACCCTCGCCTTGGCAAGGCGACGCCTCACTCTTCCGCGCAGTCAAATCCAACGCCTATGAAACATTGTACCACGTATGAAGGCGGGATTCAAACTTGTTGTTCTCCAGATTTCGGATTTCTGGTGTATCGACATACCATCCTAATTATGGTCATTTGTTGTAGAAGCGCTGGAAACTGGGTGGGGGTAAGTGAGGCAGTCCATCGTTCTCCGCAGCCTCAATGTGGCTGCCGCTAGGCCCGGCGGCGTCCTTTTACTCGCTAGTAATGTGAACCTTGGCCCGGCAGATTGTGCCCGCCTTCCTTCAATTTCATTTCCCAAGGCGGCGGCAAACCTCCGGCCCAAGGTTCACATTACTAGCGAGTAAAAGGACGCCGCCGGAAAATACCATAGCGGCAGCCACATTGAGGCTGCGGAGAACGATGGACTGCCTCACTTACCCCACCCATTCCAGCGCTTCTACAACAAATGACCATAATTTGCAGATGGTTGTGTCGATGCACCAGAGATCCGAAATCTGGAGAAGAGCGAACGGTTGAATCCGGCCTTCATACGTGGTAGAATGTTTCATAGGCGTTGGATTTGACTGCGCGGAAGTGGCTCAGGGGTAGAGCATCGCCTTGCCAAGGCGAGGGTCGCGGGTTCGAATCCCGTCTTCCGCTCCAGAAGAGGGCCCATAGCTCAGTTGGTTAGAGCGGCCGGCTCATAACCGGTTGGTCCTAGGTTCGAGTCCTAGTGGGCCCACCAAATTTGTTCGCGAAAGATGTTGAAGGCCGCATGTTGTCCGTTTGTCCGGGACATGCTGCCTTTCTTTTAATGGTAGAACGGTGTCCTGTCCAATGGTCGAAGATTGTTTGCTTTGAATGACATGGATGTGTATAATAGTTGTTGTATCGATGATTGCTTTTTTCGTGGATAAACAACACATGTGCGGGTGTAGTTCAATGGTAGAACTCCAGCCTTCCAAGCTGGTAGCGTGGGTTCGATTCCCATCACCCGCTCCATAACAAACAAACCGCTATCGTCCAGATACACCGCCGATAGTTTTTTTTTTTTGCTTGTACCGCATTCAAATCCATTTCTACGGTTTCAAACGATAATTGGAGCAAGGAGGCCGTGGAACAATAAGTCTTCGAGAGGTTATATTGTACCGTATAGGATGGAACGGTGGTATGATGTGCCAATAACCTGGAGGGACGAGCAAGCTAAGGCCAGTTTACACAGAGTCAATTAAGGAAGGGACATTTTGATGCGCATAATTCTTGTGGATTGGATAGGACGGAAATCGGGAACAAAACCAAAAACACGCCGACCGCACGCAAAATACCTCTGGAAACTACGGTCTAGTTTATAGTCCGTCCATAACAGACTTGCCGGCCCCCATTGGTCATTTTCAAAACGCCTGGTGTGTCTCCCTAATGCCGGAAACACGATATATTGTGCTGAATCCGTTTTTGTAAATCGTTGATATAAGTGTGAATTCGCGTTGACATTGAGAAATCGATGGAGAGGCGGCTCCACGAAGGGGCCGCCGTTTCGTTACACCACATGTACGAGCAGAGTAAATTATCCATGTCAACCTTGTTCCAATGAATGCTTCTATCTGTTTCTATCGTCGTGATTCGTCTTTGAGTGAAACAGATACTTATGTGCGACCGTTCGACATCCTAACAAAATGACAACGGTTGCCACGCCAATTGCAAGCCCTCCTAATTCCATAGTCATTCACTCCTCGACTACACCTGGACCGACACAGTCCTCAATAAACCAAGACCATACCTGCGTTTCTCAACGACGTTCCGCTTCATGGTCCCCTGTCCTTAGAACGGCAGCGTACCACCGAATGATAGATAAAGGAGCAATACGTTCAGGGACAATATCACGGCTGCGCAAATTGTCGCTGTCAGAGTCACCACCCGCTTGTTCACGAGGACTCCCATAATGTCGCGCCGCCGTGTGAAGTAAATGAGGTCGATGATACGCATTGGCAACACCAAACTTAGAACGACCTGACTGATAGCCTCTGCGTTGGATCCATGCCATGTGCAACGATGATGACTGTCGGCAACATCGTGAGCACGCGTCTTAGCCACAGTGGGATGGAGAAACCGACAAATCCTTGCATAATCACTTGCCCGGCTATCGTTCCTACCGCAGAGCTCGAAATGCCGGATGCCAGCAGCGAAACCAGAAAGACCTCTGCAGACGCTGCCCCGAGTAGTGGCGTCAACGATTGATATGCGAACGCGATGTCGGCGATTTGTGTACGACCCGTTTGGTGAAACACCGAAGCTGCCATGAACATCATGGATAGGTTGATGAGCACAGCGAGGCTCATGGCAATAATGACTTCCTTTGTATGAAAGCAAAAGATGGTCGTCTTCATGCATCATTGCGTGAAACCACGCGGTTTTGCTTTAAGCTGGAGTGCAGATATACAACGTGCGGCATGACCGTGGCGCCAATCACACCGACAGCCAGCAGGACGGAATCGTTGTTTCCGAGCCATGGAACAAGACTGTGATACGACCAACTTCTGGTTTTGACCAAACCGTCTCGAAGACATGACATAACAGGCGGCGTTAACGACGACGAAGGCGGCGATGAACTTCTCCAATGGTCTGAATCCGAAACGTTCAAGGGTGAGGATCAGATATGTTGTTACACCCGTCAACAACGTAGCAATTAACATGGGGATGTGAAATAACAAGTTGAGTCCTATCGTCGCGCCCAGGAACTCTGCGATATCCGTCGCCATCGCAGCAACTTCGGAGAATGCCCACATGACATACGACAGCCATTTGGGGCAATGCTCGCGGCACATTTCTGGAAGGTTTTTGCCCGTTGCGATGCCGAGCTTTCCTGACGTGTTGTGAATTAACATCGCCATTAAATTTGCTAACACCACGACCCACAACAATTTGTATCCAAACTCCGAGCCGCTTTGAATGTTTGTGGCGTAATTCCCGGGATCGATATACGCGACACAAGCAATGAAGGCGGGACCCAAGCACGGTAATAAAGCTCGAATGCCTTTTCTTTGGTGGGTTATTGATTCTCGAGCCGCCAAGACGGATTTGTTCTCTTTTTGTATTTGCAGAGACGGTATGCTCATCCAGAGCGCATCCTTTCCCACTTATATTTTCCCACAGGACAAATTTTGGAACTCGGGAAAAAATTTTAGCCGAAGGAAACTTCTGTGGAACCATTATACTCATTGACATCAGAAAATTGTTACAGTTACCGTGGATAGGACGATAAAATTTCATCAAGGAAAAAGTGTTGTATGAAGGAAACATACATCAGGACAAAACACCGTGTAGGTGAAGCGAGACGGATATGAAACAGGAAACTTGTTGTGATGTCGTTCATCACGATGTAGTGAACGATTGCATTGAACACTTGTCTGAACCCGTTGTAGAAAGTTTGTCGGAGACGTTTAAGGCCCTCACGTGTATTACCGACATGACGAAGCCCATACCGTGAGGCTTTTGCAGATGGCAATGGCACATTGGTAAGGAACAGGGAGAAAGTAAATGAATCTAACCGGTCACGACCTATGGACAAGACGAAAAAGGGAGTCGTTGTGGAACTGCTGTCAATTTTTTTGGATCTGCAGAAGCTACAGTCGCCATTGGGACAGGGTTCATCGCTCGTTCGCTCCTTAGTTGCATTCGGGGCGGACAGCGTAATTGAACTCATTGCAGGAGGGGCACACCTGTGGGGCTTGATCATTGAAGCACGCAGAGCCATTCTCACTCGCGTACAATGGGCACAGAAAATCTCATCTTGGGTCGGTATGGCCTCTGCTCTAGATCGCGGCATTCGCCCTAAACGACTATCCGAAATGTACGGGGAGCACGGAAAGTGAGGTATTCACAACAAGCACCTCCTCAGCAGTACTTAGTCACCCGAGGAGGAGCTTGCAGATGGGTACATGTAGTTCGCTGCATCAATGGGCTTCGAGCTGTAGGTCAGTCCTGACAACACGCTCAATCAAATACCTATTTTGTGTTTGAAAGCAAGAATTTCCGCAACGGCTTGCTGATATCCGCCAGCCTCTTGAAATGACTTACTCATTTCACTGACGACTTTTCGGAAATCCTGGTTTTTGACCACTTCATCGACCGCTTGACGAAGTTCCTTTGCTGATAAATTGTCTCTTTGCAATTGAATGCCAGCACCCAGCTCTGCTACACGCCGAGCGATCATTGGCTGATCTTTATCATGCGGAATTACGATGAGTGGAACACCATAAAACAGGCCCTCACTGGTACTGTTCATACCTCCATGTGTGATGAACACTTGAGTGTGCTGGAGTACCTCAGTTTGTGGCACGTAATTTCTGACAATGAAATTCCGAGGTATATTACCCAGATCCGAAATGTGCGTGTGTCTTCCAACGGATGCCACCACTGTGTAGTCCGTGTTCCCTAGTGCTTCAAAACAAAGCTTATAGAAGTCAATGACATCACGAATTACAGTACCCAACGAGATATAAATCACCTGTTTATTCTCAAGATCTAGGTCCAATTTGTCTTGTGAACCGCGCGCTGAGATGGATGGACCGACAAATTTGTACGTGTCATCGAACGACTCCCCATTTGGCTGAAACTTCCTGGTCGTATACACTATGGAAAGTGGCGCCGGATTGCAGAACACTTCGTAAGCTGAATCCAGATTTACGCCATATTTTGCGTTTACGGTAGCTAACATTTGTTCAAATTCCGATTTCACTTGTGTATTTATCGATGCGGGGAATTGACGCGAGACACTTTCTAGAATGAAGTCAAAAGACTGTTTTGTATGGGCGAATGATGTGCAGGAAGTAACGGCGGGTAAATTCAACATTTTAGCAAGCAAGCGTCCACAACCGAACATGGAATCGTGGATGATATAATCAAACCGGGTCTCTTTTGTTTGTTCGATGACTCTTGGTACGATGACATCAGAAGTACGCAATAGTCCAGTGACTATATCTAAAATATGATTCCTATTCCCTGCTAAAAAGGCATTCATGAAGGCAGAGGCATCATAGGTGCGCACGATGGCACCAGTTTCCTCAATACGCTGTCGGAATTGCTCGGTTGTAAAGTAGACAACTTCCTCTCCTTGACGGATTAATTCTGTCACAACCCCCAGCGTTGGGTTAATATGGCCTTCAGCAGGCCCGTTCATAAACAAGACCCGAGACATGGAACCACCTCGTTTTCAAAGTCACACCACAAAGTATAGTCGTCAGAGACGGATACTTTTGTACACGATATGCAGTGTAGTGTCAAACACGAAACACACTACATATTATGCTTCTATAAATTTTCCCACCAAAACCAGTTTACCTTTTCACCATTCCCTAGTTTCCTTCATCGACGGCCGATTCAATGGGGATGCTTTCAGGGGAGCACTGTGCCAACAGAAGCCGACTGCGGCCGGTGAGCCTTATCTTCTGCGAGACCTCCTAGGCTTACCATAGCGCTCGAGGTCTCTGTTTTTGCTGGCCGCTGTGATAAGCTTGGGGTCACTGTATAAATAGGCATAGCACGACTCTCCTCTCTTAAACGCTTGCGAAGTAAGCTGTCGGGTTTGGGCTTAAGAGATTGCCCGACCAGTCAGGTAGACCGGATTCATCCCAAAGATTGGTTCCCCTGTTTCCTTTCGGGATTCAGCGCAAACGACATTCAGTTTTGCAAAGTGTAGCTCGTCCATGACGAAACATCAAATACTCATTTGTATAGCAAAGGCGAGGATACGGCCAGATTTGGCCGAATAGCTGGACATTTGGTCTGCACACGAATGACGTTTCGTTCGGAGTCTACTTTATTGTTTCTTCAAGTTCCAAGAAACCAGCATATATCTTTTCAACTCACACTTGTTATAAGCACCTCCTTCGGAGCCTATGACACGCAAGGGAGGTTGTTTATTTACATCAGATAATTGCAATGAGTGGGTGGATTTTCTATGGAGTCAGAAAGTCCGCTGTTGGATGAGTACATTCTGGCTCAATCAGGAAAATCGGAACCGAGAGTATCGTTTTGTTCTTACAGCCAGTGCAGACGCAATCAAGTCCATATCTATGTGTACTTTCTCTCTTTGGTCATGGTGTCTACGCTAGCTGCTTGACAACGGTGACTTGAGATTTACGCCACTCCCAGTAGTTCTGCATGTCGAGATACCGGTGCCCCGTCGTCCACTTATCATTCATTCATACAGCAATGCGCCTAGGAGTCGCAAAGCAGACTGGCGATTGGGAGTGACCAACGATGCGATAATCAAGCATACTTGTCTTCTGCGCGCCACAATTTTGAGGCGGATGCGGAGCACGAATGAATTGAAATTCTACCGGGACCTGTAAAAAATATGTACCGTAGACGAACTGCGCTAATCCATTCGAAAGGAAATGACATATGGGAACTCTTGTGGTCGACCCCGCACAGCGGACAATTAGTCTTGCGATGGATGATAAATGTCGAACGTTTCCCAAATGCCTTCAAGATTGTTAAGGTTTTCCACCACGTTGGTCGATTGTTTGCTAGACATGCCGCGTAATATAGCTTGAATTAGGGACAATGGAGCAACAAAGGAGTCCATGTGTGAAGCAATGCCGGTAGCACATAACAAGATTAAGTCTGCATGGTCCGCAAGAGGTGACGATGGATAATCTGTAATAGCGATTGTTGGGATGCCAGCGTTTTTGGAATACATTAAGCTACTAACCGTAAAGCGGGAATATCGTGAAAATCCGATGCCAACAACGACGTCGGACTGGGACAAGGCACCCCTTGGTTACTTCTTCCCGGTCTTGGGCTTCGTCGGCGCGTTCGTCGTCCTGACACAACAAACGGAGGGCAGCTTGATCACGACCGCCATCCTGCTGGCAATTGGAGCAGTGTACTGGCTCTTCTTTGGCGGGAGGTTTTCGCTTTCAAGTGGCGTCACAGATTTATCTAGTCAAGACCTTTGACGGGAACAAATTCATCTTTGACTCGATGATGTGTAAGCAATGTGAAAGATACTTCGACTGTTCCAGTGGGGGCGTTGGACCAATGGAAATTGCCCTAATATAGGTCTGTTCAGTATCGGGAAGTGAGTTAATGCATAAAGGACAAAGATGGGGTGAAATGGTTGCCAAGATTGGGTGCGGTTCAGATGTACGCTCGACCTGGCCAAAGAGACTTCAATGTACAGCGCGGTATCGAATTGGTTCAGTAGGCAGTTCGTGAAGGGGCACAGTTGGTTGTATTGCCGGAGTTGGGGTCGACCTGGTATGGCCTGAGCCTTGATGAGTTTGAAGGTACTTATTGGGTGAACCGTTTTTTGGACGGGATCAAGTAAGTCCCTTTAACGTTTGCGTTCTCCCCGGTGTATTGCTTTACGAGTACCTTCAAAAACGACAAGGGCTAACCAGTGAAGAAAACCGGTTGACCTGATTATAAGAACGAACGTTTACGGAACCTTAATTAGGGCATTGCAAACTGGCTAAAGAATCAGTAAGACAACGTTGTACAGATACATCAAGGAACACGACAACGTCCCATTCTTGCGCACATTTCGACAGACTTCGCGCTGACGCCGTGCTATACTCCACCCAAACCTCATCGAAGGTACACCTACGTGAGTCACCGATACTGTTGCGGTGGCTTTTTGGCGTGCGGATGATACCGGATCATATATAATCTCATTGTGTATCATTGACTACTTAAATGACCTTACGGGACATTGGGCCTTATGTTATAAAAACGGAGCACGAGTAATTTTAGGGAGGTGGCGATTTGGAATACGTTGAGTCGAAATTAAATTTTGAAAATGGGATACAACACAAATCGACCAGCGAAATTCAATCGACAATCATTACGGGCAGAAAATTCGATCATTTCAAAGGACTTTCGATGGTACTTCTGGGGGGCGTTCTTTGGGGGGTATCTGGTACAGCTGCTCAGGTTCTGTTCCAACGGGACGGATTTGATCCTGGTTGGTTAGTTAGCACGCGGATGAGTGCAAGCGGATTGTTGCTACTTCTTGCTGTTGCAATTCGTTCTGGATTCAAGTCCGTGTTTTTAGTATGGGGGAATAACAAAGACTTGCTTCGCCTCATCCTCTTCGGAATCCTTGGTTTGTTGGGCGTTCAATACTCCTATTTTGCATCAATTCAGTATGGCAATGCTGCGACGGCAACTTTGTTGCAGTATTTGGGACCGGTTTTCATAACGGTGTATCTTGCGTTTCGGCGGCGTAGTATGCCAAATCAGTGGGAGTCGATCGCTGTTGTCTTAGCACTCATCGGAACTTTTTTTCTCGTTACAAACGGAAAATGGAATGGGTTCTCTGTTTCAACACTTGCTGTTGTGTGGGGACTGATCTCGGCACTGGCACTATCTTTCTATACTTTGTACCCGAAAAGGTTGTTGCAAAGCTATGGGTCTGCAACGATTCTTGGCTGGGCTATGGTGATTGGTGGGCTTGGAATGGCCTTTAAAAATCCTCCATGGCGCTTTGTCGGACATAGTTCATTCGGTGCATGGTGGCTCGTTAGTTTTGTCGTATTATTTGGGACGTTAGTTCCGTTTTATTTGTATATCTCCAGCTTGAAACACATTTCTGCCTCAGAAGCGAGCCTTTTGGCGTGTGGTGAGCCGCTTTCTGCTGCTATCGTGGCCATGGCATTTTTGCACGTTAACATGGGGGTGTTCGCCTTATTTGGAGGATTGTGCATCTTAGCGACAGTGGTCATATTGGCACGAAAGAGCCCTGCGTGAAGAGGAAGAGTACAGAAACAATGTTTCTGAACGAACAACATGGTTATCTAAATGCGCCGTTTTGATTTTTGACTGCGTACGAAAAATAAGTCGAATACATTCAGACCGCCTTAGAAGATTCTAGGTGGTCTTTTTGTGTCAGGAGCAAGGGCGAAATCGAGTGTTCGATGGCGATACTCTTCGAGCGTTGATGAAATAGACAGTATTGACACTTTTGATAATCAAGCGGACAATGCTGGTGCTAAGGAGGGTGATAAAACGATGGGACAACCAGCCGTAGAAAGGGTGGATCTGCAAGCGGAAAGGGGCTGGGTGACAACCGGAAAACCGAAACGGATACTTGGTGTCAGTTCACGTAACACCGTCAAGCGATGGGTATCTGAAGGCAAATTATGCTCAGGAATTTGATAAAAATGGATGGATGCGTATTTCTGTTGACTCAATAAGACGATTGCTTCCATCGGGAGATGAAAATGTAAAGGCGCTTCAGAGGTAAAGCAGAAAATAGATGATATGTCCCGAACTGGATTTGGATGTGACAGAAGAGTAGTACCGAGTTCTATACTTAGGAATAATTTTGTACCCAATGACTATGTACGGGCGGATGGCACTTAAGGCGACAGATAAAATCTCTCTGGGCCTCATCACCGCTCGGCGAAGAACGAAAAAAGGTTGGGTGGAGCTGTGAGAATTCTCTTAGTCGAAGATGAGAAACCGTTGGCTGCTGCGCTCATGCAATTATTCCGCGACAGCCGGTATCTTGCTGACGTTGCCCATGATGGAGAAACCGGGCTTGACCTTGCTCTTACCAACAGCTACGACGTGTTAGTCTTGGACATTATGCTTCCTCGATTAAACGGACTTGAGATTGTGCGCAAAGTCAGAGAGGAAAAACTGGACGTTCCGATTTTGCTGTTAACTGCACGGGATACTGTCGACGACAGGGTTCAAGGGTTGGACGTGGGAGCTGATGATTATCTCGTCAAACCGTTTGCCAACAAAGAACTGCTGGCACGTCTGCGTGCCCTCACCCGACGTACGGGTAGCTTAACCGGTACGGATGCAATGCAAATCGGCCCTTTCACCATTGACTTGTCGACGCGAATTGCAAAGCGCGACGACGAACCTCTCTCCCTCACCAGTAAAGAATTCCAGATTATGGAATTGTTTATGCGCAACCAAGGCAAGGTTCTTTCGAAAGAATTGATTCTCGATAGGGTCTGGGGACCGGATGCGTCGGTGATTAGTAACACAGTAGAAAATTACGTTCACTTCTTGCGCAAAAAGATTGACGTGCCAGGTCAACACTCCTACATTGAAACCGTCCGTGGAATCGGGTATGTGTTTAAAATCCCGTCTGCCTAAGAAAATGGATCACGGCGGCGAAGCGGTACCTCTTCATTTTATCCTCGACTAGAGAAGCAGGGTTACACAGTAGTTAAACCGGATCCTGCGATGGTGTAATATACCAAAAGAACAGCTTTCCCCTATGTCCCGAGCATCCTATTGCCCAAAAACCGAAACTGTTGATACCGTGCTGCCCCAGCAATGCTCTATTTTCTCATCAAACAGGTAGGAGCATTTTTCCGTGTTCAATCAGATCCAAGTCCGTTTGACCTTGCTCACTGTAGGGATTTTTCTAGCGCTCTACATGATTCCCTCGTTTTCCATATATGGAATCCTGAGACAAGTCGTTCTGCGTACAATTGATGTGCAGTTATCTGGCATTGTGCGACAACTTGAGCATCAGAAACCTCTTGCTGTGGTTAAATCCCTACCAGATGGCACCTACGCCATGGTGGTCAAGCCAGGGGAGTTCGTCTCCAATGCAACACCTGATTTGGCTGTTAAATTGCAGACTCTCATTCAGCGACATAAGTATCAGCACTTCACGGTCAACTTGAATCAACAGAGTGCGGTCTACCGCGTGATTTACGTGCCATTGACGAAAGTGGTGCAACAAAACCAGGTTGGATACATCGTCACTGCCACAAACGTGGCTCGGGAGATGGCTGTGTTACATCGCCTAAAAAGTGTGTTGCTTCTAGTTGGCGTTCTGGGCACGCTCATCGCTATCATGGCTGGGTTTTTCCTCGCTGGGCGGGCTATGCGTCCCATTCGTAAGGCTTGGCAACGACAGATCCAGTTCGTTGCAGATGCTTCTCACGAATTGCGAACGCCATTGGCTGTTATTCAGTCCAACCTTGGCATCGTATTGGATCATTCTGATCAAACCGTTTTGGATAACTTGGAGTGGATTAACAACGCTCATAGCGAGGCACGACGACTAGCCAAGTTGGTGGAGGATTTGCTCACGCTTGCGCGTAGCGATTCTCAAACCGCCGGTGTACAACTGCAGCCGGTAGATCTTACAAAACTTGTACCGCATGTGGTGGAACTGTTTGAGACCGTAGCGATTGTGAAACGCTTGGAACTGGAATCGGACCTTTCGGGAGAAATTCATATCATGGGCGATCGCGATCGACTGCAGCAACTTTTCGTGATTTTGTTGGATAACGCCTGTAAGTACACCTCTGAAGGTGGAAAGGTACGAGTTACCGTTGCGTTGGACAAAAATACGGCTGTAGTACAGATCGAGGATACGGGTCAAGGCATCGCAGATGCCGATTTGAACCGGGTATTTGAGCGGTTTTTCAGGGCGGATGAGGCACGCCATCGCGGTGAAACCGGCGGTGCCGGGCTAGGCCTTGCCATTGCCAAGTGGATTGTCGAAGCACACCAAGGAAAAATCATGCTGAAAAGTAAACTCGGAGAGGGTACACGAGTGACAGTGAAACTACCGGTTCGCTCGGCTGAAAGTGCACAGCGGCCGTCATTGATGACAATGATTTAATTACCTGTCGTCGTGATGGTTACCTTTCCAGTCGTGTCGCCTTCGTCACGTGTAAACCAATCACTCTTTGAGAGAATCTTTTCAATTTTGCTATTCACTTTCGCATCGATCACCGAACTTAACTCGTTTTTCAACGTATTCGGAGACACGCCCTGCGCTTGTGCAATCGCATTCATCGATTGACCGGATTTCAGCTTGGAGACGAGTTGTGGAACGGTCATGTGCAGGTCTTTTGCAACAAGTTGTAAAAAGTCAACTCGGGCTTCAAATACCCGTCCATACTGAAGTAGGTGCTTGTTCGCAGCAATCTGTGGAAGTCTTGCGTCGATTCTAGTTTCAATTTTCGCCTCTTGAGCTTCGGTTAAATGTTTATCCATCACTAGTTGCTCCAACGCTGAGTGAACAAGAGACTTCAGTTCGGTTTGTAGATTCGCCTCTGAAATGTTATAAGCTTTCGCAATATCATCCAACGACTTCCCATTTGCGAAATCCTTATGTAACTTCTGTGGGGTTACATGTAAATATGCTGCCAAGGACGGCAATGACTTCGTGATAACAAAGCGTTGAAAATAAAAATCATGGTCACCATCATTATTGCGTGCCTGTGTCACTGGCGTCGATGACGTTGTTGTTAACGGTGACAAGCTTCCAGTGTTGGCGAACGCGTTATAAGCGAACATTCCACCACCAACTAAAAAACCACACGCGGCACTGGACACTATTACTAATTTGCCTTTTGTCAAATTCACAAACTATCACTCCTTCAACTTTTGATGTCATGCATTTTATCCACAAAATATTGAAGAAACATTGAATATCAACATGAAACTTGTGGGGCCTTTGCTTATAGATAGTGGAATGCGGCCTTTGAGAGAGGTTTTCGTTTAAAGAATGGATTAGTGATTGAACATGTGGTACATACTTCGTATGGACAAGGGAACTACTTTAGGAGGTTTTTTACGTTATGAATGGCCCAGCGAAACCGTCCTTCTCGTCTTCTACTGAAGATACAGAAGTCCGTGCGCTCTATTAACAGTTGTTAGAGGGTTGGAACAAGAGCGAGACTTTCACTGAGGACGGCGAACTCATCGGATTCGATGGGAGCCAGCTGTTCGGACGGGCAAAAATTGCTTCTCATCTTCAGGCAATCTTTGCAAACCACATCACTCCCATCTATGTGAGCAAAGTCAGAGGTGTGCGTTTTTTGGGTCCAGTAGTTGCCGACCTACGCGCGGTCGTGGACATGGTGCCGCACGCAGAGTCTGACCTTCAGCCCGATCTCAACACGCATCACACAATGATTGCCGTAAAGCGCGAGGGCAAGTGGCGCATCGCGCTCTATCAGAATACTCCGGCTCAGTTTTACGGAAGACCGGAGTTGGCCCAGAAACTTACAGAGGAGTTACGTCAGTTGCTATCATGAATTGACTCATAACATGGATGAAGAGGGGCGTCCCAGACGCCCTTTTTCAACAGCGCCGCGCTCAGAGGCGAACGATAAAAGGACACCCTGAAAGGAGCGTCCTTATATGCGCTTAGCGCTGAGACCACACACCATTTATTGAGCGTAGATACGAAGCGACAATGTTATCAATGCCCATAAGATGATCGGAACTAGAATAGCCAAGTTCATCATGGAGTTCGGTAAAACCCAAGCAAGAATCATGATCAGCACTCCGGTCGGGATGCCTAGATTTCCTGAGAATGGGTGTGTGCGATTCCAACTTTCTTCACTCGATAAGTCCACGCAGTGCGGATTCCGCCCCGCCAATTTGGTTGAAGACGGGGTAAAACATTTGCGAAAAGCAGCACCAAGATGCCAACCATGGTAGCAACGAATCGCATGGAGGACGTCCCCGCTAGATTTAAAGCATGTCCTAGAGTCCAAAGATACACTATCTTAATGAATACAACAGATATACCACCGATATATCGATAAGTCGGCCAAAACGCCTGATAGTTCCTTTTCTTCGGATACGCCCTCCAAAGCACATGCCATAAGAGAATCACGCCAAACATGATTGCCGGATACATGATAATTGCTCTTAGACGCAGGCTAAAACGATTTGCTTGGCCAGCTAGATTGGAATGTGTAGCGACTTGAGCAGGAAGATGATTGGTCAGCAACGATCCCTAATAAATGGGCATCGTTGCATCATTTCGTCTGCTGTACCCCTAAAAAATAGGAGTGGATTCTCCCTAAAAGTAGGGATACTCATCAATCCCTCGATCCGATATGTTATTGGTAATAGGAGTCACGCGTCGAAACGAAGAAGCCAGATAGGATACAAATACTTGAAGGAGGACTGCGAATGGAAGTATTTACGGATGAATGGGCGAAGGCATGGCAGACGTGGAAACAGATTTTTGAAAGGAAACTTGAGCCGATCTCATCAATTATGCGCGGCAAACTGGCACTTGAAAAAGGGAACATGTCCGCCTTGTCACAGTATGTGATAGCCGCCAAGCACTTGGTCGAATGTGCCCTCAGCGCAGGCGGGGAGATCCCGGAGGGATTGAAATGAAAGCGGTAACGTAACAGGGTGTGCAAAACATTAAGGTCGAACGGGTGGATGATCCATCCATTCTGGATCCAGCGGATGTCATTCTTCGCATCACTACGGCAGCTATTTGTGGCTCCGATTTGCATCTTTATCATGGTGAGATTCCAGGCATGCTGCCGGGTATGGTTATCGGACATGAGTACGTTGGTGTGGTTGAAGAGGTTGGGGCGCAGGTTCGCGTTTTTTGTCCAGGCGACCGGGTTGTGGGCAGCTTTCATGTCGGTTGTGGAAAGTGCCTGACGTGCCGGAGGGGTGATTTCCACCAATGTCAGTACGGCGGTGTGTTGGGATATGGGATGGCGTTCGGTAACCTAAATGGAACGCAAGCCGAGTACGCACGTATTCCTTACGCTGACTATACGCTGCGGAAGGTACCGGAAGGGTTGACCGATGAACAAGCGTTGTTCTCCGGAGACATTTTGACGACGGCATACGGGGCGGTGATGAACAGCAGTTTCAAGCCCGGCGAGACTGTCGCCGCGCGTGTCATTGCGATTGACTTAATGAGGCAACGGACCGAGATGGCCGCAAATCTAGGAGCCATTCCAGTATGGTCTCAACAGGTCAATCCTGTCTCGCGAATCAATGAATTGACACATGGCGAAGGAGTCGACGTCGCTATCGAGGCAGTAGGTGGCCCTGCCACCATTCGTCTTGCGTTCGATTTGGTACGTGGAGGCGGAAGAATCTCGGCGATTGGGGTGACGGCGGAAGAAACGTTCGAGTTTCCTCTCGTGACCAGTTTGGCCAAGCATATTACGTTCCGAGTTGGCGTTGCAAACATCCACCGAGACATCGATACCACATTGGCCCTTGTGCAGTCTGGAAGGATTGATCCGACAGTGGTGGTGAGTCACCGGTTACCGCTGGACCAGGCCATCGAAGGGTACCGCGTGTTTGCGAGCAGAGAGGCCAGCAAGGTTCTTTTGACCGTAAACTGAGCGGGTTGTAGACTGTTGGGTTCGTCAAACTTCAGGATAGGTTGTCATTGAATGCAAAGTTTCTTTACTAGCGCTTGAATAGTTAAATTATTCAGACTGATGGGGGTGCGGAATGCGTGTGACGTAAGGTTTCTCCGAGACATTAAAATCATTGCAAAAAATGGTGAATCGATCGGTTATATATGGAATCATCATTGCGCTGCTCGTGGCTGGTTCATTGTTTATGAGCGTTGCGTCACGGGCGCCAAACGGTGGGGCTGCTGTTGAAGCGATATCGTCAGCCATGTTGTGGTCAGGCGTTGTTCTGGGTGCATTCACACTGTGGAGCGTTTTTCGTTCTAAGCGTACGTGATAGGTGATTCGAAGTTGCTCTGACATGGCTTCTGTAGTCAGGCCATGTCTTAAGAAGGAGATTATTAACGAACGAACATCATTTCTTGAGGGAGGAATGCGAGATGAAGTACCGGTTTCGCGTGTTCATTGGTGCACTTCTGGGAGCTTTCGCGATGGTTGGGGCTTTGTTGGCTGGCGTTTTGAGTGGTGGTGTGGCGCTCGCTTTACCTCTGGCTGGAGTAGGGACCTTTACGATTGAGGCGAGTCAAATCAATATTACTCACTTTAACCTATTGCCTAGGATTGGCCAGATCTCTTCAGACGGATCCAACGTTCCTGAAACGCAAGTGTCATTGGATTGCACGATTGAAAATATGAAATTGTATAAGGACGTTCCGGTGCCGGGAATAGGAACGATTCGTGTGTTGATTCAGACGGATAAAGAGGTTCATGCGAACGGTATGGTCATGAACATGGCTGCATTGCAGGCACTAGCAGCATTTAAGCAAATGACGATTAGCCAAAATGGAGAAGCTTCGAGCGCCATGCAAGAATTTTCTATATCAGCACCCCAACTTACCTTGGTGAACCCGCAGATACAAACCACTTACTTATATTCTAACAGCATTACATTGCCAGGGTTATCAGTGAGTGTAGAGTCACTGTAAGTTTATACGAAAGGCAACGATTCCTATTTAGTACTCTTGCGCGTGAAAGGGGTATTCAGATGCCGCAGGTGCCATTTCAAAGCTCCGAATCGCAACCACAGTTGCAATCTCCTCATTCAGAATTATCCAAAGTTCGTCGTAGACCTCGATTGGGTCTATCATTAATAACATTATCTGGTCTTGCCACATTGTGGATACCTGTCAATCTGTACTGGTTAGCGTTTGTGCCTGGAAGCTTTGCTTCCGCAGGATTTTTATTTGGTACATTGATTTTATCCTGTGCTATATTGGGCTGGCTGTTTCCTGAAAACGTTAGAATTCTCGGAGTGTTCACGATTATTTTGTCTGTGTTTTCGATTATTGGAGCTCTGGGTGGACTAGTTGTTGGAACCTTATTGGGGATTGTCGGAGGTGCTTTGTGTATCGCTTGGGCACCGTCAACGGATTCAGCGAGTGAATCATCTGTAACCACGAAGCGCTCGAAAGACAAGACTGCCTCAACGAGATCTCGTAAACAGTCGAAGGAGAAGGAACAAT
Source organism: uncultured Alicyclobacillaceae bacterium (assembly GCA_963788285.1). GTDB lineage: Bacteria > Bacillota > Bacilli > Alicyclobacillales > Alicyclobacillaceae > Alicyclobacillus_A. The sequence continues at coordinate 25,882 of CAWBGB010000017.1, forward strand.
CTAAAAGTTGGTGGAAAAAATGGTTTTAGGGTCCTCGGAGGGATTCCCATGTCCTGGCATCGCAGCGGTTACAGAAATCCTTTTTTAGCAGGCGTCTTTACTTTGAGTCTGATGACTCTTGTATTGCAATGGCCCACTACTGCATTTGCGACTACCCAGCGCTTTGTTACAAGCACTGCGTCGAATGAGCCAACTCGGGGGGGAACTGTCACCACTTCTAATGCCAATCAATCGTATTTCTACGTCCATGCAGACGAGATTCAGGCTCAAGGCGTTTTTTTACAACCTACTTCCATCTATGGAAAACTTGGCGTTGAATTGCAATTTTCAAAGTTGGTTCTCTATGGGATGCAACTTGTAAAGAACACATCGAGTACGGATGGAATTGAAATTCAGTCATCGGGACCAGTTCTTCTGAACAATGTTACCATTGATGCAGTCGGTTTGGGTTTTAGTGGAGTTGGATTGAAGTTAAACGTGCTATTGCCCAATTTGGTACTGACCGATGTCAATCTGATGGCAACCCGATTGTTTACAGATGACGCGAATATTCCGGATTTATCACTCCATGCAATTGCCCAACCGATAGGAGTGAATACGGGCAATATGGTCGATTTGAATCAGATCCCGTTTTCCGGAACGTTGGCACTAGTGAGTTCAGAGTTGGATTCCCTCTTGAACGGTATGGATCCAGCTGAAGGTCAACAAGAGACCAATCCTACGGACCCAACTAAAGCTCAACAAAAGGTTAATTCTACGGACCCAACTAAAGCTCAACAAAAGGTTAATCCTACGGACCCAACTAAAGCTCAACAAAAGGTTAATCCTACGGATCCAACTGAAGCTCAACAAAAGGCTAATCCTACGGATCCAACTGAAGCTCAACGGAGAAGCTCAACAAGAGGCTAATCCTACGGACCCAACTGAAGCTCAACAAGAGGCTAATCCTATGGACCCAACTGAAGCTCAACAAGAGACTAATGATACGGATCTAAACGAAGCTCAAGTGAATCAACAAGTATCCCGACTGGTGGGGAATGTGTCGTCGACTACAGGGAGTTTGACAAATGGGAACTTACAGAGTGTGCTCGGGAGTGCGTTATCAAGTACCTCCAAGGACTTGGGATCATTAAATGCTGGTCCTAAAGACCCTAAAACCCAACCTGAAAAATCGGGAACCGTAAGCTCTACCACTTCATCGTCAACCCGTTCTAGCGGTTCATCGACCACGCCAACGGGTCAAGGACCGGGTTTGTTGGGTTCAGTAATAGGAACAATGTCCTCCCTACTTGGAGGCCTTTTTGGAAGTGGCTCATAGGCTGCCTGCCGCGTTACGCGGTTTAACATTTGCATGAGGAGGAACATAAATTGGCTCCGGACAATCAGGATGAAGCGTTAACAATGTCACAGCGCATAGAGGCATTCCGGTATTCCCGCCAACATGGATATACAGATAACAGAACAAGTGTACGAACGCTGCATGTCAGGCCGGGACACGTCTAAGATACCAGTAGCAGGCAACCTCACCTTCATTGTTAGCGGCGAGATGAACTCTCAATCGGAATTCTTATTGAATCAATGTGTTCGGTGGCTCAACATCACTTTACAGCTGGCGAAGTACATGAATGATGACGGTGGATACTCCGAACTGTGCCTTCAGCGGGCGCTGCTTCACCTTGACGAAACCATACTAGCAGCCAAGCAACACGACCGTTTTTCGCATGCAATGAGAGAACTTTGCCAGTTCACCGAGTTTTCTAGGAGTGCCTTGCTTGCCTATGCTCCAGTGACGAAGACATTCGAAGGTTTCGAGGCATATAACATTCCCGTGCAAGATATTCGGAGAGTCAAGGAAATGGAATGGAGCGTCCCTGAGATTTCTAATACATTGTACACATTGGAACCATTTCACATTACGGATGCCCACGGAATGATTCCAGATCATCATGTCAAATTCTTCGGCCTCACCTCTCTTCTGGTTGTGCCATTCGTGAATCCAGATAAGTATCCGCTTGGTCTTGTCCTATTGGATCACCAGGGAAGTCCGTTTACTCCAGATGGACGAACGGTGCAAGCGGCGCAAAAGATAATCGATCGAATGGCTAAGGTCAGCACCATGCTCGCTGATGAAGCTCACAATTTGAGTAAAGCCAGAGAGAACTCGTCAGTGATTAGCAATAACGAACTGAGAATCCTTCAGCTTATTGCAAACGGATTGGATACCAAGGACATTGCAAGGACATTATATCTGAGTGAATATACAGTGAATGACTATGTTAAGTCTATCTTGAGAAAATTCGGGGCCAAAAATCGGTCTCATGCAGTGGCGGTAGCTTTACGACAAGGACTTATTCAGTAGCAGTTACGTCCGTCGATTTTCAGGGAGCTTTTCAAAGTGGCTGTATGCTCCCACGACGATTTCTGTTGTGGAGATACATATAAATCTCGTAAAAGTTCCGAAAGTGACGACTGTTCAAATGGTTTAGGTAAAGTAATGTGACATGGCAGGTAGCGCCGATACCATGCAGCGCATCGTGCTCTTTCAGCATACTCCGGCTCAGTTTCAACGAAGACCGGAGTTGGCCTAGAACCTTAAAGAGGAGCTACGGCAGTTGCTATCAACTCATCACATCGATGAAGAGGGGCGTCACAGACGCCCTTTTTCAATTCAACGCGGCCAGAGGTGGGCGAAAAAACGTCCTGAAAAGGAGCGTCCTTAAAACACGCTCGGCGCTGAGACTACGCATATTACCGCCTAAATGTAGCATATGAAGTGCGTGATCCTTCCCGTCACCAGAATGCCCGTTTAATTGTTCTAGTTCACTTCAGTTAGTTTGTTGTATTGGATTGGTGGCCAACTCTGCATCTGCTGAGATGTCCACGGCAGTTCAATACCACCAAGTTTCGAGGTCGGTAACCCTATAAATTCCATATAACGGATTTTTAATAGACTGTAAACTTCTAGTTCCGTATTTGAGATGTGTGAAGAAACGGTTAAGGTTATGTCGAATCAGATGAAAATTCGACATTTTTCTCCTTTCATCACATATAAACAATTGCGGAGAAAACGAGGTATTACAAGGATTTTGTTGATGAATGGAACAATGAGACGTGTCGAATTATGTCGTCTTTTGTCTATAATTATCATAAAATATAACTTTTCTAATTCGAATAATATCTTATACTGAAGATGTACATACGCCACTCCAAACATACGTAGTGACTCTTCGTATCTGCTTATTCGCAGGTACTTAGACATAAAAAGGAGTCAGTGGAGGGAATTCCGTGGAAAAAGTGACCGAGTACTTCATTGAGCAGTCGAAAAAGAACACCGCACAACTCTTTCAGCTGATGGAAAACGCTGTGACTTCCTCAGTGCAGATGCTGAACGAGGCACAAAGTGAAGCTCAGCAGATTACCAGCCGTCTTACCGAGAAAGGAAAGGAGCAGTTTGTAGCGCAGCTAGCAAACCTCCAAGTGCGGTTGCTTGAGGCTCAAACAGAGTTCCAGAATCAGTTCCGCAATTTGATGCATCTGTTCCAGCAGGAAGGGAAATAGGTGACCGCCATGCAAGCAAAATACTTAGACCCGTTTTCTGTTTGGAAGTCCTTTTATAGCGAAATGGAGCCGAAACTATCCCAAGCTATGCAGAAGTGGCTGGAAAGTGAAGAGTATGCAGCATTCTCCGGGCAATTGCTGAGTGCCACGCTGCAAGTGGAACAAAGCATTCTTAAGAATGTCGAACACATGCTGCAAACTTACAACATACCGACTATGAAAGACTTCGCTCGCCTCGGCGAATTACTCGTTGGCGTGGAGAGCAAGATTGACCAGCTGGACGAACGTCTGGCCCGGTTGGAGAAGCTCGCGTTGAACAGCGCTGATGTGCGAGACCAGCTGGACGCCATTACAGCGCAGCTGGAAGCAATCGGTCAGCTCCAGCTGCCGGAGGTATCTGACTCCGACAAGAACGCAGCGGCCACGAAAAACCGCAGACGTGTGCAGAGAGCCCAAGACGGTGCGGACGAATCGAAATCGGAACTCGTGTGACCACATAGTGAAGGTTCTTTTGATAGAAAATCATCACGTGATACTTGGAGGGACGAACCCATGGCAATTTCGGTAAATGAACTGGCTACGCACAAAATTCTACAGGATCGCGTTGTATTAGTGACGGGCGGTTCTCGTGGCATCGGCGCAGAGATCGCCAAAGAACTGGCGGCCCAGGGCGCAACGGTCGCAATCAACTATGTGTCCAATGCGGATCGGGCACAGGAAGTGGTGCGTGAAATTTCGTCGTACAATTCAAAGGTTACGGCGGTACAAGGGGATGTCTCCAATCCGGATGCCATGAAAAGGGTCTATGAAGAGGTCATGGAAACCTATGGGAAGATTGACATCCTCATCAACAACGCGGGCATTACACGCGACGCGAAATTTGTGAACATGACTGAAGAACAATGGAACGAAGTCATCACCACCAATATGAACAGCCTCTTCCACCTCACCAAACTGGTTCTTCCAAACATGATTGAGCAAAACTATGGTCGAATTATCAACATTTCGTCCATCATTGGTCAGGCTGGTGGGTTTGGTCAGACCAACTACTCGGCCGCAAAGGCGGGGATGATTGGTTTTACAAAATCCCTTGCGCTGGAAGTGGCACGCTACAACATAACGGTCAACTGTGTCTGCCCAGGCTATACCTTCACCGACATGGTGGCGGCCGTACCGGAAAAGGTTCAAGAAAAGATCATCTCTAAAATTCCGTTGGGCCGCTTCGGGACACCGGAGGAAGTGGCCAAAGCAGTCCGCTTCTTAGTCGTTGACGGTGACTACATCACTGGCCAGAGCATCAACGTAAACGGCGGCATGTACATGTAACAACGGCAATGTGCCCCTGGTCAGTGAACCAGGGGTATTTTATGGAGGTGAAATCATGACCGCGCACGGAAATTGGGCAGAGGCCTGGAAACAAATGATAGATGGCGAACAAGGCGCCGAACAGAAGAACATCCCAGTCGTTCAATGGAGTGAACGGCAGCGCAAAGTACTGGAAGTTATCACGAAAGCGGAACCGGAAATGGGGATGACCCCGAAGGAAATCATTTGGCGAAAGAACAAAAGCAAGCTCTACCATTTTACGCCAGTAGACGCTAAGGTCACCAAGAAGACGCCTATTCTCATGGTGTACGCGATGATCAACAAGCCCTACATCCTCGATGTCGAGCCGGGCAACTCGTTCGTAGAATATTTGCTGCAAGATGGATTTGACGTCTACATGCTGGATTGGGGCGACGCGGGGATTGAGGATTCTCGCAATGGATTTGCCGAGTACATCCTCGATTATCTGGCAAAAGCAGTAGAGCGCGTATGCCTGTATAGCGGCCAGGAGTCCATCAACCTGTTTTCATACTGCATGGGTGGCACGATGGGCACGATGTACACCGCACTATTTCCGGAACGCGTAAAAAACCTGGTGGTTCTCGCTGCTCCTATCGATTTCCGGCATGCTGTGCTGTACAACAAATGGCTCGACGAAAAGTACTTCGATGTTGACAAACTGGTGGAGACGTTTGGCAACGTGCCTTCCCATATGATAGACCTCGGGAACAAGATGCTGAAACCGATGAGCAACTTCATTAATCCCTGGGTGCAACTGTTTGAGAAAGTGGACAATGAAAAATTTGTGCACAATTGGCGCCTCGTGAACAAGTGGGTGAACGACGGCACTGACTTTCCAGGTCAGACTTACCGCGAGTGGATTCGAGACTTCTATCAGCAAAACAAGCTCATTAAAGGCGAGATTGTACTGCGCGGACGGCGCGTGGATCTCGCACGGATTGAGTGCCCAGTGTTGATTCTAACGGCAGAGCACGACCACATCGCACCTTGTGATCAAACGCGAGCCTTGTTTGACTACATCAGCAGTACGGACAAACAGGAGAACAACTATCCGGTCGGCCACGTCAGTCTCGTCTTCGGTCGCACGGCGAAACAGAAAGTTTATCCGGACACATCTGCTTGGCTCGCCGCACGGGATTAATATCAATGACATGGAGATCACAAAGAGACCTGAGATTCATTCAGGTCTCTTTTTTAATGTCTTGACTGGCCGTTGACTTTTGAATTTTCAACTCGGAAAGAAACTCAAGGATCTTCCGATTAAACTCCTCTGGTTGCTCCAGTTTTGCCATGTGCCCGGCACAACGGAGAATGGCCATTTGTGAGCCTGGGATAAGGTGATGTATCATCACCTGACTCCATAGCGGTGTGAGGAGATCGTAGTCGCTGGCAATGATTAATGTAGGCACCTGAATTTGTGGTAACAACTCGGTATTGTCCACTTGTAGACAAGCTTCTAGCGTCTGACGATAGGTGCTTGAGTTAAGCTCCATGGCATGGTGAAAGCGTTCCAGCGTCTCGCTCTTCCAATTGACCAGGCACGTAGCAGCCGCCAGTGACGTCCGCCATGGTTGTGGAAGGAAGTTGGCACGCCACGTCCACAACTGGTAGAGCGGGGCCCGCATCAGCCGCGGAACGTAGAAAAAGGTGCTTACAAGAATGAGAGATCGACAACGATCCGGCGCTATACGGTACATCTCTTGAGCGACGACACCGCCCATCGACAATCCACAAATGTGTGCGCTTTCAACTTCCAGTACGTCCAACAGTTCTAGAATGTACCGTGCAAATGACTCGATTGAAACTTCCTCGGCAGGTGTGGATTGGCCATGACCCGGCAAATCGGGGATGATCAGATCATATGAATTGGCCAGCGCATACTGACAGGCCCATCCTTCCTTTCGTTCACCCAGGCCGTGAATCAAAACCAGCGGTTCTCCCGAGCCCATCCTGTCGCAGTGGATTGTCAAGTTACGGAGTGTGGCAGTGTACATGAGAAAACCTCATTTCACAGGTGGTGGAATATCGTATTCAAAAACGGATCCAACTGATAATCCCGTTACCTTGTTTTGCCGAATGAAGTGCTGACCATACACGGCAAAAAGAAATTTTTAAAAAAGGGATATGAATTTGATGCACATAGGTGTAAAATACATATAGGTGAAATTGAAAAGGTGATTTCAATGGCAGAACACAAAGCACCGAGCGGACCGACCGGACTGGGTGGATTGGGGAAAAACTTTTTAGTACCACACATCCTGCTCCTCTTGCGCGACATGCCGATTCACGGCTATGAGTTGATGCAAAAGCTGACATCCCTTGGGTTTCAGGCCCTTGACCAGGGAAATTTCTACCGCACGATGCGACAGTTGGAAAAGGAGAGCTACGTGCATTCTGAATGGGACACCTCGTCGAGCGGTCCGGCCAAACGGCTGTATTCTCTGACTGAAATGGGCGAGAAGTATCTCCAAGCATACGCTGATGAACTGCAACGCTACCAAAACATGTTGAATCAATTCTTCGACATGTACTCCAAAATGTTTGACCTCTACCTCTTCCCCTTCCGCAAGGAGGGGGAAGAGGTAGAGAAAAATAACCAACCTCAGGGGAGGGCTTTAGATGAGCCAGAAGGAAAAGAAGGATCAAGCACAATACGTGAGTGACGCACTGGTGGATGCACTGTGGAACTCATACGAAGCACTCGTGTCGCACACCCGTCAACAGATAAAAGATGCGGAGAATGAATGGCAGCTGGCGCTGGGCAAGGCATTGACATGGGGGAAAGAACAGCGGCAGCAAGTGAAGACGCTCTCTCAAGAGGTCGTCAAAAAAAGCAGTGAAGTGTTTTTCCCGGAAAACAGCCCGCTGAAGCCATTAGCCAAACAGGTAGAAGCCATCGCCCTGACTCCGCTTCAGTTCTCGTTTGATCTGGCGGAAAAAATCGAGCGGGTCTGGGAAGGGGATCAAAAGGACTTCGAAAAGATTCAAGGCGAACGGTCTACTACGTGGTGGAATTGGCATGATTCGTTCGTAGCGGCCGCCAGGAGTCAGCAACGCACTTTCTTTCGGATGATGGAAGACAGCACGCGATTTGTTGCACGTGCGTAGAAACCGATGAGGGGGAGCACGCATGCGTCTGCATGACAAGGTCGCTCTGATCACCGGGGCTGCCAGTGGAATCGGGAAAGCCACAGCCTGCGTGTTTGCAAGAAACGGGGCTAAGCTGGTGATTGCCGATTTCGATGAAGAACTGGGGATGGCCACCGTCGAAGAACTTCGGCAGGTGGGAGCAGAAGCAGAGTTTGTGAAAGTTAATGTCAGCAATCTGTACGACGTGCAACAAATGGTCGACGCAGCCGTGAAAAGATTTTCCCGCATCGATGTGCTGGTGAATAATGCGGGTATCGTGCGCGACGGGTTGCTGACGAAATTAGACCCAGCACAGTGGGACCAAGTGGTCGCGGTAAACCTGACAGGTGTATTTTACTGCACGCAGGCGGTGGCCCGGGTCATGGTACCCCAAGGGCACGGCGTCATCCTGAACGCTGCTTCCGTGGTCGGGCTGTACGGCAACATTGGACAAACAAACTACGTTGCAACCAAGTCCGGCGTCATTGGAATGACGAAAACTTGGGCGAAGGAACTTGGACCCAAAGGCATTCGTGTGAACGCGGTGGCTCCTGGCTTCATCATGACTGGAATGACTGAGCAGATGCCTCCCAAGGTGCTGGATACGATGAAAGAAAAAACCCCGCTGCACCGACTCGGACAGCCGGAGGACATAGCTCATGCATATCTGTTTCTCGCATCAGATGAGGCCAGCTTTATTAACGGGGCAGTTTTAAGTGTCGATGGTGGGCTCACATTCTAAAGCGTTGACGAGATGTCGGAGTTTATTTCGACAGATTTGTAGCCCCCTTTTTGGCTAAACTGGCAAAAAACGAACACCACAACACCAAGGGGTTGTCTCTTCAGCTCATCTCAGGATGACTTTTGGGACAGCCCCATTCTGGTTTGCAGTGTCATCTCATGTCACCGATGCATGAACGTATCAAGATGACCCACGTACTTTGAACCCAGCCATTTGTCTTCAGACAAGCGAAGAATTTCCCCAAAAGGATGGGCTGACTAGTCCAGTTGCACACCTTTCGATTCCCGCCACATGACGGTGAAAAGGATCATGAAAACGGAAGCCCCGGCCACGGAATAGGTCATTGCGTGCGCCAAGCCTCCTACCGCCGACGCTATCCCGGATACAATCAAGGGCACCACGGCTCCGCCCAGAGCCGCACCAATATGGTAGGTCGTTCCTTGACCCGTCGAACGTACATTCGTCTGAAAATGCTCCGCCAGATAGGTTGGGATGGCGGCCCACACACCGCCAATGGAAAAAAGGCCAATCAAGAAAGTGAATATGTCTCTCAGCATGTCATTGGTGATGGATTGAAAGACGAAGGAGCAGAGCAGGGTTCCAATCGCGGAAATGATGATGGTCGCTCGGCGGCCTATGATGTCAGATACCCAACCGCCTACGATATTTCCGATGATTCCGGCAACATTCAGCAAGATAATCGTATTTGCGACAACAGTTGGTTCAAAATGACCCTGGGATTTCAACAAGGTTGCGTAGAACGTGTTAATGGGATAAGTCACGCTAAACGCGATGATGGCGATGATGGCCGCGTGGATCGTTGTCCAAGTGTTTCCTTTCACAAAGAGCTGAGACAGCGGAATGGATTTTTTGTGCCGCGCTTCCCGCTCAAGTTTCCATCGTGGAGACTCCGGCAACTGCCACCAAATGTACAACATGACGAGGAGTGCAGGAACACATGCGATATAAAACATGGTGTGCCAGCCGAGAGAACTGTACCATTCTCGGTAGATAATGGCTGCGAAAATGTAGCCGAAAGAAAATCCGGACTGCATGAGGCCAGAAGCCAGGCCGCGCCATTTCGCAGGCATCATCTCCATCAGCATGGGTGTACCGCTCGCGTACATGGCTCCCATGCCAAGGCCGTACAGGATGCGAACCAGGTACAGCAATGTAAAACCAAGCGAGAAACCAGTGAGAAACTCGAACACCGAGAACCACAAAATTGAGATGACGAGAGTCATCTTGCGACCCCAGTAGTCGCCCAGCAATCCACCCAAAAATCCGCCACCTAGGCGTGCAAATGTGGTTGCCGAAGACACTCCGGCCGCCAGTGCCAGAGGCACGTGGTAATCTTTCATGATGTCCAATAAGACGAAAGTGAGAATAGAAAAGTCCATCGCGTCGAACGCCCATGCCAACGCGATGGAAATGAGTGCCTTCTTATCGATGCACTTGTTTGCTGCGGGAAGATTCGTTTGCAATGGAATCGACATATATCGTTCTCTCCTCTCTGGATAAATTAGTGATGAATGCGTTGCTATCATCAATGGTGACACTTTCGAGATTATATTGTCAATTCTGATGAATCTAATGGGGCACATATCGGGGACAGCAGTGGAAACTATGGAAACAGAATAAATACATTGGTGGAAGTGGTAATCAATTATCATTTCAATTGCCTTCTAATCTTGATAAACTTCATCGATGTATACAACAAAAACGCCTAATCATCGGTGCTATCGCTGCCACCGATGTACGGGGGATGTAATTGGTCTTCGGACCTGGGGTGAAGCGCTGAGTAGCGCCGGGTGATCTCGTCATCCGAACCCGACAACTAACCTCGGAGGCAAAAACGAGAGGATGAAAAGATTGCGTTTGTCACGTGTTGGTTTGGGCATGGTTTCCGCTGCCGTTGTCGGCTGTGCAAGCTTCACGCCGGCATTTGCGGCAACATCGAATACAGTAACCGTGAAGCCTGGAGATACCATGTGGTTGATTGCCAAGGCATATGGAATCCAAGTGCAGGCGTTGGAGAATGCGAATCCTACGGTAAACCCATACGACATGTTGGTCGGCACGGTATTGAGACTGCCTGAACCTGAAGGCTCTGGCAACACCCAGAACACAACTGCTACTTCAGAGAACCTGTACTGGATGCAGCATGTGATTCACGCCGAAGCGGGCAATCAGCCGCTGCAAGCGCAGATTGCGGTCGGAGATGTCATCCTTCATCGAATGAATCACGGCGGTTATGGCAATACGGTAAAAGATGTTGTGTTTCAGGTGCAGAATGGTCACTACCAATTTACCAGTGTTGCCAACGGGTATATTTATTCGACACCGAACGCAAGCAGCCAACAAGCTGCCGAAGACGTTTTGGAGAATCACACAGATGTTGTGCCTGGGGCGATGGTATTTTACAACCCAAGTGAAACGCCAGCGAACAGTTGGGTCTGGTCGCAACCAACCATTGCTCGTATTGGACAACTCATATTTGCCCAATAATTCACCATTTTCAATATGTCACTTGATGAGGGCGCTACAGGATTATCCTGTAGCGTTTTTTACATGAGCGATTTGCACATGGCTACGCGACGCTGACGCGTAACTTGAACGTGGTTTATGATATAAGATGATGGATTTTGTCTGTAACCGAGCTGCCGCTTGGCAGCACCGGTGGACGTCCAACATTGAATTGGATTTTTTTGCAATGACTGAGAGTAAATGAGGATATGTCCATTTCATGGCGCATCCGTTTAGGCGTGGTTGGTGCTAATGATTCCCTTTCTGTGATTTAGGACGTAGCGAAGGAATTTGGTGAACTGGAACTGATTCCAGTCGTTTATTGAGAAGAGGATGAAATTCCAGACAGAATCAGCCCCTATCTTGCCCGAGGCACAGATGTGGTTGTGGACAGATTCCATACGTCATCCTGTACACAGGCCTGCTTTTTACACCCGTCACTCTGGTGAGGGGCTGTTTAAGGCGCTCTTGTACTGGGGCCATGAACGCGGTGTACGGATTTCAGAGATGAGCTTCGACACACTCAGCCCGGACACATTGCAGCAGTCTCTTGTGGACGTCGGTATAGAATCGACATTTAACGTAAAGCATTACACTGGAAGCATTTGCTCGGAAGAGCTGGTCCATACACAAATCACTCTGGGAGCGCGACCTTAGCAAAGTGGCGGTAACTTGCCTACGCTCTGCTCGGTTGAAATTGGAGCAATTAGGGATTCCTTCTACGCACATCACCCCAACTCCCAGCGAGGTCAGACAGGTTGAGAGTATTGTTCAGACACAAGCATTGTTGCTGTCTCGCGATGCCCAAGTCGCCGTGCAAGTGATCCAGCGCACCGATAGCGATGAACCACGAATGTCAGAAGCGGGCTTTGATTCGGCCATTCATCGCTATTCGCGGTATCTACACGGGACTACGCAGAAAGTCAGCGTCAATCAGTGGATGATTTACGCGACGCGTGGGGACATAGAAGAGCTGACGAACACGTTCCAGCGAAAACCTCAGTTGCATGCTATCGCTGACCTTGAATACCACCTCATCACCGCGGGCATTGCACGGCAAGACAGTTCGCGATGCGCAAGAACGGGCCGTCTAGCACTGTAATAGGCAAATTTATGTGGTTCAGGAAGCTGGGCTTGAGGCCGTGAAGTCCCGCTCAGTGCACTGACCTTGATGAAAATTGCCGGTGTGCTTGCGAAGCGGGGATCGACGCGTATTACCGCACATGAATTGGCGCAATATTTACACATTCTCCTGCGAAGCGCACGCCGCATTCTGTCGACCCTTGAAGCACACGGGATGGCCACGATCGTAGGTGAGGTCACGTCTTACCAGCGCGGGCGTCCGCGGAAAATTTACGATGTCCAAAGGAGCGGCGTGAGTAAGGAGTAGCTGTTTTCTTCTCAGAAACCACTTCACAAGACCAGCGATTTGCAAAACAGCGACGAACCACTGCCGTGGAATTTTACAAACCGTTGATGATCTGTGATCAAGCAGTGATCCTAGGGATCATCGATTTTTTGCGATTTTATCCCAAATCACTGTCGATACATAATACATTTTATAGTAAAATAATTTGAAATAATAATATGATTGGAATAACGGTAAATTGGTGAAGGTTGGAGGAGATCAGCGATGGCAGTCGAGTTCACCTATGTGCGTTCACTGGTAGAACAGGTTACGGAAGACGTCGTCCAATGGCGACGCTACTTGCACCAAAACCCTGAGTTGTCATTCGAAGAGGAGAAGACGTCGCAATTCGTCTACGACACACTGGCTTCGTTTGGCGGACTGGAACTCTCGAGGCCGACGAAGACGAGTGTCGTGGCACGTTTGAAGGGTTCCTTTCCTGGACCAGTTTTAGCCATTCGTGCAGACATGGATGCATTGCCGATTACAGAGGAGAACAATTTTGACTTTGCCTCCAAGACACCAGGAAAAATGCATGCTTGTGGACACGATGGCCACACGGCGATGTTGCTCGGTACCGCAAAGATCCTGTCTGGCCTCGCCGACAAGATCCACGGTGAAGTTCGTTTCATCTTCCAACATGCAGAGGAACTCTTCCCGGGCGGGGCACAACAAATGGTGGACGCAGGGGTGATGGAAGGCGTTGATTCCGTCATTGGCATTCACCTTTGGTCACCACTAGAGGTCGGAAAAATCGCAGTGAGATCCGGCCCGTTGATGGCGGCACCGGACACATTTTACATCACTATTCGCGGCAAAGGCGGCCACGCAGCCCAGCCGCATGCCACGGTGGACCCCATCGTGATTGCTGCGCAAGTGGTGACCAACCTTCAACACATTGTTTCTCGCAATACGGACCCACTGGATCCCCTCGTATTGTCCGTTACACAGTTCCACGCTGGAACTGCACACAACATCATTCCGGAGACTGTGGAGTTAAACGGGACGGTGCGTTCGTTCAAGCCGGAACTTCGAACGGAAGTGCCGCGCCTCATGGAGCAAATTGTAAAGGGAATCACCGAGGCGCACGGAGCTACATACGAGTTCCGCTACGAACAGGGCTATCGCCCGGTTATCAACGACGAGGCAGTGACTGAAAAGGTCCGCCAGGCACTGATTGACGTCTTTGGGGAAGACGTCGTGATTGAAGGAGAACCACACATGGGCGGCGAGGACTTCTCTGCATACCAAAGCGTCACGCCAGGCACGTTCTTCAACGTTGGAGCCGGCAACGTCGAAAAGGGCATTGTCTACCCGCATCACCATCCCAAGTTCACCATCGATGAGAATTCTCTGCCCATCGGTGTGGAAGCCTTCGTTGGAATTGTCCTGAAGACACTCGCAGAGTAATGCGTCATTTTGAAATGCCTGAGGGAAGGAGGTGGCGTCATTGTCCATTCGATGGCTCACGCTCGTACCATTGATTGGAATTTTTATTGGCGTGATTTTTGCTAACCATGTTACGCCGATTGTGCTAGGCATGCCGTTCTTATTCTTTTACATCGTACTTTGGGTCGTGCTCACATCTTTGTGCATGGCCATCGTGTACAAGTTTGATCCCATCAATCAGGAGGGAGACGAACCCCCATGCACACGTCATCCATCGTGATCATCTTCATCACCATCGTCGTGTCACTGATTTTAGGCCTCCTCGCGCAGCGGCGGAAGCAGATGAACTTGGAACAGTGGTCGGTGGGTGGCCGCGGCTTTGGCATTCTGTTGGTATTTCTCCTGATGGCAGGCGAAATTTACACGACATTCACGTTCCTCGGTGGAAGCGGGTGGGCGTACGGAACAGGGGGCCCTACCGTTTATATCTTGGCTTACGGTGCCGTAGCCTATCTTTTTTCGTACTTTCTGTTGCCGCCCATCTGGCGTTACGCAAAGGAACACAAACTCATATCGCAATCGGACTTTTTTAATCAGATGTTTGACAGCAAGTGGCTCGGTATTCTGGTTGCGGTAGTCGGCGTTGTCGCCATTGTACCTTATCTCCAGTCACAGATGACAGGCCTTGGACTGATTGTGCAAACGGCATCCTACGGCACCATCAACCAAGCAACGGCCATCGCTATCGCGATGGTTGTCCTCGCCTTCTACGTGACGATAAGTGGCATTCACGGCACGGCTTGGACGGCTGTGTTGAAGGACATTATGATTTTAATTGTTGTCGTGGTGGTAGGGATTGCATTACCAGCTCATGTTGGCGGCTTGCACGCGATGTTTACGAAAATCAATGCAGAAAGGCCGGGATTTTTGACGCTGGGTGCACATGGCATGGGTATTCCGTGGTTCATGTCCACCGTAGTCTTGACCGGCCTTGGTTTTTACATGTGGCCACACGCCTTTGGCGCGGTGTACTCCGCCAAGAATGAGCGCGTCTTCCGCCGGAATGCGATTTTCCTGCCGCTATATCAATTGATTCTGCTTTTCGTGTTTTTCGCAGGATTTGCGGCGATTTTGATTGTGCCTGGGCTGAAGAACTCTAACCTCGCACTGCTTGCAGCGGTTCAGAAGGTGTTTCCCGCGTGGGTCGCAGGTATCATTGGTGGAGCAGGTGTACTGACCGCAATCGTGCCAGGTTCCTTGATGCTCATGTGTGCTGGAACCTTGATTGCTGAAAACATTTACCGTCCGCTTGTACACCACACATCGGATCAAAAGGTGCAGACGGTTGCCCGCGTTTTTGTGTGGATTGTGGCCGCCGTCACATTTATCTTTTCCATTCACAGCAACGCAGCGATTGTAACTCTGTTGCTGATGGGTTACAATTTTGTGTCACAGTTCTTCCCGACGGTGCTTCTGTCGCTCTTTGCCAGAAGTTCAGTGACCAAAGTTGGCGCGTTCTCTGGTATCCTCGTGGGTGTGGCATTGGTAGTCTATTTCACCCTGACAAAGCAGTCGCTTCTGTGGGGTGTGAACACCGGTTTCTGGGCGCTATTGGTGAACTTCGTTGTGGTTCTTGCGGTGTCTGCTGTGGCGCGCGATGTGAAGTCGGAGCAGTCTGCCACTGCATGATTGGTTATTGGTTATCGGAAGGCATTGCGTTGCGCGCATCGCAGTGCCTTCTTGTCATCAATGTGGGGGGGACGTTTATGGTGAACCAAGAGAGACTGTGGCGGCGCCTGATGGCACTGGGCGAAATCGGGCAGCAACCATCCGGCGGAATCACGCGATTGTCTTTTACTGCAGAGGAGCGTGCTGCTAAGGATTTGGTTCGGCAGTGGATGGTTGAAGCAGGTCTAGCCGTCCGGGAGGATGCGGTCGGGAACCTGATTGGTCGGAGAGAGGGAAAAGTTGCTGAAGCGGCGGTGGTACTGACGGGATCGCACCTGGATTCGGTGTTGAACGGAGGCAACTTCGATGGACCCCTTGGCGTCTTGTGTGCGGTGGAGGCGGTGCAGTGTATGAACGAGGCGGGGGTTCAGACCGATAGGCCCATTGAAGTCATCGCGTTCACGGACGAAGAGGGCGCTCGGTTTCGGTTTGGCATGATTGGCAGCCGAGCACTCGCTGGAACCTTAACCTTGGACGAGCTTAAAGCTACAGATTCGGATGGCATCAGCATTGTAGAAGCGATGCGACAAGCTGGATTGAATCCGGCGAAGATCTCTGAGGCCGCTCGCCCCAAAGGTTCCGTTTACGCGTACGTGGAGGCGCACATTGAGCAAGGCAAGGTCCTTGAGCAGGCGGACTTGTCGGTTGGCGTTGTCACAGGCCTTGCAGGCCCGTTGTGGTTGAAGTTTACCATCACAGGACAAGCGTTACATGCGGGGACAACTCCGATGTCGATGCGGCACGATGCGCTCGTGGGTGCGGCGGAGATTTTGCAGGTCATCGAGCGGGAAACCCGCAAAGAGGAGAGAACGGTCGGTACCGTGGGGCAACTGAGTGTGTTTCCAGGTGGCGTCAACATCATTCCCGGACGTGTGGAATTCACGTTGGACTTGCGCGATGTTGACGTAGATACGAGGAAGAACGTGGAGTTACGGATTCGCCAACAGGCCAGGCAAATATGCGATGCGCGTGGATTGGCGTTCGACGTAGAAGTCTTGCAGGACATAGCACCGGTTCACTGCTCCATTGACATCCAGGATGCGGTGTACGAAGCGTGTGCGGCACTTGGCATCAAGACCATTCCGGTGGTCAGTGGTGCGGGTCACGATTGCATGCAGCTTCGGGACCTATGTCCCGTGGGTATGATTTTTGTGCGCTCGAAGGACGGTGTGAGTCATCATCCGGATGAGTGGAGTTCGCCGGAGGACTGCGCAGCAGGGGCGGCTGTCTTATATCACACACTGTTGAAGCTCGCAACCGTTTGATGCGGTTGACTTGTCTCTCTGCTGTATCTACAATTACTAACAATAGCGGTTTTCTTAATATTTATGTAATCTGTTTAATTTATTGGAAAAACGATATCGTCAGAGGTTTAGAGTTTAAACGAATAGTTTGCCACGAGGAGGCACGCGCATGCAAAGACCAACGGATGACAATGTACGGGTCATCATGAATGGCACCGTGAACATGGAGTACCCACTGGCTCAGGTGAGCATGTGGATGGAAGAATACAGCCACCCGGTCGGTTCAGTCGCTCACTTTCTCTGTGACCGACACGATGGCAATAAAGTCGCATTAAACTACGAGGATGCAACGGGACAGCGACAAGCTTTTACGTTCGCCGACTTGCACGACCTCTCCGCCCGGTTTGCAAGCGTTTTGCGAGACTTGGGAATCGTCCACGGGGATAGGGTTGCCATTTTATTGCCGAAGAGTCCAGAGCTGGTCATCGCTGTTCTTGCGGTGTGGCGACTCGGTGCCGTGCACGTACCTCTTTTCACTGCGTTCGGTCCGCAGGCCATCGCTCATCGCGTGGAGAATAGCGGTGCGCGTGTGATTATCACCGACACAGTCAATCGATCTAAGCTTGACGGGACGGCTGACGGGGTGGGCTCCGTCAACACGGAGCGCGTACACGTTGTGACGGTTGCCAGAGGGGATGACACTCTTTATGCCTCAGACGTGTCGTTCCGGGAGGCACTGGAAACGGCAGCGCCGCTGACGGAGTCTGTTTCAGTTTCTGGAGACGACCTCTTCATCCTGCTCTATACATCTGGCACAGCAGGACATCCTAAGGGGGTGGAGGTACCTGTTCGGGCGCTTGCGGCGTTTGAGGCGTACATGCGCTTCGGGCTGGACCTGCGGGAGGACGATGTGTTCTGGAACATGGCCGACCCCGGTTGGGCCTATGGCTTGTACTACGGGCTGATCGGCCCTCTTCTTTTGGGGAACACGACCATGATGGTGAATGCGCCTTTTGATGCGACCGAAGTCTATCGCCGCTTAAGGGAATACCGCGTCACCAACTTCGCTGCCGCACCCACCGTCTACCGATCCATGCGCGCCAAAGGTGTGCCGGAGGGTCTGAAGGACCAGCTACACCTGCGTGTCCTCTCAAGCGCGGGGGAACCGCTCAACCCTGACGTCGTTGACTGGGCGGAGGCAAACCTGGGCTTACCCATTCACGACCACTACGGCCAAACTGAGCATGGCATGGTGGTCAACAACCACCACTTTCCAGCCCTGCGGCGACCGCTCCGGTCGGGGTCAATGGGACACCCTATGCCAGGATACCGGATTGTGGTTGTCAATTCTGAGGGGATGGAACTTCCCCCAGGCACCGAGGGTCAGGTGGCAGTGGACATCGAACAATCGCCGCTGTACTGGTTCCGTGGTTACTTTGCAGATCCCGAGCGGACGGCAGAACGCTTTCCGGCAGGTCCGCGCTATTACTTTATGGGAGACGCGGCGAGCCAAGATGCCGATGGGTACATCTATTTCTCTGGCCGCGCGGATGACATCATCAGTAGTGCCGGCTACCGAATTGGTCCCTTCGAGGTGGAGAGCGCTTTGATGGGACACGGGGCGGTGGCGGAAGCGGCGGCGGTCGGCGTGCCTGATGAGCGGCGCGGCGAAATTGTGAAGGCATACGTCGTGTTGCGGCCGGGACATACTCCCTCCGACGCATTGACGAAAGAATTGCGGGAATTTGTCAAAGGCACCCTGTCTGCGCATGCGTACCCGCGCGAGATTGAATTCGTCGAAGCCTTGCCGAAGACGCCGAGTGGCAAGGTACAGCGTTTCCTGTTACGACGCCAGTAACTGCTGGATTACGTATATGGAGGGATTGGAATCCCCGTGCTTCACGTCATTACCGGACGGGTAGTCACGCCTGTCCGGTGATGGTCATTCCATGCTAACACACTACACGCAACCGGCCTGAAAGGCTGATTGTAGACACCCACGTTCATCCTATTTCGGTCCTCTATTAACTATCCCACCTCCTTTATTTGTCTTTCATCAGGCAACGAATCCACCTTTTTCGCCGCGTACATGTGGTATTCGCCAATTCTACTCCCTACGGGATGGGTGTCTTGTACCCCCTGCCCTGTCCACCGATACACTAGGAGAAACTGTGAGGGAGGGATAAGGGTGGCGGAGTACATGATTTGTCCTTGGATAAACGATGGATACGCAGATCCGGACATGACGGTGCCACCGGAAGTGGAGGCCCTTGCCCAAAAGGTAATGTCTAGATACGACATGAAAGTCAACAACAAGACACTCATTACCGCAAAGTCTGACAAAGGGGGGGCAATTTGGAAAATTGACACCAACCACGGACCGCGCAGCCTAAAGGTATTGCACCGTTCACCGGAGCGAAGTCTTTTTTCTGTTGGAGCGCAAGACTATTTGGTCAAACAACGGGCACGTGTGCCAGCCTTGATTCCGACCAAAAAAGAAAAACAACTATACACGCAAGCGGGGGGAAAGTTGTGGATTGTCACTGACTGGGAAGAATCTCTCGTTCAGGCCTCCAAAATTGACCTCTCTGGTGCCCAAGAACTATGCTACGGTCTCGGAGAGTTCCACCGCCTGTCCAAAGGCTATGCAGAGCCAAAAGGTGCGTACCGGGCGTCGCGACTATACCGCTGGCCGAAAACGTACGACAAAGTACTGACGAAAATCGACTGGTTTCGCGTACTTGCACAAACTTACTCCGATCTGCCGGCAAGTCGGACCCTTTTACAGGTTGTGGATAAATATGAGGAACAGGCGCGACAGGCCATTCGACTGTTAGAGCAATCTCCGTACGCTCAACTAGCCGCCCGAGGCGAGTCGGAATGGGGGCTTGTTCACCAGGACTATGGCTGGTCGAACGGACAACAGGGGCGCGGCGGCATTTGGATCATTGATTTGGACGGCGTGGCATTTGACTTGCCCATTCGCGACTTACGAAAACTAATTGCTTCCACGATGGATGACATGGGTGTGTGGGACGTGACTTGGATGCGCGGCATGATTGATGCGTATAGCAAGGCGTTCCCCTTGGAGCCCGAACTGTACCAAATGCTACTTATTGACATGGCCTTGCCCAACGAGTTCTACAAGAATATCAAGGAAATTGTCTACGATCCGACGACTTTCATGACGACGGAGCTAGAGGCCTTATTGCAGCGGCTTGAGACATCGGAGAGTACGAAGTGGTCAGCATTGAAAGAACTTGGTCTGACTGGCACGGAAGTCAAGGCAAAACGGACGGGGACAAAGGCAGAATGGACGGGGACGAAGACAGAACGGACGGGGACGAAGACAGAACGGACGGGGACGAAGACAGAACGGACGGGGACGAAGACAGAACGGACGGGGACGAAGACAGAACGGACGGGGACGAAGACAGAACGGACGGGGACGAAGACAGAACGGACGGGCGTTAAGGCACAACGGAAGGGAGCCAAGGCACGATGAGAGTCTTGCTCATTGTTACCGAAAAATTACCCGTCCCTCCGATTCGGGGCGGAGCGATTCAAACCTATATCGAAGGTGTCACCCCGTTATTGGCGAAGCAACACGAGTTGACCATTTTGGGAATTCAGGATCCGGACCTGCCTGTGAAAGAAGGTCGAAGCGGTGTACGTTACGTGAGAATTCCCGGGAAAGTGTACGACCTATACGAACAGGGGGTCGTCGAATTTCTGAGGACTGAAAAGAAGTCGTTTGACCTCATTCACATTTTCAATCGTCCGCGAATGGTGAATGCAGTCCGCCAGGTTGCACAGAATTCACGAATCGTGCTCAGTATGCACAATGACATGTTTGTGCCTGAAAAGATCACCCCTGATGAGGCAAAGAAAGCTATTAAAAGCGTAGAGAGAATCGTAACCGTCAGTAATTATGTCGGCCAGCGAATTGTAGCAGATTATCCACGGGCCGGCAAGAAGTTGCGAACCATCTACTCTGGGGTGGATGTTGACCGATACAGTCCTCGAATACAAGAAGCAGATAGCGTTCGTAGAGAACTGCGTAAGACATTCGGGCTTGGAAATCGCGAAGTCGTTTTGTTTGTGGGACGTCTCTCTCCGAAAAAAGGGGCGGACATCTTGTTGCGCTCCATGTGGCATGTGGCCAAATCCCATCGAAATACGGCCCTGGTTCTCGTTGGGAGCAAGTGGTACAGCGACGACGAGATCAGTGACTACGTTGCATATGTACGGGCGCTGGCTGCACGCTGCCCAATTCCGGTGGTCACGACGGGGTTTGTTGCACCGAATGAAGTGCACAAGTGGTTCTGGCTCGGCGATTTGTTTGTCTGCCCGTCTCAGTGGGAGGAACCGCTGGCAAGAGTGCACTACGAGGCGATGGCTGCACGCCTGCCCATTGTTACAACGGCGAGGGGCGGTAACCCCGAGATCATTGTTCCGGGCACGAACGGCGTCGTCGTCGAGCAACCTGAGGATCCTAAGGCACTTGCAAATCAGATAGGAAGGCTTTTGTCTGACAGTGAGTTGAGACAAACCATGGGACGAAACGGAAGAAGGCTTGCAAAGCAACACTACAAGTGGGACCGCGTGGCTCGGGAAATCCTGGATGTTTGGGGGACCTAAGGTGGGAACGGTACTCGTCACCGGATGTGCAGGGTTTATTGGCTCGCATCTCTGTGAAAGACTACTTTCCGCGGGTGAGCAAGTCATTGGAATTGACGCGTTCAAGCCCAACTACGGACGGTGGATAAAAGAGCGAAATCTATCGTTTTTGCGAGATCACCCAAATTTCACCTTTCTGGAGCAGGACCTACTCGACTGTGATCTCCATGCTCTTCTACAAGACGTTGGCGTTGTGTACCACCAGGCAGCACTCCCCGGGGTGCGTACGAGTTGGGGACATCAATTCAGGGAGTACGTGGACCAGAACATTCTTGTCACACAGAAACTTCTGGAGGTAGCAAAAGACGTACCCCTGAAAAAGATCATTTACGCATCCTCGTCCTCGGTGTATGGCGGGGTGTCCGGGCCTGTCGATGAGGAAGGGCCTACACGACCGATTTCACCGTACGGCGTGACCAAATTGTCCGCGGAGCAATTGTGTCAACTGTACGCCCACAACTTTGGCGTGCCAGTAGTCTCCCTTCGCTATTTTACAGTATTCGGTCCACGGCAACGCCCGGACATGGCCATACATCGGTTCATTTATGCAGTTTTGCACGACGTTCCCATCACGGTGTACGGAGACGGTAAGCAGACGCGTGACTTCACCTTTGTGGATGATGCTCTCGACGCAAACCTCGCTGCGGCCGCGGCAACTGACTCGGGGACCGTATTCAACATCGGCGGTGGGTGTCGGGCGAGTGTGAACGAACTGATTCAGCTCATAGAACAGTGCACTGGGAAGCAGGCGATACGCCAGTACGTTCCCGAGCAACCCGGAGATCCCAAAGATACCTGGGCAGATGTCCGCAAGGCAGCAATGCAGTTGGGGTACACACCACAGTTTGATCTGGAAAAGGGAGTGCATCTACAAGTACAAGACCTGCGGTTACTCTACCGTTGTTGATAAATGTTTGGGGGTAGGTCGTTTCGAAGTCGGTTGGAGTAGCTGGTGCAAGAAGATGTCAAAAGGCCACGCCTACCATGCACCCTTGCCGTGCCCTCGCTGCGTAGACATCCATATTTCTACCAGTATGAACTTGTGAAGACAGATACGGCAAGAGGTGCGGTACATGAACATTACTGTCATTGGCACGGGGTACGTTGGGGTCAGTACTGCCGTGTCGTTTGCGAAGTGGGGACACGACGTTGTTGGATTCGACGTTGACGAGCGCAAGATTAACATGTTGGAGGCTGGGAAACTTCCGTTTTACGAAGAAGGCCTGGAAGACGAGCTGCAAATGTTGCGCAATAACGGGAAGTTGAGCTTTACTACGTCGTTCGAAGAAGCAGTCGAGGGCAGTGAGGTCCTGTACGTCACGGTAGGTACACCGTCTCATGCCGACGGTGGCGCGGACCTGTCTTACGTGAAAGCAGTTGCCCGGCAAATCGGAGCTGCCATAAACGCCTACAGGCTGGTCGTCGTCAAGAGCACCGTTCCGGTGGGTACCACCGATGAAGTGCGTCCAATCATTTGCGCAGAACTGGAGAAACGTGGGGTGAATATTCCGTTTGACGTCGCTTCCAACCCGGAGTTTTTGCGAGAAGGGAGGGCTCTGGAGGACGCCTTGTTGCCGGAGAGGATTGTCATTGGATGTGAATCCCGAAAAGCCATCCGCATGATGTGCCAGATCTACGCTGGGGTGTCGAGTCCTGTTCTATGTACCACAATCCGTAACGCGGAGATGATCAAGTACGCATCCAACGCGTTTCTGGCCACAAAAATCTCGTTCATCAACGAATTGGCGCGACTGTGTGAAGGAACCGGCGTGGACATCGTGGACGTCGCCCGAGGGATGGGTATGGATTCGCGGATTGGGCCGAAATTCCTGCACGCCGGGATTGGGTACGGTGGTTCCTGTTTCCCGAAGGATGTAAAGGCATTCATTCGGTTGGGCAGCGAACATGGAATTTCCATGCAGCTCTTGCAAACAGTCCAGGAGGTCAACCAGACACAGGTAACCTGGTTTATGGGCAAAGTGAAGAACAGACTCAATGACCTGGTAGGAAAACGAATCGCCATCCTTGGACTCACATTCAAGCCGAATACGGACGACATACGCGAAGCGCCTGCGTTGCGAGTCATCCCTTTGTTGTTAGAGCGACAGGCCTTGATTACTGCTTACGATCCGAAAGGTACAGTCCACACCAAACCGATGTTTCCGGACATTCATTACGCGGACTCACCATATGAAGCCGTTCGCGGGGCGGATGCCATTCTACTGTTGACCGAGTGGCCGGAGATCTTGGCCATGGATTGGCGACAGGCAAAACAGTTGATGAGCGGCCCATTTCTGTTCGATGCGAGAAACGCTCTAGATCCTCAGCAAATGAGTGCGCTCGGCTTTCAATACATGGGGATTGGAAGGTATGCAGCTTGCGAGGGGAGGTGAGGGAGCATTATGAAGGGAGTCATTCTCTGCGCAGGAAGAGGGACTCGGTTACAACCTTTTTCCTTTTCCCTTCCAAAAACGTTGCTGCCCGTCGCGAATCACCCCGTCATTGATTATTGCATCGAGAAATTCGTGAACGCGAGCATTCGCGAAATTGGGGTCGTTCTCAACCCGGGTCAAAGAGATGTCGCGGATTACCTGTCGAAGTACACTCAACTCGACATTCAATTGTTTTTTCAGAAGCAGCCACGCGGTATCGCCGATGCCATCAAAATGGCACGTTCCTTCGTGGGCGCTGACTCGTTTCTTGTGCTCCTTGGCGACAACCTGGTGCAGGAACCGCTTGTGACGATTCTAGACGCATTTTCAGGTCATTCAAGCGCCATTCTGTTGGCCCACGTGGAGAATCCATCCGACTACGGCGTTGTAAGTTTGGCTCAAGACCGGGTTGTCAAGGTGGAGGAAAAGCCGAAAAATCCGCAGAGCAATCTCGCCATTGTCGGCATCTACGCTTTTACGCCGGACATCTTTGACGCGATTGACAACATTCGCCCGTCGGCACGTGGTGAATACGAAATTACCGATGCAATCCAGTGGTTGATAGACCACGAACATGGCGTGTCCTGCGCAGTCACATCAAATCCATTTTTTGATGTAGGAACGGTAGACCGCTGGTTGGAAGCGAACCGCTGGATCCTTCGTGAACGATTTGGCAATGACGTATTCGTCGGCAGCAATACGCATTTGGAAAATTGTACGCTCAAGGGTCCGCTGGTGATAGGTGACAACTGTGTTATCCAGGATACGACGTTAGGTCCATATGTGTCCATTCAAGACGGCAGTACGCTGGTCAATTGTGCGTTGACCAATAGTATCTGTTTGTCTCGCTCTAGTCTGCAAAACATCAAGTTACCGATTGTTTCGAGTATATTCGGGAGAGACTCCAGGTTCGAACTGGATCCCAGGATAGATACAGAGTTGCGCTGCATCGTCAGTGACAAGTCGCGGGTAGCACCGTACTAGGCCAGTGTAGGTTTGCGGGCCGTTGTATCAGGCCATTAGCCGAGTAGCTGCTGGGATTTGCCTCATACCGTATGGAGGGGGTGGGGGAACTGGAAACGTTAGTATTTTTGGGATGTTCAAAATCTGGTTCCAGCAAGGACGCCATCGAGGCGGCCAAACAGTTGGGCTTTTACAATATTCTCTTTACAAACCGTAAAAGTTTCCTGAAGAAACGAGAAGAGTTTCCCCATGTGGACGAAATGATTCTTGTCAACCTGGACAATCGAGATGCCATTCTGGATAAACTTGACAAGTTGCTGTTTAAAGGCAGGGACATCCGAGCCATTGTCAGTTTCATGGATTCCTACGTCTCGTTGGCTGCGAACCTTGGACAACAGCTCGGTTTGCCGACCCAGACCATAGAAGCCATTGAATTGGTGCAAAACAAAATTGCGTTCAGAGAGTCACTCCAGGGCACACCGTATTCAGTTCCCTATCAAATCATACCCGGCGACAGTGAGGATACCACACTCGATCTCAATGTCCCGGTGGTTGTAAAATCACCCCGCTCCACAGGGTCGAAAGACGTGTTATTGGCCACTAGTAATTGCGATTATAGAAAACATGTCGCATACCTGCAGACCAAATACCCGGATCATGAAACCTTGGTTGAGGAATACATCACCGGTCAGCAGTATCTTGCGGAAGTGCTGGTCCACGACGGAATTCCCCATGTCGTTGCCATCATCGAGCAGACCATTACCCTAGACGAGCGATTTATCGTCACCGGTTACTGTGTACTGCCGATGGTGTCAGCTGACTTGATGGATCAGGTTCAGGAAATGGTCAACACAGTACGAGGACTAATTGGAATGCAGGTGGGGGCTTTCCACGTGGAATTTAAGCTCTCACAAGGGGAATGCAAGATTATCGAGGTCAACCCTCGAATTTCGGGCGCAGCGATGAATCGGATGATCTCTTACGCCTTCGGTATCAACCTCGTCAAAGAGACGATTCGATCCTTGTTTGGGGATAAGCCGAACCTCGTACGCGAGAAGCAAAACTTTGTATATACGCAGTACGTCACGGCGAAGCAATCCGGCGTACTTATCAAAGCAACGGGGAAAGTTCGGGCGATGCGCATGCCTTTTGTCCAGGAAGTGTTTATCATTCCGCGCAAGAATGCCATCTTGTCCACGCCCCTCTCCATGGGACATCGTTATGCCTACGTCATAGCCGCGGCGGATTCCGCCCGTGAGGCAAAGACGGCCGCAATGCTAGCCGCAGCGCGTATACACTTCCACATTCGTCCTGCGAAATACGATGGATCTCGAAAGATGGGGAAACAGTAGTCATTCAAAGGGAAATCTGTTATGCGACAAACAAAACGAATGACAAAGACAGAAAAATGCATTATGCTAGAATTGACCCACAAGTTCGACAGGCTGAGCGCTTTGTCCGATTTGTGGGTCAACTTTTAGCACAGGGTCGATGTATAACCTGAATTCAACGAATATATTGTCAATGGTGGTGAGCAAAAGGACAGCGGAAGATTCGACTATGACCAAAACGTCAGGTCTCGCTTGCATTCAAACGACCGGTCGTTTCATGGGTGAGGAGGATGATTGATGCATGGTACATGAAACGTTCGCAACCACTACGCGTGGATTGCGGCAGGACACACTGCCTTATCGATTGTTTCAGAAGGCAAAGAAGTTGGGAGGATGGGACCCCAACGACATTGATTTCAGTCAGGATATCGTTGACTGGAATTCCCTGACCGAGGTCCAACGCGCGGGGACGCTGCGGTTGTTGGCACAGTTCCAGGCGGGTGAAGAGGCAGTGACCTTGGATCTGTTGCCCTTGATCATGGCGATTGCGAAAGAAGGCCGACTCGAAGAGGAGATGTTCCTCACGACATTTCTGTTTGAGGAAGCGAAACACACCGAATTCTTTCGCTTGCTGTTGAATGCGCTCGGAGTGACTGAGGATCTCACGCATTATCACTCTCCAACCTATCGGAAGATATTCTACGAAATTCTGCCGGAAAGTATGAATCGGTTGCTCACGGATCAATCTCCGGAGGCCATCGCTGACGCTTCTGTCGTGTACAACATGTTTGTGGAAGGTGTTCTTGCGGAAACGGGCTACTGGTCCTTCTACGAAGGACTCCATAAGACGGGCAAAATGCCGGGGTTGATGAAAGGGATTGGTTATTTGAAGCGGGATGAATCTCGCCACATTGGCTATGGAACGTTCTTGCTGCAGCGGTTGATCTGCGAACATCCACCGTTGTTCGAGCGGATTGTCAACCGTCTGCAGGAGTTGGCGCCGCTGTCTCTCGCGTTGAACCAAGAAGGAACACAAGGAAAGGAGGGGAGCCCCTTTGGTATTCCTCCAGAAGCGGCAATGCAATTCTCCATGACGCAGATTCAGGCGCGGATGGATGTACTCAAGAGGGCGCTGGGCAAGAGTATCGATGAGATTTACCGGATACCAGAGGCTGTTGTCGGCGTGGAGTAACCGGTTCGTGGTGTCGATGGGTGCGGGCAACACGGAGAATGCCTTGACACAATCCATTCAATGTGGCTGAAGGAGTGTGCATGCGATGGAAACCGTCGTGCAAGTGATGGATTTTCCGCTGTTTATCAATGGGAAGTGGCAACCAGCCGCGTCTGGCGATACGTTTGATGTCATCAATCCTGCGACGGGCGCCTTAGCCGCCAGGGTGGCCAAGGCGAACACCGAAGACGTGCATGCAGCTGTTTTGGCGGCTCGTGCGTCCTTCGAGTCAGGCGTTTGGTCACGGTTGCAACCGGAGTACCGTGCACTCGTATTGTTGAACTTTGCAAAGAAAATTGTAGAAAACGCTGAGGAACTCGTATATTTGGAGTCGGTGAGCTCTGGGGGGACGGTTCGGCGGCTGGCCAATTCCGACATTCTGCAAATTGGTGACTTACTGCAGAACACGGCCAAGTTTCTGAAGGAGTACAAGTTTGTGGAATCACTACCTTCTATGCCGTTTCCCGGTCCCAGCAACAACCAGGTGTGGCGGGAACCCATCGGCGTTTGTGCAGCTGTTACCGCGTGGAACTTCCCTATGATCCTCGCGATGTGGAAGATTGCGCCGGCACTGGCCATGGGGAATTCCATCGTGGTCAAGCCCGCCTCAAACACCCCCCTGACCACACTGAAATTGGCGGAGTTGGCCGTGCAGGCTGGCGTTCCGGCGGGCGTGCTGAACGTGGTAGCCGGACCGGGTGCCAGTGTGGGAGAGGCGCTCGTGACCCATCCAGAGGTCGACAAGGTGGCATTTACCGGATCTACACAAGTAGGTCGTCGGATTATGCAGTTGGCCTCTGGTATGGTGAAACGCATTACACTGGAACTGGGCGGGAAGTCGCCGGCGATTGTACTGCCTGACGCGGATCTGGAGGTTGCGATTCCAGGCATACTATTGGGCGTATTTTTGCACGCTGGACAAATCTGCGAGTCGGGGACTCGGGTCCTAGTGCACGACTCCATTTACGACGCGGTTGTAGAACGGCTGGTCGAAGCTGCAAAGCGGATTTCCATCGGTCATCCACTCCTTGAGAGCACTGGAATGGGGCCCGTTGTCTCCAAAAAGCAATACGACACCATCATGGATTATATCGAGACCGGAAAAGCAGAGGGCGCGCGCCTCGTCTGTGGTGGCAAACGTGTTGAGGTACCCGGTTGTGAAGGCGGATATTTCATCGAGCCGACCATTTTTGCCGACGTAACCAACAACATGAGAATCGCGCAGGAGGAGATCTTTGGGCCGGTCTTGTCGGTCATTCGGTACTCGGATGTGCGGGAGGCCATTTCCATTGCCAACGACACAGTCTACGGCTTGGCCGCCGGTGTGTGGACCCGTGACGTGAATGAGGCGTATCGGATTGCACGTGAGCTCAAGGCGGGAACCATCTGGATTAACGATTGGCACATGTTGAGATCGGACGCGCCGTTTGGCGGCTACAAGCAGAGCGGTTTCGGCCGTGAACTCGGACGATATGCACTGGACGAGTACACCCAAGTGAAACACGTTCACCATTCACTAGTGAACGATGTCAGTGGGCGGCCCTGGTACCAGATGCTGTTTTGACGAAATCTTCCGATGTGGATTGGAGTGGAATCAATGGGTACGTCGTTCTTTCAATTTAGTGTACGTACGACAGTCAACAGTGGAAGTGGTTGTCGAGCGCAGTTGCCGGAAATCCTGCATGGACTCGGTGGAAAGCGGGCGCTGCTCATTACAGACAAAGGTGTAACCAATGCAGGAGTCACAAGAAAAATCACGTCTCTGTTCGAGGTGATGCCTGGGAATACGACGTTGGTCGGCGTGTTCGACCAGGTGGAACAAGATGCGCGGGCAGACATCATCAACAAAGCAGCAGCGTTCTACAAGTCGTGCAATGCAGACTGCCTGATTGCACTCGGCGGGGGGAGCGTCCTAGACACCGTGAAGGGTGTCAAGTGGATGTTGTACAAGGGATTCGGGGACATCCGTCAGGGGCTGTTGCCGAATACCCTGGAAAGTTGGCCGGAAGCCCAGTACATCCCGATTCCGCATGTGGCCATTCCGACGACTGCGGGGACGGGCGCCGAGGTATCTCCCATTGCCGTCGTGTTCAACGAATTGCTGAACGTGAAGACCAATCTCATCAACCCATTCATTAACGCGGATTTCGCGTTGCTCGATCCCGATCTGACCGTGGGGCTGCCGCCCCGCATCACCGCCTTTACTGGCTTCGATGCCCTCACACACGCCATCGAGGCGTATTTCTCGCCACAGGCCAATCCGATGACGGATGCCTACGCGCTGCAGTCTGCACGAATGATTGCCCAAAACCTGTCTACGGCTGTCCACGAGGGGAAGAATTTAACGGCCAGGTCCAACATGTTGATTGCTAGCTGCATGGCCATCTCCG
This sequence comes from uncultured Alicyclobacillaceae bacterium, assembly GCA_963788285.1. Lineage (GTDB taxonomy): Bacteria > Bacillota > Bacilli > Alicyclobacillales > Alicyclobacillaceae > Alicyclobacillus_A. The sequence continues at coordinate 55,980 of CAWBGB010000017.1, forward strand.
CGTTCAGCCTGGCCCTCAACGCCATTCCTGTGCACAACATGGCGCATGCGTTCGGGGCCAAGTTCGGGATTCCGCACGGCTTGGCGAATGCAGTACTGTTGCCTAATGTGATGGCGGCGGTGGCTCCGTTGTATCTGCCAAAGGTGCACGGCATGGCGGAAGCGCTGGGGCTTGAGAACGTGCCACATGCACCGGAAGCGTGCTTGGCTGAAGTCATCTCGTACTTGCGTACGCTTCGCGCGAACGTGGGGTTACCGGACACGTTCGCGGAATTCCATCTGAATCCACATGAACTAAAGCACGTGGTGGGCTTGGTCCAATCGGATCCCGCGGGGCTCGCGTTCCGAATCCCCGCCAACGTCATTCTCCGGGTAACCGAAGAAGTGGCAGGGACTGCGACGGCCGTTTCTTAGGAATGTTGCAAAAGGGATGGATACGTCGTGAGGCCGGCGTATCCATTCTTTTATGCAGGCGCTGAATCATGTGAGTGCTGCCGCCCCACTATTCCATTGCACAGCATTTCTTCCATTGTAGATTGCAACAATTGGATGAAGGTGGGTACTTTAGCCTTGACCGGGCAGGCACGATTGAAGTCTAGGGTGATTCTCTTGGGGAAGAACGTACGTTGGGTCGACGTTGCTCGAGAAGGCTTGATGTCGTATGAGGACACGCTGCATTACTGGGCGACGAACGTTATGAGTTGTCCAACGGCGTGCTCGCACTCATGAGTCCTGCGCCAAGCCCGGTTTATCAATTGGTTTGCAAACGTATGACCGACTCAATGGAGCGGTCATATAGATCAGACTTTATCTTCGTGATGCCTCCGATTGACGTCATTCTTGGGCCGAAAGAAGTTCGCCAAACTGGATATCGTGGCTGTCCATCGAAGCCAATCGTCACGCAGCGCGGCGTGGAAGGATGGCCTGACTTGGTCGTAGAAATCGTATCTCCTACGTCTGTGAGACGGGATCGGGAGCAGAAGATGTTGGCCTACGCATATTATGGGATTCCGGAATACTGGATTGTGGTAATGGAACTCACATGCCTGGAACAGTACGTTTTGGAGGCTGGGGGCTATAAACTGCAACGCATCAACGTCGAGGACGAAACGGTTCAATCGACCGTGATGCCTTGAGCGCAGGTGTCTATGGCCGAAGTGTTGGACAAACTGCCTGATTTGCCGGGGGTGTGGCCGAAGTGAGGGCTGGGGGATGTCGCTCCTGTGGACAAGCTCCTGTCTGCTGCAGCCGTTGAGCATGGGGGCATACCCGTACCCTGGCTATGTGGCTGGATGACCTCCGGTGCCCCCATACACTGGACCATTCACAAGGCTTCGACCGCCTCCTTCAATCGTTGCTCAAACGCTGCCTTGTGCCGCGACAAGGTCTCATCATCCCAGCGGAACAACGTTCCCATGTAAGCGACAACAGGGTCTTTCCACTGTCTTGCCCACTGAATATCGAAATACGTGCTGCTCGTTCGGCGCGTGAAATAGTCTTCCGGCGTATATGCCATTTCGTGCTCAATGGCGTAGATGAGCGTCGCAAACACTTCCAGTGACAGACCATGCGCTTGTGCTTCCGCCCCTCGCTCGTGGGCAATCTGATACACCTTTTCCACATTCGATCCATACCGATGCACGAGCTTCCTCGCTACCTGTTCCTCGAAGCCGAGTGACACACCTTCTTGGACTTTGGCATCGACGTAGGCTGGAAATCCTGCACTGCCACCCACGTGGCCGCCGGAAATGATCACCTTGTCGGTGGTACATTGGGGAAACTGTCGGTTTGTCTCCGCCGTCAATTCCGCCGCTACGAGGTTCACCACTTTCTCCGCCATTTTGCGGTACCCGGTCAGTTTCCCGCCAGCAATCGTAAATAGCCCGCTCTCGGAACGGAAGATCTCGTCTTTGCGGGATATTTCTGATGGGTCCTTGCCCTCCTCGTGAATGAGCGGACGCACTCCGGCCCAGCTGGATTCCACATCGGCCGCAGTCAGGTGCACGCTTGGAAACATGAAATTGACCGCATTGATCAGATAATCCAAATCCGCTTTGTTCATTCTCGGGTGTGCCAAGTCATCTTTATAATCGGTGTCCGTCGTCCCAACGTAGACCTTGCCGTCCCTCGGGATGGCAAACACCATGCGACCATCTGGAACGTCAAAGTACACAGCGTTCTGCAAAGGGAAGCGCTGACCGTCAATGACGATGTGCACACCCTTGGTTAGGTGCAGCGTCTTGCCGGTCTTCGAGTGGTCCATTTCACGTAGTGAATCGCCCCACGGCCCAGTGGCGTTCACAATTTTGCGGGCGTACAGTTCGTGCGTGTGACCACTTACCAAGTCCTGAACTTTGACGCCCACCAGTTTCGTTCCGTCGTAGATCAAGTCGACCGCTTTCGTGTAGTTGATGGCCAATCCACCGCGAGAAACCGCTTCTTTGATGATTTCAAGTGTCAGCCGGGCGTCATCCGTTCGGTACTCGACGTAGTACCCGGCTCCTTTGAGTCCCTCTCTGCGCAGCAGGGGTTCCTTGGCCAGTGTCTCTTGGACATTCAGCATTTTCCGCCGCTCATGTTTTCGGACGCCGGCCAGAAAGTCGTACAGGCGAATGCCGACGGAAGTTGCCAGACGCCCATAGGTGCCGCCTTGAATGATGGGCAGCAGCATCCATTCAGGCTTGGTCACGTGGGGGCCATTCTCGTAGACGATGGCTCGTTCCTTGCCGACCTCGGCAACGAGTCCGACTTCAAACTGCTTCAAGTAGCGAAGGCCGCCGTGAACCAGTTTTGTGGATCGACTCGAAGTGCCCGCAGCGAAATCTTGCATTTCCACCAGGGCCGCTTTCATACCGCGCACAGTTGCATCTAATAGAATGCCTGCGCCTGTCACGCCGCCGCCAATGATCAGCACGTCGAGCGGACTGGAACACATTCTATCCAACACTTGTGTCCTCGCGTGGCTGGAGAATAAATTTGTCATGAAGACCACTCCTCAACTGCCTTATTGTCTATTTTTTCTACGTGATCGCTTTGCAAAACGACGGGTGCGTTTCCCGAATGCCGAAAACGCGACATATTGAGGTGAACTAATTGTTCGCCGCGAAGATGTAAATTGCTGAACATTGCAAAAAAGACCACATGGCTCTATGCAATTCTGCATAAAGCTTGTGGTCTTCTCCTCGGCTCAACCCACGTATTAACTTGTATTGGATGGAGGCGACAATCGGCGTCACGTACTCGTCGTGAAGTGATAATGGTTTGTGCCTCCATTATATAACCGATGAGGACGATTGTCATGCGCTATCGGCAAAGCGCTTACTTAAAACTCCGAGTCGCGCTGACGGCCTTCTGCCAGCCCTTATATAAGGAATCGCGTTGTTCGCTGCTCATACGAACTTCGAAGTCTCTGTCAACACTCCAGTTTTTTGAGATCTCATCCTTGCTGTCCCAGAAACCGACGGCCAGTCCTGCCAAGTACGCAGCGCCCATCGCAGTTGTTTCCAACACGACAGGTCGTTCTACAGGCACGCCGAGGATGTCGGCCTGGAACTGCATCAGGAAGTTGTTTGCTGTTGCCCCGCCGTCGACGCGAAGTTTCTTTAATTGAATGGAAGAATCCGCTTCCATTGCGCCCAGGACGTCCTTGGTCTGATACGCCAGCGATTCGAGCGTTGCCCGAACAAAGTGTTCTTTTTGCGTGCCGCGCGTGAGACCCAAGACAGCGCCGCGTGCATCACTGTCCCAGTACGGAGTGCCAAGACCGACGAACGCAGGTACCACATACACCCCTTCGGTAGACTCGACCTTTTCGGCGTAGCTCTCACTTTCTGCGGCACTCTTCAGCATACGAAGTCCGTCACGCAACCACTGAATGGCCGAGCCTGCAACAAAGATGGAGCCTTCCAGCGCGTATTCAACCTTTCCATCGATACCCCAAGCAATGGTGGTCAACAAGCCATGTTCGGACCGAACAGCCTTGTCACCTGTGTTCATGAGCATAAAACAACCCGTTCCATAGGTGTTCTTCGCCATCCCCGGCTCAAAACACGCTTGCCCAAATAGTGCTGCCTGTTGGTCACCGGCGATACCTGCAATCGGCACAGACTTCCCTAAGAAGGAGGATGGTTCCGTGTAGGCATAGACTTCAGAGGAAGAACAGACTCTTGGCAGCATGGACTTCGGAATCGAAAGGATGTCTAGTAACTCATCATCCCACTGCAAGTCGTAAATGTTGTACAACAACGTACGTGATGCATTGGTGTAGTCCGTCACGTGCGCCTTACCACCAGACAGTTTCCATACGATCCAGCTGTCAATGGTGCCAAACAGTAAGTCACCGCGTTCAGCGCGCTCCCTGGCGCCTTCAACATGGTCCAGAATCCACTTGACCTTCGTTCCGGAAAAATACGCGTCAATCAAGAGACCGGTCTTGTTGCGAAAGACATCGTTCAAGCCTTGCGCTTTCAATTCGTCACAGATGGGGGCGGTTTGGCGAGACTGCCAGACAATCGCATTGTACACCGGTTGACCTGTGTGCCTATCCCACACCACGGTAGTTTCACGTTGATTGGTGATACCGATGCCCGCCACCTGATCAGGCGAGACCTGCTGCGTTGCAAGAACCTCTGAAATGACGCTTTGTACTGAACCCCAAATTTCCATGGCGTCGTGTTCTACCCACCCTGGTTTGGGAAAAATCTGTGTAAACTCTTTCTGAGCAATACCTTGAATGGATCCATCCTTACTAAACAGAATCGCGCGTGAACTGGTCGTGCCTTGGTCAATTGCTAACACATACTTGGCCATTGTTCATCCCTCCGACACACGTGTAAAAATACGTACTTGCGTTGAAACATAGAACAAGTTGAGCAATTTTTTCACATGGCTCAGTGAAATAGTCCGAGAAACGCCCATGCTGCAAGGACGGCGCCCACTATCGGTCCGACAACAGGAATCCATGCATAGCCCCAATCCGAACTTCCTTTTCCTGGAATTGGTAGAATCGCGTGAGCGATACGTGGCCCAAGGTCACGTGCGGGGTTAATGGCGTACCCGGTTGTGCCTCCGAGTGACATGCCGATGGAAACAATCAGCCATCCAACCACGAAAGTCTGCAGTCCGGGGCCAAATCCGACACCTTTTACACCAAAGGCCAGCAGTGCCAGAACGAGTACAAAGGTTCCGACTACCTCGCTGATGAAGTTCGAAAAGGGGCTACGGATGGCTGGCCCGGTACAGAAAACCGCGAGTTTCGCTGCAGCGTCATCCGTTTCCTTCCAATGAGGCAAGTAGTGAATGAAGACGACGACTGCGCCGAGAAACGCGCCAATCATCTGCGCAACAATCATCGGAAAAACCTGTGACCAGGCAAGTTTACCTGCAACGGCAAAGCCAATGGTCAACGCTGGATTGAGGTAAGCACCACTATAGTGTCCAACCATGTAGGCTGCAACCATCACTGCGAGGCCCCAGCCAATTGAAATGACCACCCAGCCAGCGTTTTCAGCCTTAGACTTTTTTAACACCACTCCAGCGACGACACCGTCTCCGAGTAAGATCAGGATAAACGTTCCAATGGCTTCCGCTAGAAAATTTGACATGTTCGTTTCCTCCTGCATCCAAATTGCTAGTTGGATTGTCGTTGCAAGCGCTTAACTTGATGCCCGACATGAATGGATTCGGGTTCGTCCTTTCAGCCCCCCTTCACGACAAAAAACCACAAGACCCAGACCAAACGGTCAAGGCAACTTGTGGTTCTCTCAATCTCACATGAATATGAACTTGAATATTCCGCCAAGAAAGCGGATTCAAATCGCTGCTAATTGTCAATATAATTTGCCGAGAATTGCGTGTCAACAGGTTCATATGTGATCAACAGTGGAAACACCGGAGCGGAGCGCACCGAAGGGCTATCAGTGGTCTATGCTTTTCGGGCAAAATGATTCCAAATCTGTCTCGACGAAGTTGTAACGCCGCTAGCCCCGCTTTGTAGGACCCGGTTGACGTCCTCCACACTTCGAATAAAGCCACCAGCCAGGACAGGCCGTCTGGCTCTATCACAAACTTCCCGTATGACTTCTGGCATAACGCCAGGCAGGACCTCGATATAATCGGGATCAGATGCGTTGATGATTCGATAACTGGTTTCCAACGAATGTGAATCAAGAAGAAAAACACGCTGAATACTAATCAGTCCGTGTTTCTTTGCTGTCAATACGACATTGGAGTGCGTAGATATCAACCCGGCTGGTTTAATCACCTGGCAGAGAAACTGTGCACCTGCCTCGTCATTTCGCAATCCCTGCACCAAGTCCGCATGCAAGAGTAGCTTTTTGCCGTGATCCCGGGCCATTCTTCGAAGGTACACCAGTTGCGCGATGTATACGTCCAACAATACGACGAATTCAAAATTGGTCTTCATGAGAAATTCAAAGTCTTTCACTGATCTCGCAGCGGGAATGACGGTTTGGTCGTGTACACGCATATTGACTACCTCCACACCTACGTTATTTGCATACGCACTGACAAGGGGTGACACGGTGTCAGTGGTAGGCGAGCTTGTTTCGATATAACGTTTTGCGTTCCCTAGGTGAAAGAAATGGGGACTGTATTCCAAAAGACTCCAATATAAAGAATACTTTCTATTATCTCTACACAACAGTCGCGACGCAAGCATAGTCTTTCAAGGTCTGCATCATGGACGTCCCATGATTTGATACTGATACTCTCTTGAAGTTTCCGGAAATCAGGTGTAATTTACTATAGAATCAGGCAGATGAGACGAACAAGTTCATGCTGGGTGGAGACGTAGAGAACCACGGTTTTCCCTGTCGTTCGTACAGGGTCTGTGGTTTTTCTGTTCTGGATGTATGAAATCGGTTCCATTCAGTCTGAACATACGCCTTTATGTAGGGATGAGGTCAGCCTGTGTCTCACTGTTCCGCCAAGAACTACGTGGAGGTGCACGATGTGAAGAAGATCCTGAACGACGTAAGGCAGTATGTGGACGACATGTTGGAGGGGCTAGTGGCCGCACACCCCCAGCTGAAGCGGATTCCAGGTACACAAGTTATAGTGCGAGCAGAAAAAGGGGATAAGGTCGCATTGGTGAGTGGGGGAGGGAGTGGACATGAACCGGCTCACGCGGGGTTTGTCGGAAAAGGAATGTTGGACGGTGCCGTCGCTGGTGAAGTGTTCACGTCGCCTACGCCGGACCAAGTTTTAGAAGCTATCAAGGCGGTTGACAGTGGCAAGGGTGTACTATTGGTTATCAAAAACTACACTGGGGATGTTATGAACTTTGAGATGGCGGCTGAACTTGCGCGCGCCGAAGGTATAGAGGTCGAGCAAGTCATCGTCAACGACGACGTGGCAGTCGAGGGAAGTACCTACACGGTCGGGCGAAGAGGCATTGCGGGAACCGTCTTTGTTCACAAAATCGCAGGTGCAGCTGCGGAAGCTGGCCATAGCCTCGATAAGGTTAAGCGTATTGCTCAAAAGGTCGTTGACAACATCCACTCTATGGGTATGGCATTGCTGCCCTGCACCATTCCTGCCAGTGGCGAACCGAGCTTCGACATTGGGGAGCACGAAATGGAAATTGGTATGGGCATCCACGGCGAACCCGGAATCGAGCGTATCCCGTTAACCAACGCGGACGGCATTGTATCTATGATCCTCGACCGAATTCTTGTTCACACAACCGCTGTCCCAGCAGATAGTCTGGCTGTGCTCGTCAATGGACTTGGAGCAACACCGCTCAGTGAACTGTACATTGCAAATCGCAGTATTTCGCGAATCTTGGCGGATAAAGGATTCAAGGTTCATAGAACCTTCATCGGAGAATACATGACATCGCTTGAAATGGCTGGATTCTCTATTTCGATTCTCAAACTGGACGACGAATTGACAACCTTGCTGGATGCGCCCACAACGGCTCCAGCATGGTGACGGTGGAAAGGTGAAGATCCTATGTACCATCTATCAACAGACACGTTCGTCTCGTTCATCGAAGCCTATTCAAAGCGCTTGGTAGAGATGAGAGATGTTTTGAACAACCTAGATAACCGCATTGGAGACGGCGACCACGGCACGAACATGGCGAGAGGATTTACTGCAGCTGTCCACAAGTTAAAGTCCACTCCGCCACCCGACGTCGCTGTCGGCTGCCAGCTCGTGGCCATGACGTTATTGGGGAGCATCGGTGGGGCCTCTGGTCCCTTGTACAGCACTGTTTTTATGAAGTTCATGGCAGAGTGGAAAGGGCTCACAGAGGTCAATACGGCTCAGTTGCAGCAGGGACTGCAGGCGGCTCTTGAGGGACTTATCGCTCGCGGTCAGGCTAGCGTGGGAGACAAGACAATGATTGATGTTTGGGCGTCGGTCGTGAAAGAGTACGCGGAATTTCAGCCCGAGAGGGATTACTCCAACCTAATGGTTGTCGTCAAGGAAGCAGTCCTTGCAACGAAAGACATGATTGCAAAAAAAGGACGCGCCGCTTACCTTGGCGCTCGCAGTCAAGGCACGTGTGATCCCGGAAGCCTTTCCAGTGCTTTGTTCTTTGAAGAACTGTTTGCAGCAGTCTTGTCGAAGGGAGTCGAGCGAATACAGTGGCACACATTAGCATTGTAGTTGTCTCGCATAGCGCAAAACTTGGGCAAGGCCTCATTGAGTTGCTAAAGCAGTTGGCTGGAGGTTCTTCCATACATATTGTCAGCGCCTCGGGCTTGGGAGATGAGCTCGGTACGGATGCGACACTTGTGCTACGAACCCTGGAAGAGTGTCCTGCGAATAGCGACATCATCGTCCTGTTCGACCTTGGGAGTGCCCTGCTGAGCTGCGAAATGGCGGTTGACATGCTTCAGGAGGAACGCCGTCAGCGTGTACACATAGTGGATGCTCCGTTGGTTGAAGGTGCCATTGCGGCTGCGGTCGAGGCCAGCATTGGAGGTACCGTTGACCAAGTCATCAGTCGAGCCGTGGAAGCCAAACAACTGGCCAAGGTGCATCACTAAGTTACGTTGCGGCAACGAATGTGGAAGAGACGGCACCCTTTCTGGGTGCCGTCTGTGTGTGCGCCCGGCATGGGCGTTGTCTATACGGTGAAAGTCCGGAATGGTGAAGGTAGCAGTAGCCATTAGCTTAAGCCAAAGGTGCCCATCGTGAGATGGGATCTGAAGGAAGGCGGCGGCAAACCTCCGGCCCAAGGTTCACGAACTCCAATTGAGGCTAACGACAGTTGGGTGAGTCTGCAAACCAAGACAAAGCCCTTGCTACCGAAGGCTGTCGAGAGTAAATGGAGTGGGTATATGGAGGGAAAGACAACGCTCTTACCCGGGGAGGCCTGCCCGGAACGCCAGCAAAGCTGGTAACCGTCATCGAAAGGTGGCGCTGAACGGGCAGGAGTCAGCAGAGGTCATAGTACCTGCAAAGGGACGCCAGAGCAGGGAAGGACCGAACATGATTGTGAGGGTTGTTCATGGCAAGTTCGAGAGAGAAGCAAAGACAGCCGAATATCCCGAAAGGGAGCTATCCTCGGGAGGAAGTGGTGAATCCACGGGGGACCGAGGAAGCGCCGAGTTTCTCTCCGGTACGACCCAACGAACCAACCCGCGAAGCGAATTGTGCGAACCTGATGGAACAGGTAGTAGAGCGGGAGAACCTGCTCTCGGCCCTGCGCCGTGTGGAGAAGAACAAGGGTGCGGCAGGCGTCGATGGAATGGAGATAAAATCCCTTCGACCCTTCCTGATGGACAACTGGACGCGCATCCGTGACGAACTCCTTCGTGGAACCTACCAACCGATGCCCGTACGTCGAGTCGAAATCCCGAAACCAGACGGTGGCAAACGGATGTTGGGGATACCAGCGGTGCTTGACCGCCTGATTCAACAGGCCCTTCTGCAAGTGCTCACACCCATCTTCGACCCAGAATTCTCACCGTACAGCTACGGGTTCCGACCAGGATATAGTGCTCACCAGGCAGTGAAACAGGCACAAAGCTACATCGCCCAAGGATATCGCTGGGTTGTAGACCTCGACCTTGCTCAATTCTTTGACCGAGTAAACCACACATGCTGATGGCAAGAGTGGCCCGAAAAGTTAAGGACAAACGAGTGTTACGGCTCATTAGGCGATATCTAGAAGCCGGTGTCATGTGCAACGGAGTCTGCGTAACAACAGACGAGGGTGTTCCGCAAGGCGGACCGCTGAGTCCGCTACTGGCGAACATTATGCTGGATGACCTGGACAAGGAACTTATGCGCCGAGGGCACCGATTCGCCCGTTATGCAGATGACTGTAATGTCTACGTCCGCAGTCGTCGAGCAGGAGAACGGGTCATGGAGAGTGTGCGAAGATTTGTAGAAGGACGATTAAAGCTCAGGGTAAATGTGGAAAAGAGTGCGGTAGACCGACCCTGGAAGCGCAAATTTCTGGGTTTCTCATTCACGTGGCACCAACGGCCGAAAATCCGAGTAGCCCCCAAGTCCCTCAAGCGCTTCAAGGACAAAGTCCGTGAACTAACGAAACGAAGCAGGGGACCATCGATGGCTCAAAGGCTAGAACGGCTCAACGCCTACCTACGCGGGTGGGCCGGCTACTACTGCCACTCCGAAACTAGGAGTGTCTTCGCCGAACTTGACGAGTGGATACGCCAACGACTACGGATGTGCCTTCTGAAACAATGGAAGAAACCTAAAACAAAGAAACGCAATCTTGTAGCACTCGGCATCCCAAACGAATGGGCAGCACTCATAAGCGCTTCCCGAAAAGGGTATTGGCGCCTCGCAAATACGCCACAAGTGAACAAAGCCCTTGGAATTGCCTATTGGCGCAACCAAGGACTTGTAAGCTTAGTCGAACGGTACGATTCACTTCGTTACACAACATGAACCGCCGTATACTGGACGGTACGTACGGTGGTGTGGGAAGACGGGGGTTAGTCACCCCCTCTTACCCGATCGCTATTTATCCCTATTTTTAAATCGCTGGGGTGATGAAAAAGTATATGCCCTACGGGTCGGTCACCAAGCATACGCTTCCGGCGCAGGTTTCCCGGGGCCTGGGAAGATTTCATTGAGTCGCTGCATCACGTCGTCCGTCAGCTTGACTTCGAATACCCGCAAGCTGTCTTCCAACTGCTGCACCGTGCGCGGCCCGATGATGGGTGCAGTAACCGCCGGGTTGGCCAGTAGCCAAGCCAGAGCAATCGTATCCTGGGGCTCGCCTAGTTCTTGGGCCAACTTCGCAAACGCCTCCAGCTGCGGGCGGTACTTCTCGACTTCATGGTGTGCGCGGGCACTTCGGGCTCCGCTTCCCGTCAGGGCATTACGCCCCAGCAAACCACCATACAGCGGGCTCCAAGGGATGACGCCGAGGCCGTGCGCTTGGGCGGATGGCAACACTTCTAACTCCGCCTCGCGGCGTAACAGGTTGTACAGGTGCTGTTCCGACACGAGGCCGAGGAAATGCCGTTCCTTTGCGGCTGCCTGGGCTACTGCGATGTGCCATCCAGCAAAGTTGCTAGACCCGACATAGCCTATTTTCCCCTGATGAACCGCGACCTCGAAGGCCTCCCACAGTTCATCCCACGGAGCGTTTCGGTCTACGTGGTGCATTTGGTAGAGCTCAATATGGTCCGTCTGCAAGCGCCGCAGAGACCCTTCCAAATGTCTGCGGATTTTGTAGGCTGACAAGCCGTCTCCATCGTTCGGTCCATCCAAAGGGTCTTCCATGGAATTGTGGACTTTTGTTGCGAGCACGACCTTTTCTCGACGGCCGCCGCCCAGTTTGAACCAACGACCGATAATTTCTTCTGTCCATCCTCGATGGCCTTCGCCACCATACACGTTCGCCGTGTCAAAAAAGTTGATGCCCGCATCGAGTGCCGCATCCATGATGCGATAGGCTTCCTTTTCTTCCGTTTCCGGTCCAAAGTTCATGGTGCCCAGACACAGTCGGCTCACCTTTAGACCTGTTCTGCCTAAATAGGTAAACTCCATCTGTAACACCTCTCACCGCAGGATGGTTTCGCGCGTTGGATCACAGCGCGTCTCCTTCTATTATGTGGTGAATCCGGCGACAGATCAAAGGAACGCCCTGTTGTGCGAAGTGTGGCATACGCCAGGGTTTACTCGAGCCCATTACCGCTCCTCTTCGAACAATCGCAAGTATTCCCCGTATCCTTCTCGCTCCATGTCTTCTTTCGGAATGAAGCGCAGTGCGGCGGAGTTGATACAGTAGCGCAGTCCTCCTGTTTCCAGCGGCCCATCGTCAAAGACGTGCCCAAGATGTGAATCCGCTGTTTTACTTCGCACTTCCGTCCGAACCATACCGTGGCTGTAGTCCGGCTTTTCCAGAATGCTCTGCTGATCAATCGGCTTTGTGAAACTGGGCCAACCGCACCCGGCGTCGTACTTATCCAACGAGCAGAACAGAGGCTCGCCGGATACGATGTCGACGTAGATGCCATCTCTGTGATTGTCCCAGTACTCGTTGTGGAACGGGGGCTCAGTCGCGTTGTTTTGCGTGACTTCGTACTGCAGTGGCGAGAGCTTCTGCTTCAGTTGTTCTTTATCCAACGCTTTGGTCTCCTTTCTTTTCGCAGAGCAACGCTTGGCGATGGGCACACGGCTTCAGTGTTGATGACTTCCCGGTAAACCAAACGCTTCTGCGACGAGTTCAAACGAGCGCTTTCGATGTTCAAATTGAGCCGTGTTCGTGACAATCATCACCTCATCGGTATGATAGGCACGGGCAAGCTCTTCAATCTGCTGTTTGACCGTCGACGGGCTGCCTACAATCATACGCTTTCGGTTCTCGCGTACCAAGGCCAACTCGTACTTACTGTATGGGTATGACAGAGCCATCTCAATCGTCGGGATACCGTCTCGCCTCTGCCCGTTGGCGAGCATGACCAAGGACAGATCCAGACTCGAAGCGGCGCGATTTGCCTCTGCATCCGTGTCTGCACAGATCACGAAGATGGCCACACTTGCCTTTGGTTTGTCGTACAGAACGGAGGGCTTGAATCGGCGTTGATACGCCTCGACTGCTTCGATACCACCGTCGCCGTTGATAAAATGGGCAAACATGTATGCCGTTCCCTTGTCCGCAGCCGTGAATGCACTGAAGTCGCTGGAGCCAAGCAGCCACATCTCTGGCACGGTATCTACCACGGGTGCGGCGGTCAATCCATAAAATCGATGGTCGGCAGGGAGGGTGTCCGTCAAATATGCCATCAAATCTTCGACTTGTTGGGCATAGTCGGGTTCCCGAAGTTTTCCCTCTTGTAACGCCATGGTGGATCTCGGCATTCCCCCAGGGGCTCGCCCGAGTCCAACGTCAATCCGGTTTGGGTACAACGCTTCTAACATACGAAAGTTTTCGGCAACCTTGTAGGCACTATAGTGAGGCAGCATCACGCCGCCTGAGCCCACCCGGATGGTTTTTGTCTTCGCGGCCAGGTGGGTCATCAGGATCTCAGGTGTGGATCCCGCCAACGCCGACGAATCGTGGTGTTCCGAAACCCAAAAACGGTGGTAACCCAGGCGTTCCGCCAGTTGTGCGATTTGGACCGTTTGCAAAAGCGCCTCTCGAGCGTTGCTCCCATGTGTGATAGGGGATTGGTCAAGAATGCTGAGTTTCATTCGGTCACCTTCCTTCTGGCGGCCCTGAAGATGTCAAGCCTAGTCTGTGAACTTTCCGTTCTGGTAGTCTTCAAACGCCTGTTTGATTTCCTCTATCGTATTCATGACAAATGGTCCATACGCGACAACCGGTTCTCGTAGCGGTCGACCTGCATAGAGGAGAGCGCGGAGCTTCTCGGTGCTGTGTATGACAACCTCGCTGGCGGTGCTTTTGTTGGCAGATTCCAGCCATAACACGTGTCCCTTTTGACCAGCGACTCTGTTGGCTCCGAACGTTCCTTTCCCCTCGAGAACATAGATAAACCCGTTGTAATCACCAGGGAGATCCTGGGATACGGTGGCCCCTGGTTCCAAGTTCACTTCGACCATCGTGACAGGCACGTAATTTTGCGTAGGGGAATGGACTCCCGCCGAAGATCCCGAAAAGACGCGAATGAGCGCGCCCTCTTCGCGACGTACGGGCATGTCTTTGGCGCGCAGGTTTTGATATCGTGGTTCCGTCATCTTGTGCTCGCGCGGCAGATTCACCGAAAGTTGCAGACTGTGCACCGTCTCGCCTGCGGCGGGGCCTTATGAATCACGCCCCGACCGGCGGTCATCCACTGAACATCTCCTGGAAGTAACTCTCCTTCCCCAGCCTTGTTGTCGTAGTTCTTCAGTCTTCCCTCAATCACGTATGTAACCGTTTCAATTCCTCGGTGTGGGTGAATATCAAATGTTCCCTGTTGAAACCAATCCTCTGCGAGAAATAAGAACGGATCGTAGTCTGACCAATTTCCAGGTTCAAGAATCATGGCAGCTGTGTGAATGGGGCTTTGTTTCTGTGGTTTTGCCGCCCAAACGCGTTCGATGTTCCGTTGAGCGACTTGTTGGCTTGACATAGAACAATCCTTCTCTCTGTGAGTGGATGAATTGGCATCATGATACAATGCTATTGTTATTATAACTTAGTATCTAAAAATAAGTAAGAAATAGTTCGCTCGAAGAGCGCCATCAACTTGTGTTTGTACGTCTCCTGTTGTGCACTTTGTATCCACTGCTTTGGACACATGCACTTCCCTTCGTGTATCATGTGGAGTTGCCACCCATCAATCTAACGGGTGTACATACGAGTCCCAACACGAGGTGGAATGTATATCATGTCAACGGTGGAGAACGACATCGTCGTCACTGAAACGGAAGAGGAACAAACCCTGCGCCTAAAGCTGGAAGAGAAAGTCTTGCGTTACTTCCAAAATAAAGAGATAGCAAAAGAGCGAAATGAGGAAAACAAGCTCTTGTTTGAAGAGCTTGAGGCATTGTTTGAGGAGAGCGGAGAAGAGGAGATTGTCATCCCATTGCCTAACGGGGAAAATGCTGTGTTGTCTCCCCAATTCAAAGAAAAAGAAGTGCTCGACAAAGATGCGTTGGCGGATGAAATGCAAGTGCCGAAAGATGAATTGAAAACCCCAT
The DNA here is from genome assembly GCA_963788285.1 of uncultured Alicyclobacillaceae bacterium. Taxonomy (GTDB): domain Bacteria; phylum Bacillota; class Bacilli; order Alicyclobacillales; family Alicyclobacillaceae; genus Alicyclobacillus_A. The sequence goes on from CAWBGB010000017.1 coordinate 71,081, forward strand.
TTGACTTCTCCATGTTCACGGCGCAAGGAAAGCTGACGCCGGACATGATTACGAAGCACACAACCATTGAGCGGGAAGTCAAAATGAAAATCACTAAGCGCAAAGCGACGAGTAAACGCAGAAGATCTAAACGCTAACGCAGGATTATCGTGCAAAGCCGCTGTTATGGAATGGACACGAGTCTAGAGTCGTTCGAAGAGGAGAGGGCGAGCAGGCCCCTCCTCTTTTTGCTCAATTGGATTCAACTGTGAGGGAAGATAGAGCATCTACCGTCTATGTATTTTAGGACTCCCGTTGACGACAATCCAGTGGCAGGTCAATAATGGGATTAAGCCGTGATGAAACCTCCCTTGGACCGCCGCAAGCGTGTTCTCATCGGTTTGATATGAAACGCAGTTTCATATATGAATTTACCAAGGGCTGGCCTTGGTTCTCAGGGAGAAATCTTGCTGCTGATGAATTGAAAACGCTTTCGTTGGGTCTTTGGGGTGGAGCGCATGCTCGGAGGACATCAGTCGTTCTGTTGCTGACTGTACCAGGAAGGAGATGATGGTGTGCTGGATTTCTCTTTAAGTCAAGAACAGTTGGAACTTCGGGACGTGGTGCGTAAGTTCGCAAAATCTGAGATATTGCCGTACATTCGACAGTGGGACGAGGATCACCATTTCGAATTGGGGGTCGTCAAGAAACTGGCGGCTCTCGGTCTGATGGGTGTTTGCATCCCAGAACAATACGGCGGTGCGGGGATGGACTACAACGCACTGGCCATTGTCTGTGAGGAATTGGAATACGCAGACACGGCCTATCGTACGGCAGTGTCCGTGCACACGGGATTGAACAGCATGACGCTGCTGCAGTGGGGTACAGAGGAGCAAAAGCAAAAGTACCTTGTACCGCAGGCGAAAGGGGAACAACTTGCGGCGTTTGCTTTGACGGAACCCGATGCCGGTTCGGACGCCGGGGCCTTACGGACCCGCGCAGTGCGGGATGGGGATAGTTATATTCTGAACGGATCGAAAATTTGGATTTCAATGGCAGACTACGCCGATAACCTGCTTGTTTTCGCGACGGTGGACCCGGACAAGGGGCACCGGGGCATCACCGCATTCATTGTGGAACGGTCTTTCCCCGGCGTGACCACGAGGCCCATCAAGGGCAAACTGGGCATACATGGCGGAGACACGGGGGAAGTCATCCTCGAAGATGTTCGAGTTCCCGCTGAGAATCGGCTGGGTGAAGAAGGGGAAGGGTTCAAGATTGCCATGTCGGCGCTGGACAACGGACGGTTTACGGTGGGGGCTGGAGCCGTTGGATTGACGAGGGCCTGCCTCGATGCGTCCGTGGAATACGCGCATACGCGCAAGACGTTCGGCGTCGAAATTGGGCGGCACCAACTCGTGCAACAGATGATTGCCAACATGGAAGCTGGCCTCCAGAGCTCACAATTGTTGGTCTACCGCGCGGGCTGGTTGAAGAACCAGGGAGTGAGAAACACGCGTGAGACGTCGTTGGCGAAGTGGATTGCGTGCGACGTGGCGTTTCGAAGTGCCTGCGACGCGGTACAGATTCACGGTGCGTACGGCTATTCCAACGAATATCCGGTGGAACGGTTCTTGCGCAACGCAAAAGCACTCGTCATCTACGAAGGAACGCGCGAGATCCACACTGTCATGCAGGCGGAATACGTGTTGGGGTACCGTGTTGACAAGCCCCTGAATCGGATGCTCCCCGCGTGGGAGGGATAATTGGTTATTCATGAGAGAGTCCCTTGAATTTTCCCGAATCCCGGACTCGCGATACATTGAGCTGAACCCGTGATTCGTTGCTATTTTCACATCGCGGAAACAACAAAGACCGCCAGTCTCCGTTGCGACGGCGGTCTTGTTTGAGTGCTCTGCACACTACAGCGATTATTTTTCTGATTTTGTAGCCGCGCTTCTGCGTTCGGAGGCCACGTCGACCAACGCTTGAACGTAGCGAAGCGCATACTGTACGGTTGGATCCTTCAGCAGTCTCAGCAAACCGAACATCCCAATGTACTGGTTGCTGCGTTCTGCGCGTTGTTTCGCCTCTTGCAGCATCGATGTGAGGTCGGAAGCCTTTCCTTGCAGTGGCTTCACCTTGTTGAGGATGACCTCCTCGAGCCCCCCCATCAAATCTGGGTCGGTGATGGCTTCGCGAGCCGCTTCAACGCCTTTACCGGCCAATACCAAGAGAGGAGCAAACTTCGGAAGTTGTTCCAGAACGTCAATGAGGGCCTTTTGGACGTCGGCTCGCATGAGAAGTTCAGTGACATCAACAGTTGGTTTGTCCAACGTCGTCGTTTCCGGCATAACATACACGCCCTTCCAAGCAAGTATCCTCAAGTAGGATACCACAATTAGAAGCGAAATACGCAATGGAAACATGTCTGTCAAATGAACCTCACGAATCAAATGTAAGCGTGCTGTAGATTTCGGATGACACGATGTGATATACTCGTTTTAAATTAGATTTAGTCTAATTAATAATTACATGAAGGGGTGTAAGTAGATTATGCCATTAGTCGGACAACTAGCTCCGGATTTTGACATGCTTTCGACCAAGAATCTGAAAACGTTGGAGGAACGCGTCAAGCTGAGTGATTACCGTGGCAAGTGGTTGGTCATGTTCTTTTACCCTGCAGACTTTACATTTGTCTGCCCGACCGAGATTATCGCCATGAATGATCGGCTCGGTGAATTCAAAGACCTGGATGCAGAAGTGCTGGGTGTCAGTTGCGACAGCGTGCACAGCCACAAAGTTTGGATTGAAACCCCGAGAGAGAAAAACGGCTTGGGCGGTTTGGATTACCCGCTCGCTGCCGACTTCACGAAGGAAGTTGCCCGCAAATACGATGTTCTCGTTGAGAGCGAGGGACAGGCGTTGCGCGGGCTGTTCATTATTGATCCAGAAGGTGTTCTGCGCTATCAGGTGGTACACGACATGAACATTGGTCGCAGCGTTGACGAAACGCTGCGCGTGTTGGAGGCTCTCCAGGCTGGTGGTCTCTGTCCTGCGAACTGGAAGCCAGGTGAAAAGTTGCTCGAGGTATGAGCAAGCGTTCATTCTGACAAACAGCGGTGTCTCATCAGCGGTGTGAGACGCCGCTTGTTTTATCATTCACATGGAACGAAATCATGTTTTGAAACTTATACCGAAATATTTCATGACAACAGGTGATTGATAGTTATGAGATAATTAAGATATGTTGTTGGCTATTGGAGAGCAAGGGTCGGTGTTTGCGAGGAGTGGGAGTATGAACAAACGTAATCATTGTGAAGAGCGGGTTCCCGGTGGATTCCAAAACGAAACTTTGGTGATACATGCTGATGATGAGGTGACCAACGACAGAACGGTGGCTCCGGCAATTTATTACTCAGCCACGTTCCGTGCGCACAACGCCAGTGAATTTGCGGACATGGCGAAAACCCCTCATCATCCCCAGTATTACACGCGTTACGGCAATCCAGTGCATGAGCGCGTAGAGAAGGTGATGGCTGAGCTTGAAGGAACCGAAACCGCACTGGTCACAGGGTCAGGGATGGGGGCGATTTCCACAACCCTTCTCGGGTTGGTCAGCGCTGGCGACCATGTGATTGCACAGACGCGGCATTATATGAGTACCGCCAAGATCATGGACGAGTTCCTACCGCGATTTGGTGTCGAAGTGACCTTGGTCGAGCAAGCCGACGTCACAGCCTTTGCCGAAGCGATTCGGCCCAATACAAAGCTCATCATGGTGGAGACACCAGCCAACCCAACGTTGGTGGTGACTGACATCGCCGCCGTGGTGGCGTTGGCCCGCTCGCGAGGCATCATCGTCGTGGTTGACAACACGTTCGCGTCGCCCATCAATCAGCGCCCCCATGATCTAGGCGCCGATGTGATTGTTCACAGCGCAACCAAATATCTGGGCGGTCACCACGATTTGACGGCTGGTGTCATCTGCTGCAGCGAGGCGTTGGCCGAGCGTATTTGGCGCACGCATATCTCCATTGGTTCAGTTCTCTCGCCGATGGACGCGTGGTTGCTATTGCGTGGTCTGCGTACGCTTCCGATTCGGATGGAGCGCATCAACGCAAACGCTCTTGCATTGGCCGAGTTTCTGGAGGCGCAGCCGCAAGTCGAACGGGTGTATTACCCCGGGCTTGCGAGCCATCCGCAACACGAGTTGGCGAAACGCCAGATGAGCGGTTTTGGCGCGGTAATCGCCTTTGCAATCAAAGGTGGTTATAACGAGACCGAGCGCTTCGTTTCTGCCCTGAAACTGCCGCCGAACGCTGTCAGCCTGGGCGGGGTCGACTCACTGGTGGTACACACAGCCGCGATGTGGGGAGGCGTGATGACTGAGGAGCAAATGCGGACAGCTGGGATTCCAACCAATTTCGTGCGCTACTCGGTCGGCCTCGAGCATATCGACGATCTCAAAGCGGATGTGTTGCAAGCGCTGCAGGTGGTTTGAGTGGTGGGAACGAGAAGCATTGTCTGTCTACACCAAAATGCATAAGTGCCCCGGAAAATCATCAAAGGAGACACGGAAAGAAACAACGTGTCTCCTTTGACTTTCAGACACATAAAAGGGTTCAAAGTGTCAAATGCGATACTTGAATGAGTCCGTATAAGTCGTTTTGGGAATCATAAGGAAGAGACGGCATGCAGACATGAGCACAGGAGATGTAGTAAGCTTGTAATGTTCGCCGATTGACGAAATAGAACTGAGACTGCCTTCTCTTCGTCAGGAGGGAATCGACATTGCGACGCCGCTTGCAACACGAGTGGTTGTGACCCCGTGAATTGCAAGGGAAGGAATAGACAAGGAGATGTAAAGAACCAATGTCCCGAAGAACCGGACCCAAGCACAAGTTATGTCGAACTGTTGGAGTGGCACTGTGTGGATCACCCAAGTGTCCTGTTCATAAACGTCCTTATCCTCCGGGGCAACACGGCCCGAACAAGCGCGTGAAGCGCAGTGAATACGGATCTCAGCTCTTGGAGAAACAGAAACTGCGTTACATCTACGGCGTACAGGAAAAGCAGTTCCGCCGTTATTACGATGAAGCTGCCCGACGCCCCGGCGTCACGGGTGACAATCTGCTGCAGTTGCTGGAAACCCGTTTGGACAACCTCGTCTACCGGCTGGGTTTTGCACCGACGTTGGACGCGGCGCGGCAGTTGGTGAATCACGGTCATGTGCAGGTCAACGGCCACCGAGTGGATATCGCTTCCTACCACGTCAAACCGGGAGACGTCATTGGACTGTCCGAACGCGCATATCAAATTCCGGTGGTGCAGACCAGCATGGAAAACAAATTGTCGTTTGAGCCGTACTTGTCGTTTGACGCATCGTCGAAGACAGGGCGTCTGGAACGCTACCCAACTCGGGATGAGATTCCGGTTCCTGTCAATGAAACGCTGGTGGTGGAATTCTACTCGCGCTGATTTCTCGCCTATCGAATGCAGTACCCTCTGGGCTGCCGAACATGTTGTCGGCAGCCCTTTTCTTATGTGGCGGTGCGCAGTGTCGTGAAGGCTATGGCTTGAATGGCTTGGTTCATTCGTGTGTCATATTTGCGGCTGACTGTGAACCTTTGCTATCGTACCGCAGGAACTCCTCCTATTCGGAATCGCTCAGGAACCGGATGTTCATTGACGATTTCGCAAACAATGTACTGGTATCTTACCGTAAACCCGTTTTCGGACACGCACCAAAAACGGTCGCACAGAGGAGGCGCTGCGTATGAAATGGTGGAGAGCCGCGTTTGGCACTGTACTCGTGAGCATCGCCATCTTCTGTATCATGGCGTTCTCTGAACCGCCTGTTTGGGGCCAGAGCGAGATGGAGACAAACCCGTATATCATTCGGATTGACACGGATCATCCCGAACTTAAGCTGTACGCAAAAGGTCATCTCTACCGCATGTACCCTGTGGCGCTCGGAAAGCTGGATACGCAGACCCCCATCGGCTCCTGGCGGATTGTCGACAAACAGAAAGAGTGGGGTTCCGGATTCGGCACCCGCTGGCTGGGCCTTAATGTGCCTTGGGGGACCTACGGGATCCATGGTACCAACCGCCCTTGGTCCATCGGCCAATACGCCAGCAATGGATGCATTCGGATGTACAACGCCGACGTGGAACAGTTGTACGACCTGGTTCCGTTAGGAACGCCGGTTCTCATCACTGGGGACCCCCTGAAGCACCGGAGAACGCTTGAGTACGGGGATATTGGCGCAGATGTCCAATGGGTACAGCAGCGGCTCAGACAGGCCGGATACTTTCGTGGGGATTGTAACGGTCGGTTTGCGCAAAGCACGCAGTTTGCGCTCTTATACTACCAGTTGTCGCGCGGATTGCCGATGGATGGAGATGTGGGGCCGGAAGATTACCCGGCGCTCGGATTGGCTTCAAGCGCGAAACGCCATCACCCCGCTATGGAAAAGCACCCACTGTCCCGTTGACGGCACACCTTCGTCAGCGATTTGCAAAGCGCAAGCGACATCTCGGCATTCAGAACCGCATGGGCGGAATTTTTGGTACATCGCTCAACGTAACAAACATTCACCCACTCTATACACCCTTCACACAACCATCACGAGATGTATGCACCAGCCCCGTATACTCGGATTGCGAGAATCAACAATCCGCGGGTACGGAGAGGACTTTTCATGAATCAACCGTTCCAAAAGCCGGTGGCTGTATTGGCCAGTATTGCAGGGCTGGGAGCCTTCATTGCTGCAGGCGTGCCGGTATGGGCCTCTGCAACGCCATTGTCCGGCAGTCACAAGACTGTAGTCGTTACACCCAGCTCGCCAGATTCGAAGACGACGACGCCGATTAAACACCTGGTCGTTATTTTCCAGGAGAACGTCTCGTTTGACCACTACTATTGAACGTATCCGAAAACGGCCAATCCTGCCGGTGAGCCGTCCGCGGGCTTTCGTGATGGATTACTACGAGGCAACACGTTGACTGCCCTGTGGAACTACGCGCAACACGGCGCATTGAACGACAACTCATTCGGCACCGTATTTGGTCCGTCAACCCCTGGTGTGCGCTCAACCTGATATCTGGACAGACGCATGGTGCGTTGACGTACACCGACAACGTCGAAAAGAACGGTACGTTGATTCCCAATGCGTCCGTGTCGGGCGAAGTTGGCAACGGTACCATTTACGGAGATTTAGACCCCTACTACGACAAGACCTCCAAAGGCAAGACCGTGGCGATGACTGGCACCAATATTGGCGACTTGCTCAACCGCAAGGGGATCACATGGCGCTGGTTTGAAGGCGGCTTCCACAATGTTTCAGAGGAACACAAGAACATTGCGGGTAGCGCGTCGACCGACTACATACCGCACCATGAACCCTTCCAGTACTATAAGTCGACCGCAAACCTAGAACACCTTCCTCCATCCTCTGCGATGGTCATTGGCCACACAGATCAAGCCAACCACCAGTACGATACGACCGACTTTTGGACGGCTGCTGACAGTGGCACTTGCCCGCCGTGAGTTTCCTGAAGGCCCCGACTTACCAGGATGGGCATGCTGGTTACTCCGATCCGCTCGATGAGCAGACCTTCCTAGTCAACACTATTAACCATCTGCAACAGCTGCCCACGTGGAGCAGCACAGCTGTGGTCATCTGCTACGGCAACTCGGACGGCTGGTATAACCACGTCATGCCACCGATTGTGAATCCCTCAAACGATCCGAACGCGGATGCGCTTGATGGTCAAGGGAAGGCGGGCACGCCGAAGCCTGGCGCCTATCTGGATAGGCTGGGATATGGTCCGCGCTTGCCGCTGCTCGTCATATCACCGTATGCCAAGAAGAATTACGTCGTCAGCACGCTGACCGACCAATCTTCCGTGCTGCGCTTCATTGAGGACAATTGGAACCTCGGCCGCATCGGAGACCAATCGTTTGACGCCATCGCCGGTCCGCTCGACAACATGTTACGCGGACGCAGGGGTGCAGCTTCCAAAGCACTGAGATTTGACGCACCATCGAATCGTGACATTTACCCACAATGACTGAGGCCATCGACAAACCGCTGCCCGAACAACGTCGGGCAGCGGTTTTCCTGTCAACCCGTTCTTTTCGATTGCAACGTCATGCAAAGACAATCGTTTTGTTGTCATGCACGATAATCCTATCTTCCAGGTGCCACTTCACCGCCCGCGCCAGTACCACCCGTTCAATGTGGCGGCCAATGCGCTTTAAGTCCTTCACATCCATCCGATGGTTCACGCGTTGCACGTCCTGTTCAATTATTGGACCCTCGTCCAGTTCCTCCGTGACGTAGTGGGCGGTTGCTCCAATGAGCTTGACGCCGCGACGATACGCTTGTTGATACGGATTGTTGCCGATAAACGCGGGCAAGAATGAATGATGGATGTTGATGATTTGGTTTGGTCGGTGCTGTACAAACTGGGAAGAGAGAATTTGCATGTACCGGGCCAGCACGATGACATCAGCACAGTCGTTCACAAGTGCGATTTGCTGTCGTTCGACATCTGCCTTTGAGTCTGGTGTCACCGGCATGTGGTAAAAGGGAATGTGAGCTGCTGCAGCGATGTCTGCCGCGTCCGGATGGTTGCTGACAATGGCCGTGATGTCTGCGTACAGTTCGCCCATTTGCCACTGCCAGAGAAGTTCGTTCAGGCAATGAAGCTCCTTGGAGACGAAGATGGCCATGCGTTTTTTCACACTCGCCAGCGTGAATTCACAGTCCATGTGAAAGGATTTTGCCAGTGGTTCAAAACCAAGTTGCAATTCGCGAAATCGTTGCGGCAACTGTTCCAGGTCAAACTCCACTCGCATGAAAAACAACCCGGTATCCGGGTGCGTGCTGTACTGATCCGATTGAACGATGTTTGCCCCTTGGTCGTACAAATACTGGGAAACGGTCGCTACAATACCGGGGCGGTCCGGGCAGACAATGCGCAGGCGTCCACGGTTTTCGTTCGGGCCATGATGTTCCTTGGCGGACGATTTCGATGATCCGGAATGATGACTGGTCATGTTCGGTATGGAATCCTCCTCTTTTGTGACGGAAGCTGGGTCATCGGCCGTGATTTTCCTCATCGTACACGGGGAATGTGCCCTTTGTCCATCGTTATAACGCCTGCTGATGTAGGACATCCTAAATGCGAAGCAGGAAGGAGGAACATGATGAACTGGCTGGGAACCATTATTCGTTTCGTCGTTTCCGCATTGATATTGATGTTTGTGGGCTTCCTCGTGCCCGGATTCGCTATTGCGAACTTTTGGACTGCCATCATGGCAGCCATTGTGATTGCGCTGTTGGGGTGGGCGGTTGAATCCATGATGGGCCGCCGTGTCAACCGCATGGGCAGAGGGGTTGTCGGATTCATTGCGACTGCGGTGGTCATCTGGGTGACCGCGTTGATTGTTCCAGGAATGCGAGTCACTGTTTTGGGGGCTTTGCTTGCAGCGTTGGTCGTGGGTATCATCGACCTGTTCATTCCTGTCGACATCGGAGTGAATCGACGCGAGGCCTAACACCCCAGTGAACAAAAGCGTCCTCACGTGTAGCGGTGGGCGCAGTAAGAATACGAAGGGGCATGATGTCAGCCATCATGCCCTTTGTTATGCAATTGAGACTCAGCAGACTTTCTTCTGCCAATCCCATACGTTGTGCTCCGGAGGTCTCCGACCAAAGACGGATATATTCTCCGTCGCTGTGTCGATGTAGACGGATTGTGGAATTGATTACCATAGAAGAGGATTGTGCGTGCATGTCCCACCTAGAGGGGATGGCGCAGGACAGGCACCCTGCTGCACAACCGTTTCGCACACAAACCCAAAACGACAAAGTGTGTTGTGTTGATAAACGTAACAGTGTTATGTTACATTATTGCCTGCAGGAGGTGCCGCTGTGATGGAGCAGGACTTGATCTCCAAAAAGGAGCTGCTGGAACTGACAGGCATATCCTATGGGCAGCTGTATCGCTGGAAGCGAAAGAACCTGATTCCGGAAGACTGGTTTATTCGCAAATCCACGTTTACGGGCCAGGAGACGTTCTTTCCGAAAGAAAAAATCCTCGCTCGAATTCATCAGATTAAGAACATGAAGGACGATTTGTCTCTGGATGAGCTAGCGAACATGTTTTCGCCCAATCCATCCGAAATTACAATCCGATATGAAGATGTAGTGAAACGAAACATTGTTTCGAAAATCGCGTTGGATCTGTATCAGGAGGGTCGCGGAAACATCGAGGTATTCCCGTTTGAGAACCTACTTTTAGTCTATGTGCTGGACGTCGCGTTGCAGTCGGGAGAAATCAGCTTGGACGAAGGGAAGATTTTGTTGCAAACATTGGAAGACCACTACGTCAAATTTCAACACCGGAACTGCGAACTGATACTCATTCGCAAATTAGGTATCGCCACTTGCCTACTGGTCTCGACGCCAAACGAAGTACATATAGAGCGTGGGGCCCGCGTTGTCGTTCGGCTTCATATGCCGACGTACGTAGAACAGTTGAAGATGAAACTGGCTTGAGGAGGAAGTGAGCATGGAACAAAAGGCAAGACATGATCTAAGCCTGTCTGGCGTTGGTTCGGCGTCTGGTGGCACTTACCACGATGTGAGAATCAACGGCGTCGGCAAGGTGTATGGGGACTTGGACTGTGTCCGTTGCCGGGTGGATGGAGTCGCTGACATCTACGGCAACGTGAAAGCCACGACCGTGCAGATTCGAGGAAGGGCCCGAGTGCAAGGCAGCGTCTCTGGGGAAGAAGTAAGACTGGAAGGCGACACGAACATTGCGGGAAATTGCGAAGCAGAGACATTTCACGCTGCGGGTGCGTTTCAGGTAGATGGGCTCGTCAATGCAGATCAAGTTTCTATTCGGTTGCACGGATCGGCCCAAGTCAAAGAAATTGGCGGTGAAAATATCAGCGTTGTGAAACACCACAAGTTTGGACTGTTTAGTCGCTTCAAGAAGCTGACTGCAGAGACCATAGAGGGTGACGATGTTCACCTGGAGTTTACCAAGGCCAACGTCGTTCGTGGGAATCGCGTAAGAATCGGCCCAGGATGCGAGATTGAATGCGTAGAGTATCGCACGGATTATCAACAGGCCCCGGAAGCGCGTGTCACAGAAAGCCGGAAGTTGTGAAAAGGAGGTGTTCTCTGTGGAAAATCAACCGAGGCGCGATCTCAAAATGAGCGGGACCGGGACTTCGTCGGGAGGTGTATTTAACAGGGTAAACATCCTCGGGGAATGTGATATCGATGGAAACATCGAGTGCAACAAGTTCAAGGTCATGGGTACGGCGAATGTTCGCGGCAATATGAGGGCTGGTAGAGTTCGCATCGTTGGCACCGTCGAGGTGGACGGCAAACTGGAGGGAGAACGGGTAGAAGTCACGGGGGGGCTCAATGTGAAGGGAGATTGCAGTTCTGAATCTTTTCACCTTCGTGGCGCGTTTTCCATTGACGGGCTACTCAATGCCGGTACCATTGACCTCCGCTTGTATGGTCCAGCGAACGTCAAGGAAATCGGTGGCGGCTCCATTCGGGTCAAGCCGCATTTGAGGATGTTTTCCGGAGGCAAGGAGTTATCCGTGGATACCGTGGAAGGCGATGACATCCATCTGGAATACACCACGGCCAAGGTGGTTCGTGGAAACACGGTCTATATCGGGCCAGGTTGTGACATTGGCTTGGTTGAGTTTCAACATCATTTCAAGAAGTCTCCGAAAGCGAAGGTTACGGAATCAAACAAAGTGTGATTCGGCCATGCGAGAGACCGCCGTCTGCGAAAGAGAGGAGATGCAAACGCATGAATGGGCAACACACACGCCTCGGATGGATCATCACAGGACTCTTGTTGGGGATTTTTGTTTCGGCGATGGACAATACGATTGTCTCTACGGCCATGGGTACCATCGTCGCACAACTCGGTGGTCTCGACAAATTTGTCTGGGTCACATCGGCATACATGGTCACTGAAATGGCGGGGATGCCGATTTTTGGAAAACTTTCCGACATGTATGGGCGCAAGCGGTTTTTCATGTTTGGGGTGGTTGTTTTCTTGCTCGGATCTGCACTTTGTGGGACCGCTCACAACATCGTTCAGCTCGCCATCTACCGCGCCATCCAAGGTCTCGGTGGCGGTGCTTTGGCACCCATTGCGTTCACGATTATCTTTGACGTAGTTCCGCCAGATAAGGCGGGTAAGTTCTCCGGCATGTTCGGTGCCGTGTTCGGCATGTCGAGCATCATCGGTCCGCTGCTCGGCTCTTACATTACGGATCACATCAATTGGCGCTGGGTGTTCTACATCAACTTGCCGATTGGCATTGTAGCGTTCTTGATCATCGTACTTTTCTACCGCGAGTCTCGGCGACATGAGAAGCAGAGTATTGACTGGCTTGGAGCAGCCACACTCGTGCCGGCCATCGTGTGCCTGATGTTCGGCCTGGAGTTTGGGGGCAACAAGTACGCGTGGAACTCGTTCCCGATTATCGGCTTGTTCTCTGCGGCTACTGTGCTCTTCGCTGCCTTCCTTTACATCGAAACGAAGGCGACAGATCCCATCGTCTCCTACAGTATGTTTCGCAAGCGTCTGTTTGCCGGTAGCATTTGGGTCGGACTGTTCTCCAGTGCTGCCTTTATTATCGCTGTTGTATACATTCCGATTTACGTGCAAGGTGTGCTCGGAGGTTCAGCCACAGACTCTGGATTGACTCTGCTTCCGATGATGCTCGGCAGTTCCGTGTCTGCCCCACTGGGCGGAAATTTGGCCAGCAAAATGGGATATCGTAAGATTATGTTTGTGTCGTGTACGGTCTTCGCAGTGGGCATCTATCTGCTCAGCACATTGACGGTGGATACGTCGCGATGGATGCTGATGCTGTATATGGTGCTGGTGGGACTCGGCATTGGCCCATCGTTCTCCGTGCTGGGGATGGCGGGGATGCACCACTTTGATGAGCGTCAACGGGGTGCTGCGGGTGCCACGCAGTCCTTCATTCGGGAACTCGGGATGACCGTCGGCATTACCGTGTTCGGCATTATGCAGCGAAACTTGTTCAAAGCCGATTTGAAAATGGCCTTCGGGGGCATGTCGCAGGTCGTTCAGCGCTGGCAAGGGGCCGATCCGCATGCGATGCTGTCACCGGAGACACGTACCCAAATTCCTGCCCTCATCCTCGACAAATTAAAGGTCGCGTTGGCTTCTTCCATTGCGGATACCTTCGCGTGGACGATGATTCTTGCAGTACTGGCACTGTTGTTCGTGTTCTGGTTGAGCAAGGAACGTTGGGAGGGATTTCGACAATCCTCCCGAGCACCTGTCAATGACTAACCGTTTACCCACGTCCACGTCGAATTTCCACAGACCGGCGAGTCCTAGCGAGACTTCGCCGGTCTCGTTGTGTGTGCGCCCGG
>CAWBGB010000018.1:0-33456 GCA_963788285.1 uncultured Alicyclobacillaceae bacterium
CGCTGTTTTTAAGATAGGCACAAAATAGGTATTAGGCAGCTGTCCGTCGCAAAGCACAGGGTACGGCATGTTCATAACGTCTGAAGCAGGATATCGGCCGCTAGACGGTTCAATTCATCGGTATTCTCATCAACAATCCATTGGATGTTCTGTTTTGTATCATCACGACCGACAAAACGCTTCTCTCCCTTGCACAAACGTTCGCGTGACTATCAATGCTTCATCGCAATGTCATAGCATCGAACCTCCTGCTAATGCTGCAGGAGTACTTTCAGTGCCCAATCCCCTGTCTGCACTTGTCCTTTGTCCGTTTTGCTGAGTGCTTTGACCCTCCCCATGTTTGTCACGATAACGGGAGTTTGCAACGAACGAGCGGTTTCTCTTAGCTTCGGCAGGTCAAGTTTTATCAGAGGAGTGCCAGCGGCAACCTGCTGACCCTGCTCAGCTAGTATTGTGAATCCTTTACCTTTGAGTTCCACTGTATCCAGCCCAACATGAATGAGAATTTCCAGGCCTTCGGGAGTTGTAATTCCAACAGCGTGACCCGTTGGGAACAAGTGGGTCACTGTACCTGATGCAGGTGCCAGAACTTCATCCGATTCCGGCAGAATAGCGATGCCATCACCAACCATACGCTGTGCAAAGACCGGATCGTCTACTTCCGAAATAGGAATGACCTTTCCACTCAGGGGTGTGATCACAGTCAACCACGGTTCTTCCGCAGAGATCTGTTCAGAATTGCGTTTAAACAGGTTTTTAAACATAGTTATATAACTCCTTTTTATTGATTTATTTACAACTACTAGAGTGCCGCAGTCTTTGTGACTTCAACCTCTACATCGACTGTGTTCACCATTGTTTTCGCTGTATTCCTTTCATTGTACGAACCATTCTTTTGCGTGCAAATTATTAACACAAGTTCTGACAGAATTGAATGAGGTGTTCCACTGCCGTGCGTTCATCCACCCCGTCCGCCTTAGTGACGACTGTTTCGCCGCTAGTCACATCTAAAGACATCACGCCGAGAATACTTTTCATATCCACTTCCTTGTCGTTTTTCACCAACGTCAGACGACTCTGAAACCGCGTCGCTTCCTTGACAAGGACGGATGCAGGCCGAGCATGGAGTCCACTCTTCTTCTTAACGAACTGTCCTCTCTACCATACTGTTTACTCTCCTATGTCACACCGGGTTTTCGTGGTTCTGCACCGCAGTGTTCAATTGCCCACTGCGGTGCGGGTCCCCAGCGTCTCAAAATTTCAGCGCAAAGACGAAGCTGCCATCCTGCGTAGCGTGTGGCGACGCCCTCTCAGCGCCTCCGATGCGGCCATCAGGTTGTTGGGCTCGGCCATCCCAAGCGTACCAGCGTCGCCTAGGTGAAAAATATCGGCACCTGTCATCTTGCTCTGCAGGGCAATCTGGCGGATGGTCTGAACGTCGGCACCTTCCTGTGACGTTCCCACCGCCAGCATCACCAGTGCGCCTTCGGCGTGTGCCTTTTTGACAGCAGGACGAAGCACCAGATAGTCCACACCAGGCACGGTTCCAGGCGCTGGCAGCAGGACGACATCCGCTCCCGCCTTCGCGAACACATCAGACAGTTCTATCAGTGTTTCCTCGGTCCAGGACTCATTCGTTCCCGCCGCGTGCATCTTACCCGCCATGATGAGAAACTCCGGTCCTGCGACAGCTCGAATGACTTCAATCCCTTTCACAATCTCCCGGTTTGTCACTCCAGTCTTTGGGTTTCCCGTAAGACATATGAAGTCAAAGCCCAACTCCAACGCCCGCTGTGCTGTACGGGCACTGAGGGTGCGCCCAGCCGGGATGCTGATCCGTTCATCGAGCATCTCAGCCGCTTCATCCACGGGCTCAAGGTTGATTCCTACCGGCCGCCCTGTTAGTCGCTTCAATTCACGAACGACCTCTTCCCCGGCAGGGTTCGGCAGCCCGTTGATACACGGTTTGTCCACATCAAAGAAGTTCAACATCAACAGATCCGCTCCAAAAGCCCGCGCCACCTCAGGGTTCGAAACATCGACCAACAACGGCGTCCAGTTGACGATGCATTCACTGAGAATGGTGCGCCCTTCCGCCGCGCGAATCGCCGCCTTCAGGTCGACTCCACCCATACCCGCAAAATCACTAGCCTGACAATCGAGAATCCTCTTCACACCCAGTCACCTACGCTTGCTTTGGGTTGGATTCGAGATGCTGCTTGATCTCGTCCACCAGCATGTCCGCGATGGTACCGACCACAACCTGCGCGTTCTGTTGATTCAATTTAATCACACCGCTGGCTCCCAACTGCTTGAGCTGTGTCTCGTTGATCTGACTGGTGTCCTTTAACTTCAGACGCAGCCGTGTGGTACAAGCCTCAATTTCCACGATGTTATCAGCTTCGCCCAGAGCTGCAACATACCCGCGCGCCCGCTCCGATACAGGACTTGCTTGCGCCACCGCAGCCTCGGCAATGCTCTTAGCGTCGCTCGCAGCCGCTTGGTACTCATCCAGGATGAAGCCACCGACACCCGCCGTGCCCGTACTTTCGTCTTCGCGGCCAGGTGTTTTGATGTCAAAGATCTTGATGCTGAAGTAGAACACCACAAAGTAAATCACACCGAACACGACGCCGATTGGAATCAGCCACCAGCCATGGGTCGCGTGGTTGCGGTTCAAGATGTAGTCAATCAAACCGGCCGAGAACGTAAACCCGTCGCGAATCCCAAGCGCGTAACACACAAACATCGAGATACCAGTGAGGACCGCGTGGACTACAAACAAAACCGGAGCCAGAAACATAAAGGAAAATTCAATAGGTTCCGTAACGCCCGTCAAGAACGAAGTGAATGCAGCACTTCCCAGCACACCCGCCACCGCTTTGCGCCGTTCCGGTTTTGCTGCGAGAATCATCGCCAGTGCGGCCCCGGGCAAGCCAAACATCATGATGGGGAAAAACCCAGCCATGTATCCGCCTGCGTTCGGATCGCCCGCAAAGAAGCGGTTCATGTCTCCCGTTACTCCGTGATAGTTGCCATAGACAAACCAAATGTAGGTGTTGATGACGTGATGCAGGCCAAACGGAATCAGCAAGCGGTTCAACAAGCCGTACAACCCAGCCCCAATCGCGCCGGTGTCACCGAGCCAAATGCCAAGGGTGTTAAAGGCATCTTGAACAAAGGGCCACACATACCCAAATACAATGGAGAGGACAATGGACAAGAGGCTGATTAAGATGACCGCAACACCCCGGCCGCCGCCGATGAACTCGAAGAATTTCGCTTTCATTTGGCTGAACTGATTGAAAAGCCATCCAGTCAGAAGTCCGGCGACAATAGCCCCCAAATAACTCAGGTTGTTAGTACTGTTAATGGCTGTCGATCCATAGGAGAGGATTTCATAGGAAATGAATCCCGCTAAACCGGCCAAACCGTGGTTTTCTTTTGCGAACCCCACTGAAATACCAATAGAAAACAACATCGGAAGATAATTGAATACCGCAGCGCCAGCAGCCGCCATGAACGGAATATTCAATGTGTCCGGTTGACCCAGACGCAACAAGAGGCCTGCAACCGGTAACACTGCAATCGGAAGCATCAGAGACTTCCCGATTCTCTGCAACTGACCAAGCATAAGTTTCCCCCTTATCAAAGATGGGATTGCGTATTCACGCAGTCATTTAAACCGTCCACAGACAAACAGCGAGTATTCGATGCCCTTTGCACCGTGTATCGCGTCAGCGTTCAGTGCCACGTATGCCCGAGGACCAAGGCAATGAACAATGACGCAAAGGCAGTCACCAATGGAACAAAACGTCGGCCTCCAAAGAACCCGAGCCAGGCCGGCAACTGCGTCTTATAGAAACGGTTGTACATGTACCCGGCCACCACTCCGGCAATCAGGCCTGCCACAAGTACGAACGCGCTTTTGTCACTGGTGTTAATGTTTTTTGAAATCGCTGTAGCCCCTTGAAGGATGACCTCATAACTCAAAAATGCGGCCAATCCCGCTGCTCCTTGGTTCTCCCTGGCAATCCCCACCGCAATTCCGATGGCCAGAATCGCAGCGTAGTTCGAAAGAATCGCGTAGCCTACAGAGACCAAAAACGGTACGTGAAGCGCCTGTGGTAACCCAAGCCAGTACAGAATGGCGCCGACGAGAAAGACGACGGCCAACAGGAGCACAATCTTCAACAGGCTCCCATTCTTTTGTTGCATCGTGATCCCCCTTGTTCTCAAATCGAATTTGGCAATCCATTGGAACGGAATAGCGAAAAAGGCAGTCATGAGTTCTAGCTCATGCCTGCCCTTTCGGCAGTAACACGCTATCCGTTGTCCTTAGGATATCACAATTGAGAAAGCGTTTTCGAGGGGATTCTGTATTTCTGACCTATTGGGACGAGCGACATGCGGTTCAATCAACCTCGCAATATGCATTGCAAGATACGCAATTTCATCGTCGCACAGAGGCGTTTCAATGCGCTTGCTAATCTTATCCAGCCTTAATGCTAATACAAACGATAAGTTTTCTACCCTCTCCAAAAAAGAAGAAGAGTGAACGTTTCCGTCCACTCTCCTCAGTATTGCAAAAGGTTAACCTTGACTGTGTCCTTTGTCTATCCATATCCATTCAATCGGATCTGAACCAACATCCGGGATATAGAAGCCGTGCACCCACGGTTGTGCCGCACCCGTGAAGGTGTCGTACCACATCGGAACCCATGGTGCATCCTTCATAATCTGGATGGTTGCGTTCTTATAGTCCTGCAGACGCCGAGCTTGATTGGTACTGTACTGAGCGTCGTTCAACCAAGCGTTCACCTGTGGATTGTTGTAGTTCGTGCAATCGTTGACCGAACCTTCGGCCGGGAAATTGAACAGCGTGTTCAAGAAGTCGGAAGCATCGGGGAAGTCCTGGCCCCAGGCAAGCCAGAACATCGGGGCCTTGCCTGACTCTGCGACGTTTAGGAACGTACCCCAAGAGCTTTCATGCAGCTTTACGGTAATACCAACCTGGGCCAACTGCGCTTGCACGGCCTGATCGAACTTTTGTTGGTCCGGTGAGTTTTCGTCGTACATGTCGATGGTAAAGCCGTGCGGATAGCCAGCCTTTGCTAGTAACTGCTTCGCCTTCTGGATATTGTAGTCGTACGTTGCATCAGCTGGCAGGTTTTGAACATATCCCGGTATCCCAGGCGGCAATGGTTGGTTTGCCACTTGGCCACGCCCGTTGTTCAGTTGTAGAATCGCCTGTTTGTCGATGGCATACTCAATGGCTTGACGCACGAGTGGATTCTTCGTAGGACCTATGGTCGTATTCAAACCAAGGTATTGCACAGAGTTTTCTACCTTCGTGATGGTTAGTTTCTTGTAGTTCGGGTTTGCCATGAACGTTGGATACTGACTGCTCGGAATACCGTCACCGCCGAAGTTATCGCCAATCCATGCCGTTTGACCTTGTTCAAAGTGCTCGGTGTCTATCGCATCATTGTTGTTGATGTTTATTGTCACCTTGTCCAGATACGGAAGCTTCTGGCCGTAACTGTCGGTCCGCCAGTAATTCGGATTCTTCGTCAGAATGATTTGATTGGCATTGATGGTCTGCAGCTCGAATGGGCCAGATCCTTCAGCCTGAGTCGAGTCAAAGGCCGGGTTCTTTTCGTACAACTGATGGTTACCCACACTTTCAATGAATTTCGGATCCACTGCAGAAATAAAGTTCATGGTCAACGTGTCAAGCAGGAATGCTTCCGGCTTCACTAGTCTGATTTGGAGTGTGTATGGATCTGGAGCGGTCAAACCAGGAATGGTCTTCGTTTTCCCAGCGTTGTAGT
Organism: uncultured Alicyclobacillaceae bacterium; assembly: GCA_963788285.1. Taxonomy (GTDB): domain Bacteria; phylum Bacillota; class Bacilli; order Alicyclobacillales; family Alicyclobacillaceae; genus Alicyclobacillus_A. Next base: position 5,835 of record CAWBGB010000018.1, read on the forward strand.
CTGCCGCACCTACGATATTCATGAAGAATCCAGCACCTGGCGAACCAAGTTGCGGAGAAAGTACGCGATAGAACTCGGTAATAAATGACTGAGCCGTCACTGGGTCACCGTTCCAGAACTTCATGCCTTTCCGGATTTTGAAGGTGTAAGTGAGGCCGTCTTTCGAGACGGTCCAGCTTTGCGCTGCCATGGGAACAATTTCGCTACTGCCCCCCTGTTTCCAAGTGACCAATTGGTCGTACAGTTGGTCGACAATTTCGTCTGACTGCGAATCGTAGGCCAGTGCGGGATCCAAGTCGCGAATGTTTTGGATGAAGTCGATGGTGACACTTCCCCCTTCCAGCGGCTTTGTGTTCGTCGCGGCTGGAGACGTATTACCTGTGGTCGAGGTCCCGCAACCTGCCAGCAACATTGTCAGCGCGCTCACCGAGGCCACAGCTGCAAGACCTTTTTGCCATGCACGAGTCACATTCTTTTCCCCCTTGTGTATTCTATCAGCTCACGGACAATCGGAAGTTAACCTCCTAAAATCGATTCTAAGGCAATTTTAACAAGGTACGCATATTTATACCCCTAGAATCAAAGAGAAAAGTCCCCTTTTCAAGGAACGGGGACTTTCTCGACAATCTGAAAAAACATCCACTCACTCTCTATGAGTGGCTATTTTTTCTTCCGGAATGGCCACCACCTCCGCTTGTGCTCGCTAGCTGCCTGCTCCTGCATCGACCGTAGCGTTTCCATAAGCAAGCGGTCCCGTTCCTCTAGACGTTTCTCTAGTGAGTCTACGCGGGAATCGACAGCCCTAGCGCTGGCCTCCGTTAATTCCTGTAGACGCCGTTTCATCTCCTCCATATCGTCTAGGAGGCTCCTTACAACGTCTTGTAGCCCTACAAGTGCTTGTGTATTGCCTCCGACTGAGACATAGCCGGTAATGAAGATGTAACAGCTACCATGTCAGATGTATGGGTATCCGAGGACGCGAGTACCTCACGGATGATATCGAAGGATACACCTTTTTCACGTAGTGCCTTTACACGGCGAAGTGCATCAATTTCAAAGTCGGTATAGTACCGCGCTCCCTTTTCATCACGGGGTATGTTGAGCACCCCTTCAAGTGATTTCTCCCACTGACGTATTGTGTTCGGATGTGTATCCAGTTTTTCGGATACCTGGCTAATCGAGTACGCCTGCATAAATTGGTCTTTTTTCTCATCCATTTTGGACACCTCTCTTTCTCGAATAGATTCTCCATACAAGCCGTATGTAGGGAACGTTCATTTTGTATGTAGCCCTATACTAATTTTATTGACATAATCAATAGGTAAAGGTATTTTACAAATAAATTCTAACGTCCGATAATTGAACAAATCTGTCCCTAAACATTGATCTACTCAATTGTGCCAATATGTCGAAATTAGCAATCGGAGCGAAGATCTGAACGACAATAACCCGACCAAAAACGACACCAAGGATGCCCAGGACGAAGTGATAAACGGTCCTGGCCATTCCCCAGTTCAACATGAACAAGCGGTTACGTTAACAGAGGGTTACTTGAACACTTCAGTCGTGGACAACCGTGGACCGAGACCGTCATGCCAACAAGTTCCACAGGGTTCTGCGATAAAGCTATGAAATCTGTTCGGCGTTAGTCATATCTATCTATTTCTCGAAAACTTGGCCACAATAAGGCCACTATCCCCACGCCGATTGTCCCCAGCCCACATGTCAGGAAGATTACTTCAGAAGAAACACCGCCGAGCAGGAATCCGGTAATCCAAGCACCAATCGGCATCCCCGCCGTAGTAAACGACATGGTGGCCCCAATCACTCGCCCCTGTAACTGTGGTGGTATGATTTTCTGGCGAACGGTCATGACAAGTGCTCCCCAAGGTGAAAATACGATACCCGCTACCAGCATGATACTTGCCGTCACCCAGATTGTATGGGAAAAGGCAATTGCAGTTGTGACTACACCCCACATAACAATAATGAATGCCAGGGACCTAGAGATGGAGTATCGCCACTCACGCATCGAAAACATAGCACTTCCAGCGATTGAGCCGATAGCAAAGACGGTCCACCAAAGGCCCAACACGCTGGGATTGTGAAAAATTGTTTTCGCTACAAACGGCAAAATGACTTCATACGGACCATACAAGAGATTGAAGAACACGGTTAAGACGGTGAGTGCAACCAGAGACCGATTCTTCATCAAGTAACGTATCCCATCCTGAAAGTCCCGCCAGGGAGACGTTGACGAAGCCACGGTCTCTGTAACAATCACTGGCAGACTGAATAACATCAGAGCAGTGAACAGAAATGTCGCAGCATCCGCGAGAATGAGTGCCTGCGTCCCGATAATCCCGATCAGCACGCCACCGATTGCTGGTCCGAGAATAAGCGCCAGTTGCCATTCCATCTGAATCAGGTAGTTGGCTTGCGAAAGCTTGTTTGCTGGGACCAACTCCGGCAGGAGTGCGCTCCCCCCTGTCGTATTGAGAGGTAAGACTACGCCGGCTAAACCAATCAAAATGTAGATGAGCCAAATCAGTCCATGCTCCGTCAACAGAGTAATCAATGCGATCAAGGTAAAGAGCAAAGTTAAGATCAAATTACCGATGGCCATCACTCGTGCTCTTGGAAAACGATCTAACAAAAGGCCGGCGAGAGGGCTTGTAAAAATGGAAGGGAATTGATACAAAAGAGTTATCCAACCAACAGAGGATGCACTGCCAGTCCGGTGTAGTAACAGCCAAGTGAGTGCAATCCAACCAGCTTGGTCCCCAAACTCGGAAATAACATTGCCCAGCCACATCTTGCCGAATTTTGGATATCGAAAAAACAGTTCGAAACCTACTCCACGAACACGCACAAATTTCACCTCATTGACACGGCCTGTCTGAGTTATGGTAACACGCTGTAATTCTGCATTACGATATTCCTTTGGCCTGAATCCCTGTAATCTACTTTCGTGTTACCAAGAGGTGCTCAAATGGGCTCCAGATATTGGGCGGTTCGTTTCTGAAGATCTCGAAGCGGTTCTACAAAAGTGATAAACCACTCACCCAGATCATTGCGTTAGTTATCTAAATGCAAAGAACTAGGGGGTTACCTCGTCCTAGCTCACTCTCTGTGGCCGTCTCAAGTATCAGCGTGATGACTTTTTCGATGTCGCTGAGTGCTTGCATGAAGGCCTTTGTCACGTTTCCGGGCTTCTCTCCCGCGTAATGTGCCACATACTCTCCGACATCTACCACGTACCCCTCAAATCCGTACATCAAGCAAAGTACCGCTGCGCACGTCTCTGCAACAATCTCCTGAAATGGGTCCTGTCCTCCTTTGAGTGGACGAATCCAGTTATGTACGGCGCGTGCAAGTTCGTGAAAAAAGGTGATTTCATCATGCGTACATAGCACCATCTCATTCTTCGCAGGGACATACATGCCGTAAAATCGGCCTGTGTTCGAAACATACCGGACCGGAATTCCCCGATCAAGTCCATATCTATGTGTACTTTCCCTCTTCGGTCATGGAGTCTATGCTAGTTGCTTTGAGATTTACGCCACTCCCAGTAGTCCTGCATATCGAGATACCGGTGCCCCGTCGCCCACTTTTCGTCCATTTCCATAAGCAATGCACCCAGGAGCCGCAAAGCAGACTGGCGATTGGGGAAGATGCGAATGACATGCTCCCGGCGCCGGATCTCCTCATTGAGCCGTTCTACGGAGTTTGTCGTCCGTAGCCGGAGACGATACCGTTCCGGCAACACTAAAACGGCCGTGACATCATCAAATCCCTCTTCCGATACGTGCGTCGCCTTCGGTGCCTTGTCCGCATAATCGCTCAGCACCTGGTTCAAAAGCAGCCGGGCCGTATTCAAATCTGGAGCCTCCAGGATGGCCCGTACCCGTTGATACATCTCCGCTTGTAACGACTTGTGTGGCATCCAAAAGATTTCGCATAAAGTGGGTCTGGCACCGCTGCCAGGTACAACCCGAGAAATGGGCGAGTAGGGCCTTTATCAGTCCCTGATGACTGTCGGAGACCACCACGTCCACACCATGAAGCCCGCGGTCCTTGATCCAGGCAAAGAATGTTCGCCAACCGGCTTCCGATTCGCCATCTCCTAACATTACGCCGAGGATTTCGCGATAGCCTTCTTCATTGATGCCGGTCGCGATCATGGCGCTGCGGGCTCGTACGCGGCCGTCCTCCCGGACTTTGACTACGAGGGCATCCACTAAGAGAAACAAAAAAGGGACAGCAGTCGATTGGGCAACCCGATGTCCCCACGCATGAAGTGGATTCACTTAGTGATCAGTTTCGCAGAACAAGACTTGGGATACGTGATCCGTGTGTGGATCGAAATAGACACTGACAAAGACGCCAAACTCTCTCTTACTCTTACCGTCTTTTACCCAAAATTTAAATGTTTCTTTCACGTAGGTCGGTGAATAGGTCGTGCGTCCCACGTGCAGGTAATCCACAATGGCGTCGTTGGGATAACGCTTTTGTGCCTGTGCCAATGCATACTTTCCCCACTTCATATAGGGTTGCACCCGTTGTGACACATGGGCGAGGGTTGGCTGTGCGTGGTGAATGACCGGAGTGCCCCAAACGCCAAGAAACGTAGCAAGAAGGAATGTGACCATCGGATAACCTCCTGTTGCTATATTGTCGAAGATATTATTCACACCAGCATCGTGCTTCATGCTATCCGGCGTCAGAGTCTGATGAAATCGGGGATGCAATGGTAGATGATGCGTGTGCACTATGACCATCAGCGAGCTGTCTAGACGCTCTGGAATGAGCCGGGACACTATCGCGAGAAGGAAAATGTGTCTCTTGATGGTGTCGAAGTCCACCGTGTCACCTTCGAGAAGGGGCGCAATGGTCCAAGGATCTGAAGCCGTATGCCGGAACGGACAGTTGCTTGCTCCCTCACGTTGCCTACGTGCAATCAGGTCGTCTAAAGGTCGTCATGAACGACGGCTCTGAGGAGGAGTTTGGTCCAGGCGACATCATGATGTTGCCGCCTGGTCACGATGCGTGGACGGTCGGCGACGAGGCATGCGTCTTCATCGAGTTCTCAGCTGGTACGACCACTACACGGACTAGCCACCATGCTCCGACTCTCAGAGCGGGCCTCCACGATGATTGTAAAATGGGTTATGAACCTAAAGTCAACTGTTTAAATCAAGGTTCCACTCTTCCGTGAATTGTAAAGCTCGCTGTTAAACATACGGGAGCTTTAACCATAGAACGATACCTCAAGCAAACTGTATAAATATTAAAAACGAGGTATATCGGAAGAGGCCACTGATCTACCACGTACCCCTCACATCCGTACATCAAACAAAGTACCGCCGCGCACGTCTCAGCGACAATCGCCTGAAATGGGGCCTGTCCGCTTTTGAGTGGGCGAATCCGGTGGTGTGCGGCGTGTGCAAGTTCGTGAAAAAAGGTGATTTCATCATATAGCACGATCTCATTCTTCGCAGGGATATACATGCCGTAAAATGGGCCTGTTGTCTATTCTATTGACTCGACACCATTTCGTGGATTGTATGTATGAGAAAGGACGCCCCTCAGCCAAGTAAGGCGTCCTCGGACAAAGCAAACGGTTCCTGATCTTGTTTCAGGAGACCTCAGCGAATGGAGAATTGATTGTTCAGCATGTTGTGCGTGACGACGATGGTGTCGCCATTCGCATTTTGAAGCGTCTCCTGCTCTACTAGGGGTTGAAGAATGAGCGAATCAATCTTCGCAGACAGTCCTTCCTTCCCGACATATTCTAAGCGAATCACGTGGACACCTTGGGTCAAGCGCACCGGCTTGGTCAGCATCTGCATCCACAGGTAGTCCGGACTCGGAGAATCGCCTTGCTCTCCGGCACCTCCCTGGTACACCGTTCCTATCCGTTGGCCGTCCACCATGACAGTAACTCCGAGTGACTTCGTAGGTACTTGTTGCTTATCGTAGCACAGCTGAATCAGGTACTGTCCGCCAGAAGGTACTGTGACCGTGTACGTGACGCCGCCGCCTTTTGACAGTTGCGCATATTTTCCGGTACGCCACTGGAAATCTCCCGCCCATTGCTGCGGGGCCGCCACAATGGAGGCTTGACCAGACGTAACACCCGAATCACCGTTTATCACAACCAGATGCGTTCCTTGAACCAACTTGTAGTAGCGGAAGTAGTGATCCGCATCTGGATTGGCCTCGACGTCCATGATAGCCAACAACGCCGTCAACGTGGACTCCGCACCAGAGTTGAAGTTCACCGTTCCGTCACTGTTGATGCCATCGTACGTCACGCCGCTGTCTGAATGGTACATAACAGTGTGCGCGCGATTGTTTCCTAGGAACCAAGTTGCGACGATGCCCGCTTCCCGTGCGTACAGGTCGTCATGGGTGACCTGCGCCAAGGTCAAGAGACTGTCCGTCATGGACTCCGCACCGTATGCGATCTGCGTGGTGTTGTCGGGCGCAGGCAACCATCCGTTGTCCGGACCATCGGACAGAATCATGTGTGGATAGAGAGAGTCGGCTTCTTGCTTGGCCGACGCAATCAAATCGGACTCCTTCAAGTCCTTTCCAGCAAGAGCCAAAGCCATGATCTCCTGGTTACCCCACGCCTGCCACATGTCGATCGATTGCTCCCATGGCATGTGGGCGTTGTATGGCCACTGATTCGGCGCGGAATGTACCTGTGAGTCCCTGATTCCCCTAGCGAGTTTTTGCAGCACTTCCTTCGCAGTAGGATTACCTGTGTCTTCGAAGTACCGAGACAACCCGATGACCGCGACTGACGATGCATCCGCACCGTCAGAGATCAACCATTTGGGAAGTCTGTATCCGTGAATATCGTAGTATTGCCCGTATTTCTGATTCACCTGGGCACGTAAACTGTTGATGGCGAGTTGGATTCTGGACTGCAGCACCTTAGCAAATCCAGGATTCTCAGTTTTGAACACGTGGTACCCCTCAGCCATGGCCCAGAGGCTGCGAGCCGCCCACCAATCAAAGGTGTTCCCGGTATCCTCAGAAGGCTGAGGATTCAAGTTTGGCTGTCCGTTGGGTTCAATCCAGTTCACAAAGTTGCCTGCATGTGGACCTGAGTTGATTTGCATATAGATTACAAACCGCAAAGCTGCATAGGCCATCTTGAGGCTGAACTCATCGTGATAAATTTCGTAGTGTCTCAAATACACAATCGCAATTCTAGAGACATCATCGGTATCCGCTATACCCTGTCCCCAAGTGTTTGTACTTGGATTGTAATTGCCACCGCCTACAGGTTGATAACTGCCGTCCGCCTGTCGATTGGCATAGACCCACCAGATGTCAATGGGTTTGCCAGGGTCAATGGTGGAGTGTCCTTGAAGTGGAACAGTCGGGTATGGAACAGTACTATGCAGATCATTCAAATGGCTGAGGTTTACCTGAACAGGTTGTACTTGCTGAGCCTGTGCGCTAACAGGGGTAGTCGAAAGCGTCAAAGCTGTTAATAGAGAAATGGAGACTGCACGGAACAATCCTCTACTTTTCAATCGTCTTACCTCCTGTATAATCAGAATAGTTTAACTTTATGTCGTAAGAAGTGGCCAAACGATCAAGTCCGCCGCTGGGGCGTTGATGGCCGACACACGAATGGTCGAGAAGTCGACATCTCCGTCGAGATGCCCTATCTCAACTACCTTCGTCTCTCCTGCGATGAGGTCAAGCGGCACGTCGCCAGGTACCTTCGCCGACATCCAAAAGTGGTCGATGTAATCAGGATGGGCCACCACTAAGTCTGGAACCTGACCGTCGTCGAAGGACTGGAGTTTCCAATTCGATAGCGTCACCATGCGTGTGTCTCGCCTCCATGCCTTAGCAAAAGGTCAACGCCGACATGATCTCGCTCAAACTCAACTCCGCGCAGGCCATCGACGTGTCCGCGACGCCGTAGTACATCTTCACCGTGTCCCCGTCGACCAGCGCACCGCAAGAGAATACGACATTGCCAAAGAACCCGTCCGATTCATAAGGAGCTTCCGGCACAAGGATGGGTTTCTCAGTGCGTGCCAGCACCTTCTCTGGATTGTCGAGATCTAGCAGCACGGCGCCCATGCAGTAGCGGTTCTTTTCGTCCGCACCGTGGTACAGTTCCAGCCACCCCATCTCTGTCTTGATGGGCACAGCACCGGCACCGATGCGGGTGTTGTCCCAGTGATCCGGGCGAAGTCCTAATAGGTAGCGGTGATTGCCCCAGTAGCGCAGGTTGTCCGATTCCGCAATCCAGATTTCCGGGGCACCCGCCCCTTTCGGCACGGGGCGATGCAGTGCGTAGTACTTGCCGTGGATGCGTTCGGGGAACAACACCACGTCCTTGTTTTCCGGCGGAAAGATGACCCCAAGCCTGTCCGCATGGACAAAGTCAGTGGTAACCGCCAGACCGACTCCCACTCCAAACGGAGACACCACACTAAACGTAATGTAGTACTTACCTTCGATGAACGTGATACGTGGATCCTCGATACCGAACGTCTCCAGTGCATCGGCTGGAAATAGAAACGCCCCGTCATCGACAGTGAAGTTGTGACCGTCTGGGCTACGCGCAATCCGCAAATACGAGAGCGAAGTCAGGTAGGACCATGTTTCCTTGCCCCGTTCGCGGATGACGCGCGGATCGGAAAAATCGTACGCATGGTCCCGTACGTCGAACTCCTTGATGACCAATTCCTTCGTACTTGGGTTGAACACCGGCGCTTTAACGATGTGAGCGTCCGTACTGATGGGGCGCTCCGCTACGCGCAGCAGCATGATTACTTCGCCATTGTATTCAGCAATGCCAGCGTTGAAGGTGCCAATCACTTCGAAGTCCGGCCGTAACGGTGGGACATCCTTCGGAGTGACAAGCGGGTTTTCTTTGTATCGGTAGACCTTCATGTGCACATTCCTCCTGTGCAACCTGCGAGTTTATGAGTGATAGGTCTTCGCGGCGACGTTAACGGCGATAGACAGCTACACCGATTTTGGAATCGGCCATCCCGTAGTACAGATAGTGCGCTCCTTGATACTCCACCAAGCCCTCGACAAATACCACGTTGCCGACCTGTCCAACGATCTCGTCGTGCGTACCTGGGACGAAAAACGGTGTTTCCGTGCGTTTCAAGACTTTGGTCGGATCTTCCTTCGACAGCAAGACCTGCCCAGCAGCGTAGCGGAGTTTGCCAAAGGACGGATCTTGCGGGTCTGTGATCACTCTCGCAGCGTTGTAAATCAACAGGATACCGTCATCCGTCAATATCGGTTGCGGGCCAGGCTCAATCAGCGCGCTGTCAAACGCCTCAGGATCAGCGGACGGAGTGAACACGGGTTCTTTCACCGGCGTCCAGTGAATCAAGTCTTCCGAATACGCAATCCAGATACTTGTATCGCCGAAGTACATGATGTACTTCCCGTTAATGGGTTCGGACAGAATCGCCCCGGACTTCGACCACACCCTGTCGGATCCTTCGGTCCAATCGGGAAACAGAACCCCGTGTTTTTCCCATGTGTAGAGATCCTTTGACGTGGCCAAGCATAGGGTTGCAGAGTGTCCATCAAACCCTGTGTACGTCAGGTAATACGTGTCGCCAATCTGCGTCACGCGAGGATCTTCGCATCCACCCGGCAATTCATAGCTCTCAGTTGGCACAAGTACCGGCTCTGGGTGGCGTTCAAAGTGCACGCCGTCTTCGCTGACGGCAATTCCAATGCGGCTGGTTCCGTTCCACTCCCCAGCCCCGGCATGATCCTCCGCGCGGTAGAGCATGTACACCTTGCCGTCCTTGACTACCACGGCAGGGTTGAACAGATCCTTGGCTTCCCACGAGTCGCCCTGCGGACCCAGAATGGGATTGTTTTCGTTTTTGACAAACGGGCCAAACGGAAATGGCACGCGGGATGTTGGTACGTTCACGTCAAGTTCCTCCTGTTTTGTGTACGGTCTCGTGTGCAGTGAATAAGGAGGATGAATTGCTCATATTCGCCATGTACGTGTTCAGCCCGTCGTACGATGCAAATCCCGACTACCGAACAACTCAAAGCAGACTCCGCACCGGCAAATGTCGTAACGTTTCGCTTTCACGAATCGCTAGGCTAGCAACCATCCGCAAAGAGAGAATCCATAGTCAGTAAGCAAATACCTGTTGTGATGAAGGCAGTTATGAAGCCTGCGAGGCCGCAATGGTATCAAGTAAGGGCAATGCCGCTCCTCCCAGCATGCCGGAGTATTTACCAAGCTTGGCCGGAACAATCTCCACCATGCTCGCTGTCGCTGGATGGGCGCGATGCTGCACATAGTCGGTCAGAGTTTGGAACATCACCTCGCCGATTTGCGAAACCCCGCCACCAATGACAATTTTCGAGGGATTAAAAGTATTAACAAGGCTCACCAATCCAACTCCAAGATGGTAGAATGCGTCGTCTAAAACCGTCTTGGCTACTGGGTCACCTTTTGCAGCTAATTGAGCCACCTCTTTTGCGCTGCTGGGGCGTCCCAACAACTGCTCCGCCCTCCGTTCAATCGCCGTGCCAGAAGAAAGTGCTTCCAAACACCCTCGGTTTCCACATGCACATTCGATACCATGTGCATCCACCACCATGTGCCCAATTTCCCCTGCAAACCCACCTGCACCGTGATACAATTTGCCGTCCAGAATGAGACCAGCGCCAATACCGGTACTAACTGTCAGGTAAATCATGTTCAATGTACCCTTGCCAGCTCCAAATCGGTATTCGGCCAGCGCCGCCGCGTTGGCGTCGTTCTCCAGGAAGGTTGGCACATGAAATCGTTCACCAATGGTTTGGCGAAGCGGAATGTGCTTCCATCCGGGCAGATTAGGCGGCGACAGAACCACGCCTGTACGAGGATTGAGCGGCCCAGGCGCCCCGATGCCAATCCCACGAATGTCGCTCATATGGACGTCTTCAATGACGTCTCGGATGGCCGCCTCCATACGGCGGATCACGGCGTCAGGACCTTCTGCGGCATTGGTGGGCAGTTCCGCAGTACGCACAATGGTTCCGGTCTCGTCTACCAATCCCGCGAGAATCTTCGTTCCCCCTAAGTCAACTCCAACGCTGTACACGAAAATCCCCCCGTCAGCCTTTCGTCCCTGTCAATGTGATGCCTTCAATGAAATACCGCTGCGCGGCAAAGAAGATCACGAGCATGGGCAACATGACCACAACGGTTGCAGCCATAATGAGATTCCACTCTGTGTGGTATGTACCTTGGAATTGCGCTAGCCCCAGTTGTAATGTAAACTTGCTCGGATCATTCAAGTAAATCAGAGGCCCCAAGAAGTCGTTCCATGCTCCCTGAAACGAGAAGATGGCGACTGCCGTCAACGCCGGCTTGACGAGCGGAAGAACCACTGTAAAAAACGTACGCAGACTTCCAGCCCCATCTATCATCGCGGCCTCCTCTAATTCTGGAGGTATCGTCATGAAAAACTGGCGCAGCAAAAACACGTAGAACGCGGATCCGAAAAACGCAGGCACCGTCAACGGTAACAGTGTGTTAATCCAGCCCAGGTCGTGAAACAAGATGAACTGAGGAACCAGCAATACCTGATTGGGGATCATCAGGGTGGAGAGGAGCACCATGAACAAAATTCTCCGTCCGGGAAATCGAAACCGCGCAAATCCATACGCCACAAACGCACAAGAGACAACATTTCCAATCACGTTGACGACGGCAATGATGATGGAATTCAGTGCATACCGTGCAAACGGGAGCGCCGTCAGGGCTTTAGCAAAGTTCCCCCACTCCCAGTGCTTCGGCAGCCAAACTGGTGGATAAACAAAGATTTCATCGCTCGACTTGAGCGCGCTGAGAAAGAGCCAGACAAAAGGAATCAAGAAACAAATCGACGTGCCGATTAACAGAAGATAGACGACCAGGCGACTGACTCGAGTCCCAGCGCGACCACTCCGCGGCTTCGTTGAGAGTTTTTTCAAGTCGAGTTCTAACGGTTGTGGAGTCACTCTTTTTCACCTCCGTAGTACACCCAAAGCGACGAGCTCTTAAAGACCAACAAGGTGAGCAGCAAGACAATGAAAAAGAGAACCCACGCAAGCGCAGACGCGTAGCCCATGTTCAACTCCGTAAAACCCTGTATGTAGATATTCAGTGCGTAAAACAACCCAGCGTTGTTGACACCTGCACCTTCACCTCCGTACCCGGACCCCATCACGTACGCCTGTGTAAAGAAACTGAACGCTCCAATAATCCCCATAACCAAATTGAAAAACAGCACCGGAGAAATCATCGGGAGCGTTACGTACCAGAACTTCTTCCAAACCGATGCACCGTCAATCACGGCTGCTTCATAGAGACTTCTGGGAACATCCTGTAATCCTGCTAAAAACGTGATCATCCACGTTCCTACTCCCCATACGCTCATCACGATGAAAGAAGGCACCGTCCACTGCGGCGTGACGAGCCACTGTGGTTGTGGGAGGTGTAAGATCCCGAGGAATCGATTGAGAATTCCGTACTGCGGGTTCAAAATCCAGTTCCAAAGGATAGCCACTGCCACCGGAGGAAGGATGGCTGGTAAGTAGAAGATGGTTCGAAACAGGCGCATGAATCGAACTTTTTGGTTGAGTAGCATGGCGAGCACCAATGCCACGAGCAAATCCAGTGGAACTGAAAATATGGCGTAGTAAAACGTTACGTACAGAGACTGCCAGAAGTCGGGGTCCTTTAAAAGGTGGATGTAATTCTGCAAGCCGATAAATTTCGGCGGGGTCAACAGATTATATTGCGTAAATCCCAGATAAAACGATGCGACTAACGGTCCCAGTGTCAAGACAACGAAGCCAATCAACCAGGGACTGATGTACGCGTAACCAAGGAGTGCTTCCCTGTGCTTCATTTTCAAGCCGAGTCACCTCTCGGTTCCCCCAATCCGACCTGCGAATTGGGGGAGAAAGTCAAATCCAAAACCATTATTGGAGCAGCGCATCAAGATCTGCTTGTGTCTTTTTCGCAATCTCTTCCGGCGTCGACGTATTCAGCAACAACGGCTCGTACACATCATTGGCAAGCACGTTCCAGAAGTTTTGCATTGCCGTCGGGTTGGGTAACGTCCGGTACAAACGTGCAAATTTCATAGATTCCAGAATCGGCGGTATTCTGTCTGCCGGAGTGTGACCCCCCGGGGCATCCGGCACGTCTATCTGTTCCAGGTTGGCTGCATATTGCTTGATGGGAGGTACAATTTTCCAATGGTCAATGCCATCCAGTAGCGCCATGAAGGCTTTAAACACCGTATCCTTGTCTACTTTGGTGTGTGCATTGATGGCCATGTCGTCAATCCCAAGGTCGGTCACTTCTTGTGTACCCTTCGGCAATACGGCGATTTTCGCCGTGAATCCCTGGGCTTCATAGTTACCGTCGGCAGCTCCGCCCATAAACATGGCAACTTTGCCCTGGCGGAACAAATCTTCAATGTCGACATTGGCCAACTCAGCCTGGCTCGGTACCAACTTTTCACTCACTAGCGTGTGCAACAAGGTCAGCGCCTTGATGGTTTGCGGTGAGTCGAACGTGCTCTTGGTCATATCTTTGTTCCAGAAGTGTCCACCGTAAGACCAGATGAAGTCGTATACCGGAGGCCAACCGTTAGAGAGCAGGAACCCATACTTCCCGGTCTTCTGCTTAATGACCTCACAGTCTTTCAGGAAATCGTCCCATGTCCAACCGGCTTTCGGTTCAGGCAGCCCAGCCTCTTTAAAAATTTCCGGATTGTAGTACATCACGGTCGGTTGGCCAATCCACGGCAACGCGTAGTACGAGCCCTGGTAAATATCGTTTTTCAACGTCTCAGGATAGTAGTTGTTGATGTTTGCAACTGTGTACTGATTCTTGTATTTGTCCAGATAGGGCTGCAAGTTCAACAACACGCCGTTTGCTGCATATGTAGCCGCTTCTCCATCGGGAAGGTAGAATATGTCTGGCGCTGTGCCCGCTGCAATCTCTGTCTTCAGCTTCTGGTCATAGTTGGAGGGCGTGTTGATCTCCTTGATCTGAAATTCGTTCTTGTATTCGGCGTTGATCTTGTCGATGATTTGGTGGAGTTGCGCGTCTTCTTCCGCGCCGCCCCATGTTCCGAAGGTGATGGTGACCGGTCCCTTTGCGTTACTGCCGCCACCACTATTGTCACTGCTACCACATCCTGTGATGGAGAAGAGCATCAGGCCGGAAACACCCGCGACCAACCATTTTGACATCGCTTTCATTTGCAATCCCCCTCGTTTCTTTGTCCTTCTTATTCTCTGCCTCTGAGTATCCAACTGGGCGAGCGTCACACTACACTCACCTCCCACCCCCTTTCACAGAGTTGGGTAGACAGCGTCATGAAATGCCATAGCGGCTGCTCCAATCGCCGCAGACAAGTGTCCCAATTTAGCTCGCACAATCTGTACTCGTTGTGCAAAGTCGGGCAGCATTCGCTGTCGGGCAACCTCCTGGGCTCGTAAGAAGTACACGTCGCTCGCATTCACGATGCCTCCACCTAGAATTACCAGAGGAGGGTTTAACGTATTGCACACATTCGCAATGGCGTACCCGAGGTACTCTCCTGCCTGTGCTAAATGGCGCTCCAGTGAAGGACACTGGCCGGCAAGAATTTCCTCAAATGTCGCATGTGCACCCAGTTCCTTACGAATCTCTCGCTCAATCGCTAGTCCTGATGCAACCGCTTCCAAACAGCCTTTGCTGCCGCAGTTGCAAGCGGGTCCGTTAACATCCATCATGGTGTGGCCAATTTCACCGGCGCCATCCAGAAAACCTCGGTAAATTTCATTGCCAACGATGATGCCTCCACCAATACCGACATCCACCATGATGTACACAAGGTCGTCCACATCCTTACCAGCACCAAAACGAGATTCCCCAAGCGCTGCCGCGTTCGCATCCTTCTCCAAGTAACAGGGGCGCTCAAACTCTGTAGAGAGCAGATCCTTTAACGGTACGTTGCGCCACCCGGCCATATTCGGCGGGGAAATGATGACACCTGTCGCGTTGTCAATCGGCCCAGGCGCGGACACACCAATCGCTGGGACCTTGTCCAACGGGGTATTGGTTGCTTCCAAAACCCTCTGAACCAGCGTCCGAATGGACCTCACTGCGTTATGTGGCCCCTCTTCTACTCGGTAGGTCATCATGTCCGAGTGCACGATCGTACCTTCAAAGTTGGTCAAGACGCACACGATTTTCTCAACCTGAAGATCAATCCCAATGAAGGAAAATGCGTCCGGGTTGACACTGTACAGTACAGGCTTCCGTCCACCATTGGATTCGGCGTACCCTGCTTCCAAAACCAAGCCTTCCGACTGCATTTCCGTAATCAAATTGGAAACGGTTGCAAACGTCAGATGAGCTCGAGAAGCGACCTCCGCTTTGGTCAATGGTGATTTCCGCAACAACAGCCGTAGGACTGCTGTCTTGTTCATCTGCTTGAGCCCCACCACGTTTCCACCTGTTACACTCACTGGGGTAACCGCCTTTCGCAGACGTGGAATCTGCCGTTCCTGATGGAACCCGCAAGTTCCTATTTCTCTTTGTTATAGACTTATTATATACATTTTAATAAATAGTCTGCAAAGTATGTATTGAGACATACCCCCAGCGTAGGAATGGCGTCATCTGTCCGAAGTTGTCTACAAAAATACTCTCCCCTCGAGAAGACCTTCCCCTTTGAGAAACGGCCAGACTTGCTCACTACTGTGCAGGGGGTTTCACAGGGCGCCCCCTATCCCCATGGACCGGATGAGTTTGAACATTGCAGTGCGTTTTCTGAAACTAATCCCCTGAACAGTCACATAACCTTTAGATATCCGATATACAGATTCATACATTGTGTTGTCCAGCAACAATCCCCGTGGTAAACCACGGGGACCGCCCTGTATACTGGTTGCAATCGTGCCAGCGCTTACTGTTTTAGCATATCGCTTGAAAAGCCTGCTCTGTGGCCATCTCAAGTATCAGCGTGATCACTATGCATAGGTGGCTTTTCTTCACAGAACAATCCTTCGATCTTACTGTCTTCCTTGAACAGCGACCGCTTCTTCCTCCACAATTTTTGCTGTGGAGCTTGCCCCAATGCGAGCAACACCTAAATCAAGCAATGCTTTCGCCATCTGATAATCTCGTATCCCTCCTGATGCTTTTATCGGGAAGCCTTGTGGCAATGCTTCTATAAATAACTTCACATCATGCAACAAATCTGGATTCGGCAAAAATCCAGTTGATGTTTTCAAATAGTCCGCACCGGACTGGGCAACGAGGGAAGCAACCGTTCGCTTTTCCTCATCGGTCAACACAGCACTCTCAACAATCACTTTTACCGTAACGTCGCCCCAATTGTGGGCCATGTCGGTGACCATTTTGATTCCGTGCAAAACTTTATCATAGTCACCCGATTTGAACGCACCCACGTTCATCACCATATCAATTTCCCGTGCACCATGGCTCATAGCCAGTTCAGTCTCGACCAGTACCGCGGAGTCATACGTGGCACCAAGTGGAAAGCCTACCACCGTACACACCTTGATTGAGGACCCAGCTAACGCCCGATTCGCAACCGATACCCAATGAGGGTTCACGCAAACCGAATATGTACCGAATTGAATCGCTTCTTCACATATCCGTTCAATGTCTGCTTGACTCGCGTCTACCTTCAGCAGTGTGTGATCAATCCATTTTGCGATAGACAAACCCATCACCCTTTCAAACAAATAACGCGTCGATGGATCCTCATCTTCGTCGAATCCTGCAAATCAGTCGTTGGGGTCGCCGATACTCTTCAGGAAGTTCCAATATTGACTGAGATTACTCTTTGTGACCAATTGTCCTTCTAACGTGGTTGCAGCAGGCACTGACTTACCGTTGATAATATCTCCTGCAATTTCTGCCACCTTAATACCTTCCTCAAACGGGGACTCAGCATTGGTAGCATACATGTCACCACTCGCAATCGCATCAAGCGAGTCCTTAATCCCATCATTACCGACCAGAACGACTTTTCCAGCCTTACCAGCTGCCTTCAGCGCTGCCAACACACCCATGGCCATTTCATCGTTTGCAGCGTACACGCCGTTGATATCCGGATGTGCCTGAAGAATATTCGTCATGACGTCCAGGGCTGTGGCACGGTCGAAATTTGCAGGTTGTTTCGCGACAATCTGGATATTCGGGTACTTGGCAATCTCCTCTTCGAATCCCTTACTCCGGTCCTGAGCCACATTGGTCCCCATGATACCTTGGATTTCAACCACTTTTCCTGAGTAATTCAGGGCTTTTGCAAGGGCATCCGCCGCCCGTTTGCCAGCTGCAATAGCGTCATATCCAACGAATGTTTCAATCTTTCCGCCTGCAGGCTCACGGTCAAATGCGAATACAGGGATCCCTGCCTTATTCGCAGCATTAATGGCAGTGACAATACCATTGCTATCGACCGGATCAAGAATCAAACAAGCTGGCTTGTTCTGGATGTCTGTCTGGGCAAGGTTCAATTCAGTGGTGATATCGTTGTTTGCATTTTGGACAACGAGATTGTAGCCGAGTTTTTGAGCCTCGTACTGCGCACCATTCTTCAATGAGACGAAGAACGGGTTGTTAAATGTGCTGATGATGAGATCAACTTGTTTACCGCCGCGGCTTGACGAACCGGTGCTATTCGTGGAGGCTGTGCTGTTCCCCCCACCACTCGTGTTCGATCCGTTTGACGACGATGGTTGTGAACCGCACCCGGCCAACAACAAGTTCAGAAGTGCTGCCCCGGCGACACATGTCATACCAGCTTTGATTCGTTTTCTCATTTCTTAATCCCCTCCGTAATCGGTTTTGATTCCTTGTTCCCAGAAAATTTTAAATACTTTCCCAGTTTTGAAAGAGAGTCGATATTGCGATCCAGCAAGACAGCCAGAAGAATAACCACTCCTTCCACGATACCTTGATAGAATGCAGAGACATTGAGTAAGTTCATGGCATCATCAAGAACACCTAGAATGACGGCGCCAACCAGCGTGCCAAATAGACCTCCCTTACCACCGGTCAGACTGGTGCCACCAAGGATAACTGCTGCAATCGCGTCCAGCTCAAGTCCACTTCCAAGCGTAGGTTCTGCTGTACTTAGACGAGCTGTCTCAATGAATCCGGCCACAGCAGCCAACACGCCAGTGAGAACGAAGGCCCAAATCTTTACGCGCCGTACAGCGATACCAGACAACCGACTGGCTTCCTCATTTCCACCTGTAGCAAACACATATCGACCGTAATGGGTTCTTGAGAGAAGCAACCAAAAGAGGATATAAAACAGAATCATGATCCACACAGGAACAGGTACTCCGAGCAAATAACCTTGACCGATCCACTCATAGGCATTGCTCGAAATCGATATCGGATTTCCTTGCGTATAGACAAGTGTCACACCGGAAATAGCGGTCATTGTGCCAAGCGTCGTAATGAATGATGGGATCTTCCCATATGTTGTGAGTAATCCGTTGAGTAAACCACCGACGGCTCCTACGAGTAGACCCACAATAAGCGCTTCTACCATATTTCCTTGGGCTAGAACACCCGCAGTAATGGCACCTGCCAGCCCCATAACTGCACCAACTGACAAATCAATTTCACCAAGAATAATGATGTAGGTCTGCCCGAACGCAAGCAGTGCAGTGGAGGAAACTTCCAGAAGTACATTCAGTAAATTAGATGGCGATAGAAAGTTGGGAGACAGAATCGATGCTATAATCCCAAGCAAAACCAACACGATGAGCGCACGCATTTCTGAAAAAACCGATCGAATGGTAGAAATCACTCCGTCTCCCCCCTTAAGGAATAATGCAGGACATTGTGTTGTGTGATGTCGTCTCCGACGAGCTCGCGAACAATCCTGCCTTCCCGAAGCACGAGTACTCGGTCAGACATGGCAACCAATTCAGGTATATCTGAACTCACAAGGATGATAGAAATTCCATCTGCGGTCAAGCGATTCATGAGCCGATAGATTTCCGATTTTGCTCCAACATCCACGCCACGAGTCGGTTCCTCCATGATGAAGATGCGTGGATGCGTCATCATCCACTTCCCGAAGACAACCTTTTGCTGATTTCCTCCACTCAAGTGACGTACGGTGATATACGGCGACCTCGCGCGTACATGCACTTGCTCAATAAACTCGTCCGCCACTTTGCGCTCCCTTGTTCTTTGAATGAAACCACCAATACTGACAAATTGACGCAAGGACGCGATCGAAAGATTGTTGTAAATCGATTGATCCATAATCAGTCCTTCCTGCTTTCGGTCCGCAGTCAGAAACACAATCCCCTTACGAATCGCATCACTCGGCTTGCGCAGATGGAGTCGTTCTCCTTTCATCGAGATATATCCGGCACTTGGTTGCATATCACCGAACAAACAACGCAGTATCTCACTCTTTCCAGACCCAGCCAGTCCAGCAATGCCAAGCACTTCACCCTTATATAAGTCAAAAGAGACATTCGTAAACCAAGGCGACCTGGTCAAACCTTGCACACGTAGTACAGAGATATTAGGATTGACGTTGTATTCTTTTGGGTAAAAATTATCAATCTGTTTCCCAATCATCGCCGTCACAAGTTGCTCTTGCGTGACATCCTGAATATCTCTGGACAACACCACTTGCCCATCCCGGAGAATGAAAATCCGATCAGCGAGCTCGAATATCTCCTCCATTCGATGCGAGATATAAATCACCGATATTCCACGCGCTTTCAGGTTTCGAATCTGTTCAAACAACCTATCCCGTTCCTTGCTATTCAGAGCCGCAGTAGGTTCATCCATAATGAGTAACTGAACTTCCTGAACCAAGGATTTCATGATTTCAACCATTTGCTGTTCGGCTACACTTAGACGTGAAACGGATACGCGTGGATCAATCGATAGCCCCATTTCGGACAAACGGGTTTCGGCATCTTCGACCATCTTTCCCTTGTTGACGAACCAACGGCCATATCGATGTTCTGTATCAACGACGAACAGGTTTTCTGCCACCGAAAGATCCCGAAACAAATTCATCTCCTGGTAAATCATGCGAATTCCAGAGGACATAGCGTCTTGGGGTCCGTGAAACACCACCGGCACACCGTCAATCCGGATTTCCCCCGAATCGGGCGTGAGGGCACCCGCCAGAATTTTCATCAGGGTGGATTTACCGGCTCCATTTTCACCCGCAATCGCTACAACCTCGCCACTGTGAATGCAAAGGTCTACGCCCGCAAGTACGGTGTTGTCATCAAAGCTCTTCCGAATTTGCTTTAACTCGATTTCCAGGTTCCCCACCTCCCATTTACAGTCCTAACTTAGTACGCCACTCCTGCCTGCAGGATCACGTTGGCGTAAGGAGTAAATTCACCGGACCGTATGGCAGCTCTAGCAGTTTGCGTCATCCGCTTGAACTCAACGTGTGGAACATAGGTAACTGGAATGTCTGAGGGGAACAGTGCCAGAATTTCTTTATGCATGTCCGGACTGACACTTTTGACTTCTTCCGCCAGAACGATTCCTTCAACAACCACTTCCTGCAAGACTGCTTTCAACACATCTAAAAATTTAGGGATATTCGGTACAATGGACAGATCCACCCGTTCAACGTTTGTGGGAATGGGCAATCCTGCGTCAGTGACAACCAGCAAATCAGTGTGTCCCGTCTCAGCAATTACACGGGACAATTGCGGATTCAGTATGCCTTCGGTACTTTTCATTCGAATCTCCCTCCGTGTACAAGTTGTTCTATCTCATCTTTTGTCGGGAGTGATGACTGCGCACCTAACTTCGTAACGGCTAGCGCTCCGGCCGCCATAGCATATTGGAGGGACTCTTCAAAAGGAATCCCTCTGGAAAGGCACGCACCTAAAGCCCCCGTAAACGCATCACCTGCTGCAGTGGTATCTACTGCGGTAACGGGATAGGTCGGAAAATGGTGAGAACCTTGTTCATCAAGGACGAAGACACCCTTCTCCGCCATAGTAATAATCACGGTCCGAACGCCCCTGTCTTGTAGGACGCGCGCGGCTGCCTCCGCAGATTCCAACCCGGTTACTTCAATTCCGGTCAACACCGCGGCTTCGGTTTCGTTCGGGGTGACAATGTCGACATATTGGTACATCTCGTCGGAGAACGGAACCGCCGGAGCCGGGTCAAAGATTACTGTAATTCCAAGTGTTTTTGCTTTCTTTGCTGCGTATAGGACTGTATCTGCAGGAATCTCCAACTGCAAAAGAAGGACATTGACGTTTTGATTGTGTGCAAAAAACCTGTCCACCCGCTCAGCATTTGTGTGGTTATTCGCCATGGGAACAATGACAATGTCGTTGTTTCCGTTTTCATAAACTCGAATGTGTGCCACTCCCGTAGACTCTCCGTCTAGTGAATCGACAAATGTGGTATCCACGCCGTGTGCATGAAGGCTGTCGAGAATCACATTCCTAAACGGATCCTTCCCTACACAACCAACCATCCATGTTGGAACACCCATATGAGAAGCCATTACGGCCTGGTTCGAACCTTTCCCTCCGGACACAAGGGTAAACCCTGTACCAAGAATGGTCTCACCCTGACGCGGACGTTGCGTCGATACAGCGGTTACATCCGCGGTCATACTGCCCACTACGACGACGCCATGAGTACTATTCACTATCATTTCCTCCTGTTCTCGCTGAGCTGTTTACGTACCATGGTTTCGGAGCCCCGAACAATCAGGTGTGGCCTCATGACGATTTCACGAAACGGTTTATCCGGGGTTTCGATCCGCTCCAATAACAACTTAGCAGCCCATTCTCCCATCTCTTGCATGGGGCGAGAGACCACGGTCAGTTTCGGATTCATCAGCGTTGCAATGGGGATGTCATCAAAACCGACTACAGCGATGTCTTTACCAATCTGTAAGCCACTCGCATTCACCGCCTCAAGCATGCCCATGGTCATGAGGTTGTTACAGCTGAGTATAGCCGTTGGTGGATGCTCTATTTTTAACAACTCCATCCCGAACCGATAGCCGGACGCTTCCCGAAAATCACCAAATCGAACCAATTCTTTTTCCAAAGGTAGCCCTATGTCCTGTAAGCACTTGACATAGCCATCAAAACGTTGTTTACCGGGTGTACTGTCTAAAGGTCCTGAGATAATGCCAATTCTTGTATGACCGTTTTGGAGTAACAATCGGGTAGCGTCATAGGCTCCAGACTGGTTGTCAATGAGCACCTTGTCGCATTCGAAATCGGTAAGATTTCTATCCACTAGACACACTGGCAAATCGAGCGGGATCCGCCCCAACCATACAGGCTTCTCGTGTACCGGGGTTAAGATGATGCCCGATGCTCGATGTTCAAGGGACGTGCGCACTAGCTCCTCTTCAAGTTTGACATCACCACCAGAGTCACCCAACATGATCATGTAGGTGCGATTTCTTGCGACTTGACTAGCTCCGGTGTAGACCGCGGCAAAGAATGGGTTCCGAATATCTGGGATGATCATGCTGATGAGACGAGTCTTCTGGGAGGCCACACTTCTCGCCAGTGCATTGGGAACATAACGCAATTCTTCCATCGCTCGGAGAATTCGCTTTTCTGTATCCGCTTTCACACCGCCCAGCCGATTGACCACCCGAGATACAGTTGCTACCGATACACCTGCTCGTTTAGCTACGTCCTTAATCGTTGCTGCCAGGGAAAACACCGTCCTAGTTATGTAAGCGCTTAGATTTACAACGAAGAAGTTGGCGCAAGATCATAACATACTAGCCAGCCGGATGACGTTTTGGATTGGATATCATTGAAAAAAGATAGTCCGAATGAACATAAACCTAAACGTACACGAGCCCATTG
Source organism: uncultured Alicyclobacillaceae bacterium (assembly GCA_963788285.1). GTDB lineage: Bacteria > Bacillota > Bacilli > Alicyclobacillales > Alicyclobacillaceae > Alicyclobacillus_A. Next base: position 28,743 of record CAWBGB010000018.1, read on the forward strand.
TTCTATGTAAACGTTTAGATTTCAGAGTTAATTATATGTATTGTCTATATTCAGTCAATAGTAAATTTACTGTTTTTTATTTGTATAGGAGGGGCCGAAGGCTCACTGTCGTACCCGCTTGGGTCATACCTCCCTTTCATACGAGCACACCCATCGGGCCAAAACGTAGGGAGGACTGGCCGTACTTTGGCCAGTTGCGCCGTATGGCACAGTAAGAGACCCAAGCGAGAGTCGAGTATCAACAGACATAAGCCACCATTCTGCCACTATCCGCCGACCACCAAAGCCATACCGAGGAGTCTTTTTGAGGAGTAACACACAGCGAATAAAAATACATATATAACGAATAAAAATACCTAGGCGTCATCCTTTTACTAAACGTTCACCGAGCACCTAAGTACCATTTAAACCCCGAGAACATCACGGAGCACCATCTTTTGCACACAGCTATCGACCAGTAGCTAGGTCCAGTTAGACCACGCAGCCATCTCCGATTTCCATCTGTTGCACCCAATCTCCAAACCGCCGTTCCATTTCCACCACTCCCACTACCACTGACCACCATCTTTTGTCTTTGTCTTTCATCTGTATCATTTCTCTCTCTCTTCATCACTCACTACTACATACCATCCAACCAGAAAACCCTATACACCATAGCCCGCCCGCCGCCCCGTTGACCCCACCACTGTGGGGGAAACAGCGGTCGAGGAAGGGAGTCGCGGGACGGAACGGGCCGCGACTCCCTTCCTCGAAGGCGGGCGGGCCTTGTTGTATAAGGGATTTTTATGAATCACCCAACTTTTGGTATCACTAAATCTATAATTTAGTGAATCTATATATAGCGAATCTAGATTTAGTGAATCCTTATTTAGTGAACCTAGATTTATCATTATTCATTCGAGCTTTAAATGCTGCCACAGCGTTTGTGTGATGCCCGATTGCGGTAAGCAATTCCACCCACCACTTTCTCTCTCTTCCAATGTAAGGAAAGCAATGTGCGATAACTGACGGTTCGCAGCAATGTTCCGTAGCGGTAAAATCGAGTTCGGTACCATGCATTTTCTTCCATTCGTCTCTACGCCATTCTCATAACCAACAACTAAAATATAGGGTTCGCTCCCGTATCGATCTCTCCACGCTTGATGGTTACGATACAATTTCCACCGCTCAATTTTTTGACGAAATCGACGCCGATCTGCTGAGCGTTCGTATTCGATATGTAAAACACGTTCGCCTTTCGATGTATAAATATTAAAAACGGCGTCCGGTTCGATAGTGATCGTTTTTCCATTAATAGTAAAAGTATGGCGCGTGAGTTTGGTCGGTTCCCACTCAAACCCGACGCCAATCCGCTGAAGATTCTCGTGGAGATCGATACAAAAATTATTGAGTTCGAGTTCGTGGATGATGCGACTTACTTGAACAAAGTTGTCCTCTTCGCGATAAAACAATTCTCTAAACGCTTCGTCCGGTTGCAGAGTCGAGAGGATTTGATATCCTAAGTAGCTGATCGCAAAGATATGTTGGGCTGAGCCGGAACCTCTCGGTAACTTCGGACGATATCGAAGAACAAGCCCTCTGTCAAAAAGGATTTTTAATCGCTGATTACAATAAATGTGAGCATACTTACCCACAAAATAGAGACGAGCAAGTTGCTGAGTGGTGAGAAAACGATGTTCCAACAAGCCGCGTAGCACCGCAACATCTCGGTCCGATAGCCGGAAGCGGTCTTCAGGTTTCGGTTGCAAGATCCGCTCTATGGGCCAAGGTTCAGATGCGGTTTGCCATTCTGGAAGCGCTGCATAGCTAATCGGAGTCAAGTCCACACTCATCGTGCATTCCCCTTTTGTTTTTGGAGATATCGCCGCAAGTACGCTTTGGGATTACGAATGGCTTTCGCGGTCCCTCTCCGTTCAAGCACCAGCTTTTGGACTTCAGAGACCTGCGGCCAAGCCTCCCCAACGGATAACCCGAATTCTTTAATCAATCGGGTAATATCCTCATCCTTTAATCCGGGAATCTCTGGCCATATCGAGGACTTCTCTTCAACCTCAGGAATATCTTCATCTGTCGATTCAGCGGTACTCGCAACCTCCTCTTGGTTCGCAAAAGAAATTGTATCGACATCCTTTTCCACTATAAGCTCATTGGTTTTAATATCCTGCACCGAAGTTTCCGGTTTCGTATCTCCTTTGGCCTCAACGGTATCTGAGAGGGCTTCCGGCCAGACAATGTCCGAGATCTTGATGTCTAGCGCTTTCGGCCAAGGATGAGCAGTGAGCCATTCATCTTTCGCCCGCGGATCTACAGGTCTTGTCTGTGCAATAAACGCGGGGAGCGGTTCCCCATCAACCACAAACCGAGCAGCTGCATGGAATCGCGGCAAACTGTTGATGTCATCCGGCCCAATCAAAATTCGGTCTTGAGTCTCATCGTTTACGCTGAAAATGTTTGTAAATCGAAGTGCAAAGGATTTCGCCCAGGTCTCCGCTTCAGCTTGATCATTCGTCCGAAAGACCACCTTGTGACCAAACAACTGCATAAACGTATCCCGCACTTCGGATGACAAGCTAGAAAGCGACAAGCTAGCTGCTGCCGTTCTCGCTCCGTACTTCCGAGACTCCTGTAGTAAGGTTTGTAGAGCCTTGTTCGCATAGCCATGGACCTCATCCAGGAAGAGATTGACCATCACGCGCTCATGTTCTGGCAATTCGGCCTGACTGTTTACACCTTGGAATACTAGACTCATTAGCATGTTGGCAAACAGGTTCGCTGTTTCCTCACCAACCTCGTTTTTCGCCGTATACAAGATCAAAACAGCCCGCTCATCAATGATTTTTCGAATCGTGATGGGGTTTGGATGACAAAGCATCGACCGTACACGATGACTCGCTAAAAGCTCCGTTAATTTGTTCAAAATCGGCCTTACAGTCCGGTTGTACTCACCTTTACTCTCGAATAAGAGCGGGAATTGTACATTCCAGTAAAAATACTCTGGAGAGTTTTCGGGTAGATAGCTTCTCACACTGTTTCTGAACTTCTCCTGAACCAGCATTTGTTGTACATGCCGGAAATCTAAAAGAGGTATCGCCTTGCGCCACGCCTCGGATATCTCACGCACTTTCCGTAAGGCGTAAATGGGCTGTTGCAGAAATTCAGCGGACTGCCACATCACAGAGCTTTCACCGTATGCTGTTCGAAATGCGGCTAATAAGTTGCCCGCTAACTGGTCCGTAGGTACGGTATCATCCGAGAGAATGTTGAGTCCCCATTCCCCAGGTCGTGAAAGGTCAAGGATATAAACCGGTTTTTCCGGTGGGATATATCGCAAGTATTTACGTGCATCTTCGCGGTCCGGCGTTACAATGACAGCCGACTGATTTAAGTCTGGTAGCACACCCGCTGCGTACTGTCGAAGCGCTTCAGACTTACCGCTACCTTGCATGCCCACAAGGAAAAGATTTTGATACCGCATATCATCTGCGATTCCAACATCTTGACCTTCTTCGGTCGTCATAAACGCTGTTTTCGGGTCACGTGGCAAGCCACTTGGAACCGGTACGCGACGAATGGAACTGCGTCGAAATCCGGCACTCCGCAAGCGCATCGAAGGCAATTGCCAGAGCGTAGCCAAGTCGAAAGAGGACAACGTGACAACCGGACCGACACCCATGGATGGCATACCAAGCTGCGTCCATGTCCACCACAGTTCTTTCATCGTGGATATTCCGATATACCCAGAGAAATTTTGTGGAATCAGACGGTTTTCGGCGCTTGCCTCCGTCATGGCTCCAATGACGCTTTGCAACGCCTGTGGAGAGTCAGCAAACGAATCGAATTTCGGTGTGAAGAGACCCTTTCCTCGACTTTCAACGGAAGCCTCAAGTTCCTTCTGTGCAGTCATGCCAAGTCCAGGATCTAAGGGATTTTTGGCCGAGCTTCTAACTCGCTTTGCCTCAACTTCTCGTGAAGTCTGCGGAGTTCGTTTGTTGACGTAGATTGAGCGGAACCATCGAACAATTTGAAAGCCACAATCGCCCTCAATATCATCCAATGCTGCAGAAAAGACCTCCGAGAAGACACTTGATAGTTCTCTTTAAGGTCTGCAGTGGATAAAACCCAGTTTCGCTCCAAGCGCGAGTTGTAAAATATCCTTCGGGAGAGGCTTGTTTTGCCGTTCCAAACGTTCAAAACGAAGTGTTTGATACGCAGCCTTTAAACGCCCACAATGCGGTCCAGAATTACTCCCGGGGCCGTCAAACAAATGTATTTGTTCCCGTTTTCTACACCTTGTTCCCAGGTTACATAAGTTATGCCGTGAACCATCCTACCCACTGAAACCGCGGCAGAGCATGCCATTTACTGCATCGAAAGACTTCGCATTTCAAAGGGCTCAGTTGTGTCATACGACTTAACACGATTTCATAGGTCTGCAGTTGCTTCTTGCGCTTGAACAAAGAAAACAATCCCGATGATTTGAGCAATCCCCAAATAACAAGGACTGCCACAATGGCCCACGCAATGATGTATTACTATGTCCATGACAATAGGCTGCTCCAGTGATCTACAACTAGATCTTCCCAGTTCGTTCAGATGCTTACGTTCTTCCTCCAAGTACCTTTTTACCTCCAAGCATTTATGCACCACCAACCACAACGGCGGGATTTGGCAACGCCAGATCATCGCATATCCCTCCTCTGGCTCATCGTCTTCC
>CAWBGB010000019.1:0-192666 GCA_963788285.1 uncultured Alicyclobacillaceae bacterium
ATTCATTTTCTTCACTGGGGACGTACACGGCCACCAATTCGCCAGCTCGAAACAACTTCGCCAGTCGCAATGCGTCTCGACGGTCCGTTTTTACTCGATCTCCTTGACGAGCTGGGATGAGAGACGGAGCAACGACCGTACAGCAAATGTCCATCGCACGTAACAAACGATATAATCCGTATCCTGTGGGCCCAGCCTCATAACAGAACTCCAGTTTTACTCCCTCTCCGTCGAGTTGACGTACGAGGTTTCGTACGGCCTCTACGGTGTGAGGAAACATCCCAATGAACCTGGGCTCGCCACGTCCTTCGTCCGCGACTGCAACTGCTATTTTCTCCTTGGACACATCCAAACCAACGAACTTTGTGATACTCTTCATAGTATCGGTCCCCTTCGTATGTGGCTCTGCACTGTTTTCGATAGATTTAGTGTAATCCACGACGTGCGAAATGGGGGCCGTGTCGTTCATTATGACTATGACTATGACTTGAAGAGACAGCGTGTGAGAGATGTCGCACCGCTGTCTCTTCAAGTCACGTACGAACCGGTTACTTCGAGGCCGTCCCGAGCGCAGAAGTCAGTTGCGATGTCACGCTGCTCAGAGGGTTCGACCCAGAATTCAATTGCGAGGGTAAATTATTCAGCGGATTCGAACCGGAAGAAAGAGAAGACAATGGGTTGTTGTTACTCAGTTGCGATGTCACGCTACTCAAAGGGTTCGACCTAGAATTCAATTGCGAGGATAAATTATCAAGCGGATTCGAACCGGAAGAAAGAGACGACAATGGGTTGTTGCTACCCAAATTATCTAAACTGCTGAGCGGGTTGGAAGAAGACGCAGGCGCTGGCAACGATCCCGAAGACTGGAAACTACTTTGTGTAGAACCGCTCCCCATGTGCAAACTCGATGAAAACGATCCGCCCGATGGGCTTGCCTGGCCCGAGAAACTGCCGCCTCCGCTAAGACCGGACGCGCCGGATGTTGCCGAACTAGATCCGGATACACGAAGCCCACCGTTCTGGGTGCCAAGCGTCCCCGACAAGTTGGACTGTGCCCCGTTCGGTCCGGTAAATGTCGACGTAAACGATCCTCCCGATGGAGACACATTCGATCGCGACTTGAGAGCAAATGGGCCAAGTTGTCCGGAAGACGAGAACGACCCACTGCTAGAGCTTGCGGCAGTTGCAACGCTTTCGTGATGGAGGGAGGGGATCATCTCTGCTATGAATCCACCTAACGCAACCAAGCAAGCGGCAGTTGCAATCTTCATTGTCACCTTTCCTACCATAATCGACTCTCTCCTTTGCTAAATGTTTTCTCACTTACTTTATAATCATCTGACACTTTGTCGTTTTATAAGTTCGAATAGTATGATGATTTTATGACCGTTTGTCATTTTTGCTTTTGGTTTTTCTTGCAGTTTAATACTCGTGTGATGCGATGTGCTGAACAAGGAACAAGGACCGAGGGAAAAACCTTGTCCTTCAGACACATGAGGTACTCAAGCAGTTGTTCGTTGAACAGACCCTTTCAGAAACATGCTTAACCGACAAAAACCGACATGGTTTGAGGTGGTTTATCTTCACACCAGGCACCTGACTCCATCCACCAGTCGATGATGCAGACACGGTGCATTGTCGCCACCGATGATGGGATGCGGGATCCCATCTTTGGTTGTCACCTCGATGAATCGTCGAACCAAACGTGACATATTCTCACCTTGATATACGAACATTTGTTCTCAAGTTATATGATATGCTACACGAGATCAAAGTTTGCTCATCAGGTGAGCTGTATGTGTGGTCAGTTCGCAATAGCAAATGAAGATTGGGCATTCATGATGGATTACTTCGGATTGCCTGATAACGACTTTCGAAATCCACCACGATACAACATAGCTCCCACGCAGAATGTCATGGCTGTCATATCCGATGGTAAGCTACGTTGTGCTGGACTACTACGGTGGGGTTTGATTCCAGAGAGGCTGAAGCGGTTACAACAAGTTTCAACACATTCAATGCACGGACAGAACCACTGCTGGTGTCACCATCGTTCCGAAACACCTCGTCAGCAGGAAAAGATGCGTCATTGTCGCGGATGGTCTGTATGAGTGGCACAGAACGACGAAGAAACCGTACCGTATCCGATTGAAGAAACAGGAAGTGTTCGGCATGGCCGGTCGGTGATGTTAGAAATGATGGGCCGGAGTGTATTCAGGCGGTTGAATGATTCGTTTATTGACCGGTTCCCGTGTCAAAAGTCTTGGCAATCGCTGCAAGCTCTTGTGGCGAAAACTGTGAAAGAACTTCTTGAGCGAGTTCTTTCTTTTGCTCAGACGTAAGGGAGTCTCTGTTATTGTAAGCTTGTAGCAATTTAACGTCTTCGCTTGGGGACGTATGATTCATGACATATTCAATTGCGTCCTGTTGGCTTTTAAAAGTAAGTCCGCCTGTGTCTTGGGATGCATACTTGTGTATCATCACTTGGACGTCCGGATTTTTCAATGCCTCATTTACCTGCTGTTTTAGTGTCGGTGAATTTAGTGCAGAAACCACTTTTTCACTTATTTTATCGGTGACTAAGCGCTTAGCGTACCAACCGCCACCAACGACGACAATCGCCAATATCATCACAGTGGTAAGGAACTTCTTCACAAAAACCTCTCCTTCCCGAAGCAAGTGTAACAAATAATGTCCCACCCCGTCATGGGGTAGTTTGCAGCTATTGACCTGAAGCAGATGGTCAAGGACCTTTGGTACAATGAATCAATGGTGTTTGTGCGACACGAAGTGGGGAAAGCAGTCACTTGGACGGAAGACACGGTGAAAGACACCGTGCAACATACTATTTACCAAGTTTTAATTAGCGTTTAACTTATATGACACATTGCTTCGCTACACTAAACCTTAGGTAAGACAGCATTGCGTGATTGTCATTTTTGATTGCGATGTTGGGGCTGGCAGATACACTAACTTTTCGCCTTGCCTTAGCATGGACTCAAAATGGCGCAGGTAGAACAAATGAGGTACAGACAGCAAAACACGATTTCTGGATAAAAACCGAGCCTGTATAGACTTTTAGAAAAACGAGACACTATGAGGATTTGGCCAATGAGTGGGAAAACCGTCATGTTGAACATTGTGCTGATGATTTTCTGTAAATACATTTTTTGTAATTATAAGAATTTTATTATACTCATGGTGTAGATACATCACTCCAAACATAGATAGCGATTCTCCGTATTTGCTTATTCGCAGGTACTTGATATAAAAATGAGCAACCGGAGGGAATTCCAATGGAAAAAGTGGCCGAGTACTTCATGGAGCAGTCGAAAAAGAACACCGCGCGACTCTTTGAGCTGATGACAAACGCGTGACTTCCTCAGTGGAGATGCTGAACCAGGCGCAAAGTGAGGCGCAGCAGATCGCTAGCCGTCTTACCGAGAAAGGGAAGGAGCAATTTGTGGCGCAGCTAGCAAAACTTCAAGAGCGGCAGATCGAAGCCCAAACAGAGTTCCAGAAGCAGTTCCGCAATTTGATGAACCTATTCCAGCAAGCAGGGAATTCTGCACCGGTCAATTCCACTGAAAATGAAGGGGAAAATGGAAGGGCGAGCGCCACTGCAAATAAAAATGGAACGACACTGAAAACTCCGACGGAAAAATAATGTTATCGTCCAAACGTACATCATCGGTCATACTCTTGTTCGGTTGCGGTATAAGCTCAGATGATATCTGGACGAAGAGTTCCCCTTGAAGTTGAGCGTTGGCATGTGAAGGCTCCTTTGTTATCACTGCGATATGTACAATTTGACACCAGAGATTCCCGATCCAAACGGTTCGAAATCTCTGGTGTCTTGTGATCAGCGCATTTTGCACACGTGGGGATTTAGGTGGGGGGTAACATGATGTACGATACGATGCAGACAACGATGGTGTAGCGATACGGCTGGTCTCACGGTCTCTCCCGATGGCAATTACCTATATATGGAAGATAACATGTCTGGCCAAGTCTCTACAATGGATTTAGCGACGAAGCGAACCGTGTCTTCAGTACCTGGCGGCAAGTTTCCGGATACAGTGGCTCTCAGTAAAGACGGAACCAAGTTTTATGTAAGCAATTGGGGGGAGAGAGCAGGAGGCCGGGGCAGCTATCTCACAGCTTAAATCCCTTGTATGACTGGCCAACTAGGTCTGTCGCAGTATGGATAGATGGCTCAACGATCAATCATCCCCATTGTGCCCGCTATCACCGCCGTCGTCCTGGTGGTCACCATGATTCACTTTATCTCCTTCATATCCGTGACCATGATGATGGCCATGGTGGGGCCGGGCAGGTAACGAACTGGACTCCGTATTCAGCGTATCAGTGCTTGTAAGTTGTGATGATTGGGGTTGCGTAACAGGAAGCACCACTAACCAATGATTGCTGTTCCGACGATGACTGATTAACAGTGTTACTGCCAACGTTAGTTTGGTTTTGTGAAGAACCATTGCTACATACATACTCTGTTGGACCTACAGTAATGGAGACGTTTCCAGCCGTAGTATCAGTAGAGTTTGTAGCTGATGTGTTTGATGTTGTATTTACTGACTGGGGCGCAGAGGTCGTTGAATGAGAAGTTATCGAAGCGAAGGCGCATATAGAACTTGCTACGATAACTGGAACGCCAATACTTACTACTTTAATCCACTTAAACATGCATGAATTCCCCTTATGATTGATGTTATATAGTATTCGTCGGTGTATATGTCAGGTCAAGGGGTACGGCTCTTGCCTTTGCAGTCTGAGAAGATCCTCGCCGAACTTCAACTCCACAACGGAAACGTTTAGTGTACATATTTTCCGAGTACGGCTGCAGAACAGACATGAGTACATCGGTGTCGGTGATACTCCGATCCAACCCAATATCCTCAATTTCCTGCGTTAAAATCACAGGCATCCGGTCACGGATCGTTGTCATAAAGAGGTTGGGCCTACACGCAATGATTGTGAAGGTGCTGACCTTCTTCTTTACCGTCTAGTGAACTCCAGGTGTCGTACAGACCAGTGAATCCAAAGACCTCCCGTTTCTTCAACCAGGACCGGTATCGTTTGCGCTGGACTGACTAGAAGCGTGCATAGGTAGCTGGTGGTCCACACACTAGGAAGCCTACAAGTTCGCTTCGCGTACGAATATGCGTTGAAACACGAAGGGGATTGCCTACCGGGACAGTACCTTTTTATCGGTATGGGACTTATCATTGCCGGGATAGTTTTGATTAACAGACGAGAACAACAGATTTGAGAATGAGAATGAGGTGCTGAAATGATTCTTGAAGCAGCAAAAACTGAGATGTAAGAAATTCGTTTAGACGAGCCTCTAAAATTATTTCTTCGATGAATGGTTATGTTTCTCATCATTACACAGGTGTATAGAGGTTCAGGGGTAAGATCTATTGCTCGTCAAATGGAATCACCTAGAGGATCACACCATAGGATTTAGGGCAATCGCCAGAGTATCAGGAATGGAAACAACTTCTGCATCAGTTTTATAGTCCGTCCCGACAGTGGAATATTTCAAAAATGTAGCGCTTTGAAATCGACATAATTTGGCAAGACGGTCTGGCCAGGCGACAAACTGATGCACATTGGCTTCAACCTACCAAAGTTGCATGGAGATTTCCAAAGATACAGATGGCGTTTTACTCTCCGGGGCTAAGTGTTCCGGGCAGGATGAAGCTATAGGAACTCAATTTTGAAAGGGGTCTGACTGTGCCGAAAATTACGTTTTTGGGTGCCGGTAGTACGGTGTTTGCGAAAAATGTGATAGGCGATTGCATGTTGACGTCAAGTTTGCAGGATTTTGAGTTTGCTCTGTTCGACATTGACTTACAGCGGCTGAAAGACTCCGAAAACATACTCAACTACTTGAAATCCACGCTTGGCAGCAAAGTGCAAGTGAAGGCTTATACCGACCGCATAGAGGCTTTGCGCAACGCGAAGTATGTCGTAAACGCTATCCAAGTTGGTGGATATGAACCATGTACCATAACTGACTTCGAGATTCCCAAAAAATACGGCCTGCGTCAGACCATCGCGGACACAGTTGGGATCGGTGGTATTTTCCGTAGTCTCCGCACCATCCCGGTAATGCTGGACTTCGCGCGCGACATCCAGGAAGTCTGCCCAGACGCATGGTTCCTCAATTACACCAACCCCATGGCCGTCCTGACCAATGTTATGAACACGTACGGCGGAGTCAAAACTGTGGGGCTGTGCCATAGCGTACAAGTTTGTGTGCCCCACCTTTTCAAGGAACTCAATATGGACGCAACCAGTGTACAGTGGAAAATCGCCGGAATCAATCACATGGCTTGGCTGCTGGAGGTGATGCGAGATGGGGTCGATCTCTATCCGGAAATCAAGCGTCGTGCCCTAGAGAAACAAAAAGAGAAGCACGACGACATGGTGCGCTTTGAGCTGATGCTACGATTCGGTTACTACGTGACAGAATCGTCCGAGCACAATGCGGAGTATCATCCATATTTTATTAAGAGGAATTATCCAGAGTTGATTGACAAGTTGAATATTCCCCTCGACGAATACCCGCGTCGATGTGTCAATCAAATTGAGCGGTGGAAGACGATGCGTGACGATCTCGTTAACAATAAGAATTTGGATCACGAACGGACTCACGAATACGCTTCTTACATTTTGGACGCGATGGAGACTGACACGCCGTTCAAAATTGGCGGCAACGTGATGAACACGGGTCTAATTCCGAACTTGCCGAAGGAAGCTTGTGTCGAGGTTCCTTGCATGGTCGATGCGAGCGGAATCACCCCGACCTACGTTGGGAATCTGCCACCACAGTGTGCAGCACTCAACCTCACGAATATCAATACGCAGCTGTTGACCATTGAGGCCGCAATCACGGGCAAGAAGGAACACATCTACCATGCGGCTTTGCTGGATCCACACACATCGTCTGAATTATCGATAGACGAAATTGTATCTTTATGTGATGACTTGATTGAAGCGCACGGAAACTGGCTGCCCAAGTTCGAGTAAACAGGGGATAGCGTTACAAGAGGTTAGCCCTTATCTCTATTTTTGACGCCATAAGAGTGGAATACCGCTAGTGCGAAAACAACACATAGGGTACGGATGAAGGAATGCATAAAGCTGTCTCGTGGATGGATGCCATCGTGAGGCAGCTTCTTGTGCGTCTAGCCCCCGTTCCTTATCCTTTTATGAGACTTTGTGGTGTTGGTGGCGGGCTCACCGGTAATCACCAACATCGGGATTGAGCATTGAAAAGGCACATAGGTATGCTCATTTTTGTTAGAAACCATGTACGACAGCAAGCAATACAGCACCGCCGAGATAGCCAAGCCTACAGGAGTCAGTAAGATAAGGGAAGGGCAGAAGGTGTTGCTCGGGCAGGAAAGCGCGGCGACCGAAATGGCGCGGGTCAAGCAGGGGATTCAACCGCTGGTCGGGCAACGGTGAAGACCTCTTGATTTTCGTGTTGTGTCCAGCCTGGATTCGCCGTGAGACCGATATCTGGTCTTACCACAGAAAAGCAAGTCAAAAATCCAAGCAATGTTAATCACCACTAGCCCCATACCAGTTGACGTATCCGGGATAGCCAGAATCACGGCCGCCGTAAGCACCGAATCCAGGACGGCCATAGCCGTCTCAGCCTTGGTAAACGACCCATGGTGGCTAGCGTAACATCAAGCTTTTGTGGGAGATCCATTGATACTTAATCCTGAAAAGCAAATTCCCTCCTAAGTAACTGATATCTCACGTATTCTCACTCATTCGCAGGATTTCACCACGATCCGCACGTTCCTTTGGGGGGAAATGGAAGGATACGCTGGGTTGACCCGCTCTCTGGTCATTCGCTCCCGTTTAAGGGCATACAGGAATAGAAGACACGTCATGTCTCCCTAAATTATGGTTATCCTGCACGCACTTCTCCACAGTATGCCTTGGGATTCACATTCCCATGTCTCAACGGGTCTTTGCCCTTTCAGTCCTTCGTCCGATCTGTCCAAGGTGTGGAGGACGATCATGATAGAATAACGGGTCTTACGCCCTTACCGCCTTTTTATTCGGTACTCCGCGTGCGTTATTTGTGGGTATCCTGCGAATGAGTCAACTCACGTTGTTTGCTCGGTCCCTAACGCGATTTAAGGTTTTAAGCCGCTTCCGACGTCGCCGTTTCAACCTTGAATATCTCGTTCTTTCGAGCCATCGCCACCAGAATGCGGGCCAGTTTCCGGATCAGTTTCATGACCGATTGCATCTTCATCATCCCCTTGGTTTCCACGTTGTATTTGTGCCACGTCCTGAAGGAAGCATTATGCTTGAGCAGGTGGATCACGGCGAGGTAGAGTTGTTTTCTCAGTCTGGAATTGCCTCGTTTGGAAAGCTTGATTTGGCCTTTATACTTGCCAGAGCTCTTCTCCGCAAGGTTGAACCCTGCCATACGCAGCAGTTGGTTTCCGTGGTTCAGCTTAGACAGGTCTCCGGCAAATGCTAGGATGGATGCACATAAAACTGGGGGCAATCCTATCGTTTGCAGTACGTCTGTCGCAGGTGCCTCCGGGAGTAAGGCTCGCATCTTCTCCTCCACTTCCTGACGAGCCTGGTAGGTACGCTCATAGTCCTCCAGCAGCCGCTCTAGTGCCCATTTGGCCTCATCCAGGGCGTCTTTACTGCCAATGCTTCTGTTGGCTGCTTGGAGCAGTTCAGCCGCCTTCTTCATCCCCCTCGTGCCACTGGGTCTGCGCATCCCTTGCTTAGCCCATCTATCGATGACTTCCTCCACAGAAAGTCCCTGCAATTCTCCTGGAGTTGGGCACTGATGGAGTGTGGCTAGGGAACGGGGAACAAAAGGATCTTTGAAGACCGTGAGGTACTCCGGAAAATAGGTATCCAGCCAGCCGTGTATCCGGTTCTTAATACGAGTGAGATCCCGGTCTATCCGGTCACGGACTTTCGCCAAAAAGTTGAGGCGTTGGAAGAGCGGGTCCTTACGGTCATATGGAGTGTAATACCCACGCCCTATGAGGTCTGCGATGATCTCCGCATCCTTAGGATCACTCTTGGAGGGCGTATTATCACGGTTCTCCTTGTTGCGCTTTGTGGTGGCCGGATTCACCAGTACAACCTGAATACCTCTGTCTACCAACCAGTTGGCTAGGTTGGAAAAGTAGTGTCCAGTGGACTCCATTCCTACGATGAAGTCATTCATGTGGTGCTGTCTCTGTAATTGCTTAATGGTGTGTAGCAGGTGCTCGAAGCCACTCTGAGAGTTGTTAAATCGGATCGGTCGACGATTAAGGATTCGTCCCCGAAAGTCCGCAGTCTGTGCGACATGCCTATCTTTGGCGATATCCACGCCGACAACTAAAGTACGTACAGTAACCCTGTCCACACGTTGATTCAAAGTAGCCATTGCGTTAAGCTTCATATGAAGCGCCTCCTCGTTGGGTTTTAAGGGCTCTTGACCCGTCGCACACCCATCGTACCGGAGGCGTTTTGATTTGGACAAACCTCAAAAATTAGCGTTAACAGGACTGATAGAAAGTGGATTTTTACGAAGGAACCTTGGTTCAACGACCGAGGTTCTTAAATGTCCTCAGGCGCTGAACGAAATTTCGATTATGGACTGAAATCTCGCGTGTACGAATGAAATGGTCCTCTAAGGACACGCTACAAAGCGTGTAAAAAGCCATTCAGGACGAGTACCGAACAGAGATCAAATTTTGAAACAGGCAAAGACATCTGCGACTGTGGGTAAAGCACTTATCTACGGGGTCTTTGACCTGTACCTTCATTAATCCCGAACCCTCCTATTACTTGGCATTGTTCAGGAGAAGGGGGAGGATTAGATATAACTTACTCTTACGGAGATACAACGTGGATAATGTAAAGACGTTCTTGAATAAAACGGCGGTCGTTTGGAAAACGGCCATTGCATCAACCTTGTCATGGGAAGTCGCTACGTGGACAGGCTCTAAACATCCGTATTTAGCGCCGCTTACGGTAATTCTGTGTCTTCAGGTGACCGTTGATCAGTCAATTCGGTTTGCCGTTCAGCGAGTGATTGGTACTAGTCTCGGTGTACTTTTGACAGTGTTTATCGCTGATTATATCGGTGTAGGTGGTTGGAGGCTCGGTCTTTTCTTGCTTGTCGGAATCGCAATAGCGAAGTGGCTAAAGCTAAGCGACAAAGTAATCCATCAAGTGGCTCTGAGTGTTTTGTTTGTCTTATATTTTGAAAGTCAATCCCACGGCTACGCACTTGACCGACTTAAAGACACAGTAATCGGTGCAGTGGTTGGTATTCTAGCGGTGATGTTGTTGTTGCCCCCAGACTTTACAAAGAATGCGGTACAATCGTTCGAGATGTTTGCCGAACATTTATCAGTTGGTCTTGAAAACTTGTCAAAATGGCTGGAGAACGGCTGCCCCGCGAGGCAAGGAAAGGTCATTCTTGGTCAAACGAAAACATTACTCGACGAACTGCATAAATCGCTTGCCGAATTTACGCGTGCCTTCGAGAGTGTCAGATCCAATCCGTATGCCATAAAAAAACATTCTGCATTAGACAAATACCATAAGCAATTCATCTGCCTTCAACAAGTATATGTTCATTTTCTAACGGCATCCCAAACACTAATAGAATGGTCCGAGACGGGGACGCTTACATCGGGCGACCAGGCGTTATGGGCAAAGAACATGTTGGTTTTAGCGTCCTACATCAAGGGCTGGAAGGTCGCAATTGCCACGGACACACAGCCGGCACAACCACCGAAACTAACCATTCAGTTTCCGGAAGAGATCGAAAAGTACCGTTATCCACTCGCGATCTACACTGAGGTGTTACACTTACTCCAAGATCTGCGGCCGTTTTCATAACGACGTACTCTTAGACAGAAATGCCTTCCTCAAGGTGAGTAATTGGTTCGGTATTTCCGCGGCTACGAATGGTTGCTCCGCAAGCAAAATCATTCTGCCCGCATCGGTCATACAGTGGTCCCGTCTCGGTGTGCGTATACGTGGCACGAACACATATGTGAGAAAAATTCCACGTATTTTTAACCTCAACCATCCGATTCATCGGAGCGCTGTTGGGATAGTACTGACTTGACAGCGGCTTCAATTTCTTCGTAACCCGTACATCTGCAGATATTCGATTCTAACCACTCCTGGATGACCTCGTCGTTTGCATCGGGATGAATATTGGCCAACGCGTGGCAATTCATGATAAATCCAGGCGTACAGTAGCCGCACTGAAACGCCCATTGTTCCAAAAATGCGTTTTGTATTGGTGTATCCTTCAATCCTTCGATAGTTGTGATTTGTTGGTTCACAGCTTCGGCTGCCAACATGATGCAAGACTTCATCGGCCAACCGTCAATGAGTACCGTGCAGCTACCGCAGTCTCCGTTCTCACAACCTGGCTTTGCCCCAGTCAATCCGAGTACTTCTCGAAGAACACGTAACAGCGTGTCGGACGGCCTAATCACAACATTCCTCATTTCGTTGTTTACGAGGAGATCGATACTTACCTTCGGGATTCGAGGAATCGCCATCATTACACCTCTTCCAGGGCTGTCAACACATCGAGCAAGGTGTTCTTTAATACAAAAGCTCGGTATTCTGCCGAAGCTTCCGTATTGTGTAGCAAAGGCGCTGGTAGATGCTGAACAGCCCGTTCGATTCTGGTCTCCAAGGGTGTCAGCCTGTCGTTCAATATGGTTTCGATTTGATGAGAGCGGAAAGGAAACGCGCACACACCACTGAAGGCTACCCGAAACAAGTGCTCCTTTTTCATTGCGGCTATCGTCACAACAGGATATCCAACCGAACCAATTCTTCTCTTCTTTACAGCTACAAAAGGAAGTTTCGTGTAATCAGAATCGGTATGAACCTGTACCACAAATTCTCCTCTTTGCAAGCGCATTCTTTTTTTAAAGATCTCGTGAATCGGTTTTTTATTGATACCAGACGGACCCGCAATAACGATGTCGCTATCGGCTAGCAAGAACGCTAACACAGCCTCCCTGAAGATAGTTCGACCACAGATGTTCCCACCAACGGTAATTTTGTTTCTCGCTGTTTGGTCTGCGGCCTCACTACTAGTTCTGCTCAACAGGGGGAAGAGGCTTTCCTCGGATATTCGAGTCAGTGTTACCGCTGAGCCGACCAAAAGTTTATGGTTCTGATACGCAAAGACATTGCATTCTGGAATCCCCTTGATGTCAATCACTGCCTCAGTGTATATTTGATTGATTCTTGCCAAGGTAATGATTTCCGTTCCGCCTCCGTAATACAATGGATTTCTTCCTTGTTGGAACAAATCTTGGAACAGATAAATCGCTTCGGGGATGGAAGTGGCCTTGTAATATTCAAATTCGAAAGGAATCACCAGTGTTCTCCTTTTTTACTCTCCATATAGCTTCTGGAGTAAGTGGTAACCGGTTCAGTGCAATTCCCGTAGCAAGGGATAAACTATTCGCTAAAGCTGCCGGCATTCCGATGACTCCATGCTCACCAATTCCTCGTAAGCCGTATGGTGCTTCAGAGTGCGGGGTTTCTACGAAATCAACCAAGTACTCCGGATGATCTCCATATCTGTAATCTTTATATGTTCGAAATTGTGGATTTTGTATGATCCCGGATTCGTTGTACAGGAATGCTTCTCTACTAGCAAAACTGAGTCCCATACTCATTCCCCCCGTAATCTGTCCTCGTGCTGCGGTGGGGTTCATCACTTTTCCGGCGTCAACCACTGCGGAAGCCCTGACAACTCGGTAGGTAAAGTCCTCCGTATCAAACTCTACCTCCACGGCTTGAGCGCCCACGCCCCACTCGGGGCCTGGGTTTCCTTTCCCCGTTTCCGGATCCAGTGGTGTTAAATCTCTCATGGTATAACTACCTCGGCCAATCACCTGTGATCCAATCGTATTTCCATTTGGCAACCTGTAACCATAAGCAATTTCTGAGATATGTACACCAATTTGTGGGTTGTCCTTTTGATAGACTCTTCCGAAACCAATTTCGAGATCATCTGCCGAACACCCTAACACAACGGAAGCGATGCGTAGAAGCTGACGAATCGCATCATCAGCCGCCGCCAATACAGCCCGGCCGACTAAGAGTGTGCTCCGGCTCGCAACCGTTTTCCATTGCTCCGGGCATGTGTCTGTGTTCACCTCCATTTCTACATGAACTTGATCCACGTTTATTTTCATTCTTTCGGCCACGATTTGACCTAGGACGGTTTTGGTACCTTGGCCAATCTCCACCGCTCCGCACACAAGGCGAGCGCTGCCATCCCGGTTTAAAAGCAGTACCGCACCGGCGCCGGCATCCGTCGGTGTACTGGAGTTTTTCCAAAAACAAGAAATCCCTTTTGTCCTTACTTTGCGGCCTTCAACCACGACCTGAGACTCGTCATCCCATCGAATTAATCGCTTTAGTGTATCGATACATTGAGCGAGATTACCAACATTGCTCGTAGTAAGTACTGTCTGAGTTGGTGTTGTATCTCCCGGACCAATCGCATTTTGTCTTCGCATCGTCAAGGGATCAAGATTCAGGCGCCTAGCGAGGATGTCCATAGCTCGTTCAATGACAAAGGTTAGTTCCGGGTGTCCAAACCCCCGAAAAGAGGTAGCGTAAGGGTGGTTGGTGTACATGCAAAGCGAATCACAATGCACGTTGTCAATTCGGTACGGACCTGTGCAGTCTTGAGCGGCCGCCCGAGTGATAATTGCCGCCCGATCCGAGTAAGCGCCGCCGTCAAACAAATACGCGATTTCCGCTGCCACGATGTTTCCCTGTTTGGTAGCTCCCAGCTTCACTTTTGCGTCCAGTCCGATATGCACAGGCGAGGTGATGAAATCCTCTTCGCGACTGTTAACCAATTTAACTTTTCTTCCCCCAACTGCTTTGGACGCTAAATACGCAATGAATTCAAGCTGTACGGGCGCTTTACCACCGAAAGCTCCACCTACGAGGGGGGTGTGCACTACCAAGTGACTTGGATCAATAGAAAAAAACAGGCTCAGCATATCTCGAATGATGTAAGGGGACTGGGATGCGGAGTAGATCTCAACCCGTCCATTTGGCTTGATCTCGGCCGTTACGCATCGGGTTTCCATGGCGGCATGATCGGATTGCGGAATTGATAACGAAGCTTCGATGGTTACGTCGCTCTCAGCCCAACCCTTTTGCATATCTCCTTTCCGTATCTTTACATGGTTGGCGATATTGGTGCCCGGCACGGGATATACTTCTTCAAACCTTTTGTACGATGCCAGGTTTTCGTGAACAAGTGGAGCATGGCTCTGGATAGCTTCAGTGGGGGAGTTCACCACGGGCAGGGGATTGTACGCCACATCAACCAGTTTCGCTGCATTCATTGCCTGATATTCGTCGTCAGCCACCACCACTGCTACTGGCTCACCATGGTACCTCACTTTATCAATCGCGATGGGTGGCCTGTCTGCTAAAGGACTACCCGTAAGAATCGGGAAGTCTTGCCCGGTGATGACTGCTCGTACGCCAGGTGCCTTCCTTGCTTTTGACGTATCGATAGATAAGATTGTTCCGTGGGCACAGGAGCTAATAACCATTTTTACATGTAGCAGTCCAACTGTATTGATGTCGTTTGTGTATTTAGCGATCCCAGTCACCTTCTCCGATGCCTCTTGCCTTGGGACACTTGTTCCAATGACATGGCATTGTCGCATGGGCAGCGCCTCCAACACGATGTGTTGTATGGAAGTGTTATATGTGCAACTTCTTTTGTCCTATTCGGTGGTTTTCTATCTTTGTGGTAATCTGTGTTGTCAGTTAATTAGAGTACGAACAGTACTCTAATTAGTACTCAGATTGTCTAGAAAGGGGCGCGTCGATGCCTATTTATCACATGTTTTTGGTCTTTTGAGTTCATATTTTAATTCGCATTCGTGCCAAACGAACGTGACATCGCCCCTTAACTGGATTGTCTATTCAGATGAAGGGCGATTTTCTTCATGTTCTGGCAGGCTGCCGTCATCAGTGCTTGTTCTAGCACCTTACGCCTGCCTCGGAACCTTACATATCGGTATCCGTGTAATTGCTTTGCATCTGCGAAACTGCGTTCAATGGTTTCTTTGCGTTTCCTGCACAGATGCTTGCCGGATTTGGTTAGGCGATTCTCTTGTACTCGCTCTCGACTGTCTTCCCACACATGACGTACGACTATTTTTTGTTGCGATCTTGAACGCGTACACTGTTTCAGCAAACTGCAGGACCTACAGATCTCTGGGTTGGACTTGTATTCCCAGTAATCTTCACGTCGTACGGTAGGTCTGTCGGTGATTCGCGGGGCAGATATATGAGTTGGTTTTCGCATCGAACTTGAACTTCCACTTTGGGAGCAGATCTTGCGTCGGATGAAATCGCCGGTACCCAATCACCGCGAAGATTCCCTTTTGCTGCAGTACGTGACAGATAGGCATGGAGAGATATCCCGAGTCCAATGCCACAGCCTCTACTTGGAACCCAAAACGTTCCATTTGCCGTTCCAATCGTTCAATGTACGGCACGGAGTCGTGGACGTTCCCAAGAGTAATATGTACGTCTGCGATAACGTTGTACTTGGCATCCACAGTACGGTTATCAAGGTAGTAGAACCCTTCCGGTTTCCTTTCTCGGTACATATACCCACTGTCCGGGTCAGTCAGGCTGACCTTAATCTCGCGTTCTTCCGTCACCTCCTCCTCGGTCGTAAGGGCTTTTTTTGGTATGCCAGTCTGTCCGCCTCAATCGCTTTGTCGAGTTCACTCAGGTAGTTCTTGGTCCGTTTGTGTATTACTTGAGCTTTAAAGCGATGCTTGTCTGCAGCGTGGAATCGGTCATAAGGACACGACCAGACACCATCCGGTGTTTCATGGCTTGCAGAACAATCTCGTCAAAGATCTCCTGGAAGATGTTTGAGTCCATAAAGCGGGTGCAACGGTTGAGACTGATGGTGGTATGGTCTGGAACGCGATCTGTAAGTTTAAGACCGAGAAACCAACGATATGCCACATTCGTGCGAATCTCCTGTTCCAGTTGACGCTCGGAGCGTATACCGTACAGGTAGCCGATGAAGATCATTTTGAAGAGAATTACGGGATCAATGGGCGGACGACCATTGTCTTCACAGTAGTATGGACGAACTTTTTCGTGGATGAAGGAGAAGTCGATGTGGCGGTTGATTTTGCGCAACAAGTGATCCTCAGGGACAAGTTCTTCGATGGACACGAACTCGAATTCAGACTGATGAGAATCGCAAGGACGGTACACGAAGTCACCACCATTATGAATTTTTAAATATATTATGCCATAATTAGATATCTTTGGACTTACCAGACACAATTGTAGGCTGCCGAGGGTTTCTCGACAGCCTGAGTACTCTAATTAGTACTGTATGTCCTGTGGAAAATGGCATTTGTGCAAACATACCATGGAATCCAGATTCTCGAAGCACGCCATGTCGTCTGAGATGACCGTGCAGCAACTACAGAATACGCAATTGCCACACATCTCGATTTTCGCCTTGAGCCTGCTTATATTGCGCGGCACGAAAAGCCTATCAAATCTCGAATAAGCTTGAACATATTCTGGCGATTGAATTGATGGCGGCAACACAAGCACTTGACTTTCACCGCCCGCTCAAGGGTTCACATGTGACAGGAAAAGTAGTTGATTCGTAGTCAAGTTCCCATGCTCGCAGAAGACAGATTTATCTACCCTGACATCATGTCCATCAAGTATCAAATTCATGAAGGTGAAATTGTCAAAGTTGTGGAAGAATTGATGACGGAAATGAACTGGCATGATGGAAGACAACAGAGGGAGGCTGCTCAAAATGAATCAAGACCCCATTTTAGCCGCATTTTCACACTTGCTCATTACGGGGACCATCGTTCATGAGGCGAGCTTTTCCGAGTTGCAAGAGAAGTACAATGTAGGCATTTACCCTCATCTCGTGATGGTGGTATCTGTGGATCGCTATCCAGATTTGGTGGTTGGAAAATCCCTTGAGTGGCGCGTCGAAGTCGGAAAACATTTGGTGGGCGCAATTCGTAAGAAGCTCCCACTGCCTTATACATGGATTTGGATTGAGGAAGGGGTTCTGGCGTTGCTCGTTGAGGCAAAGGTCGATGGGCAACATATGGTGTCATCTCAAGATGTGAGCACCCGAATGGTACAAGTGGCGAGAGAGATTCAACAGACACTGCAGTCTGAAGACATATCTGTCTCCGTTGGTATTGGCACGTACTACGACAATCCGTACCAATTGCACCTGTCGTTCAAGGAAGCTGTTCAGTCGATGAGCGGCAGATTTTTTCAAGGGAACGGATTGGTTTTTCAATACAGTGAAGAATCAGGAGACGGGGAGGAGTTTGACGATGTTCTGATGACTGACAAAACAGAGCTTTTGGCCCTCGTTCGGATTGGGGACGAACAAGGCGTCGCCCAACACTTACCTCCGCTCTTGGAAAGAATGGCGGAGGCCTGTCAGCACAAGGAGGATGTCTTTAAGTCGGACGTCGTTGAGCTTGTCATGATGGTATCGAGAACGGTCGTAGAATCTGGTGTCAGCGCTGCCCCGGTTTTGTCAAAGAATACACGCGCCATACAAGAATTGTACGATACAATTCGATATGACAAGTTTGTCAAAAAAGTCATCGACTACGTAGGGTGGTTGACGTCGCAGGTAGAACAAACCCAGACGGGCAAAGTCTCGCCAGCCATCCGGCAGGCGATTCGCTACATTAAGCGACACCACCGAAACACTGTATCGCTTGAGGAAGTCGCACGATTTTGTTGTGTCAGTAAGTACCATCTCAGCCACTTGTTTAAGAAAGAAGTCGGTGTCAGTGTCATCGAATATCTAAATCACATCCGGGTTGAAAAAGCCGTGTTTTACGTGAAGACCACTGATTTATCTATTCAACAGATAGCGAGTCAAGTAGGCTTCCAGGACACCAATTACTTCAGCAGAATGTTCAAAAGGTATACGAAATACAGCCCAAGGGAGTACCGAACCGCAATATTGTGCTAATACAAGACAACGAATGCTAGGTGATTTGAAACCGTTTTCTAGTAGGCTATGAGATGTAAGGACAGAAATTTAACGAATATACAACTTATTATCATTAATTCATCATTTTCTCTTTTTAAAAATAAAGACGGAACAAAATCGATTTCACAAGGGGATGACGACATGGCAACACAGTCAACCAAGCGAGTGATCCGAGCGCCTCGTGGCTCACAGTTAAACACGAAAGGATGGCAACAAGAGGCTGTCTTGCGCATGCTGATGAACAACTTGGATCCGGAAGTCGCGGAACGTCCAGAGGATCTCGTTGTCTACGGAGGCATTGGCAGAGCCGCGCGCAACTGGGCGTGTTTTGACAAAATCGTGGAATGCTTGAAGGACTTAGAGGATGACGAAACGCTACTTGTCCAATCCGGGAAACCGGTAGGAATCTTTAGAACACACAAACTTGCCCCGCGAGTCCTCATTTCCAACTCTGTCTTGGTTCCAGCGTTTGCAAACTGGGAGACGTTCCATGAGTTAGACAAGAAAGGGCTTATCATGTACGGCCAGATGACGGCTGGCAGCTGGATTTACATTGGCACCCAAGGAATTCTTCAAGGGACTTACGAAACGTTCGCGGAAGCCGCGCGCCAGCATAGAGGAGGCACTCTCAAAGGAACACTCACCCTGACGGCTGGGTTAGGCGGTATGGGTGGCGCTCAACCGCTCGCCGTTACCATGAACGAGGGTGTTGTCATTGGTGTCGAGGTGGATCCCGTACGGATTCAACGCCGTATTGACACACGCTACTGTGACATCATGGTGCACAATTTGGAAGAAGCGTTAAACCTCGCGCGCGAGGCCCAAGAGAAGGGCGCGCCGCTTTCCATTGGGCTGGTGGGCAACGCAGCAGAAATTTACCCGGAGTTTGTAAAGCGCGGCATCGTACCAGACTTCGTGACAGACCAAACCTCAGCACATGATCCACTGAATGGATACATTCCATCGGGCTATTCATTGGAGGCAGCCGCTGAACTTCGTATGCGTGATCCCAAGGAATACGTCAGGCTGTCCAAACAATCGATGGCGACACATGTTCAGGCGATGCTCGATTTGCAAAAGATGGGCTCCGTCGTGTTCGATTATGGAAACAACATTCGACAAGTCGCGTTTGACGAGGGTGTTAAAGACGCGTTTCACTTCCCAGGATTTGTACCCGCGTACATCCGCCCACTGTTCTGCGAGGGGAAGGGACCATTCCGTTGGGCGGCACTGTCAGGCAATCCCGAAGACATTTATAAGACCGATGAGCTTGTACTGAAGTTGTTTCCAGAGAACAAAGCCCTTCATCGCTGGATCACGCTGGCCAGGGAGAAGGTCGCATTTCAAGGGCTGCCCGCCCGCATTTGTTGGCTCGGTTACGGTGAACGCGTGAAGTTTGGCCTTGCCCTGAATGACATGGTACGCAAGGGTGAAATTTCTGCTCCGATTGTGATTGGGCGCGACCATCTTGACTGTGGCTCTGTCGCCTCACCGAACCGCGAAACGGAAGCTATGAAAGACGGTAGCGATGCGGTTGCTGATTGGGCGGTTCTGAATGCACTCGTTAACACGGCGGCAGGGGCTAGCTGGGTATCCTTCCACCACGGTGGAGGAGTCGGCATGGGATACTCACTGCACGCGGGCATGGTCGTGGTTGCAGACGGATCCAAAGAAGCAGACGAGAGATTGTCGCGAGTGCTCAACACCGACCCGGGCATGGGCATCATTCGTCACGCGGATGCTGGGTATCAGCTCGCGATTCAGACGGCAAAGGAACGTGGCGTCCGCGTCCCGATGCTGGGTATCTAAGAGGTTAGGTATGTCAGTTTGCCGGATTGTCCGAGGTGCGCTTCGAACAATCCGGCGTTTGGAGGAGTTCATATGGAACGAAAATCCATTCAACTGTTGGTTCACAACATCGGTACGCTCGTCACGCTACAGGGAAAGGCAGGGCCTCGGACGGGAGCAGACATGTCGGAAGTCGGGGTCGATTGAATGTGGTGCGGTGGCCATTCGGCATGGGGAAATCGTTGCGGTCGGTCGCGAAGAAGAGGTTCGAGATCAAGTGAAAGGTCTCGAAATTGATATGGAACTCGACGCAGGGGGACGCTTGGTCACGCCCGGACTTGTCGACCCGCATACGCACCTCGTTCACGGTGGGTCACGTGAACATGAACTGGTATTGAAGAGCAAGGGCGTCTCCTATTTAGAGATACTGGCGGCTGGCGGGGGCATTTTGAGCACTGTGCGCGCCACTCGTCAGGCGACGGAAGACGAACTGTATCAAAAGGCGAAGGATAGCCTCGACAAAATGCTACTGTTTGGAGCAACGACCGTAGAAGCGAAGAGTGGCTACGGCCTGACGTTAGAGGATGAACTTAAACAACTTCGCGTCACACAGCGGCTCAATGAAACACATCCCGTCGACTTGGTGTCCACGTTCATGGGAGCCCATGCGGTGCCGGTGGAATACCGGGATCGACCGGATGATTACGTCGACTTGGTGATAGAAGAAATGCTCCCGGAGGTGAAAGCACAAGGGCTGGCCGAATTCTGTGATGTGTTCTGCGAGCATGGGGTGTTCACCATTGAACAGTCTCGCCGAATCCTGCAGGCTGCAAAGGACATGGGGTTTGGCATCAAGATTCACGCGGACGAAATGAGACCGATGGGTGGTGCCGAACTGGCGGGAGAACTGGGCTGCATTTCCGCCGAGCATTTGCTTGCCGCGTCTGACGAAGGATTCCGGGCCATGCAGCGCGCGGGGACAGTGGCAGTGTGCTTACCTGCAACCTCGTTCAATTTACGTGCGCCGCATGCTCGAGCTCGGAGGATGATTGAGCTAGGCGTTCCGGTGGCATTGTCGACAGACTACAACCCGGGCAGTTCACCGACCGAATCGCTTCAACTCGTCATGACACTCGGATGCTTAAATTTACACATGACGCCGGAGGAAGTCATCACAGCGATGACCATCAACGCCGCTTGTGCAATTGGCAGGGCAGACACGATTGGAAGTCTCGAAGTTGGAAAGCAAGCGGACTTGGTGATATTCAATGCCACGAATCTCGCTTACCTCCCATATCACTTTGGCATCAATCACGTGGATACGGTCGTGAAGTCGGGCAAGATTGTGGTTCGCGAAGGACAGCTTGTAGTAAAGGAGCGGTATGCGTGATTCGGCATGTGGAAAGACCGGGGACTAGGTTTAAGGACCGTCTCGATCCGAAAGTATCAGACTGGATTCAACCGTACGGGGCGCTTGAAACATTCGATGCAGCGATTCTCGGTGCGCCGCTCAGCAAGACGTCGATTAGCCACTCTGCGGCGTCTCGTCTGCCGGATGCGATTCGGACGACGTTCCATTCATACAGTCCGTACAATATCAATCATCAGCTCGATTTGAGCCGCGAGCTTCAAGTGGTGGACATCGGAAACGTGAAAATGCACCTGACGGACCTTCCACTTTGCCAAAAGATGATTGAAGACGCCGTTTGTTCGTATTGGGAACATCACTCGGCTCCCTCTGGTTGTTTTAGGCGGAGACCACTCCGTCACGGGCGCATCCGTGTTAGGACTTGACGCGTGCGACGAAGAGCAAATTCGGCATCATCCATTTCGACGCACATCACGATGTACGCAACTTCGAGGATGGGGGACGGACGAACGGAACTCCGTTTCGAACCATCTTGGAATCCGGTGCGGTATCCGGAAAGAACGTCGTGCAGATTGGACTTCGCGACTTTGTGAATGCGAAAGCGTACCATGAGTATGTTTTGGGACACGGGGTGACCGTATTTACCGCTCGGCAAGTGTTCAAGCAGGGCTTGTCTGCCATCCTCGAACAAGCGATGACAATAGCGGGACAGAACACGGATGCAATTTACGTGAGCTTTGATATGGACGTGTTGGATCAGAGTTTTGTCCCGGGTGTTCCAGCACCAAGTCCCGGCGGGATCACGATTTGGGACGCGATTGAGGCGCTGGAGTGGCTCGGGGACGCAGAAGAACGTGCAGGTACTAGACATTGTGTGTGCCGACCCAACGCAAGACGTCCGCGATTTGACGACGCGTGTGGCATCGAATCTGATGTTGTCGTTTTTGACAGGACTCGCTCTGCGAAAAAGATGAGGCGTTTCAAGGCACTTGTCTCTAAAGTGCACGACAGTATAGGATGTTCCCACCCGTGGCAGGAACGTAGGACTAGTAACAATTGAATGTGTTCTACAAAATAGGCGTTCTCAGCTCGAGGACGTTTTTTACGTGTTACTACGGATAGTTGAATCTTTTTGAAGTACACTCGACGCCTAGCGATGTTGTGCTCACCACATTTTCGTGTTTCTTCCGGGGACAAGTCTTGTTTGCAGTCAACTTTCAATACCTCTACTCCGTCAAGTGTATCGTGAAGAGTGACTGTAACAAGGTTCATCGGCAGGGTGTGTGCTCCTTGATATGTCTCAAATTACACAGTTACTTCGTATTGCGGTATGTCTTCTCGCTCATCTCCAAGCCTCTTGTTGTTTCCAAAAGAAACATATAAAAGAAACACACTGTCTTTTACTGGCCTATCCAGTTTTCGTCGACGATGGTGGGCTTGTTTGTGCAGATTTAACACAATTGTCCGATATATAATCCCGATGTAACGCTGTAAATCGGCTGGCATACATCTTGCTTATATCTTTGGGTGAACGACCATTCGACGCCCTCGAGGGAAGGGGAGGTGGTTATTTTCGGGCCGCAGGTATAGGTGTAAAGGGTACCGGAAGCGGCCCGTGGAGTAACTCCGATGCTCGGAAGCATCCACAGTATTCGATGATCATCGTTCCTTTGGACACCCTGGGAGTGCACATTGAGCAGATGCTGCCGGTGTTGGGTTACGATTACGCACCTATGGCCACATGCATCGCCCATGGTCACTGGGGTGTATCCACGACTGAATTCGCCTCATTGGGGCGGTGGAGCGGCCCTAGACCTGATGGTCCGCCGCGTCAAAGAGCGGGTGGTTTTTCGGGAAGCCCTTGTCAGAGCAAGGGGTGATCCGGGAATGGATTGCCGACTCCCGTGTCGAGATCGAACAAGCCCGCCTTAGGCCTTCGGTGCCACCGGTGTCAGTGAAGGATTCCCCCTCTCCTATATGTGGGCCAATGCCTGAACCCTGCGGTTGGCCTCCGGGCCCGACGAGGTCACCGCCGGGCCCTAAGTCTGGAGCTCAGTGACCGAGTGAAAAGGACACATTCAAGAAAGACCTATCCAATTCAAAGCAAACGAGGAGAGAGATGAACATGGCAAATTTGGTGAACACCGTTTGTGGTCCGGTTGCTGCGGCAGAATTAGGAAAAACCTTGTTTCATGAGCATATTATCTTCGGTTACCCCGGCTTTGACGGCGATGTGACCTTGGGAGGTTTTGACCGGAAGGCGGCTCTGCAGAAGGGGATTGAGGTGCTCGAAAAGGCGAAAGCCCACGGCGTGAAGACCATCGTTGATGCGACTCCCAACGACTGCGGACGGAACCCCGAATTTTTAAAAGAGATTTCCGAGCAGACGGGGGTCAACATTGTCTGTTCCACCGGATACTACTATGAAGGGGAAGGGGCCCCCAACTACTTTAAATTCCGCAATCTGGTGTCGAATGCGGAACAGGAAATCTATGAGATGTTTATCAAGGAAATCACCGAGGGGATCGGCGATACCGGCATCAAGGCCGGCGTGATCAAGCTGGCCTCTAGTAAAAATGAAATCACTGATTACGAGAAGATGTTCTTCCGGGCGGGGGCAAAAGCGCAACGGGAGACCGGAGTCCCTATCATCACCCACACCCAGGAAGGAACGATGGGACCGGATCAGGCGGAGCTTTTGGTTGCCGAAGGGGCGGATCCCAGCCGCATCCTCATCGGTCACATGGACGGAAACACCGATGTCAGCTACCACATCCGCGTACTGCAGACAGGTTGCTCTATCGGGTTTGACCGCTTGGGCATCCAGGGATTTGTCGGGATGCCGATGGAGACAGAGAAACTTACCGTTCTGTTGGGGCTGATCTCTGCAGGTTATGAGGAGCAGATTCTCCTATCCCACGATACGGTAAACATCTGGTTGGGCCGTCCTCCGGTCTGGCCGGAGCAGTTGGCCAAATTGCTGGAAAACTGGCATATCACTCATGTGTTTGACAATGTCATTCCGCAACTCATGGAAAAAGGAGTCACCGAGGAGCAGATCCATCAGATGATGGTGAAAAACCCGGCGCGGATGTTCGGCGTCCGGATCAAGGTGGAAGTGTAAACAACACATTCGGCCCCCTTACCCTTGACAGTGGCACACAACCATATCTGCGTCATAGCCATCGCTCCGGGGCTGGTGAAAAATAGGAGGGATCAGCATGTCTTCCGCGTATGAGGACAAACCCTGGCTTGCGTCTTACGTACCTTACGTTCCTCCGGAGCTTCCTCTGCCGAAGATGAGCATGATTGGTTATTTCGAGGAGTCGGTGAAGCGGTATCCCAGCCGCTCCGCTGTTCATTATTTCGACCGCTCCATCTCCTATCAGGAGCTGGATGACATGGCGGAGGGCTTCGCCGCCCTCCTGGCGGAGTGGGGGATTGGCAAGGGCGACCGGGTGGCTGTCTACATGCAGAACAACCCCCAGTTCCTCATCGCCCAGTACGGTGCATGGAAGCGCGGCGCTATCATGGTTCCCCTCAATCCGATGTTCAAGGAAAAGGAGCTAGAGTACCACTTAATCGACTCCGGGGCAAAGGTTCTGGTCTGTCTGGAGTCCCTCTACGCCTCGGTGGCCAAGGAAGTGGTGGCAAAGACCAAGGTGGCACATGTGGTCACCACCAATGAAGCGGACCTGCTCCCAGAGGGGATGAAGGAGTCCATCAGCCTTCTCAAAGACGCGAATAAGCAGCGGTTTACCGACACCACCGACATGATGGAGGCGGTTCAAAAGAGGTGGAATCGGCGAGTCCCCCGTGTGGAGGTCACCCCTGACGACGTCGCCTGTTTGGTATACACCTCTGGTACCACGGGTCTTCCTAAGGGGGCGATGAGTCTACACAAGAATATCGCCTTTAACGCCGAGGTGTATCGCACATGGATGCAGCTAGGAGACGAGGACTGTGTGTTGGGTGTGGCGCCCTTGTTTCACATCACCGGCATCGTGGGTCATGTCGCCGTGTCGAGCCTGGTCGGTATTCCTCTGGTCTTGTTCCATCGCTTTGATGTCAAGGAGATGCTGCGGCTCGTCGAAAAGTGGCAGCCTACCTTTACTGTCGGCTCCATCACCGTCTACATCGCTCTGATGAACCACCCTGATGTTGAAAAGCACCATCTCTCCTCTCTGAAAAAATGCTACAGCGGCGGTGCTCCCATCGCTCCCAGCATCACCGAACAGTTTCTGGAGAAGTTCGGCATTTACATTCACAACGTCTACGGGCTGACAGAGAGCAACTCTCCCGCCCACGCCGTGCCCTTCGGTGACCGTGCCCCAGTCGGATCTGGAGAGCGGAGCCCTGTCAGTGGGCATTCCCGTCCCGAACTGTGAAGTGAAACTGGTGGACCTCTCAGATCCCTCGAAGGAGGTCGCCACCGGGGAGACGGGAGAATTTGCTGTGCGGGGCCCGATGATTTTCGCGGGCTACTGGGAAAAACCCAATGAGACGGAAAAAGCCTTCCACGACGGCTGGTTCCTCACCGGGGATGTGGTCAAGATGGATGAAAAGGGCTGGTTTTACGTCGTCGACCGGAAAAAGGACATGATCATCGCCTCTGGCTTCAAGGTGTGGCCTCGGGATGTGGAAGACGTCCTGTACAAGCATCACGCCGTGAAGGAGGCGGCGGTGGTCGGCGTTCCCCACCCCTACCGTGGGGAGACAGTCAGGGCTTACGTGTCCCTAAAGGAAGGGTTGTACGGTGACGGAGGACGAGCTGATCCAATTCTGCAAGGAGCGAATGGCAGACTACAAATACCCTCGGGAGATCATCTTCCTGAAGGAATTGCCCAAGACGGCGACGGGCAAGTTCCTGCGCCGGCAGCTTAGGGACGAGGCGAGGGAGGAATCTTTGAATCAGCAAAATGCGTAATCGAAGTGGAAGAGCCGCTCGGACCGTTAAAGATGAAAGGGGATTGGAGGGAAACCCATGGAAGAGAAGACGGTTCCCGTTCGGGAAGGGGAGGAGTTTGATCGGGAAAAGTTAGCCCGTTTCCTACGGGAGCATATTGACGGCTTGGCGGATGCTCCCGTAGAGGTGCGGCAGTATCCCACTGGGACTTCCAACCTAACCTATCTCATCCGAATTGGTGAGTGGGAGGCGGTGCTGCGCCGCCCTCCCCTGGGTCCGGTGCCGCCGAAGGCTCACGACATGGAGCGGGAGGCAACGATTCTACAGAAGATTCACTCCGTATTTCCTCTGGCGCCGAAGCCATATGTCATCTGCCGGGATAATTCTGTGTTGGGAGCGGTGTTCTACGTGATGGAGCGCCGGCAGGGCGTTGTTATCGATGGTACGTTCCCTCCCGGGGTACATCCAACACCGGATCTCTGCCGGCGGATTTCGGAAGTGGCGGTGGACACCCTGGTGAAGCTTCACGACATCGACTGGCGGGAAGTGGGGCTGGCATCCATCGGCCGTCCCGCGGGTTTTTTAGAGCGACAGGTAAAGGGGTGGATTGCGCGGTACGATAAGGCGGAGACCGACGATATTCCTCAAGCGGAGCCCCTCGTTCGCTGGCTGTGGGAAAACGTGCCTGAGAGTTCCGAGCCGACGGTGATCCACAACGATTACAAGTTGAACAACATGCTGTGGAATCCAAAGGACGTGGCGGTGCTGGATTGGGAGATGACGACCGTCGGCGATCCACTCTTTGACCTGGCCGTGGCCTTAAGCTACTGGGCACGGCCAGAGGATCCAGAGGAGCTCATTCATGTGTTGCCCAACGTGACCACTCACTGTGGCTTTTTCTCCCGGGAAGAATATCTCGAGCGATATGCTCGAAAGAGCGGCCGCGCCCTCTCCTTCATGCACTTTTACATGACTTTCGCTTATTTCAAATTGGCGGTGATCTTGCAGCAGATCTATGCCCGGTGGAAGAGGTGGCAGACGAAGGATGAGCGATTTGCCTCCTTTGAGGAGCGAGTACGCCATCTGATTCGATATGCCGATGCTTTAGCGAGGGCGGGAAAATTGTAGACCGGCGTGCGAATAAGGAACCGATGTCCTGGTGAATAACGTCGGGAACACCGGATATTTCAATCCGATTTTTACCATCTTCTTGCGAGGTTGAGGGAATCAAACACTCAGGCGATGGTCTAAGCCATCGCCTTCAACAATGGATCCCCCTTGGTGTCGGAGTAAAGCGTCCATCGTTGACGCTGTTCAGAATAAATGAAAAAATAGAATAAAAACTTATCATCTCTTTCGGGGGTAAAGATGAGCAAAAACCAGCAGGTTTTGCTAAACAATTGGCTCAGCATATTGGACCAGTTGGATGAGATTTTCCTGTTTATCGGTAACGATACGGAGATACTTTACGCCAACAGCGCCTATTCCCGGCTGATTGGCGTCCCCAAGGACAAGGTGATTGGCAGGCGCTTATCTGATATCGAGCCCAGAGCGCGAATTATTGAGGTGTTGGAGTCGGATCGGCCGGTCTATCACGATTACTCCTATATTGAATCCGTTGGCATGGATATCGTGGCGAATATTTTTCCCGTCTACGACGAAGGGGAAAAAGTGGGGGCCATTGGCATTTTTCGCCCCGTGTCCTTGTTTTCCGCTGACTCGTATCTCACTTCCGCCACCATATGTTGTAAGAAGGGGAAGTCGGTGGAGGGAGAGAAACCGTTCATTTGCTTGATCGGGGAGAGTCAGGAATTGAAAAATGTGATTTACATCGCGGAAAAGGTGGCCCAGACGGACACCACTGTCCTCCTCAGAGGGGAGACCGGGGTGGGCAAAGAGCTGTTCGCTCGGGCGGTTCACGAAGCCAGCACCTTCTCTGACGGCCCTTTTGTCGCTCTTAACATGGCCTCCATCCCCGACACCTTGATTGAATCGGAGCTTTTCGGCTATGAGGCCGGCGCATTCACCGGGGCACACAAGACGAAGCCCGGTCTGATTGAGTTGGCTGAGGGCGGGACGCTATTTTTAGACGAAATCGGCGAAATCAGCCCCATGCTCCAATCCAAGCTGCTTCGGGTGCTGCAAGAGCGGGAAGTAATGCGGGTGGGGGGAACCAAGGCCCGCCCCGTACGTTTCCGCCTCATCGCGGCAACCAACCGTGACCTGGAGTCCTTGGTTGAAAATGGGAAGTTTCGCCCCGATTTTTACTACCGTATCAGCGTCATCCCCATCCGCATTCCGCCCCTCAGGGAACGCTCCTCCGATGTGCTCCTCTTGGCCGAGTACTTCAAGCAGCAGCTGGAGGAGCGTCACGGCCTGCTGAAATCTTTCTCTCTCAGGGTCATGGACATGATGAAAAGGTATTCCTGGCCCGGAAATGTGCGGGAGCTGCAAAGCTGCATCGAGTACATGTACGTTCTCTCCGAAGGGCAGCTTCTGGATGTTCAGCACGTGCCACAGCACATCTGGGAGGCAGTCAAAGGTGCGAGCAGACGAGCCCTCGCTCCTCTCTCGCATAAGGAGGTCCCCGTCAAAGCGAACCTGAAAGAGGTTGTGGAGCAGGTGGAAAAGGAGATGATGATGAAGGCCATGCGGGAATCCAGGACCAAAACGGAAGCCATCCAACGCCTGGGAATGAGCCGCAAAGGATTCTATATGAAGCTGAAGAAATATCACCTCACCT
The DNA here is from genome assembly GCA_963788285.1 of uncultured Alicyclobacillaceae bacterium. GTDB lineage: Bacteria > Bacillota > Bacilli > Alicyclobacillales > Alicyclobacillaceae > Alicyclobacillus_A. The sequence continues at coordinate 28,934 of CAWBGB010000019.1, forward strand.
TCTGAATGTGTATGGAGGTCATGCCATCGGTGATGAGTGAGACTCCGTCTCCAGATCTGCACGGATCTCCGATGTTATGTTGGGTATCCTTGCCCTAATTTCCTAGTGAATGAATTGGCGAATGTCGCGTCTGTTCGTCGTATTGCGTGACACCTTTGGCTTTTTCGCGTGGTTCTGGGAGCGTATCGGTAGCCGCTACAGATTGTATCGCATCGCTTTGTTGGTATTTGTGTATGACGATTTGGAATATCATGTCGGATGACAAAGCGGAACGAAGTGAATGTACTGCAAGCATTTGAATGGGTGTTTATGTGCGTAGGGTGTATAACGCATCAATGTAAAGAGGTCCCCACCTCGTCATGAGATGGGGCTTTGTCTGTTACGCCTGGGTGAACCTTTGGAACTGGATAAACATCGCCCTCATCCGATAAAGAATGAGGGCTGTGGGTCCTGGGGAGGAGGTCGCTGCTTAGAGGGACTAACGAATAACTATGCCGTATTCTTTCAACCACATGTTCACTTGGATAAGGTATTCAAGCAGTTTGGTGACTCTGCCTGCATTGAGATCGGTTTTTCCGTCCACGACCGCTTCCACCTTCTTTTTGTCGATCAGCGGCAAGATCGGGGCATTGGCATCGATCAAAATCTCTTTCATCCAGCGCTTGACCGCTTGGAAATAATCCGGATTTTGCGCGGTAGGATAAGCACTTTTTCGGCGATAGAGCACATCGTTCGGCAAATAGCTCTTCAGCGCGCGTCGTAAAATCCCTTTTTCGATGTCATCCACCGTTTTCACTTTATATGGGACATTCCATAGGTATTCCACCAGGCGATAATCGCAGAACGGGACACGCACTTCAAAGCCGACGTACATGCTGGTACGGTCTTTGCGGTCGAGCATGAACGGCAAGAAACGGGTGATAAAGAGATAAGACATTTCGCGCTGGCGCGCTTCCAACGCCGTCTCACCGGACAGCGCCGGCACTTCGGCTATCGCCTCTTCATATCTCGCCGCTACATATTCATCCGGGCGGACTTTCTCTAGCGCTTGTGTGGACATGAACCGGGTCAAGTCACCCATGCTAACCAACCACGGGAACGTTCGCGCATTCAGAAACTCTTCTTGGTGGAACCATGGATAACCGCTAAAAACTTCGTCTGCCGATTCACCGGACAGGGCCACAGTCGCATCTTTTTTCATCTCTCTGAACAACAGATACAGCGAAGTTTCCATTTCCCCGATTCCCGGCAAATCGCGGGCCCGAAGTGGCACAAGCATGTTCTCCAGCAGTTCCTCTGCATCCAGGACAATCGTGTGATGCTCGGTTTTCACAAGCTCGGATACCCGTTTGACCCAAGGCTGGTCCAAATCGCGGTGGAGCAAATCTTTTTGAAAATCGCGGTCACTGTCGACAAAATCGAGCGAATATGTATGAAGTGTTTTACCTTCCCGGCTAAATTCTTTTCCGGCAATCGCCGTCAAACCGCTGGAGTCCAACCCGCCGGAGAGCATCGCTACGAGCGGCATATCGGAAATCAGTTGGCGACGCACAGTATCTTCCAAGATTTCGCGAATGCGCTGGGCAGTCGTCTCCACATCATCCGTGTGCGGTTTGCTTTTCAATTCCCAATAACGCGTGATACGTTTTCCTTCCCGCGTAAACACAACCGTATGGCCTGCACGTACTTCTTTCACATCTTTGTACACCCCAATGCCAGGCGTGCGCATCGGACCCATGCCGAAAATCTCGGCCAACCCATCCTGATCCAATTCCGGTTTGACAGCCGGATGAGCGAGCAAAGCCTTGATTTCGGAAGCAAACAAGACGGCACTTCCACGTTCGGCATAGAAAAGCGGCTTGACTCCCAAGTGGTCGCGTCCCAAAAACAGCTTCTGCCCCGTTTCATCCCAAATGGCAAAAGCGAAAATCCCGTTCAAATGACGAACACAATCTTCGCCCCATTCCAAATAGGTGTGCAACAGCACTTCGGTGTCCGAGTTGGTTGTAAACACATGGCCGCGCTCCTTTAAAAGACGGCGCAACTCAAGGTAGTTATAAATCTCCCCATTAAATGTCAAAGTATAAACACGGTCCCCTTGGCGATAAACCATTGGCTGAAGTCCGCCTTCCGGATCAATCACAATCAAGCGGCGATGCACCAAAGCGGCTCGTTTCGACAGCCAAAACCCATCCGCATCCGGGCCACGATGCCGAATCGCATGGGCCATTTTTTCCAATACCGACCGCTCACCTGAAAGGTCTTTTTCCCAATCGATCCAACCAGCGATTCCACACATGCTTGAACATCTCCCATCCATAACTAAGCAACCAATGATATGTGATGCTTCGTGCGAGGGAGGAGCCGTTTTCCCAAAGAACGATGTAAGCCAGTGAAGCGAGGCGGGAAAGCGGCTCCAATCAAAATGAATCATCGTTTATTAAACAAACTGTTTTTTAATCAACACACTGTTAATAATAATGGCGTTAACGGGGATTTCAATGATCAATCCCTGACAATTTGTCGATTATACGACACATGGAATATATTTGTTTATGAATTAACAAAATCAACAAATGGAGGAGACCCATGTCATCCGAGCCTAGAAAGTTGGACCCACGTGTCATCCGCACCCGACAAATGCTGAGAAACGCACTCATCGAGCTCATCGGTGAAAAAGGCTTCAGTGCCATCAGTGTGCAAGACATCACTCAGCGCGCCACCCTCAACCGTGCCACCTTTTATTTGCATTACCGAGACAAAGAAGACCTGCTTGCGCAAAGTGTGGAAGAGATTTTGGGAGAATTGGTCACTGGGATGAAACAATGCCGTCTTTTCGACTATGACATCACCGACTCGGACGGCAATGTCATCCATCCGCTGCCCGACCTGGTCTATGTATTTAAACATGTCGCTAATCACGAAAAATTTTATAAAGTAATGCTCGGCAATAAAGGACAACAAAGCTTTTGGTTCCGGCTCATGGACGTTTTCGTCGACGTCTTGGACAGTCGCCTGAAGCAAACCATGACCAAAGATATTCATCCCAAAGTGCCCAAAGACATCTTGATCCACTATGCCGCTTCCGCTTATCTTGGCGTAATTTCCTGGTGGCTGAAACACGACATGCCTTATTCGCCGGAGTACATGGCTACACAACTGACGCGCCTAAGGGTACAACACTTGCAAAATCCATTCGGTTGAATACCCGCCAGTTCCCGACCGTTCATTAACCAAAGAAGCCGCTGTATCCACAACGAGACAAAGCGGCACGCCACTTTGGATAGTAACGGCCGCTTTTCTTCCTCATTTCTTCTTAATTTAATAGGTGACTCAATAAGGAATACATTAAGTTTTAACAATTGAAAATGCCGTTACCTTCAAGGCTGACGAAATGACAAATTGAAACAAAAGGTCTCAGGTATCACTGTAGCCGCTCCGTGGCTGGCACCATGGTACCGATGGCTTTCCCAGATGCAACCCCTTTTCTTCGTAAGGCTGTCTTACACAGATTTATTCACGACATACATATGAGGGCATCCACGGAGATTTGTTTTGGAGGTATGGCTTCGTGTGTTCAGACATAGCTTTAATTACTGTCATACCCGTATCCCACTTTCTTCACTTTTACGGAATGACATCCACAATGGTGTATTTTTCTTGCCAGATATTAAGTTTTCATTTAGACTGAAAGAGTGACCAGAGAGGAGGGAGTAAGTACTGAGTCATATAAAACGTGGATGAGGATGAAGAAATGAATTAGCACAATCTCCTTTTTTACCCTGCCTGGCATACTTAGGACGGGCCGAATTTCGCATCGATGCTGGTGCGAGAACGGGGGACCCACAATTTTTGGGGTGAATTGACTGGCTGTGCTCGCAGCTTCGTTATAGGCCATTTTCGGCCGAACCCGACAGCTAACCCCGTAGGCGAATACTATAGGACTGCTACTTCCTTCGTTTCCTTTCCCGAATGTTCATTTGTAATGTAACCAGTTTTGGGTGGTTTACGGCACTGAGTAGTATTGAACGCACTCTCAGATTGTATGCGTATTTTACTCGTAAATAGATTCAAATTATTCCATATTTACTGTTAACAGTGATAGGTGTCGGCTTCATTCAGGTGACACCTAATGCCAGACCATACTGTCACAGGGGGTATCTATGGCAAATTTCATTGAGTTGAAGAATGTCACCAAAATCTTCGGTACACGAAAAGCACAGGCCTTGCAACTGTTGCACAGAGGCATAGGTAAGGAGGAAATTCTCAAACAAACAGGAGCAACTGTGGGGGTTAATCAAGTCAGCTTGACGGTAAAACAGGGTGAGCTGTTTGTTCTGATGGGACTCTCAGGCAGTGGTAAATCTACATTGCTACGATGTTTGAATCGATTGATTGAACCCACATCCGGCTCGATTTGCATTGATGACACGGACATTCTGAGTCTCAATAAGAAGGACTTGTTGCGCTTCCGCCAGACGAAAATGGCGATGGTGTTTCAGCACTTTGCACTGCTTCCACATCGAACTGTCGTTGAGAATGTAGCGTTCGGACTGGAACTGCAGAATGTGTCGAAAACGGATCGATTCCGGATTGCAATGGAAAAACTGAGTCTGGTCGGGCTGGAGGAATGGGCAAATTATTACCCGGACGACTTGAGCGGCGGGATGCAGCAGCGTGTTGGTCTAGCACGTGCCCTGGCGAATGACCCGGATATCCTATTGATGGATGAAGCTTTTAGCGCACTCGATCCACTCATTCGCGAAGACATGCAAACGGAACTCTTGCAACTCCAACATCGTCTGCACAAAACAATTGTGTTCATCACCCATGATTTGAACGAAGCCTTGCGACTCGGTGACCGAATTGCGCTTATGAAAGATGGTCAAGTCATTCAATCCGGGACGCCAGACGACATTGTCAGTAATCCGGCAAACGAATATGTCGCACGCTTTGTGCGCGGTGTGGATTTGACGAAAGTGCTTGTGGCATCCGATGTCATGAAGCGTCCATCCCCGCTTTTACGCTTAAAGGACGGGCCCAGAGTGGCGCTTCGGACACTTAGGGACGCCGGATTATCCAGTGGCTTCGTGATTGACGACGCTCGCACGTTGCAGGGCATTGTTTCAGTCGACGCGCTGGTGACGGCTGTTGCAGAGAAAAAGCTGTCCGTCAGTGAATGCACCATTGAGGATGTGACTCCAGTTCGAAAGGACACATCACTCGACGTATTGTTGCACCGTATCGTGCATTCCAAATACCCGCTTCCAGTGGTGAATGACAAATCGCGTCTTGAGGGGCTTATTCTCAAAAGCTCCATTTTAGAAGCCCTCACTTCACAAGGAGGTGACGCGGATGCTGCCGCAACTTCCACTCGATAACTGGATTAATGCATTTGTCAATTGGGTTGAATCGGCCTTAGGTCCGTTCTTCAATGTTATTTCGGAGTTTATCAAGACGATTGTGACTGCCATCACAAACGAAATGACCGCGATTCCATGGTTGGTCATACTGGTTGTATTCTCGGCGCTCGGATTTCTCGCAGGCCGGTGGAAATTGATGATTGGAACCGCGATTGGACTGTTTCTCGTATACGACCTATCCCTTTGGAATGACATGATGGCGACGCTGGTCCTCGTCATTCTTTCTGCACTTGTGTCAGTGGTAATTGGCTTGCCCATTGGGATTTGGTGTGCACGTAGCAACCTCGTCTATAAATTTGTCTCGCCACTGCTCGACCTGATGCAGACGATGCCAGCCTTTGTCTATCTGGTGCCTGTGCTTATCTTTTTCAACATCGGGTTGGTCCCGGCCATTTTTGCCACCGTTGTGTTTGCAATGCCACCGGTGATCCGTTTGACGCGCCTTGGCATCTTGCAGGTGCCGACTCATCTTGTCGAAGCGTCGAGAGCATTCGGAGCATCCGACAGACAACTACTGTGGAAGGTGCAAATTCCACTTGCTATGCCAAGTATCAAAGCAGGTATCAATCAGACGATAATGCTTTCACTGTCCATGGTGGTTATCGCATCCATGATTGGTGCGGGCGGCCTGGGCGCGGACGTGATGTCTGCTCTGCAAACCATCAACGTCGGTAAAGGGTTTGAAGCCGGAATCAGTATTGTCATTCTTGCAGTGATACTGGACCGCATTTCGCAAAAGTTGGGCAAACAGCGAACACGTCGACAAACGATAGGTGGTAATGTCTAATGAACAAGAAGCAGAAGATCTCTTTCGCGTTGGCCGGGGTTTTCCTTACAACATTATTCACGCTGGCGGGTTGTTCGAACACGCCGACCCCAAATAATCAGACTAGCAATAACCCAAACACGTCAACATTGACACCTACGTCGACATCGGGGAAGACAGTCACTATCGGCTATGTCGATTGGGATGAAGACGTAGCCGCCTCATACCTCTGGAAAGACATTTTGACAGAGAAAGGATATAACGTTCAATTGCAATCCCTTGACGCGGGACCGTTATTCTCTGGTCTGTCCGAAGGTGGTGTTGACGTCTTTTTTGACACATGGCTACCAGTTACGCACCAGACTTACATGAATCGATACGGCAGTAACCTCGTGAACCTCGGTAAATGGTATCAAGGTCAGACACAAGAAGGGTTTGCCGTACCCAGCTACGTTACCGATGTCACAAGTATCGGAGACCTGAAAAAACACGCCAGTGAGTTTGGTAACCAAATTGTCGGGATTGACCCTGGTGCTGGGGAAATGCAACTCGCTGCCAAGGCGGTAGCTGATTACGGACTAGGCATGCAACTGGTTCAAAGTTCGTCACCAGCCATGCTCAGTGCGTTGCAGAAAGCCTACAGCGAACACAAACCGATTGTCGTTACCATGTGGAGTCCGCACTGGGCCGTGACGAAGTATCACCTGAAGTACTTATCGGATCCAAAAGGAGACTTCGGCCAACCCGGCTGGATTCAAACCGAAGCTAATAAAAACTGGGCAAGCACCAACTCGCAGGTGACACAGTGGATCAAGAATTTTAAGCTGACGCCGCAGCAACTTGGAAGTCTGGAAGAAGACATCAACAGCGCCCCGTCAAAAGACCAAGGTGTTAAGAAGTGGATAAGCGACAATCAAAGCCTCGTGAACAGCTGGTTGAAGTAGAGAACCTACCGAGGGTACAGGAAGTGAACGGTGTCGAAGCAATAAGGGATATGGGCACGAAAATATCGATAGAAAGAAAGGTACCAGAAGAAAGGAAGATACTCTTTCATAAGAATTGAATAACCAAGTATCAATCAGAAAAACCTCCAGGGTAGCATGTAAGTGGCTGCTGCTCCTGGTGGTTTTTCTTAATGGAGTAACTAGCATTTTTGAAATTTGTCAAGAGCATTAGCAATGGCATCAGAGCGTTAAGATTGAAGATTCAGATGTTTCCGTATCTTATATGGTCCAAAAGGTTAATACGTAGGTAGTCTGAAATATCCATATTGAGGCCGGCGCACTCAAGTAAGGCACTTGAGTCAGTGTATGCTTTACGAAGGAAAGCACATTGTTAGACATTCCTAAAGGCGATCTGTTGTTTCTCATGACCGCCGTAGTGTATGCCGAAGACAATTCTGTGATGGAATACGTGCGAACTTTGTGTCGCGGAGATCGCTTCCGGTTTCAGGTGAATTTAATTTGCGTCGATATGTTTATTTGTACCGTGTCCCCCCTAGATTGAGAGTTACTACCGCCAACTAAGGAAGGTAACCAAGGGGAAGAGCGTATTCCCAATAGTCGAATCATTACTAAAATTAATGTACCTGGCTACGATGGACGTGCTACGAAAATGGACAGACCGCGTCCAGCTAAACTATTTCCAGTTAGAGATACATGAAAATCGGGCGGACTTTCACTGAACACAACTGCCTGTAGCGCAGGGAGTGCAGCGTACGTGTAAGCGTCCCTGCAAAGGACGCTGCCACGAACGCGACATGAGACTGACCTTGTCCGACAATTTTTTGCCGGGAATGGTTAATCAGTTTACTGGGGTTCATACGGTTATAGCTGATAGAATGAACGACACAGATCGTAGATGTCGAGTGTGACAAGCCCGAATTATAGTATAGACTGGCTTCATCTGAATGTATGCTGTGGGACGTTCAATAAACAACAGCGAAATTACGAACGGAACCAGGTGTTGACGAGGTTTTGGTTTGCTTGAATCCACTTTTCGACGCCTGCCTGTTCATTCGGCGCGTGGTTAATGTCAATCTCGAGTTGCCCGAGCTGGTCTGGCGTTAGTTTAAAATTTCTGAACCATTTAACCAGCTCGGGGTTGTGTGCCGCCCAAGTTTTGTTGGCTTCAATGTCAATGCGTTCATCGTGACCCATCGTTCCTTTTGGGTCGGCCAAGTACTTCAATTTCCACTGTGTGAACGCCCAGTGCGGACTCCATAAGGTGACGGCAATTGGCTTATGCGCTGCGTATGCAGCTTTCAATGCTGTGAGCATGGTCGTTTCGCTGCCACTGACGAGTTGCATGTTGTTTAAACCATAGGTCTGCATGGACTTTTGAATGACTTCCATCTCTCCTGAACCGGGGTCGATACCGACGATTTGATTCTCAAATTCCTTGGCGTGTGCACCCAACTGATCTAAAGAATTGACATCCGTTACGTAGCTGGGTACGACAATACCAATCTTCGCGGGCCCTTGGTACCAAGTTCCCAAATCTGTCAAGTTGCTCCCGTATTGTTGGATGTAGTTCTGATCGGTATAGGGGAGCCATGCGTCAAGGTGGAGATCGATATCTCCGGTGGACACACCGAGGTAAAGAGGACCGGTCACCATTTGTTCGAGTTGGACATTGTAACCTCTCTTTTCAAGCAGGTTTTTCCAAAGGTAACTGAGTGCAACGTCCTCAGTCCACGTGACGTATCCGATTGTCACGGTCTTGCTGCTTGCCGAAGCAGCATGAATGCCATTGTCTGAACCTTTAGCGCCTGTGCCGCATCCGGCCAGTAGTGTGACTGCTAGACCAGAGGCAGATAATACACGTACAACGTTTTTGTTCTTTCCCATTCGATGTCCTCCTTGGATATTTTCGAAAAGGGTCAAAGAGAATATACGAGTTCTGCAAAGTAGAGTCTTTGACCCTTTTGGGAAAACCAGATATGAGACTATGACAGTGAAGGTTGAACGCTCACTTGGCACAACACAGGAGGGGAAGGAAGAGGTTTTACTCTTTGGGAACCGGGGACGACACAAAATACTTCATCAGTTGTCCACTGTCCATCGCCTTTGTCAGGTCGTTCAGCCAGTCATAGTAGTCTTGAGCGTGACGTAATTTTGCCAAATCGGCCTCGGCCTGCTTGACGTCTTCCGGCGCAAGATCCCCACTCTCCAATAGGGCACGGATTTCCTGCTCTGTTGCGGCCAATCCCTTTGTGCACAGTTCGATTTCCTGACTCCATAGATGCGTGAAAAACTCCCTGAATGCGCGAAACAAGTCCTGTTCCGCCTGGTATAAATCCTTACGCACCCCTTTCTCCCATTTCTTGTGGACCAGTCGCAGACGAGCCAGCTCACGCACGCCCGTGCTCATACTTGTTTTGCTCATGCCGCTTTGTGCGCACATCTCATCCAAGGTCATCGGCGTGTCGCGAAAAAACATGATGCCGTATAGGAGGCCCATCGAGGGACTGAGGCCATACATGTTCATCGTTTCCGCCAACGCTTGAATGTAGTGACGTCGTGCCTGTTCTAATTTTGATTCTGCTGGTAATCGATTACTACTCATTCGAGCACACCATTCTTTTGTGTATGTTGATAAACAGTTCTTACGGTTAAAAGTGTATGAACTGAAATTATCGTAACACTATGTACTTTCGAAATTCTAGTCTTGAAATATTCAGATAGTGCTGATATTGTTTTCTGTTGTAACGGTATGTACAGAAAAAACTGTATGAACGAAATTGAATATGAAGGGGGTTTCGTGTCATGGTCATTTCTAAAGAGGTGCCGGTTCGTCAAACGCAGATGTATATCGCAGGTAGGTGGGCATCGGCTCTCTCGGGGTCCACACGGGAGATCATCAACCCTTTCGATCAAACGGTGATTGCAATTGTCCCGGAGGGTGACGAGAGGGATGCCGAACGGGCAATTCAGGCCGCGCGCGAAGCGTTCGACGACGGTCCCTGGCCGAGAATGACGGGTGCGGAGCGCGGACGAATTCTATATCAAATCGCCAGTCTCATTGAACGCGACGCCGAAGAACTCGCAATCCTCGAAACACTCGACACGGGGAAGACGTTGACAGAGAGTCGTGCGGACATGGGCGATATCGTCCGAGTCTTTCGCTACTTTGCGGGGTTAGCCGACAAGGACAGGGGCTTTGTGATTGACTCGCCAAATGCCAATGCCGCGAGTCTCGTCGTACGTGAGCCGGTCGGCGTGTGCGGGCAGATCACACCTTGGAACTACCCCCTGTTACAGGCATCCTGGAAGCTGGCTCCGGCACTCGCGGCGGGTTGCACGATGGTGTTAAAGCCGAGCGAAATCACGCCGTTGACCACGCTTCGGATTGCGGAGATCTTTGAAGAGGTCGGATTGCCTCCCGGTGTGGTGAATATCGTCACGGGCCCCGGCGAAACGGTCGGCGCAAGACTCACTGAATCCCCCGATGTAGACCTCGTCTCTTTCACTGGAGGGGGTGACACGGGGCGGAAGGTGATGCGTGCTGCAGCCGGAAATTTCAAACGAATTGCACTAGAGCTTGGTGGCAAGAATCCCAACATTGTCTTTGCCGATGCAGATTTTGAGACCGCACTTGATTATGCCTTGAACGCGGTCTACTTTCATGCCGGACAGGTGTGTTCTGCCGGAGCTAGGTTGCTGTTGCAGGAGAAATGGCACGACCAGTTTGTCGAAGCGCTGGTGGAACGCGTTCGGAACATCAGGCTTGGCAGCGGATTTGAAGAAACCACACAGATGGGGCCGCTCATCTCCGAGGAACACCGTGCAAAAGTCGAACGGTACCTCGCAATCGGGCAGGAAGAAGGTGCCAGATTGCTGGTGGGAGGTAAGCGGCCGGAACGCGTGGATCTGCAAAAAGGGTTCTTCGTGGAGCCCACCGTGTTTGATGATTGTGTATCCTCCATGCGCATTGTTCAGGAAGAGACTTTTGGCCCGATTCTGACGATCGAGACGTTTCGAACAGAAGAGGAGGCCATTTCCCTGGCCAATGATACCGTGTATGGATTGGCGGGCGCGGTTTGGACGTGCGACATGGCTCGGGCACGACGAGTGAGCCATGCCTTGCGCCTTGGAACCGTGTGGATTAATGACTTTCATCCTTACTTCGCTCAGGCGCCCTGGGGCGGTTTCAAACAGTCGGGCATCGGTCGTGAACTCGGACCGTGGGGGCTTGAAGAGTACACGGAACTGAAGCATATCTATCAAAATTTCGATACTCAGCCTATGAAATGGTTTGGTTAACATGAACATCTTGGCTGAATTGAGATGGGAGGGAATCGATAATGATGCGTATTGAACGCATGATGCGATACAAGGGGTTTGAAATGCCGACCGCGGTGAAGTCTTCTCTTGGTGCATCCAAGCACGTTGGAGATGAAGCCAAAGCGCTTGGGGTCAGCAACGTGATGCTGGTGACCGACAAGATGCTTCATCGGGCCGGGCTCATCCATCCGATTGAACAAAGTCTACGCGACGCCGGCGTCACCACTGTACTGTTTGCCGAAATCGAAGGGGAGCCGGATACGGCGTTGGTCGCCAAGGGAAGCAAGAGGTACAAGGAAGAAGGGTGTGATGGCCTGGTAGCCGTCGGTGGGGGAAGTTCCATGGATACCGCCAAATCGATTGGCGTAGAGGTGGTCCACGATGAGCCGTTACTCGCTTACGAGGCAGCTCCGGGAAAGAAACCGCTCGAACGCCGAATTCCGCCGCTGATCACGATTCCTACGACAGCTGGTACCGGCAGTGAAGTGACTCAATGGGCTGTGATTAAAGACCCAGAGCGGAAAATCAAGTTCAATGTCGGTGGTCCGCTGATTGCCGCACACGTAGCGATTTTGGATCCGGAGCTGCATGTCAGCATGCCGCCTCACATCACCGCCGCGACAGGACTCGATGCGCTGTGCCACGCCATTGAATGTTATACCTGTCACTATGCGCAACCCATCACAGACGCCGTTGCACTGTTGGCCATGGAATACGTAGCGAAGTACATTCACCGCGCCTATGCGAATGGACACGACCTCGAAGCCCGTCACGGCATGGCGCAAGCCGCCATGTTGGCAGGCCTATCGTACGGCAGCGAGTCGGCGGGAGCGGTTCACGCGATGGCGCAGACCCTTGGAGGAATGGTTCCCGTTATGCATGGTCAGTGCGTCGCGGCGATGTTGGTACCGGTCATGGAATACAATTGGATGGGTGAGCCGGAGAAGTTTGCACGGATCGCGCAAGCATTGGGCGTCGACACGACTAGAATGAGCGTAAATGATGCAGCCCAAGCAGCTGTACGCGAAGTGGACCGCTTGGTACGTCAGTTAAACGTCCCTACACTGCTCGAACAGGGCGTAAATCCGGATGACATCGAGCGTTACGCACAGGCTGCATTCCACGACCCACAGACCGTGGGCAACCCGCGAGACATCGGGATCGACGACTATCGCTGGCTCTACCGACGCTGTCTCGGTCTTGAACCCTCTGAATGAGTCCATACGAATCCTGCTGGTTATCCACTCAATGAAATCAGTAAGTCTTTGGCGACGATTCGATTGCGTTGAATCAACTTTGCCATCGAATTCGGTGAACCTATACCAAATCAAACACAGAGTGATTATGCCACTCGGGGCGTCGGGCAGTCAGTTTGAGGTGTACTTCATTACGACAAGACGAAAATTCCGCTTAGCTTGTTGGGTTTGCTCAGACAGATACGACGTCGTTTAATTTGCAATTGAACAATTCAACTGGGCTTAACATTAGAAAACACCCGCGATTCATCCGAGGGTGTTTTCTATTCGAATTTTTTGGGGTATTAAAAAGTAAAGCTTTGATGCTTCAGAGTCCAAGCGATTCTAACCGCACTTGGCGTTCCAGATTAAATCCCTCGGCGAATTCGTCGATGACGACAGTTTCGTATTTCCGTGAGCGGTGTTGTGAAACGGCGTAATGAAGAGAACTGGTTGTGTTTAGTTAGCGCACATAGCAAGACTTGTGTCGCGCCTGGTGGTGACGATGGAAAAGGCAAATACCCAACTTCCTGCATCGGTCACCATCATTCGTGATAAGTTGAGATACTTCCAGAACGTGCGACGCGGCCAAGAGCGTGGACGGAGTGCACCAGTGCAGCGGAGCTATTGTGCCACAGTGAGTTAGGCCAAGGACAAATGTGGTCAGGTTCAGACTAAATTTCTCGGGTGCCTTTTTTTGACCTTCTCGCGCGTAAACCAATTCACCACTGCTATCAACATACATAAGAATCCGGTGATTTTCAGAGCCCATTGCCACCACATATGTATCACACCTTTCTGACTCGCCATATCGATTAATTATTGCAAAACGAACTATTTCAAGACATTTTTGAAAATAAATTGATGGATACCCGATAACCGGAGGTGAGTGTGTAGAAAAGGCCCATATATTTCGTAGGAAAAACAGTAAACGTTATAACGTGGATGCGATGGAGAGTCACACAAACCTAAGTCTCTATCTACTCTACATAACACGGGGCTGTCCCAAAACCCATCGTAAGACGGGGGAGGGGACAGCCCCCTTTGTTTTTAGTTGTCTATTTTTTGCTTGCTGTGCGACAAGGTGGCTCTTCCTACGCCGAGAAGGCGGCCCTCTTCATCAGATTGTGAGCTAAACTTACGAGCCCCACTTCGATGTGCGTCTTTAATAAGCCCCGCAGGTGAAATCTGCGGAACCCGCGATTAGCTTTTAGTTGCCCAAACACGCTCTCAACCTCCACCATACGTCTGACTGAGAGTTCTCGGCCTTCCTCGCTTGACAGACGTTCCCTCGTAATTTGTTTGTATATTTGGAGCTCGCGACTTACGCCAATTTGCCGGTTGCCCAACCCTTTCGTACACCGAGCTCGTAGCGGGCATGTTCCACAGGCGTCACATCTGTAATATCTTTTCTTCACTCGGTATCCAGTCTCAGTGTTCTCGTATCTTTCGTATCGAAAGGTCAATCGTTGGTCCGCTGCACAGATGTACTCATCTCGTTCCTCGTCGTATTCCCAGTTCTCATACCGACTGATGTCTGCTTTCCAACGCTTCGTCCGCTCCTTGTGATAAGTGTTGTATTTCACGTACGCAGTGATTTGATGTTGCTCAAGGTATGTATAGTTCTCTTCACTCCCGTATCCTGCGTCTGCAATGACGGCCTTCGGAGCCACACCCAACCGCTCCCGAACCTGTTCTAGATGAGGGATTAGGCAACGCGTGTCAGTCGGTCTCTGGTGAATGCTGAAACCGACAATGAACTGGTTCTCTGTACCCACTTGAACGTTGTATCCGGGATTGAGTTGCCCGTTTCTCATATGGTCCTCTTTCATCCGCATGAAGGTTGCATCCGGATCGGTCTTACTGTAGTTGTTTCGCCCTTGGAATACCGATTGTTGAGCCTCGTACTTCCGACACCGAGGCAGGTAATCCTTGCGAAACTTATGAACTGCCTTACGTAGTGGTTTATTGGTCTTATCCTCTGCCAAACGTTGCTCTAGCCGGGATACGGTCTCTTCGAGCTGCGCGGCCGTGATCACTTGCCCTTCGCCTAGTTCCTCCAGATCCCGTTCTCCGTACTCCTTTTGTTCCTGTTGGTTGATTTCATCAATCTCGGTCAAAAGTTGACGAATCTGGGTCTGCAGCTTTTCCTGATACCGGTCTGTGGACTTTTTCCATACAAAGGTATAGCGATTGGCGTTGGCCTCGATTTTCGTGCCGTCGAGGAAATAGTGTTCCATGGTGACGTATCCTTCTTCGATAAGCAGTTGTAATACAGCCGCGAATATGTCGTCGATGAGACCTTTCATTCGTTGCGAGCGGAATCGATTAATGGTTCGAAAGTCAGGAGTCTGTCGTGCAGCGAGCCACATGAAGGGAATATTCTCGCGAAGCGCCTTAACGATTTGGCGGGAGGAGTAGATCTTCTGGGTATATGCGTAGACCAGGACTTTGGTGAGCATCTTCGGATGAAAGCTGCTACGGCCTCCACCGGGATAGTACTTCAGGAACACATCATCACTGATGCGGTTAACAGCCTCATTGACGACGCGTACGACGTGACCTGGCGGAATCAGTTCCTCTAAATCCATTGGAAGAAATAGTTGATCCATGTTATAGTCAATGAAGACAACGTTGTTCAAAAGAATCGCCCTTTCTCGGTTGATGTTTGGTCGCACTTACATTTTACCGGAAGGGCGATTCTTTTTGTGGACATATAGAGCAAAATTCAAACAGATTTTCATAAATAAGGGGCTGCCCCTAAGTGCGCTTGGCACTTTTGAGACAGCCCCTTCATAACCTATGTGTTTGAAATAGGATTTGGTGATCTCTAGAGGTTTGACTCCCTGAAGCAGTTCAAAACAGGTTCAACCACTAAGGGAGGCAGTCCAATTTTTCATTACCAGGGTTGGTTGAATAAACGAACAGCCCATCCGCAACCGGACGTTCATGTCCGTCCGACGGTGAGTTTACGACGGAAACCGTCGAATCACCTTGGTGGCGAAGCACTATTTCGCTTGAACCACCACCATCTAGCATTGCTGCCTTGTACGCGCCTAAACTCTGTAAGTAGCTCGCCATTTGTTTGTACCACAAACCGATGCCAAGATTTGGTTGGCGACCATCAACGACGACCATATACATGTGTCTTCCATCCCTCGAGACCCCTACCGCAGTCAATGGTTCCAATGCATTAGAAATAGCGTATTTAGTGCCGTGTCCGTTCGGGTCGCTGTACCATCGTCCATTTTCAAGCAGGATGTAACCCGTACCTAGTGCTTGTTCCAAATCACTATTAGGTGATACTTTTTTCATGAAGGTGTACGTGCGATCCCGTTTTGAGATGGCAGGTTACCAAGACGCTGCATTTCCACCGCCAGCCACGAGCGCCTCTTCACCAGGATGTAGTTGTGGAACTTGTGAGACATTCGTGTCTACTGCTTCCACTGTTTTCGTTAATGAGTTCGGAGAGTCCGGCTTCAAGTATGCGGCCGTTGCATTACTGACGCGGAACGACGCACCGAGGTCTGATGTAATCAGAGCTAGGTTCCCATTTGCCTCAGTTCCTGGGCGATTCAGGGACTTGATCGAGTACGAAGAACCGGAATCCAAAGTTACGGAAGCAGTGAAGACTTCAGGAGCAATTGAAATTCGCCCATTTTTAGTCACAGCTTAAATATACCGGATTCATTACTGTACTGGCTTTCCACGATCCGTCCATTAACCATCGTCAAGTCAAGGGGGGCACCGGTCGCGTTAATATTAAAGAAATTGCCATTTATACCTGCTATTGCACCTGTGCAGTTAGCCATAGAGCTAACTGTTTCATCGGGGCTATAAAGTTTATTATTGGCTAACGTGACACCCAATCTGACATTCGGGTTTGTGAGGTCAACCTCAGTGAGTTAGCTTGTACAGGACCGTTAACCGTTTGAAATGATTCCGAGTAATGAGTGACGCCAGAAGTAATTGTTTCGATTGGAGACTTTTTCTCAGATAAGACCGTCGGCCAATTAGAAGGAGTTGTCGGAGAGGCCGTGCTCAAAGTAGCCGAGGCAACACGATTTTTAGGAGCTGCATTGGCGACAACGGGAAACCGATACCCATAGTTATTGCCAGAGCCAGCCCCGAATGGATAGTTTGTGACGTCGATTCCTCACTTCTACATCTCTCCATTAAATCGATAGATAACGTTGAATGACCTTGTAAGAATTAACAAGTCTATTAGAAGGCTAGCAACCGTGTGATAAAAATCGATAAAATCTATCTTAAATTTTGGTAATGAATGCATATATTTATATAAAGTTTCTTCGAATTGAAACACGGTAGGGATGTTTATGGAAGTTGGCCACAACAAGTTTTAATCTCATCGGGATTGTATTATTCAATGGCCACTACAGGTGTGCCCGTGCTTTCTTTTTTGAATCGCAACGTTTCTCTGAGTAGGGGGGCGATGGGGTTACATTTTAAGAAAGCAATCTCTTGCTGGGAGACGAGAAAGCTAATCTGCTCCGTTGGGGTTCTAGGTTATGTGCAGTATCAACTGGTAAGAGCCATAACAGGGATTGCTTTCAGAAAAGGTGGAGAAAATGAGAGTGAGGTCAATCCACGTACAACTGAGGAGTGCAAACGATGATTCTAGCAATTGCGTCAATTCTTTTTGTGCTGTGGCTGGTGGGTGTGATCTTTCACCTTGTTTTTTATGGGATGATTCATCTCTTGCTAATCGTAGCTATCGTGATGTTTGGAGTTCATCTGTTCAGGCGAAACCAACGGACATAAATCGCTGTGAAATTGAATGACAAGGGTACTCTTTGGAGGGTACCCTTTTTAGCTGACTTCGCACTAGGGTAGTTACGCAAAAAGCACAGTCGATTTCTGTCTTGGGGAGGGATAGCTGGATTATACTCAAGGACTTTTCCGAATCGAAGCGGACTCGCGGCAAGCATTCCCAAGCCGCCACATGCGCCGTCCATGCCCTCTGAAATCCCACCACTTCTCTGTTCCTAAAACTTTACAAACCACATCTCTCATCTTCGCGTATGTCTCTATCCAGTACAAATCGACAGTTATATTATCAACATCGCATGAAAATGATCCTGATGTTCACACACTTTGTAGCATGAGTGACGTGATATTGGCTCATAAAATTCACTAACCACCTGTTTTAAGCCAATGCTGGACATGATGGAATGAATGATTGACATGGGAGAGTAACTCACGTTGAGTTTTACATCGAGAAAAAAGTAGTGACGACCCGTTGGATAGATTCACAAGCGGATCTTGAATCGTTAATTATCGGAATCATAGAAATATGAAACATTTAAACAAAAGGTTGGAAGGAGGTTCATTATGAGCCGGGCAGAAGCGATGGAAAAAGTGAATTCCAGGGTTCATCAAACCGCGTACGACGAGCCTACTCGACTGGTGGTGATTCGCGAGGCCTATCGGTGTTTGTACTGTTATGACGCGCCCTGCACAAAGGCTTGCCCTACCCATATTGATGTGCCGTTCGTAAAAAAGATTGCATCGGATAACCTCTCTGGAAGTGCCAGGGTCATCATGGACGCGAATCCGATGGGAGCCAGTTGTGCCCGGGTGTGTCCCACTGAAGATCTGTGTGAAGGCGTACTCACCGATGAGGAGTATGAGCTGTTACTGTGGCTGAAGTTGTCCATCCGGTTCAAGCGGCCGGAACCGGTGTGGCCACGGAGTGATATCCCGCCTTCGACCGACGAGCTGAATTATGGAATCGCGCCGATGTCGCTTCTAGTGGCGAATATGCCGTCGATGGGGAAGGTATTCTTGCCTTCCCCCTTCGTTGAAAGTGACGTAAGTTTAAAACGAGTCTCGCATGAAAGGAAGCGATGTTGCGTGTTCAACAAGTACTTTGAGGAGTATCAGATTGGTGACACTTGGCGGTCGAGGGGGCGAACGATAACAGAATCGGATCTTGTCATGTTCGCGGCATGGAGTGGGGATTGGTATCCTCTCCATACGGACCAAGAGTGGGCGAAGAGTACCCAGTTTGGCCAACGCATCGCCCACGGACTGCTGATTCTCTCAGCTGCGATGGGACTGACTCATTTAGAACCTGGACGCGTTGTCGCGTTTTACGGCATTGATGATCTCCGATTCGTACGTCCAACCTACATCGGCGACACCATCCACGTAGAACTGGAAGTCGCGTACAAACAAGATAAAGGTATAGCCGGCATTGTAGCATCATACGCGACTGTCTTGAAACAGGATGGCAATCCCGTATTAGTTGCCACACACAAACTGCTCATCGCAAAAAGGCCAGCGACGTAATCTCCATCGTGTCCGAAAGTCGCTTCACTCACCCTGGCGATTGGGGCTACCAAAACCTCCACCAGGGCTTTCTGTCTGCTTCTTTGACCTCTATCAGCGATCGCATCGTGTCTATGAGCAGCTGATCCCGTTTCTCAAGCTTTTCGTCGATGGATTCCTGTGCCGCCGCAATTTCCCGTTCTCTTCTCCATTGTTCACGGATCTGCTCGATTTTCTGATCGACGACATCGAGAGTATCCAGCTTTGTTGCTTCGAATTGAGCGTGATACTGGGTCTCCAGATCCGCGCGGATCTCTGATTTTATGGTGGGTATCATTGCCGCAACTTCCTGCTGGATAAATTGGCGAAATGCCGCGTACTTCTCGTCGTATTGTGTGATTCCATTGGCTGTTTCGCTTGGTTCTGGGGACGTATCGGTAGCCGCTACAGATTGTAGCGTATCACTTTGTTGGTATTTGTGTATGACGATTTGAGCTATCATGTCGATCCCCATGTTGGTGTTTTCAGACATCTTCTTCATTTGATGAAAAACAAGAATGTCTGACTCGCTGTACCGTCTGCTTGCGCCTTCATACTCGAAAATAAACCCGTTCCGTTCGAGTGCTTGTGCGTACTTTCGAACCGTAGGAGTGGCCAGGTTACAGCGTTCCGACACGTCCTTCGTCTTGTATATTGGCTTGTTATGCAGTGTATTGGCGTCCATATCGCTCACCTCGCCCCAAAGTATAGGCGAACGCTGTTGCAAAATCCGTCGTTTTCTGCGTTGTGATGATAATCAATTGCGATGATAAGTCTGTTGAATTGCCTTCTCTTTGGAACGTTCTGTCTGTTGAGGTCTAGGCGTGTGGTAGCGTCCTCAAGCCTCCTCTACGAGTTCCTTTTACGAAAAAACAATAAAAAGTTCATTTGGACTTTACAATTCACGTGCATCATAGCTGATGAGGGTATTTCGACAAACAATGTTTCAGAAATATCCGAGTAGCCTTGCGTCAAGGAGGGAGAATGAATTTGCGGCAATATATACGTTTTCGGAATGCCCTTCGCTATGTTATGCCGGCGTTCGCATTGGGGACCATTGTTCCCGGAACACTCGCGCCTGAGCCAACACATCCCTCTCAATACTTCTCCACATTTCATCGTACGGTAGATGTACACCAGAATCAAAACGAAAATCCCGTTACAACATAGAGGTTTTCATATACGTAATCTTTCAGAAGGAACCACTGTCGAACCTTGACCATGCGCATGCCAGTGTATGAGTCTGGTGAGCCTGCCGATAATGTTTCTGATACAAACAGAGAACGCTGTACGAGCAAAAAGGTCTGGATATTTCGAGTTTATTGTATGTAGAAGACATGCTGGTGTCTCGGTATACTACTTTAGATAGTACGGAGAACGAGTGTCATACGAGGAGGATTTGAGATGGATGAATATACATTTTTGGACTTCGATAACTTTGCAAGTGCATGGTTGAGTGCGGACGAATGTGAGTTGGTGCAAGATCTTGAAATTCTACTGTGCGTCAGTCGCAAGACCAACACCATTCATCATGCTGTGTATTCGAAGAAAATCCTGTCGCCGCGTAGGATCATGGCTCAACGCCAAGTCATCGACAAAGTCCTAGACCGTGTGTCCATAAATTTGATACAGTCCGAAGTAACTGCGAGTGACTCAAAAAATTCCTTTGCTCTGGGAGATTGATTCAGAGAGCGCCTTGCTGTAAAGTTAATAAAACATCTCCGAGAGGATATATGGTTCTCGTCCGTTGCTCATACTTGTATGCACGGCTTTCGTGTCGGAATTCCATGCTTACGGACAACCGCATGCGGGACGAGGCAGGCAAGTCAACTGGCCTCCTCACAAAGTTGGTGGGCGTAAGATTCGGATGGACGGCACGCATCTGCTGAATCAGTTTTGGTGGCCGGCTTTTGAATTTCGGAGCGCGGCGCTTTCCCCTGAATCTGTCTGGATGACTCCATGCTACAGGTTACACGACTACGTTTACCAACGCCAGTGCCAACACGAAGTACATAGCACGTGCCTCCAAATCGTAGTATTCCGACCACTACGAGAGTTTTACGTCAAAACTCTTTGGAGTACGTGACATCAATATATCAGGAGGAATATGTATGGGTGAAGTCATTAACGCACAGTGTGTAGCTTGCCATGAAGAACTGGATGAAAACAACATTGAATTAGGGATAGCAGGTATTGGACCTCTTTGTTCTTCATGTGCACAGGAATATGAAACAGCACTCTGTGGAGACTGAATGACCGCGGTCAACCCCGTTTTGTAAACACGTTCTCCTTCGTCGTAAGGTTACCATGGATTCAAATCCCAACCATTTCGCCAGAGAGAATTTTCCGTGTCCATCAACGTTCGTTGAACGTTGGTGGGGCGATAGGCAACGTGAGATAACGGAGCATTACGACAACTAAAAATGAGAACGTTCCTACTAAAACGACATCGTTGTCGGTGAAGTCGACTTCGCGTTCTGTGTAACCACAGAACCGAGGTCGATTTTTATATCGGAAGACAGACGTTGGGTAGGAAAGAGATGCCAAGTGGTTTGATGAAAAGGCCAAGCCCTCTACATCCAATTGGGACCTCGAAGAGTAGTTTTAGAAAATGAATTCATCTAACAAATCAAGGTGACACCGGACTAGATGTAAACAATTGCTGCAGCATATACATCCTGCTGGCTAACGAAAACATCGTGGAAAAAATTATCTTCTCAAGAGGCTCGTCTCTTCATTATCTGTTAATTTTCGATGTTTGTCGTGTGGTTCAGATTGATGACCTTTCATACCGAGGTTTCTATCTCTCCCTTTAGTCCCAACACTCTGTTGCTGAAGCGTTCCACCAGCCCCACTTGCAATCTGAGTAGTATTTGTTTCTTTCAGATACAGGGGATCCAGTAACGATTCGTTTTCCGTCTTTTTTAATCGTGATAGTTATATTTTCATTGACATGTTCCATTTTTGCGAACCCCATTTTCCGATTTTGTACAGCGTATCAATGAGTTGTCCTAGCGAATGGACAAACCTCTTGGGGCATTTGGAGAATACGGCCGCTGTGCTTCATTTTCAATGCCATTGTCCTGGAATTCGGCACTCAAGAGATAACCAAGATGTGCTTTCCTCGATTCCCAGTCAATGTGATGAACGCCAATGCACTGTCGCGGTCATGTCTCGACGCATGTTACGTAGCACTACAGTTGTAGCGCTACAACTGTAGCGTTTTTCGAGGGGAATTCACGAAATTATTTATAGTGTACGGCAATTCTAGATTGGCACGGATTTTGCAATCAAATGTTGTGCGAAACATTCTGATCCACGAATGGAAGGAGAGATGGTACATGGCAAGTCGAAAGACTCAAATCCTCGCTATTGACGCCGGGGGAACCATGACCGACACGTTTATCATTGACGATCATGGAGAATTCGTTGTCGGTAAGGCACAGACGACCCCAGGGGACGAGTCAATCGGCCTGTTGCACTCTGCAGCAGACGCACTTACGTTTTGGGACATGACCGTGGAGGAAGCGTTTCCACAGTTGCTGACCGGTGTGTATTCCGGGACAGCGATGTTGAATCGACTGGTGTCTCGCAAGGGTCGCAAGGTAGGTCTTATCGTCAACAAGGGGATGGAAGACTTCCACCGCATGGGTCGAGCCATCCAGTCCTACTTAGGTTATTCGTATTCAGACCGGCTTCACTTAAATACGCACCGTTACGACCCTCCACTTGTGCCGAAAGAGTGGACACGGGGTGTCACGGAACGGATTGACCTGTTTGGGAATGTTGTCATTCCACTGTATGAGCATGAGGTTGAACCAGCCGTCACTGAGCTGATTGAAGAAGGCGTGGAAGCCATTGTCATTTCATTGCTTCACTCGTACAAGAATCCGACCCATGAGCGCCGGGTCCGCGACATCGCGAAAGCGACGATTCAAAAGAAGGGGAAGGACATTCCTGTATTTGCTTCGGTTGATTACTACCCAGTTCGCAAGGAGACCCACAGGACCAACACGACCATCATTGAGGCGTACGCTGCAGACCCATCGCGCCACACGCTTGAACTGGTCGACAAACGAATCAAAGAAAAGGGGGCCAATTTTGACGTCCGGGTGATGGCCAGCCACGGCGGAACCATCAGCATTAAGGCGAACGAACTCGCACGCACGCTCGTCTCTGGTCCCATTGGAGGAGTAGTCGGCGGTAGATACTTAGGGGAACAACTCGGTATCAAGAACATTGTTTGTTCGGACATCGGGGGTACGAGTTTCGACATTGCGCTTATCACACAGGGTGACTTCACCATCGATACAAGTCCAGACATGGCTCGACTGGTTCTGTCGTTGCCACTTGTCGCCATGGACTCGGTTGGTGCAGGTACAGGCAGTTTCGTTCGGGTCGATCCGTACACGAAATCCATCGTGCTCGGACCAGACAGCGCTGGCTATCGCGTCGGTGTCTGTTATCCCGAAGGCGGCATCGATACCATCACGGTCTCAGACTGTCACGTTGTGTTGGGGCTGATTAACCCGGACAACTTCCTCGGTGGACAAGTGAAGTTGGACCGTGAGAGAGCGTATCAAGGTGTAAAGGAACAATTGGCTGATCCGCTTGGGCTGTCCGTGGAAGCTGCTGCATTCGGCGTCATTCAGTTGCTTGAATCACAATTGCGCAACTACCTCGAGTCCCTGGTTATGGGCAAAGGATACTCGCCGACTCAGTTTGCCTGCTTCTCGTACGGTGGCGGCGGACCGTTGCATACCGCAGGCTATGTGAAAGGGCTCGGTTTTGAAGATGTATTGGTACCTGCTTGGGCCGCAGGATTCTCTGCGTTCGGTTGCGGGGCTGCCGACTTTGAGTATCGCTACGACAAAACGCTCGATATCAACGTGGCGAGCGAAGCGACCGCGGATGAAAAAGAGGACGCACTTGCAACGCTCCAGGACGCTTGGACCGAATTGACGGAAAAAGTACAGCAAGAGTTCGAGAAAAATGGGTTCAGCAGTTCCGAAGTTCAATTCCGACTGTACTTCCGCATGCAGTACCAAGGTCAATTGAACGATTTGGAAATCGAGGCTCCGCTGGCAAAGGTCAGCTCCGTCGAGGACTGGGATAAACTCACGCATGCGTTTGAAGAGACGTATTCGCGCGTGTACGCCAAGGCAGCACGCTCTCCAGAACTTGGATATAGCATTACAGGTGCCATTGTTCGCGGCTCTGTGGATGTACCAAAGCCGAAGATTCCGGAAGAGCCGTATGTCAGCGAGATCCCGCCGAAGGAAGCCTTCCATGGGAAACGGCGCGTGTACTGGGATGGTGAATGGGTTCAGGCGGACATTTGGGAGATGGAGGCGTTACAGGCCGGCAATTGGATCCGCGGACTGGCCATCATCGAATCACCCGCTACGACATTCGTGGTACCACCTGGGTTTGAGACGTTCCTGGATAATCACCGAATTTTTCACTTGCGTGAAGTAAATCGGTAATTTTTCAAAATAAAAGGAGGAATTTCCGTGGCGATTCGGCAAGGGGACTTGAGTAACAAGCAGGAGGAGTTACTTACCCAGCAGTATCGACGGACGATTGGTTGGGATGGAAAAACGCTCAAGGAAATGCGTGCGGAAATCGATCAAATCACGCAGGAAACTGGGCATTATGCTGGACTGAAGGAACTTGTATTGAAGGAACAAGACCCCATTCGATTCGAGAAAATTTTTGCCAAACTGCGCGGTGGACTCGTGCACGCGCGTGAGACGGCAAAGCGGGTCGCTGCTTCTCCCATCGTCGAACAGGAAGGGGAACTGTGTTTTACGTTGTACACGCCCGAAGGGGACTCCGTCGTGACGTCGACCGGGATCATCATCCACGTCGGTACGATGGGCGCAGCCATCAAGTACATGGTAAACCACGATTACGAGGTGAATCCTGGTATTGAACCTGGTGATATCTTTTGCAACAACGATTGCCAGATTGGCAACGTGCACCCCTGTGATGTGCATACCATCGTCCCAATCTTCTGGGCGGGAGAAGTCGTCGGTTGGGTAGGCGGGGTTACTCACGTCATTGACACCGGTGCAACCGGCCCCGGTAGCATGACGGTGGGTCCTGTAACTCGCTACGACGACGGGTATCAGGTAGCATGCCGGAAAATCGGCCGCAACGACACCTTGCTTCAAGACTGGGTGATTGAAAGTCAGCGCTCCGTTCGCACAACGAAGTATTGGCTACTGGATGAACGGACACGGATTGCCGGATGTCACATGATTCGCGACTTGGTTCTCGGCCTCATTGCCGAAGAGGGTGTTGAGACTTATAAACAGTTCATTCGCGAGGTCATTGAGGAAGGTCGGCGCGGGCTCATCAACCGCATCAAAGCCGTTACAATCCCAGGCAAGTATCGCCAGGTCGGCTTTGTCGACGTTCCCTATCGACATTCAGATGTTGAAGTTCCACCCTATGCTAAAGTCGATACCATTATGCACGCACCGTCCGAGGTGACCATCCATCGCAACGGACAGATGGAACTCAACTTTGACGGATCTAGTCGGTGGGGGTGGCACAGTTACAACGCGACCACCGTGTCGTTTACGAGCGGTATCTGGGTCATGATGACACAGACGTTGATCCCGAACGATCGCATCAATGATGGCGCCTATTTCGCCACAAAGTTCCAGCTCCCGTATGGTGCATGGATGAATCCAGATGACATTCGTACGGCTCATAGTTACGCTTGGCATTTCCTGGTGTCGGCTTGGAGCCCACTGTGGCGGGGACTGAGTCGAGCGTACTTCTCCCGTGGATACCTCGAAGAAGTGAATGCTGGCAATGCGAACACCAGCAACTGGATGCAAGGCGGCGGATACAACCAGTATAACGATATCCATGCCATTAACAGCTTTGAAGCTGCGGCTGAAGGTACTGGTGCCGGGGCAGTCAAGGATGGACTGGATCACGCCGCAGCCATCTGGAATCCCGAAGGCGACATGGGGGACATGGAGATTTGGGAATTGGCTGAACCGCTCGTGTACCTCGGCCGGTCTATCAAACCCAACACAGGCGGATACGGAAAGTATCGCGGCGGCTGTGGCTACGAGACGCTGCGCATGGTCTGGGGTTCGCGGGACTGGACAATGTTCTTCATGGGCAATGGGTACATTACCAGCGACTGTGGTTTGATGGGAGGTTATCCGGCCGCATCTGGGTATCGGTTCGAAGCACATGGTACCGACCTCAAGGAACGCTTTGCGAAACAACTTCCGTTCCCACGAGGTGGAGACCCGAATCCGGCAGAACACAAATATGAGCAATGTCTCGAGGCCGAGGTCGTGAAACGGGATAAGCAAACCATTACGACGGAAGCGATTTTTGAAGACTACGATCTCTACCTGAACTATCTGCGTGGTGGTCCCGGCTTTGGCGATCCGCTGGAACGCCGCCCTGAGGACATCGAGAAAGACCTCAACGGTGGCTACGTGCTTCCGGAGTATGCGAAAAAAGTGTATGGCGCGGTGTTTACGGTAGACAATCGCGGTAAGTATCACGTAGATGCGGAGAAAACAGAACAAGCTCGTCAAGCGATTCGGAAGGAACGCTTGCAACGGGGGCGTCCGACCCGTGAATGGATGGCTGAAGAGCGTGGTCGGATTGAGCGGAAGGAAGCTTCTCTACCTGTCCGTCACATGTATGCGACGAGTTTTGAAATCACGGAGAAGTTTTTGACGGAGTTCAGAGAGTTTTGGAACCTGCCAGAGTCTTGGAATCTTCGTGAAGACGAATTGGAAATGCCGACATTCGGATCTGGACATAAGAAATCCCATGTGAGGTGATTGAAATGCCAAATTATGATCGCGCAACCATCGAAGAGTTGATAGATGGAACAATAGACTTTTTTAAGCTGAAGGAAATGCTTTCATCGTTCAAAGACCCAGGGCGTTTTGACACGTATGTGAGTATCCTGCAGGATAGGGTACCTTGGGACGACAAGATTTTGCTGCCCTACGGATTGCACCTTTATGTGGTGTTGAAACCAGATGGGCGTCGGGTCATCAAGTGTGACTGCGGTCACGAATTCTGTGAAAGCCATGAGAACTGGAAATTGCACGCTTTGATCTACGTGCGTGACACAGAGGAAAAAATGGCTGAGATTTATCCGAAGTACCTGGCGCCGGATCCGCAGTGGCAAGTGATTCGGGAATACTATTGCCCGCAGTGTGCCACGCAGTTGGAAGTCGAAAACGTGACACCGTGGTACCCGGTGATCCATGACTTCGAACCGGATATTGACGCGTTTTATGAAGAATGGCTCCAAAGGCCTGTCCCGAGCTACTGAGCATCACAGATGTAGCCATGATGAAGAAAACCGGAGTGGTAACCCACTCCGGTTTTCTTCGATGGAGGTTAGTTCAGCAGCCCATATTTGTTCATTCGTCGGTAGACCGTAGTTCGTGCAATGCCCAACCGGCGCCCCACTTCCGAGATATTTCCATTCGTCATCTCGAGCCATTTGAGTAGCTCATCTCGTTCTTTTGTGCAGTATTTCCGGACGTTCCGGACAGCGCCATCTACCTTTGTGTTTTCCTTCCACAATAGATGCGGTCTAGACCTTTTTAAGTTTATCGGCAATTCGGTTCGGACCTTGTCTTGCGTCTTAACATAGGGTGGAAGCGCTTCCCACGAGATATTGCCATTGCTAAACAGCAACGCATGTTCCATCATGTTTTGAAGTTCTCGAACATTCCCTGGCCAATCGTATTCTTGCACCAAAAACTGATGGACATCCGGATCCATGTGGGGATAGGCAAGATGATGACGCTCTGAGAGTTGATGTAACACATGTTGTATCAACAACGGTATATCTTCTCGGCGTTGCCTGAGCGGGGCAAGGTGGATGCATACCACGTTTAATCGATAATATAGATCAGAGCGAAATTTGCCACTGTGGACATCGTCATCCAAGTTTCTGTTGGTGGCTGCAATCACTCTGACATCAATCGGGACCGATTTTGCAGATCCCAATCGGACAATTTCGCGCTCCTGTAAAACTCTGAGCAAATAGACCTGAAAATCAGTAGGCATTTCGCCAATTTCATCGAGGAAAATCGTACCACCTTGCGCTTCTTCAAACTTCCCCTTCTTTCCATTCTTCGCGGCGCCCGTAAAAGTACCGGATTCATACCCGAACAGTTCGCTCGCCAACAGATCACGAGGAATCGCACCGCAGTTGATGGCAACAAAAGGTTGATTGCGGCGTGGGCTCGCGTCGTGGATGGCGCGAGCAAAAACCTCTTTGCCAGTCCCGCTCTCACCTTGCAAAAGAATCGGTACGTTGGTCTGTGCCGCCACATCGCATTTGGCGATGGCACACCGAATGTGGGAAGATTGCCCAATGATGTTGGTCCAACTTCCACTCACGGTTGCGTGGCGTTGGATGTTGTGTTGGACGAGTGGTTTGATAATGAGGATAAATCCGCTTCGGCGGTTTGCGGAGTAAATTTCACGAACAGTAGCCGACAGGTCCAGACGTTCGATGGTGATCTCGTAATATTCGTAGTTTTCACGAGGCCGATTGTGCAATAATTGATTGTGAAAGTCACGATGGTTCCAAACGTCGCGCAAGTGCTTACCGGTCAAGTTTCTCACCGTTTCGACGGCTACGTGATTCGCTTCGATGAGCTGAAATGCGTTGTCAAGCAATATGACTCCATCACTAGGGTACCGACGAGTCACAGTGATATACTCTTCCAACAAGTACTGCCGTGATTGAGCCGCTCGTTGGATGAGTATGTTCTGGATCATGTCGGCTGCCATTGTCATCATGCTAAGTGTGTGGGCTTGAGCATCTTCCCATAGTCCCGTCGCATCGATGACACCGAGGATTTCGTGGGTGGCCGGGTCACGGATGGGCGCAGCGGAGCACACCCAATCATGCACACCTTCGCAAAAGTGCTCTGCGGCAAACACTTGAATGGGTTGCTTTTCGACAAGGGCAGTCCCAATGGCATTTGTACCGATGGCTTCTTCACTCCAATCGGCACCAACGACGAAGTTCATTCGCTCAGCATGATGAAATACATCGTGATCGCCATCCAGAAACAAAATTCTGCCCTGGCTGTCGCACAACGTGACAAGGTGACCTGTTCCTTTCGCTTGATTCGCCAATCTCGTCAGGCATGGTAATGCGGCCTCATATAGCTGTGAACGGTCAATAATCTTCTGGATTTCATCGTTACGCAGTGAAACATTCGTTTGTTTTTGCATCGGATTCGTACCGCTTTGGACACAGCGGAGCCAAGAGTCACGGATGAAGTCTCGGATAGATTGGTTGGTCTGGTGGATGGATGAGTCGGTCTGTAGATTTGTGACGAAATGACTCCAATTCTTCTTGGTTGCTTTGTGTTGTGAAACTAAATTGCTGGGTGATAAGTCAAGCATACGAACGGCTGCCATTGACCATCACTCACCTTGAACAAATAATTGACCATTTGTCCCGTTACTCATTATAAGAAAGTTCACCCTTATTTGTCGACTATGAATTTTACAATCTTCCGTTCTCAAAATTGACCCATGGTCCGCACCTATAGGTCGAGAGAACAAGGTGAAATAGGATACAGCATGGTTAAAAGGCGGCTGACATCATGCTCCTTATGCTATTTATTGGATTGGCTGCTGTCATTTCCTTTGGTTGGGTGGCTTGGGCAGCCAAGAATCTCAAGAATCTCTTGCATAAGTAACCCCGTAAAGGCGGAAACTATGTCGACTGGCGCTGACATATATGCATATCAGGTGCCGGATTTTGCGGGTACTGATGAAACATTGGCCAGAGTGTATGGAGGCGACACCCCGCACAGGAATAACGCATGAAGCGTAGTGTACGGTGGAAGCATACGCTCATCCTGTTTGGAGGTGTGTTTCATGGCTCTGGTACCATACGACCCATTCAGCATGTTACGTCGTGACTTTGGTTCATTTCCACGTCTCTTAGACGACGATTGGTTCGACGCACACTTCGCGGCGATGCCTCGCGTTCGAGTCGATGTGAGAGAAACACCAACGGAAGTCATTGTGGCGGCAGAAATTCCGGGACTAGAGAAGAAAGAGGACGTGAATATCACAGTACACGACAACCACTTACACTTGAGTGGGACCATCGAACGCGTGGGAGAACAAAAGGACGAGCACTTCCACCGAACGGAACGATATCACGGACAGTTCTCAAGAACCATTCCATTGCCGACGAGTGTCGACGACTCGAAAGCGAAAGCGTCGTACAAGAACGGAATTTTAGAGGTTCGCCTCCCGAAGTCACACCAGCAAGTCGGTCGTCAAATTGACGTTGATTTCCACTGATACAGTGGTATTGTGCGACGAGGATACGTGTCGGCATCTGAAGCCGATCTACTTAGAGTGGATCGGCTTTAATTTATGTGCACGTTTCTGCATGCTACTGCTGCAGAGCATGTTGCAAACTTCTGACCTTTCGTCGGAACCGCACGTAACACAAGTAGATCTGCTCGTACTGGAGTCACAGCACCGTCGTGCTGCGCATGTTTCATGGAAGCTGGTGAAACAAGCCGGATCTGATTGCTACTGGACCATGACAGGACGATCAGAGAATTGCAACAGTCTATGGGAATGCTTCGGCATAATTGGACTTATTTAGGGTGGGTGATGGAGTACTATGGTTTCAGTTCAGTCGTGAACGGCCTGGTGGGGAATAAAACCTTTACGGAGGCGCCGCAAAAGTGCAAACTGTAAGAAGTGAACGTTTTCCACAGGAAGAATGATGTCTACAGGTGATCGGATTGAGTGAGTTGACTGATACACAACGGATGGCCAGGGAGTTAGGAGAACAGATCTCTCGGCTGAAACACATCATGTACGTCCGACCCGTTGAAAAGGGGTACGGCCTGACCGCTAGCCAGATGTTCATATTAAGGTATTTGGACAAGCGAGTTACTGCCAAGGCCTCCGACATCAGCAGGGCGTGCGGCCTTAGCCCTGGCGCGGTCACACAAATCTGCGATGAGCTGGAGGCTCTTGGACTGGTCGCCAGGAATCGTTCTCAAGAGGACCGGCGCGTGGTTATCATTAATTTGACAGACCTTGGTGTCGCCAAATTAGAAGAGATTCGGCGGCACGTGACGGATAGGTTCGTAAATATCGTAGCGCAAGTCCCTTTGCATGAAATGGAACAGTTTATGCAGGTGTTCCGGAAGATTATCGCATTGAGTGAGAATGAATTTTAGTGTCGGGCAAGTGGATGAGTGCGTGAGCTTTGCTTCTTCCATCTCGATATCACAGCCGAATGCTACTTTTCTGTCTTCCCCGGAAAATGTGACTTCCGCTTTCATATACGTCACACGACGCCCATGCTGTATTTCCTATCGCCAATGACGGAGGAACTGCAAGCGCTGCTGACCCAGTATGAGGTGTAACACCATAGGGTGGACAGAACGCAGAAAGGGATTTGATAGGGCCCGTTTCTGCGTTCTGTCTTTTCATGGTTGAGTGCTGCGTCCACACGGGTTTGAATGGATGAACGGGAGTCGCTTGGCACTTCGGTTCGAATGATCTCGTTGTTATCCCCGAGGCTGCAAATCTTCCTGCTGCAGATTTTGTGTCTGTTGCGGAGCTGGTTTACGGTTTGCCACGCGTGAACTGTGTCCGGCTTGAGAACTCGAGTGCGCCGAGTTTGTTTTTGGATAGTTGAACGTTTTGCTGTCTCCCATATGTTGTTTTCCCCCCTCACACGTATCTTCAGTCTCTCTGAGTTGTGTGCGCATCATTCCATCTCGTTTCCGGAAATACTGGATAACAATGGTGTACATTGTACATCTCTGGATATTCATCGATGACATCGTGAATTGTATTCGATTGACATCTACTTGTACAGGGTAGGTACAGCCCGGGTATGGGCATACCGCTGGTTGGCGCAAGATAGGGGAAGAATACCAAGGAGGGATTGGAATGCCTACGCCACACCACAGCGCGGATGTGCAGTCCGACCTTGTTCATGTTCGGTTCGTTGAGTTTGTGGACAGCGATTTTCGCGGGACGGAACAGGCCGATGGTGACGTCCGTGATGGATACCTGATCTTTAACCGTCACCGTAAGGACTTCGGCTATGGAACGTTCCGTACGTCGGACGACTATACGCTCGAACACGATGTCCTGGAGTACATTCAGCACCAACACCCGGCTTTTGTCCCGTACATCGAATCGTGTGGGGGCTTTTACTTGAGCGGTGCATGGTGCGCTGTCCATGGAGGACAGATTGATCGATAAGTAAGCGAAATTCTTCAAACGGCTACACAGATCAAACCTCCTGGGCTGTTTAGGCCAGTTGTTCAGGAGGTTCAGTTGTTTTTAGAATGGTATATTTTTCAATCAAAAAAACAGTTGCAATAGGGGGCATGCCTCAGTATAATAATCCTTGTCGCTCGACGGCGACGGAAAATAAACAAGCCAAACCGAGTGCCCGTAGCTCAGCTGGATAGAGTGCTTGACTACGAATCAAGAGGTCGGGAGTTCGAATCTCTCCGGGCACGCCATGCCGAAGTGGCGGAATTGGCAGACGCACACGACTCAAAATCGTGCGGGAAACCGTGCCGGTTCGAGTCCGGCCTTCGGCACCATGTGTGGGGCTATAGCTCAGTTGGGAGAGCGCTAGAATCGCACTCTAGAGGTCAGCGGTTCGAATCCGCTTAGCTCCACCAACGTTCCTCGATAGCTCAGCGGTAGAGCATCCGGCTGTTAACCGGAGGGTCGTAGGTTCGAATCCTACTCGGGGAGCCAAACGTTTCCGCCGTCTTCGGGCGGCACGATGGCCCCATGGTCAAGTGGTTAAGACACCGCCCTTTCACGGCGGTAACAGGGGTTCGAATCCCCTTGGGGTCACCATGGGCGGTTAGCTCAGCGGGAGAGCACTCGCTTCACACGCGAGGGGTCGGCAGTTCGATCCTGCCACCGCCCACCATTGCGCGATTTGCGCACCTGCCGCGGGGTGGAGCAGTTGGCAGCTCGTCGGGCTCATAACCCGAAGGTCGCAGGTTCAAGTCCTGCCCCCGCAACCAAGGTTACATGGAGCTGTGGTGTAGAGGCCTAACATGCCTGCCTGTCACGCAGGAGAACGCGGGTTCGAATCCCGTCAGCTCCGCCATGATGTAAAGCATGGGCCTATAGCTCAGCTGGCTAGAGCGCACGACTGATAATCGTGAGGTCAGAGGTTCGAGTCCTCTTAGGCCCACCACAGCTCTTCGATAGGGACCGCTGGGTCCTTTTTTCGTTTTGGACAGCCTATAGTGGGGATTGACGGATTTTGGATTTCCCGGTAAGCTGAATACAGTTGAGCTGAGTGAGATAGTTGAGTGTAGTGTAGCCTGAGGGTAGCGACGCTTGTATAGGTCTGTCGATATGCGTCCAACATCGACCACAGCTATGCTGCTGTGGTTTTTTTGTTCCCTTTTGGTCCGCTCACTTTAGCGAACAGAAAGGATGTGCTGTGTATTGCTGTTGGTGATTGACAATTACGATTCGTTTACGTACAACCTCGTTCAGTACTGCGCAGAATTAGGGGCCGAGGTCGAGGTGCGGCGAAACTCAGTACCACTCGGTGAATTGGTAGCTTTGAAGCCGTCACGAGTACTCGTTTCTCCGGGTCCCTGCTCACCCAGTGAAGCCGGATGTTCTCTCGATGTCATTCGCTATTTTGCTGGGCGTGTACCGGTGTTCGGCGTGTGTCTAGGACATCAGGCTCTTGCCCAAGCGTTCGGGGGAACCGTGACGCGTGCAATCGAGCTGATGCACGGGAAAACTTCGATGATTGAACACTTTGGGGATGCGCTTTTCGAAGGGGTTCCGACACCGTTTCAAGCCACTCGGTACCATTCACTGATTGTGGACAGGGACACACTGCCCACTGATTTTCGTGTGACGGCCGAATGCGGTGGCACCATCATGGGGATTCGGCATGTACCCACAGGGGCGGTCGGCGTCCAGTTCCACCCCGAATCGATTCTGACGACACACGGCAAGACCATCCTCAAAAACTTTCTAGCCAGTTGAATTGCCACAACGAAAGGGGAGACGTCAGGTGTCTGATGAAATTCAATCTCGCAGCTTTGATTCAAAGGCGACCACCTTGGATCCATTCTATACGTATCTTGGGTTAACGGAGCAATTTGGAGAAGGTCAGGTGTTTTTGTTGGACGCGGCCAAGGAAACGGGGGCTGCGTACCGGATGAGTCTCATTGGCATCTTGCCTATCCTGGAGTTTCAGGTCAAAGACGGAGATGTCGCAATATTTGCGGTGACAGGGTTGGCCGAGTACCTTCGCCGTACACTGGCTGCCGCGGGATGGAGGGAAGTTTGCGAAAACGGCACGGGTGGCATGAAGAGTTACGTGAACGGGCAATGTTTACGTTATCAATCTGCTGATCCGATGTCTTTGCTCGAATCCATCCGTCAGGCCATTCGAGCCAATCATCCAGTAAATGCAGGCCCGCCCTTCTCGACTGGCTTATTCGGTTACATTGGATACGATGCGGTTCACTACCTCGAAGTATTGCCAAAGACGACTTTGGATGATAGAGGTTTACCCGATGTCCGACTTCAATGGTATCTTGCTGTTGCGCATCTCAACGACGACGGAGCCTCCGTGTACGACGCGCTGCCTTTCCTAGCGCCTGTTCTATCAGAAGAAGAATGGAAACGGTGGGAGTATCAGGTACAATCGGTTCGACGCGCGATTGTTGAGGAGCGCGTCCAGGCCACGCCTCCCCGACAGACCCAACAGTTGGACGCGCTGGCACCGGCGGTGGAAGATGTGTCGCGGGAACGTTTTATCGCCAATGTCGAGGCCGCGAAGGAGTATATCCGTGCAGGAGATATTTTTCAGGTCGTGCTTTCGAAGCGTCTGCGGGTACCTAAGCGTATGCATCATTACGCGGTTTACGAGAAGTTGCGCTGTGTGAACCCATCTCCATACATGTTTATGGCGGAATACCCGGATATGCGGTTGTTCGGAGCCAGTCCAGAAGTTCAGTTCCGTGCAGTGGGCGGCATTGCCGAGATGAAGCCGATTGCAGGAACGTCGAAGGGGCGGGGGAGGTCAGCCGCAGAGGATGAAGCGTTGGTGAAGCGCCTACTGTCCGATGAGAAGGAGCAGGCAGAACACGTCATGTTG
Organism: uncultured Alicyclobacillaceae bacterium; assembly: GCA_963788285.1. Taxonomy (GTDB): domain Bacteria; phylum Bacillota; class Bacilli; order Alicyclobacillales; family Alicyclobacillaceae; genus Alicyclobacillus_A. The sequence goes on from CAWBGB010000019.1 coordinate 64,156, forward strand.
GTGGACCTTTGCAGAAACGACCTCGGACGTGTGTGCGTGTACGGGTCCGTTGCAGTGGAGGAATTCCTCACCGTGGAAGCGTACTCGCACTTGTTTCACCTTGTCTCCAAGGTCACGGGCGTATTGCGCAATGATGTCAGTATATTTCACGCTTTGTTGGCGACGTTTCCGGCTGGCACGTTGTCGGGGGCACCGAAAATACGGGCGATGGAGATTATTGATGAACTGGAACTCTATCGACGTGGACCCTACGGCGGCATGGTGGGTATCATAGACTTTGACGGAAATGCCAACACAGCCATTGTCATTCGAACTGTGGTGGAGCACGAAGGGACATACTACGTGCAGGCTGGAGCGGGCATTGTTGCGGACAGTAATCCGGAACAGGAATGGCAGGAGTGTGACCGTAAGTTAGGGGCCCTCTCGGACGTCCTGGGTGTCCCGAGACTGGAAACTGTCAAGTGACACTCGCTGTCAACAATTTCTGCTCAGATTTACGCTTACTCACTTGTACAAATGGCGCAAGTTGTGGTATATTCTAATTCGTCGCTTGCGCCCATAGCTCAGCGGATAGAGCACCGGTCTCCGGAACCGGGTGCGGGGGTTCAATTCCCTCTGGGCGCACCACAACTTCAGCAGAGGAGAACACCAACTCCAGAGCAACGGAGTTGGCGTTCTTTTTTTACGCACACCTCCAGAGGAATGGAACAGCGTCGAAAGTAAAGGGCCGTCTTCAGGGAGCAATGCACCCCGAGCGGCCGTTGGTGTGAAGAAGGGTTCCAGCAGCGTTAGCGCTGCGGATTGTAGGGGATTCCGTCAGCGGCTGGTGCCTTACTGCGACCGACCAGTCCCGCGAGCGCGAGAATCGTTAACAGATACGGTAGCATATCCAGCAGATCCGATGAAACACCGTGGTTTTGTAAGGCAATACCAAGCGCCGTAGCAAATCCAAACAGCAGTGATGCGGCGAACGACCCGAGAGGCGTCCACTTGCCAAATATCATGGCTGCCAGTGCGATGTAACCGCGACCGTTGGTCATATTGACGTCAAAAGAGTTTAGAATCCCAAGGGACAAATATACGCCACCCAGCGCGGACAAAACGCCGCCGATGATGACTCCAGCGTACCGCAGACGCCACACGTTCAGCCCAGCCGTGTCGGCTGCCAGTGGGTTTTCACCGACGGCGCGCATACGCAGTCCAATGCGCGTATGGAACAGAAACCAATGCGACAGGACCACGATGACCAACATCACGTACACCAGCACGCTCTGATTCGTGAAAAAAGCGCCGATGAACGGAATTGATGACAACCCTGGTATCGACAACGTTGGAAGCTGAGGGGTCTGTGGCGGTGTGCCGCTAAATCCGAAGATGGTATCCAGCAAGAACGCCGTTAACCCCCCCGCAAAGATGTTAATGGCCATGCCAAGAACGACTTGGTCGGCGGCCAAGCGAATGGCGGCCCACGCAAAGACAGCGGATAGCAGCCCGCCCATGATGATTCCACAGAGCAGTCCCACCCAGGCGCTGCCGGTCCAGTACGAGAAGGCAACCCCAAAGAATGCGCCCATCAACATAATGCCTTCCATGGCGATATTGACGACACCGGTGCGCTCGGAAAATGTGCCGCCAATCGCGGGTAATGCGAGCGGCACTGCCATGGCGAGTGTAGAGGCCCAGAGTTGTGCATTGGTAAGGATGTTCATACCGGCTTCGGACCCTCCTCGGAAATGGATGTAGACACGCGCGTCGTCCGCCGCTTGTACCACTGGATCACTTGCGGCACGATTCGTTCTGCGGCGACGAAGAAAATAATCAATCCGGTCAACACGTCCGTCAGACTGGCAGGGATATTCGTCACCTGCTGCATGTTCTGCCCGCCCGTGGACAGCGCAGCGAAAAAGACGGCGGCGATGATGACGCCGAACGGGTTGTTTCGAGCCAACAGGGCTACGACGATACCCGTGAACCCGTACCCTGTGTTAAACCCTTCGGCCAGTTGATGGTCCATGGCAAGCAACTGCACGCCGCCGGCCAACCCCGCCAGGACACCGCTGATCCCCAGTGCGAGAACCGTGTATAGCGGGACTCGGATACCTGCATAGCGGGCAGCGCGCGCATTGGATCCGACCACGCGCAGCTGGAACCCGAGCGTCGTGTGAAACAACACGAACCAGACCACAACGACAGCGACGATGGCGATGACAATGCCAATGGTCAACTGCGACTGCGGTATCAGAACAGGCAGCCACGTATTCTGAGGAATTGGATAGGATTCTGGAATATACCCGGGTTTACGCATCGGGCCGTCTTCAATCATATACTGACACAGCAAAATACCAGTGTAACTCAGCATCATGGTGGTGATGACTTCGTGCGCCCCGCGATACGCCTTCAACAGTCCAGGAATGATACCAGCCCACAGACCGCCGACGAGCATCGCGACAACAAGGCACAGGATGACGTGGAGCCACCCAGGTAGACCTGTGAAGTGATAACCAACCCAGGTTGCCGCCATCTCGCCTACCCAGTACTGGCCGTCGGCGCCGATATTGAAGAGGCCGGCCCGGAACGAAATCGCAATGCCTAATCCAATCAAGATCAGAGGCGTGGCGATGGCGAGCGTGTATCCGATATTCGCCGCATTTCCGAACGCCCCGGAAATGAGTGCTCCGTAGACTTGCAGCGGATTGTAGCCGATGGCCGCCGCGATAATGCCACCAATGATGATAGCGAGCAAGGAAGAGATGACTGGTGTCGCCAAGGCCCGCATGATGTGTTTCACGTAGTGGTCACCTCCGTCGCGTCCCCGTTCGTCACACCTGTCATGAGGAGACCAAGCTGTTCACGCGTCGCAGATTCACCTGGGACAATCCCTACCATCTCACCGTCGTGGATGACGCCAATCCGGTCTGACAGACTGAGGATTTCATCCAGTTCCAGGGAAACCAGCAGAATCGCTTTTCCCTCGTCCCGCAAGCGAAGCAGCTGTTTGTGAATGCCTTCGATGGCTCCTACGTCTAGACCGCGGGTCGGTTGCACGGCAATTAGCAATTGCGGCTCACGGGACACTTCCCGCGCCAGGATGACTTTTTGCTGATTCCCTCCCGACAAGTCACCGGCGTGTCGATTGACGTCACGGGGCCGGACGTCAAACAAGTTGATCAGCCGCTCTGCATAAGTCTTCGCAGGTTTGTGGAAGAGAATACCGCCTTTCGAGAAAGGTTTGCGCTTGAAATCCCGAAGGATAGCGTTTTCGGTCAGTGTAAAGTCGAGGACCAATCCGTCCAATTGCCTATCTTGTGGGATGTACGCAATCCCGGCTTTGGTCCGTTCCGCTGTCGACAACCGCGTGATGTCTCGTCCGAGAAACCGCAATTCTCCGCCGACGATGGGGAGCAGTCCAGCGATGGCGTCAACCAGCTCCGTTTGGCCATTCCCGTCAATGCCAGCAATGCCGAAGATTTCCCCTGCCCGAATTTGAAACGAGACGTTGCGTACTTTTTCGCGGCGGGCAGTGTCATTCACTCGCAACTGTTGCACGTCCAAGATGACTTCGCCTGGATTGGCCTTTGTCTTTTCGACGCGCAAGACCACTTCGCGTCCTACCATCAGGTTTGCCAACTGCTGCGGTGTGGCATCGCCAATGGGCAGGGTCTCCACTGTTTTGCCCGCGCGCATCACCGTCACCCGATCCGCTATAGCCCGCACCTCGTCCAGTTTATGACTGATGAACACGACTGGGATGCCTTGCGATTTCAAGTGGCGGACGACATTGAACAGTTCTTCGGTTTCCTGCGGAGTGAGCAGTGCCGTCGGCTCGTCGAGAATCAATACTTTTGCCTTGCGGTAAAGGGCTTTTAAGATCTCTACGCGTTGCTGGAGACCGACGCTGAGTTGTTCGACTTTGGCCGACGGATCCACCTCCAATCGGTACTTTTCGGACAACTCCCGCACTTTTTTCTCGGCTTCGGCGCGCTTGTATGCGATGCCGCCCGGTTCGTCGCCGAGGACAATGTTGTCTGCGACCGTCAATGCGGGAATCAACATAAAATGTTGATGAACCATCCCGATTCCGGCACGAATGGCGTCCCGTGGGCTGTGAAACTTGACGGGCTTACCTTCCAGGCGAATTTCGCCGCTGTCTGGTTGATATAAGCCGTAAATCAACTTCATCAGCGTGGACTTGCCAGCACCGTTTTCGCCGAGAATGGAATGCACTTCGCCCTTGTACAATGTAAAGTTGACTCCGTCGTTGGCTTTGACGCCGGGGAAGTGTTTCACTAGGTCGACAACTTCTAGAAAGCTGGTCATCCGGGGCCTCCTCTCCCGTTGCTGTGATTCCCGAAAACGGCCCAGGGATGACCTGGACCGCGCATATGACCCTAGGTTACTTCATATTTGGCGAAACAGTAATGGTTCCGTTCTTGATCTGTTGTGCAAGCTGGTCGACCTGTTTTTGTATGTCTTGCGGCACGTTGGGGTTCACCTTGCCAAGGCCAACACCGCCGTTTTTCAGGTTGAAGTACTGAATGCCGGACTTCCAGTGGTGATCCAGAGCCTGCTTGATGACGTCAAAGGTCGCCGTGTCAACACCCTTCACCGCACTCGTCAGGATAGTGTCCGGAGCGAGGTACGACTGATCCGCATCGACGCCAATGGCGTACACGTGCCTGCTCTTCGCGGCGTCGATAACGCCTATACCGGTGCTGCCGGCAACCTGAAAAATGATGTCGGCGCCATCGTTGATTTCTTGTTGAGCAATCTGGCTGCCCAGCGCCTGGTCGCTGAAACTGTTAGCGAATTTAACTTCTACCGTCGCGCTGGGGTCAGTTTTTGCCACACCTTGTTGGAATCCGGCGATGTACGACGTGACAGGTGGTATTGCCTCACCGCCCACGACGCCCAGAATGTTTTTGCCGTTGAGTCCCGGAAGCTTTCCTTGTTTTTCTAACAAACCAGCCATGGCGCCAACCAGGTAGCCGCATTGCTCCGTGTTGAAGACGGCGCTCGTGACATTGGGAATGCCTTGAATTGAATCGTCAATAATCAAAAACTTCGTGTTTGGGTACTGAGGAGCGACCTGTCTCACAGCATTATCCATCAGGAATCCGACGGCAATGACGACGTTATATCCCTCCCGAGCAAATCTTTCCAAGTTGGGAACGTAGTCGTTCGCGGATTGAGACTGAACCACCGAACCTTGTACACCCAGTTCTTTCTCTGCCTCTTGGAGGCCTTGATCGGAAAGAAAGTTAAAGCCATGGTCATTGAGGCCTCCAGTGTCGGTGACAAGTCCCACTTTGAAATTTGTCTTGGGAGCTGTACCCGTGGTGTTGCCAGTATTGTTTGTGTCGTTGTTTGCTGTGGTGCCGCATCCGACCAAGAGGGCACCCAATGTCAGTACTGCGGCCGCAGAAGCGACCATTTGTCTGCGCATCTCATTTTCCTCCTTGAAAAGACAAACTTCGACAGCAGGACAAAGTTCTTTGGGAGATCACGAAATCCTGCCGCTAGTGTGCGCAAGTTCCAAAAAAAATTGCCTGTTTGCAGTGTTCGGGTTCGTAGAGGGGAGACGAGAGCATGACGGTTTCAACCAACAAAGTGATACTATACGCCGCCGACTCTACCGACTACAAGATTGCACTGGAGGCCGCCGCGAAATCGGGGATTTCTGCGGCAAACGTCACCGGAAATTTCACCAAAGCGTGGAGCGACGTGGCGAGCGGGGAGTACCTGGTCTTCGCTGTCGGAGGCCCCGCCCTGAACGCACTCTATTACAATCCTTGCGACTGGACTGCCGCAGAGGTGACGTTCTTGCATGAACAAGGGGTGCGCATATTGCCTATCTTCAACAACTTCAGTCGCGCCACAGAATATGCCGACGGCGTTACAGAAGCAAATGATGCGATTGCTGTCGCGCGTAGGCTAGGTATCCCCAAAGGTGTTGTGATCTTCGCAGACATCGAAGCCGACTACGTCGTCGACGAAGCTTGGATTCGGGGGTGGGCGGACATCATGGAAAAATCCAAGTACGTGCCGGGGATCTATCACAATCCCATCACGGGTGGTTCCTCCCAGGCCTACTGCACGGCGGTGCGAAATGACGCAACGGTGGCTCGGAACGTCATCTTGTGGAGCAACGAACGGGAACCTGGCATCACAACCAAGGCCAACGCACCCGCGTGGCATCCGTCTGCTCCACCATGTTCGGGACGCACCTTGGCATGGCAGTATGGGGAAAACGGAACGGCGGGTTCACACGGCATCGATACAGACTTAGTCCATCCGTCCCTGCTTCCGTATTTATGGTGACGTCGGGAGACTTTTGCCAACCGCGAAAGATGCCGCCGGCCGCCTTCTCATGTAGCACGGTGGCCGGCTGTACGGCATCAAGATCTTACATCAAACTTACCTCGGTATTCCGGGCTGCCATCGGCTACCGGGTCTGATGTCATGTCAAATGATCCAAGCTTATAGGGAGAAAACTCGACATCCGAAACCTCACCCGGGGACAATGTCCGAGTGAATATGTAGAAACCGGGGATTGAAAATTGGTGTTGCAAGTGACCGCGGTTCACGATGTGCAAGTGGATGGGGGCATTTTCCCGAGCATGGATGGTTTTTGGAGACATCCCGTTATCGAATAGATCCACTTCCACTATAGGTTCTTTTACCGCAGCACAAGCCACACCACCTGCAGCATCGTGCGCTGCACCGACGAAGCCACACAGCACCCCCATTGCACACAGCATCCGCGTCCAGCAAGCTCTGTTCACAGTCCTGCACCTCCACATCCTTTCTATAGGATCATTTTCCCCGTTTTACCTGGAATATGCGCGTCTCTCCGTGTGTCAACCACCGCCTGTCCATCCGAGCGATTCGGCGAAAGGCGAGGCCGTTGGCCCCGCCCATTGATGTGGAGCAAGCCATTAAGGACTGCTCGGGCTCTCGTATCCCATCATGCCACCCATCAGGTTGTAGCCGCCGTACATAGGGTAGTGGTGACCATACGTCGACACCGCCACTCCCGGTGCGGCGGGGATGCCAACCCCAGCACCGTACGCAGGACCATACGCAGGCACAAACAGGAAAAACAGTACGAAAATAATGAGAAACACCACAGCCCACCGAGTATAACCGCCAAATGCACCGTACATCGTATCCCTCCTCCCAAAGATAACACATCAAATGACGGGACAATTGTCCGATGATACGGACAGATGCGGATAGATGACAGCCTGTTCGTGCAGAATGGGTGTGCACAACACGTTGCACATTTATAAATTGATGTGTATAATACATCAGAAATACCTCCTATTCTTCGCACTTCATGACTGTGATTTCTGTTCCCACTGCCGTAATACCTATAGCCCACGATACATTCCAGTAGCGGCAGCGATAACAACGCGCACTAAGGCCCATTGAAATTTTGATGTCAGAAAGTTTTTCAAATTCTTGTGATGATTGCTACCAAGCCCTCAGGGAATAAATATTCATATTCCTGAATAGGGCTACTTTTCAATCTTCTCATTAATACCGGCTCTGGAAAGGAAGTGATCAGGTGGATCTGAATGCGGTAACGCGAACCATCTCACGAGAACACGACGCTTGCGGTATTTTTGCATGCGTCGCAAAAAAAGGGGTGCGCACACGCGAAACGGTCGACATGGGGGTGCAGGCGTTAAACGCCTTAAAACACCGCGCAGGATTTGTTCGCGGAGAAGGCGATGGCTGTGGACTGATGCTCGACCTGCCTCGTGCGCTGTGGCGGCGGTGGCTTCAGGAAACTGGAACCGACCCGCATCTGGTTGAAGACCCAAGATTTTTCGTTGCCCACCTGTTTCTGGAACAGGTCCGGTCTGAGCAACTAATGGACAACGTCGCAGCGACGCTGTCCGGCTTGCACACTGAGGTGCTCTGCGTTCGTCACAACCCTGTCAACGAGGTGGCGCTTGGGCCCTTGGCACGCGCCGAAAATCCAGTCTTTGTACAAATCGCAGGACTCACAGATGAGCCTGGTCAGCACGCGTTAATCCGCCTCACCTCTGCGTTGGAAAAACTGCAAGGGGTGCATGTGGCCTCGCTGGACAGTACAACGGTCGTCTACAAAGTCGTCGGGGATGGCGACACACTCTATAACTACTACCTCGATTTACGGGAGGAGGCGTTTACCTCTTCCTTCGCGCTGGCGCATACTCGCTATTCCACCAATACCAGAACGGCGTTTGCACGCGTACAGCCATTTCGGACGTTGGGCCACAACGGTGAAATCAACACGATTGCGCGGTTCTACGAAGAAGCAGGGATGCTCGATATCTCCTTGGATCCCCAAGGTAGCGATTCGCAAATGGTGGCAGCAGCGGTAGAGCACTTCACGCACCGCTTTGGCTGGAGTTTATATGAAACAGCGGAACTCTTCTTTCCGCCGATTGTTCACGAAATCAAACAGATGCCCCAGGAACTGGCGGACATGTACATGCATCTGCGGGCATTGTGGGGGCCGTTTGCGCAAGGTCCGGCGGGGATTATGCTTCGTTCCGGCAATGAGGCGGTGTTCTCCGTCGATGCGCTTGGCCTTCGTCCGATGTGGTGGGTGCAGACGGCAGACAGACATATTTTCAGTTCTGAACAAGGCATTGTCCCAGTAGACGAGTGGGTCACAGATCCCAAGCCGTTGTCTCCGGGGGAGAAAATTGGTGTCACGTGGGATTCCGCGGGCCAAGTCACTGTCCACGAGTACGCCGAATTGCAGCAGCTGGTTCTCAGCAGGATGCGCAAACGGTACGATTTTCGCGGACAGCGCAAAGCCATTCGTTCGCCGGGGCCATATCCGCAACAAGAAGCAGCACCCTCCTACCACGACGCAAAGCCGTGGAAAATCCGCGCTGCGGCGTTTGGCTGGCGTGAGGACGATGTAAAGCTTCTCGATGCACACATGCAGACGGCTGCGGAACCTATCAAGTCACTCGGTCACGACGAACCGCTGGCAGCGCTCTCTGGAGGCATCCGATCCATAGCTGATTTCATTCAGGAAACAGTGGCGGTGGTCACCAACCCGGCCATCGACCGCGAACGGGAAATTGAACACTTTAGCACGCGCGTCTTGATTGGCAAGCGCCCGTCGCTGGAAGACCCGAGCCACGGCGGCCTCCGAATCGAATTGCCGTCGCCTCTGTTGCTCGAGTCGAACGTGCCTGTACCGGACGTCGAGCGACAGGATATTCAGGCCATTGCGCATCGATTTGGAACCGTGTGCTACGAAGATACGCTGGCGGCTTTGCACGACAGCCCTTACGGTACAGTGGAAGTTTTACTGCACCGCAAGCCGGACGAATCCATCGCCCAGTGTCTGGAACGCCTGCGGAAAGAAGTGATTGCCGCAGTACAAGCTGGTGCGAACGTGGTGATATTGGACGACCGTCTGCAATTCGTGCGTGGTCGGCACATTGATCCCCTCCTTGCCCTGGCTGCGGTCCACAAAGGCTTGTTGCGCCCGGCGTCCAGTCGCGGAGGAGAGCACCTGAGGCGGCGGACCAGTCTCGTCCTGCGCAGTGGCGGTTTGCGCAATCTGCACGACATCATGGTGGCGCTTGGCCTTGGCGCGGACGCCGTCAACCCGTACTTGATGTGGGAAGCCTGTTGCGACAAAGGCGGCGTACACGGGGTCGAAAACGTGTACACAGCGCTGTGCAAGGGGATTGAAAAAGTACTGTCGACACTTGGGATTCACGAATTGCGAGGCTACGAACGCCTCTTCAGTGCCATCGGACTGAGCGAACAAGTTGCAGAGATTCTTGGCATTCCTACCTTCTGCGCGTCCGACTCCGTCGGCTACGGCTTCAGCGAAATGGAAGTAGACGCCGAAGAACGCCAGCGGGTGTACGCGCTCGAAGAAGAGCGGCAAGTGGGACGCTCAAGAGCGTTTCAGATGTACCCACGCATCTGGAAGGCCGCAGGACAGGTTGCAGAGGGCAGTTTGGCGTACGACGCATTCTTTGAGAAGCTGCAAACGCTGGAAGAGGAGAATCCCGTGAGTCTGCGGCATGCATTGCGCTTGAAATCGAACGATGCCGAGATTGTAGATCCGTCGGCTGTGTCGTCAGTCGATACAACGATTGACAGCCATGCGTATCCACTGGTTATCAGTTCGATGTCGTTCGGATCGCAAGGCGAGACCGCCTATCGCGCGTACGCGGAGGCCGCGTATCGGTTGAACATTCTCGCGATGAACGGAGAAGGCGGGGAAATTAAGGACCTGTTGAACGCATATCCGAAAAATCGCGGCCGTCAGGTTGCCTCGGGGCGCTTTGGCGTCAACGCAGAGTTGTGTAACGGGGCTTACGTCCTGGAAATCAAGATTGGTCAAGGAGCCAAGCCGGGGGAAGGCGGGCACTTGCCTGGTTCGAAGGTCACTGTTCAGGTAGCCAATGCGCGAAACGCCACACCTGGTATTGATCTCATTTCGCCGTCCAACAACCATGACATCTACTCCATCGAGGATCTCGCTCAGGTCATCGATGAGCTCCGGACAATCAATCCGTTAGCGAAAATTGCAGTGAAAGTACCTGTAGTGCCGAACATTGGGACCATTGCCGTCGGCATTGTAAAAGCGGGGGCGGACATCGTGGAGTTGAGTGGTTTCGATGGCGGAACGGGCGCTGCGCGCGCGCACGCCATTCGACACGTCGGACTTCCGGTGGACATCGGTATCAAATTGGTGCACGACGCGTTGTGTGAAGCCGGACTGCGGGACGTGGCTGAAGTGTGGGCGGACGGTGGCATGAAGTCAGGCATGGACGTGATGAAAGCCATTTTACTGGGCGCAAATCGCGTTGGGTTCGGGACCATGGCGATGGTGGCGATTGGTTGTACGTCGTGTCGCGCCTGCCACAAGGACACGTGCCACGTCGGCATTGCGACGCAGATGACCAGTTTTGAGGAAGCACAGGAAAAAGGTCTGAAGCAGTTCATCCCGCAGGAATTTGATATTGCGGTGGAAAGATTGGTGCGCTGGTTTACCGCGGTGGGTGAACACGTCCGCGTCTTGACCGCAGCGCTAGGCGCCAAGCGGACACAGGATCTTGTGGGACGCGCAGATCTGTTAGAACCTTTCGGAAGAACCACTCAAGTGGACCTCTATTGGCTGACCAAGCGCAAGGACTTCACAGGACTAGGCACGCAAATTCGCTACCGCCACTGGGAGAACGACGAGGCACTGGAGCTCATGGATGCATCCGTCGCCGTCGCAGCGGGTACAGAGACATCGATGGCACCCATGTACACGCACGGCGGTGGCCAGGGTGGAAGTTTTCTGTCTACCACTGACTCTCCGTCCACGCCGCGCATCCAATCCGCACCGCGCGTCCTTGGGACGTGGGAAAGCGGGGACAGGGTGAGACGACGTAAGGGCGGCGACAAGCCGTTCGAAGCGGTGTACCCATTCCCGGTTGGCAACGGGTTTGCAGCGTACCAAGTGACTGGAGTTCATCACGTCGTCTATGGTGGGGCCCAGGATGGCGTCGGCAAGGGTGCATATGGCGGACGCACCATCATTCTCAAGCACCGCACGCCCGATGGCCGATGGGTCGGTGGGTCCGTCGGCAAAGGTCTAGCTTACGGTGCACAGCGTGGACTGTTTATCGTGCAGGGCAACGCTGATGCACGCGCTGGAATCCGCCTTTCTGGAGCTGATGTGGTGATTGGCGGTGACCTAACGGGACCCATTCGGGACGAACTCGGATTCATCGGTGCGCGTGCAAACATCGCAGGATTCGCCTTTGAGTACATGACAGCTGGCCGGGCGGTGGTTTTGGGTGATCCGGGGCCATGGATCTGCTCTGGCATGACAGGCGGTTCCGTGTACGTCAAGTTGAATCCTGCACTGGGCTTCACGGAGTCTGCGTTGCGTAAACGCATCGCTAAAGGAGCAAAAGTCATCATAAAACCCCTGGATGCGGAAGGGGAGGCGGATGTGATTGGTCTCTTGTCCGCCTATCAGAAGGAACTCAAGAAGTCTGGACAACGCGAAGCTGCCAAGCAGTTGGCTCCGTTGCTGGCGCGGCCTGCCGAATTCTTCGTGATGATTCGGCCGGGTAAGGATCTCACGGATCAGAGCATTGCGACCGAGTAAACCCATTATTAAATACGTCTTTACCGGAGCAGCGCAGTGCTATATCATAGGGGAAAACGCCTAGGAGTGGACTGCATTGCGAATGGTACAAAAGTACGGAGGCACATCGGTTGGATCCATCGAGCGGATTGAAGCGGTGGCCGATAGGGTGGCTCGTGCTCGGCGCAAGGGGCATCAGGTCGCTGTGGTCGTGTCGGCGATGGGCCATACCACGGACGAATTGCTGGCACTGGCGAAGGCTATTACGGCTGAGCCGGATGCACGGGAACTGGACGCCCTTCTCTCAACCGGGGAGCAGGTGTCGGCGGCGCTGCTCGCGATGGCGTTACAGCGCCGCGGAATTGCCGCGCAGTCCTTTACAGGATGGCAGGCTGGCATTGAGACCGAGCCTGTTCATGGTGCCGCACGCGTGATGAATATTCACTCTGAAGCGCTGGAGCATGCCTTGCAAGCGGGAACCGTACCTGTCATCACCGGATTCCAGGGCATCGCCGGTGATTCCATTACAACACTGGGGCGCGGTGGGTCAGATACGACAGCTGTCGCGGTGGCGGCCGTGCTTAAAGCGGATGTCTGCGAGATCTACACGGACGTTTCAGGCGTGTTCACAACGGATCCAAGAGTTGTGAAAACAGCGCGTAAGCTAGAGCACGTGTCGTACGACGAGATGTTGGAGTTGGCAAACCTCGGGGCACAGGTTCTTCACCCGAGGGCCGTTGAAAACGCTAAGCAATTCGGAGTGCCACTTGTGGTGCGGTCCAGCTTTTCGGAGGAAGAAGGTACATGGGTGACGGAGACAGTACAGGGATTTGAACAACGACATGTAGTCACAGGGATTGCCTTTGAGCGGGAAGTTTCTCGCATCGCATTGATAGGCGTCGCGGTTCGCCGTCACGGATTGGCGGCTGTGTTTGGCACGTTGGCGAACAACAGCGTGAACGTGGACGTGATTGTGCAGAGTGTTGTGGACGAAGCAGAAGTTGACGTTTCCTTTACCGTTAAGGATGTAGACGCGGACAAGGCACTGCGAATTGTCCGCGAACTGCGCACAGAGCTGGGCTACACGGATCTGGTGTCGGAGACCGGTCTGGCCAAAGTATCGATTGTGGGGGCAGGAATGATCAGCAATCCTGGTGTCGCAGCGAAGATGTTCCAAGTGCTTGCGGACAACGATATTCCTGTCAAGATGGTGAGCACGTCTGAAATTAAGGTATCGTGCATCATCCCAGCCAGTGAATTGGAGCGGTCCGTGGCCGAGTTGCACGCGGCATTTTTGGAATCTGCTGTGGCGTCTGTAGAATCATAGGCTTCCGCAGAGATACGAGCAGGGGGCGCAGTGGAAACAGCTGCGCCCCGTTTTTGATCTTTCACATCGGTAGCGCTGTAGCAAGGAAACACATATAGTGTCACTGTGCGTTTACTGGAACGCGCAATACGTTACCAAAAGGGGGGACGGCGTATGTCCTGGATTTTCGTCACCATCCTGGCGGGGGGATTGACACTGATTGCATATACCGTGAACTCTGTCTACGACTGGGGGATGTTGCCTTTCCAAGGAGGCCCCCGAAAGGATGTACACAACATGCCAAAAAACGCACATTCTGAAAACACATATTCTTCAAGGAATGGGACTTCCGAGGATTGATCTAAACATCGTATCTTGATTCCACATCGTTCCCAGCGCGATGTTGAGAGCGCGAATGAGCTTGTTAGGTACGTGGAAGAATGCCGAGGATAAAACTGGAATGAAAAAACATCGATTTTCTGCAAGAATATACTTGCTTGAAAGCGGATGATCATGCTAACATATCGATTGTCCCGTGGTGGTTCATTGCTCATCCATTCGAGAGGACTTGGAGAGATGTCCGAGTTGGTCGAAGGAGCACGATTGGAAATCGTGTAGGCGGTTTAAACCCGCCTCGAGGGTTCGAATCCCTCTCTCTCCGCCACTGTGGCGGCGTAGCTCAGCTGGTTAGAGCACACGGTTCATACCCGTGGTGTCGGTGGTTCGAGTCCACTCGCCGCTACCAAGTGTGAGCCTGCAGGGATGTCTGCAGGCTCTGAACATTTTTCCTGACTTCGTCAATCCGTTTGGTACGGGTAGCAGGCAGGATGTGCTTGACGGTTGGCAGGTACTCTGATTGCATTGCCGTCACTGATATGTCACTTGAATATGCCACCTTGGCTCAGGGGTAGAGCGGCTCACTCGTAATGAGCAGGTCATCGGTTCGAATCCGATAGGTGGCTCCAGATCAAAGGGCAATCCACAATGGATTGCTCTTTCTTACGTTTCTGGTTGCGTTTCGTCACTGGCGGCATCCTGTAGGCGGTCATCCTCCTCGAACAGGATACCATCACTTGTCCCCGCCATATACATGTTGCTAACTTGTTCTCGAGTGACGTCAAGTCCCGACGAGGGGTCTAATGGGGGGAGAGAGTACGGTTGCATTGGCTGTTTAGTCACAGAGTCCACCTCCACATCCCACCAAATGTCAGGGTGGGGTTGCTCTTAAGGTGTCAAATTTACAGTACACTATACCTCGCTGACTGTAACCAAGGAGTGTAAAGTGGCTGACCACGAGAGCAAAACGTGGGGTGGAAGTTTGTTGGGGAGACACATGCTGAGACAGTATAAAAGGGGGCCTTAAAGGCCCCCGTGAAGTCCATCAGCTTTCCTCTTCGTCGTCTTCTTCGTCCATGTACGCATTGTAGGCATCCACGACTTTCTGCCACTCTTCGTCCGATTCAATATCTGCGAGGACGTAGTCGTCGCCTTCTTCGCCTTCAATCCGGAAAATGACACCTTCCTCGATGTCTTCGTCGATGGGAAGTAGGACTGCATAGCTCTTTCCTTCGACTTCAATGACATCGCCGAGCACGAATCGGTGTTCGTTGCCGTCTTCATCTTCCAACAGGATGACTTCTTCGTCAAACTCGTGTTCATGATTGTGGTCGTGTTGATGATCCGCCATGTGCAACCCTTCTTTCATTCAACTGGGAAAATAACTTGTAAACCATAGCACGTGGTGCCATGTTTGTCAACGAACCAGGAGTCATTCTGGGTGGCGACAGCATCCGCTGTCTAAGGAGTCTCAACAGTCTTCTTTGTCCGACACTTTGCGCAGGACAGCCTTTGCCAACCGTTGGGTCACCGCCTGTAAAAGCTCGTTCACCGCGGATTGAGCTTTCTGGAATTCAGCGACTTCCGGTATTTTCTCTAGATCTGCCAAGAGGGATTCGGAGTCCTTCAGCAAATGAATGTAGTGTTTGGGCGGAACTTTCCGTGCCTGGTATTCAGCCACTTGTTCCTGAAGTGACTTTAGCTTTGCAATCATCCGCTGGGCGGTCGGGTGCGCTTTCATGCGCTGTTCTGCTTCTTGGTACGCCACGATTTCTGGGGCCTGAATAATGAGGTCCGCCAATTCCTCCGTCTCAGCCCAGAGCTCGTTGTGATTCATCATGACTGCCTCCTCTGGTACGACCAAAGCGCCAACGGGTGCTAGCCTGCTCTCAGTGTCCATGATGGTGTAGTTCATTGTACTTTTTGAACGGTTCGGTCGGCTGATTCTCCAGTTTGTCTGCAATGACACCGATAGCAATCGCTACAATCGCGAGAACCACCAGAAGCGGGTACGATTGTATGACGAGCCCTAGCAATATCAAGGCAAACACTGCACTGAACAGGATATAGCGGAGTTTACGCGTTTTATGCATGATTGGCGACTCCCTTCTGGCACTCAAGTGTGATGGGTCGAACGTCTATACTCGCTATTATACGTGATGATGAACAATGCTCAAACAACTTTCGCGAAGTCGGCCTTGACCCGGAGGCGAATGATTCTTAATCTAAGAACAAAGCCTTGAGCCGAAAGGAGGCACAGCATGTGTTTACCAACGGACTGATTGGCATGGCAGTAGCGGCTATCGGACTTTTTTGGATACTTATCACCTGTGCTTCTGAGACCAAGGAGAATTTTGACAAAGCGTTGGCGAAAGAGATCGACGACGCAAATGCGTAAGTCTGGTACAAAACAGCAGGGCCATTTCCCCTGCTGTTTTGCTGTATGCGCCCGGCATGGGCGCTGTCTACGGTGAAAGTCCGGAATGGTGAAGGTAGCAGTAGCCATTAGCTTAAGCCAAAGGTGCCCATCGTGAGATGGGATCTGAAGGAAGGCGGCGGCAAACCTCCGGCCCAAGGTTCACGAACTCCAATTGAGGCTAGCGACAGCTGGGTAAGTCTGCACACCAAGACAAAGCCCTTGCTACCGAAGGCTGTCGAGAGTAGATGGAGTGGGTATATGGAGGGAAAGACGACGCTCTTACCCGGGGAGGCCTGCCCGGAACGCCAGCAAAGCTGGTAACCGCCATCGAAAGGTGGCGCTGAACGGACAGGAGTCAGCAGAGGTCATAGTACCTGCAAAGGGACGCCAGAGCAGGGAAGGACTGAACATGATTGTGAGGGTTGTTCATGGCAAGTTCGAGAGAGAAGCATAGACAGCCGAATATCCCGAAAGGGAGCTATCCTCGGGAGGAAGTGGTGAATCTACGGGGGACCGAGGAAGCGCCGAGTTTCTCTCCGGTACGACCCAACGAACCAACCCGCGAAGCGAATTGTGCGAACCTGATGGAACAGGTAGTAGAGCGGGAACCTGCTCTCGGCCCTGCGCCGTGTGGAGAAGAACAAGGGTGCGGCAGGCGTCGATGGAATGGAGATAAAATCCCTTCGACCCTTCCTGATGGACAACTGGACGCGCATCCGTGACGAACTCCTTCGTGGAACCTACCAACCGATGCCCGTACGTCGAGTCGAAATCCCGAAACCAGACGGTGGCAAACGGATGTTGGGGATACCAGCGGTGCTTGACCGCCTGATTCAACAGGCCCTTCTGCAAGTGCTCACACCCATCTTCGACCCAGAATTCTCACCGTACAGCTACGGGTTCCGACCAGGATATAGTGCTCACCAGGCAGTGAAACAGGCACAAAGCTACATCGCCCAAGGATATCGCTGGGTTGTAGACCTCGACCTTGCTCAATTCTTTGACCGAGTAAACCACGACATGCTGATGGCAAGAGTGGCCCGAAAAGTTAAGGACAAACGAGTGTTACGGCTCATTAGGCGATATCTAGAAGCCGGTGTCATGTGCAACGGAGTCTGCGTAACAACAGACGAGGGTGTTCCGCAAGGCGGACCGCTGAGTCCGCTACTGGCGAACATTATGCTGGATGACCTGGACAAGGAACTTATGCGCCGAGGGCACCGATTCGCCCGTTATGCAGATGACTGTAATGTCTACGTCCGCAGTCGTCGAGCAGGAGAACGGGTCATGGAGAGTGTGCGAAGATTTGTAGAAGGACGATTAAAGCTCAGGGTAAATGTGGAAAAGAGTGCGGTAGACCGACCCTGGAAGCGCAAATTTCTGGGTTTCTCATTCACGTGGCACCAACGGCCGAAAATCCGAGTAGCCCCCAAGTCCCTCAAGCGCTTCAAGGACAAAGTCCGTGAACTAACGAAACGAAGCAGGGGACAATCGATGGCCCAAAGGCTAGAACGGCTCAACGCCTACTTACGTGGGTGGGCCGGCTACTACCGCCACGCCGAAACCAGGAGTGTCTTCGCCGAACTTGACGAGTGGATACGTCGACGACTACGGATGTGCCTTCTGAAACAATGGAAGAAACCTAAAACAAAGAAACGCAATCTTGTAGCACTCGGCATCTCAAACGAATGGGCAGCACTCATAAGCGCTTCCCGAAAAGGGTATTGGCGCCTCGCAAATACGCCACAAGTGAACAAAGCCCTTGGAATTGCCTATTGGCGCAACCAAGGATTTGTAAGCTTAGTCGAACGGTACGACTCACTTCGTTACACAACATGAACCGCCGTATACCGGACGGTACGTACGGTGGTGTGGGAAGATGGGGGTTAGTCACCCCCTCTTACCCGATTCTTGACATGCGGGAGGGCGGACGAATGCAGGGCGACAACTTGAAGTTGATGTTTCCCAAGGCAAAGCACTACGCGTTTGTTTTTGAAAACGCCCATCTGCTGCTTGTCAGTTGGGATAGAGATGATGCCAAACATCTGTTTGTGATCAACGAACATCAAGCGGACGCTTTGATGTTGGATTATCCTGGTCAGACCTTTACCCAACGCGTGATGGACATCATCGAAAATATTTTCTTTGTTCAGCTTGAAGAAAACAACGAGGAGCCCCGCAAGTACGTGTTGGGTAGTTATTTTGTCGCGGGCAATACGGCCTATGGAGCCTATTACCCAGAGGCCGCATCTGCACAAGCGGAGGTTGTATTGTTCCGAATCACCGGAGAACCGCCGAACCTGGTGTTGGATACACTGGGTGAGAAAGAGTACGCAAAGGCTGCGGAGGCATTTCAGGAGCAGCACAGCGACCTTTTGGAAATCACTCTGGAGACACTGCGGTAAAGAAAATGACCGCTGTCGCGGTCATTTGGTCGAGCGTTACAGGTTTGCGAGTAGAAACTCGGAAAACTCCCGGGCTTCCTTTTCATCTTGAATCTGAAACGCGTGCATCACGTACGGGAGGTTGGCCGCATCTGTATCATTCATGATAGCCGTACGTCCAGATTGGATGTCACAGACCAACTTTTTTCCGTAAAAATGAGCCGTCGTGGTGATAGCCAAATCAAACCTGGCATGGTCTCCCGCATACCCCACAAATCGCGTGGAGGTGGACTCGGTTTCGTCATAGAGAACAAATGACTGATCCATCGGGACCTCCTGTCTTCCCGCGTGTTTGTGAAGTGCACGCGGATTAGGAAAACGAAATTCGTTTCGAGTGCAGGTCGTCCGCACTGGACTCGTTCATGAGTTGTTTCAATTCGTTGGAGGCAGCCATAAACAGTTCTTTGTCACGTCGTTCCAACGCTTCGTCAATGAGCCGGCGCAGTTCCTGCTTGCGGTCATGTCTCCGCTGCACTTCTTCAAGTACTTGCGTGACTTCGCTCGGCATAGGAATGTCCGGGAGATTAATGAATAGGTAAAGTGTGTCTTGCTTTTGGAAAAAAAGCTGGAGTTGTTCCAGAATTTCAGCGGGCTGGCTCACTTTTTGCACGCCGCCACCCGTCGGAATACGGGCAATCATGCCATGCCGCCCGATAATCAGAAGGGGCACGTTTTCCAGGACAATATTCGTCATCTCGACCTGATGGTGCTTTGAAGCCAGATAGTCGAGAATGGCTTCAGCACCGGGGGGGAGAATTTTTGTTTTCAGGAGTAGCAAATCTTGTCTCGTAATCATCGCGCACATCCCTCCTTCGAAGATTGACGGTTGGGACCTGAGACGTCGCTACCACAGTCTATGCCTGGTGGACGACTGTGCCACGGCGTACACCTTCGAGCTGCCGCACTTTGGTGTTAGTATTGTATCAGAATTACTTATGACATAGAAGAAGGAATAGGGTGGCAAGCCCGTTGTACAGCACATGTTAGCGTCGGCGTTGTACTGTGGTGTGGCAAGAATTTAATTTGCGAAGTGCATATCTACTCGGTGAGTGTTAAGATAATAACGAATGTTCAAATAGGTGTGAGAATGCTGATGGTCCTCGATGTTCAAGAGGATTTTCTTCGAAATACCTTAGATTACATAGCGCCTGTGTGTCAGGAATACGTCAACAAACACGCAACGGAGTATGATGCCATCGTGTTCACCCGGTGGGTGTACGAAGAGGTCAAAGGAAAGGATACGCTCGTCGTACGCCACCCGGGAGCTTTGGTCGTCGAAAAAACCACATACTCGGGGTACACCGAGGACACGAAGCGTTCTTGGAGGAAAAGGAAATCGAGGAACTGAACATTGCAGGTGTTGACTCGGAGGGAGCGGTGTTGGCGACCATGTTCTCTCTCATTGACGCTGGTTATCAAGTAAAAATCTGGAATGCTTGGTGAGTCCTACCACGGCCGGAATTGGGAAGCCATGATGATTGCACGGCACGTCCTCGGTAGGGAAAATGTGGTGAACATCGGCGGTGGCCGTGTATATATCTGAGCAGAGATCTAACCCCCGTGCAGCGCCAAACATTCCCCGCAGGATGTTGTACCAGCCCGTGCATACTAAGCACGGGGAGGCGGTGGCCATGGACCAGCACTGGGTGTACTTTGCCGGTTTGTACGACTCCAAGTTTGAAGCGTATTGCGCCGTCATGTGGGTGGAGGCGGATGAGCGCATTCGCGGAAGCTCAACACCGGGCGAAGTCCAGGTGTATCAGACCCGCCGTGGCAAATTTGGCGTGCGGTTTCGTCCAGCCAAGGTGGCGTATCAGGCCCTCCGATAAATGAAAAGGGGTTCGCCGATGATGCGGCGACCCCTTTTGTCATTGATATGACGTGTTGAGGGAATCGGTTTCACTCGAGGTGTAGCTTGTTTCCAGTGTCTCGTTGGCATGTGAGCGGTCGCTGTCACTGGACTTCTCGAATTTTTTCGACTGCCCTGGGGTGGAAGGGGTGCGCTTTGCGGAAGGTTGTGTTTCTTTCTGTTCTGCCTGTGCTTCCGCAGTGGATCGAATCCCGAGCGCGTGCATGAGAGGACACCAACCTGTGATTCCTTCCGCGACTTTCATCGCCCCGTATGTGGTCAATGCAGCCTGTGCCAGTGGGTTGCGGCGAGTTTGTACAGCGCTGACGAGCGCGATGGTTCCACTGACCAAACGCAGGTACTGATCTACGGTGCCGATATTTTTTTGCATATCCAACCCTCCTCGTTTGTCGGTAGTATGTCCGTCTGCTGCATGTACCATGTTTGACTTTGACTATTCTTGACTAATTGCAGTGGTTGCGCCATACTGTGAATGGGAATGCTGGATGGTTGCAAGATGTAGAACAGTTTAAAACACCTCAAAAAGGGGAGATTTCCATGAGCCTGGTACCGATTGTTGTTGAACAGACGTCGCGGGGTGAACGAAGCTACGACATCTATTCGAGACTCCTGAAAGACCGCATCATTTTTCTCGGCAGCCCGATTGATGCCGACGTGGCCAACGCCGTAGTGGCGCAGTTGCTGTTCTTGGCGGCGGAAGATCCTGAGAAGGATATCCAAATGTACATCAATAGTCCTGGTGGCTCCGTATCCGCTGGTCTCGCGATTTACGACACCATGATGCACATCAAACCAGACGTTTCTACTATTTGCGTTGGACTGGCAGCCAGCATGGGTGCCGTGTTGCTCGCAGCCGGTGCGAAGGGTAAACGGTATGCTCTGCCGAACTCGGAAGTCATGATACACCAGCCACTCGGCGGTGCCAAGGGTCAAGCGTCCGACATTCAGATTCACGCGGAACACATCTTGAAGACAAGGAACCGCTTGAACCGAATCCTGAGCGAGCGCACAGGACAGCCCTTGGAGCGCGTAGAGCAAGACACAGACCGGGATCGGTTTATGGATGCGGAAGAGGCGAAAGCGTACGGATTGATTGACGAAGTGATTGTTCGCAAGTGACACGCATGAAAGCGAGAACTGTTGAGGATGTACTGCGAGAAGCCATGCACAAGCATGGCTGTATTTCCTTCTACGAGTTCATGAACATTGCACTGTACCACTCGCTGGGGTACTACCAGCGGCGCGTAGCCATTGGCAAAGAGGGTGCGGACTTCTACACGTCAGCCCAGAGCCAACTGTTCTCTGCAACGTTGGGGCGGTATGTTGAACGTTGCTGGAAAGACTTTGGAGAGCCCAACGCGTTGCAAGTGGTGGAGTTGGGCGCGGGCCAGGGAGAGCTCGCGCTCGGCGTCTGCCGAGCACTGGAGCGACGGTTGCCGGCCTCCATCCAGTGGTCCTACTGGATTGTCGATGTGTCACACAAGCTCAGAGCCATTCAAAAAGCATCGGCGCTTGACGCTGGATTGGGCGTGCGCATTCGATGGGGCAGCCCACAACCAGATGTGCCGACGGTGCTCATTGCGAATGAAGTCTTGGATGCGCTTCCGGTAGAGCGACTGCGGCGCATGGACACAGGTGCACGTGATTGGGAGCGCGCACATGTGTGCGAAAGCCAGGACGGGACATTTTCTTGGATGTGGGCTGCTGCAAGCGACGAACTTGCTGCCTTGGCCGCGCGCTGGCTGCCTATCCAACCGGGGCAAATGGCCGAAATTGCCCCCGACGTGGTGTCATTCTTTGCCCGCTGTTGCACGTATGGTGCGCCCTTAAAGGCGGTCTTTTTCGACTACGGGATTTCCACTCAGGAATGGTTTGAGGGTGTGCGTCCGAACGGCACGTTGAGAGCTTTCTCACAACATCGAATGGTCCATCCATTGGAGAAACCTGGGGAAGTTGACCTGACGGCGGATGTCCATTGGGACTACGTCGTCCACGCTGCCAGGCGCAGCGGCTGCCGCTGTGCCACTTTGTTGCCACAAGGGAATTTTCTGCTACGCGAAGGCATTGTAGAAGAGCTGCAGACCCGTGCAGACGCTGCGGCCCCCGGTGACTACACCCGTGTCGTCGGAGAGTTCAAGCAACTAGTGCTACCCGGAGGGATGGGAGAGCGTTTCTGCGTGCTCGAATGTGAATGGTGAAGTGGGTCGAGATAGGTGCTTCGAAAATTGGCCATTACCTATTGATTGCGGGACTGGTGTTTTTACTGTTAGGGATTCACTTCCTGTATACCAGTAAAGCCTAATTCAATCCACAGTTTGTGACATACTAATTTCGGCAAACGCACACATTTAGTATGGTACATTCCTTTCTTTTTGTGTAATATAGATACATAAGGGAATATCGTATGGTCTATTTTCGGTGTTTTACACAAAGAGAAGGAGCGTCCCAGGATGACAATTCGCATCGCAATCAACGGCTTCGGACGGATAGGGAGAATGGTCTACCGGCGCGCCCTGGAATTTGGAGATATTCAGGTCGCCGCAGTGAATGGCACCGCAGACGCAGCAACTTTGACCCATTTGTTGAAATACGATTCCCTGCACGGCACATGGCAGAGGGATATTGAATTGACGAGTAACGGGTGGCGCGTTGGAGGACATCACACGCGCGTGTTCAGCACGCGCAATCCGTCTGAGTTGCCGTGGGGTGAATTAGATATCGACGTCGTGGTCGAGGCGACCGGGAAGTTCCGAACCCGAGAATTAGCAGGTATACACCTTGAGCAAGGGGCACGTAAAGTCATTATCACAGCGCCTGCGAAAGGGGACGGGGAAGCTGACGCCACGATTGTCATGGGTGTCAACCACGATTCGTACAATCCCGACGAGCACCACATTGTATCTGGAGCTTCCTGTACGACAAATTGCCTCGCACCCGTGGTCAAGACGTTGCATGAGGCATTCACGGTGGAGAGCGGGCTCGTCACCACGGTTCACGCCTATACCAATGACCAGCGGAATCTTGACAACCCGCATAAGGATTTGCGGCGCGCCCGGGCTTGCGGGCAATCCATTATCCCGACCAGCACCGGTGCCGCGAAAGCGATTGGCTTAGTCCTGCCAGCCTTACAGGGAAAATTAAACGGAGTCTCCCTGCGCGTTCCGACTCCGAATGTGTCGTTGATTGACCTGGTTGCTCATGTCGAGTCCACTGTCACTGTGGAAGATGTCAACACGGTTCTGAAAAAAGCTGCGAAAACCACGCTGTCTGGCGTGCTCGGTTACACCGACGAGCCACTGGTGTCGATTGACTTCAATGGCGATGAACGCTCGGCGATTGTGGACGGTTTATCTACCATGGTCATCGGTGGGCATACGGTCAAGGTTCTCGCGTGGTACGACAATGAGTGGGGCTACTCTTGCCGAATTGTCGATCTCGCTCGCTGGATAGGGGCTCCTGCTACGGCGTTGCGCCGGAATGTAGTAGTCAGCCAGAAATAAAGCGATAAAACAGCCGTCAAGGCCACATGACTCGAGAAGGCACGCGTTGCTTGCGTGCCTTCTTTACTTTGCAAATCGCTGACATGTTTAGGTAAGCTAATAAGGCGGAGCGTTCTGACAGACGCTTTCGTCCACATACCACTAAAGGAGTCTCTGCAATGGAAGAGATCTATTTCGACACTGCCGCGACCACTCCACTTCTACCGGAAGTGCGGGATGCGCTGGTGGCGTCGTTTGATGTGTTTGGAAACCCTTCGTCCCTTCACAGAAAAGGGGTGCAGGCGGAAGCACAACTGAAACGGGCACGGGAACAGGTGCGTAAATGTCTAGGCGTGTCCAGTGGCACACTGGTGTTTACCGGTGGTGGTACAGAAGCCAATAACCTCGCGTTGTTCGGTGTCGCTAAGCAGTATCGGGGACGCGGCGGACACATGGTAACCACGCAGATTGAACATCCGTCGGTCCGCGAGGCCTTTCAGGCGTTGGAACGTGAGGGCTGGCATGTCACTTACGTACCGCCTGCTATGGACGGCAGCGTGTCGGCAGACGCGGTCTTAGATGCGGTGACGGACGACACGGTGCTGGTCAGCGTCATGCACGTCAACAACGAAACAGGCGCCATTCAGCCGATTGAAGACATCGGACGCGCATTGCGGGAGAGGCCCAAAGTATTGTTTCACGTCGACGGCATCCAGGCGTTCGGAAAAGTTCCGAACGGAATTCGGGATCTCGATGTCGACTTGTACACCATGTCAGGCCACAAAATCGGGGCGCCGAAAGGAATTGGGGCTTTGTATCTCCGGCAAGGCGTGCGAATTGCACCGCTACTGTACGGCGGCGGGCAAGAAAACGGATTGCGGTCGGGGACGGAAAACGTGCTTGGCATCATTGCTTTCGGGACAGCTGCAGAAGTGGCCGGGCGTCACGTGGAGGCTCGCTGGCAACACGTCAAACAACTCTCGAATGCACTGGTGGACGGACTTCGGCATTTGCCCAGATGCACGGTCCACCTTCCGAGGCCCAAATCACCGTACATTGTGAGTGCTTCATTTGAGGGGCTCAAGGGAGAAGTTCTGGTGCACGCCTTGGAAGCTAAGGGGCTGTACGTCTCCACAGGGTCTGCCTGTTCCACGCGGGGCGGACATGTGAAAGCTAGCCATGTGCTGAGCGCGATGGGGCTGTCTCCGGCACAAATCAATGGTACCATACGGTTTTCATTAGGGCCGTGGCACACATTGGACGACGTCAACCGCGCGCTTACGATTGTGGAGTCGCAAGTTCGCTGGTTGGTCGACTTGGGGAGGTAGGGAGCGCCATGACACAACAGATTATCGTTCGATACGGGGAAATCAGCCTAAAGGGCAAGAACCGCGCAGAGTTTGAACGGATATTGGTTCGCAATATGAAGCAGGCACTCGCGGGCTGTAAAGGGGCCCGAATTCATCATACAGGCGGACGAATGATGGTGGAGAGCGACGAGGCGCAGGTGAGGGACGTTCTGAGCCGCCTGCAAAACGTGTTTGGTATCGTTTCGCTCAGTCCTGCCACGCTGACAGCACTCGATGTGGACGAGATGGCCAAAGCCGTCGTAGAAATGCTTTCTGATGCAGTGAAAGTAGACCATGCTCGCACGTTCAAGATTGAAGTCCGGCGGGCCAACAAACGCTTTCCGATGCAATCTCCTGAATTGGCACGGGTGTTAGGGGGCCGCGCGCTGCAGGCGGTTTCTGAGATCAACGTGGATGTCCATCACCCGGATATCACGGTGTACGTGGAAGTGCGGGACCAGGAGGCGATGGTGTACGGGACGAAGGTCCCAGCCGTGGGAGGCATGCCGGTCGGGTCAGCGGGACGAGTGGGTTTGCTTTTATCCGGTGGCATTGACAGTCCCGTTGCAGGGTGGCTAGCCATGAAACGCGGTGCGGAAGTCGAGGCCATCCACTTTCACAGTTACCCGTTCACCAGTGAACGAGCATTACAAAAAGTGGAAGACTTGGCGCAAATTCTCGCTGATTGGGGTGGACGCGTCCACATGCACACGGTGCATTTCACCGACGTCCAAACAGAAATCCGCAAGCACTGCCCGGACGCCTTGGGAATTACCATCATGCGGCGAATGATGGTGCGGATTGCCGAGGAAATCGGGCGTCGCCGGAGATTGCTCGCCCTCGTCACAGGTGAGAGCCTGGGGCAAGTGGCCAGTCAGACGCTGGAGAGCATGCACGTGATCAATGCTGTGACTCGATGGCCGATTCTTCGTCCGCTGGTGGCGGAGGATAAAGTCGACATCATGAAGCGGGCTCGCCAAATTGGCACGTACGAGACTTCCATCCTCCCTTATGAGGATTGCTGTACGCTGTTCGTTCCGAAGAACCCCCGGACGCGGCCGAAGCTGAGCGAAGTGGAGGAGGCCGAGCGTGCACTCGCAGTGGATCGATTGGTTGCGGAAGCCGTGGAACGGACAGAGATGAAGACTTTTACAGCCCGAAATGGCGATTGAGTGAGCCTTTCCGTGGAACCCTATGCAAGGGAGTGATGTTTGCATGGGGATTGTCCGAACGACATATCGGGTGATTAAATTATTGATGTTTGTCTACGGTCTGTGGACCGCTATCATGCGCGGTCGTTGGCTGGCCGTCGGCATCGGCCTGTGGCAGATTTTGAGAAAGAGGTGTGTGCGGCCCGTTCGACCAACGGCGAACATCTTGTTTGTGAACGCGTCCGAACCTGCGATTTACCGCCGCACCGGGCTGAGGAGACTGTTTTCTTCGGGGCGCAAAGCGACCTGATGGCGAACATCGATAAGTTGTCTGGCGATACGGCAGATAGGCAAAAAGTTTCACCAACGTTATTCAATGGTGATGGGTCTCAATAGGCCAACATCCATACAGCTTCCCGTACCTACGGTCCAACCAATGGGCGGGAAGCTTATTTTTTGCGCTCCAAAACTCCGGTGGCTGAGTGCGATGGTTTGCACTTCCTGTTGGTTCCTGTTGGATATTAAGTTTAAACCCTTGCAAAATTGGAAATTACTTATGATAGTTTCGCATGAACAGTCTAAAAGGTTGTTTCGGCAGATTCAGGGGGATCAACAAGGATGAAACCAAACTTACGCACGATGAGGCAAGACGCCTGGACGACAGAGGATGACGCAATTCTCGCGGAGGTCGTGATTAAACACATTCGCGATGGCAGTACGCAACTGGCAGGATTCAACGAGGCCAGTCGCAGGCTTGGGCGCACGGCTGCCGCGTGTGGATTTCGTTGGAATGCCTGTGTCCGCAAACAGTTCCGCCCGCAGATTGAAGAGGCCAAGGAAGATAGAAAGCAACGAAAGTCGGAGCGCATTCAGGCACAGCTAGAAGGCGGAGATTATGATCATCCTACCGCAACGCTGATGAGCTGGGCACAGGTACTACGTTTCTTGCGTCAGGAAAAGAACACGGCGCAGCAATGGGCCACACGCTGGCGTAGTGCCCAACGGGATGCGGTGGAGTGGAAGTCCAGGTATGAGAGTCAGAACGACGACTTCAGGCGACTGCGAGAGGAATACGAGTCCCTGCGTCGCGACTACGAAACCATGGCAAGCGATTATCGCGCGCTGGTACAAATTGTGGAGCGGGCTCGCAAAGCGACATTTCTCGATGCCAGTGATGTCACTTCAGGCTTTATGTACCGGATTGACGAGTACGGAAATCTCGAGCGCGTCAGCGCTGACAATGCTATGGAGCAGGCAGAGTAGACAGGAAAGGCTCACAGAGGTGTATACCTTTGTGAGCCTTTCTATTTATGTCGTGGCAGGCCATTAGCTTCCTACGCCAAGGACGAAGAACAACGCAGTGCGATACCCCTTGGTGTATGGGCCACACTTTCGCATGAAGCCAGGTCGTCTGGGGAAGCTAACCCTGGCGGGTGATAAACATGGGTTACCATCGTTGGCGTCAAACTGTAGTTGTATTGCTGATGTGCGCACTTTGTACTTGCGTCACAGGTTGTTATGACCGACAGGAGCTGGAACAACAAGCGTTTGTCACGGCCCTTGGCATTGATAAGGCACCGGGTAACATGATTGATTTCACGCTTCGTTTTGCGCTTCCACAAAACCCTGCCGGTGGAGGAGGGGCTGGAAGCTCTGCGGATACACCACTTGCGGGTAAAGCACCCGTCACGTATCGTGCGCACAGTGTGACGGAGGCGTTGCTCATCGCGAATTCCAGCGTGGAGCGCCAGGTGTCCCTCACCCACTTAACCAACATTATTTTCGGTAAGTCATTGGCTCAAGAGGGACTCAAGCCGACGATGCAGGTGTTGGTACGGTATCGTGAGTTCCGTCCCACGATTCTTGTGAGCGTCGCAGATGGTACAGCGCGTGAAGTGCTTGCAAATCAGAAGCCGATGCTGGATAAAACGTCTGGTCGTCTCGCGGACGGCATTGCCCTGACCAGTCAGAGAACCGGTCTGGTTCCGGTGGCGTATCTGCAGGACTTACACCGCTTTGTGGAAGGTGAGCATTCTGGAGGTGTCTTGCCGCTGTTCTCCGTCAATCAGAAGGTCAAGGACGATCCGCAGGGAGAACAAGGTGTCAAGGATGGGCAGGACGTCTTTCAACCCGGACAAGTTCCGCGTGCTGGTGGAGACCCGGTAGAATGGCTCGGTGCTGCCGTATTCCACCATGACCAACTGGTTGGCGTACTCAACGGACGTGAATCGATACAACTGCAGTTCCTTTCGGGGATTCTCCGTAACACGAAGGTCGATTTTCCCGATCCACTGGCACCGGGCAAGCACATCGGTCTCTCGATTCGCAAAGAACGCGCACCTCGATACACAGTTCGCTTCTCCAATCCCATGGCCATTGACGTGGACGTGCCTTTGGAGGCTGATTTGTTAAATATAGAGAGTGGTGTGGACTACAGTCGGCCCGAGAACCGCACCAAACTGGAACAGAGCATACAGGCGGCTACAGCAAAGGAGTACACGGCACTGCTCACGAAGCTCTACCACGACTACGACGCCGATGTCATTCCCATATCGACACACGTTCGTGGACATTTCGCCACGGATCAGCAGTTCACATCCTACGCCTGGGAACAGCGTTTCCACACGGCAGACATTCGGGTGCACGTAAGCTTGGGAATCCGGAGATTTGGTGTACAGCTCACTCCGCTCTAAGAATCAGTAAAATGGAAATGGTGAGGCAGGGGGCATGGCCTTTGGGGCTGCCCCTTCAGGTGGGGGTGCTCCAGGGTGAGCATACCCTGAGCCCGGCGGCGCCCATGGCATCGTGTGGCGTGGTGCAGGTACCGGTGTGCGAGGGAGGTTCGTTGCCCAGGGATGGGGAGGCTCGGGCGAAGTCGCCTCTTGCTTTGACTGTGGGACATCGCTGCTGGACAGAAAGTCAATCACGGAAGAGCCAATCCACTGCAGCATCAGTGGAAACATCGGGTGACGAATCCACTTCACAACTTGCTTCGTATCGAATTGGCTCGTACCGGGGACCTGGTCCCGAACGGTCTCGGAAAGACTGACAATCAGAGATAAGAGATCGTTCTCGTGGAGACCCCAAGCACGCGCTTCCTTTCGAAGTTGTCGTCGAAGTCGTTTGAGTTCGACCGTCTGGCGGGATGGTCTGTGCCTTCGCAAAGATGAACGACGCTCGTGCCTCGTGTGCTCCACTCTACGTTTCAGATGAGGTCTCCCCTTTCTGCGACGGCACGAATCGAGGAGTCGACAGGGCGCGTATGATACGGCTCATGTGCGACTCCTCTATTTCTTACCGCGGTGCTCTCTCTATAGGGAATGACGGAGACGACCCAATCGGCAGGGCTGCTGTACCTGAAGGCGAAAATCGGGTGCCGCGTAAGCGTAAAATGGGCGCGGCGCCAATCCAAATGCTTGGGGTTACTTACAGAGCGACTTAGGTGATTAAGCCTCCATTCGGGCTGATCACCTGTCCCGTCACATAGGAAGCGCTGGGGGAGGCGAGAAAGAGCACCGCGTGTGCGACGTCGTCTGGATGGCCCAGCCGTCCGACGGGTGTCTCCTGCGCTAGCTCCTGTTTCTCCTCCGACGACAAATTCAAAAGCATATCGGTCTCAATGGCTCCGGGAGCTACCGCGTTAACGGTGATGCCAGAACGAGCCACTTCCTTGGCAAGCGCCTTGGTGAATGAAATGAGCCCACCTTTGGAAGCAGAGTAAGCCACCTCGAATGATCCGCCAGAGATCCCCCAGATGGACGAAATGTTGATGATGCGTCCGTATCCTGCTCGGACCATGTGTGGAAGGACAGCTTTCGCACACAGAAACGGCGCCGTCAGATTGCTTTTCATGAGAGATTCCCACTCTTCCAGCGTCGTGTCCATTAACAACTGTGAGCTCGCAATCCCTGCGTTGTTCACGAGGATGCGTAGGACGCCGAGTTCGGTGGCCGCCGCAATCAGAGAATCCACGTCGGCAGGTTCGGTCACGTCGGCCTGAACCGCAATCGCACGACTGCCCGCTTGGTGGATTTGAGCAACGACGTCTTCCGCCGCAGCCTTCGATCGTCGGTAGTTCACGACCACGTAGGCTCCTGCTCGAGCCAAAGCGATAGCGATGGAACGCCCAATCCCTCTGGACGCACCTGTGACGACTGCGACCTGTCCAAACAGCGGCCTCGTCGTAGAGTATGGAAATCCTGATGTCATGACTAACCTTCTCTCGGGCAATGTACAGTGAATGATTGTAACACATCTGAATGTGCAGAGAAATGCGCGCGAAGGCCCCGCCGGTTCAGATACGGCCTGCTTCTACTTTGCAAAGACTCTTGTGAACTGTTACGCTAATATAGAATGTTGGGGAGAGGGGGAATTATATGTTTCGCAAAGTTTTGATTGCGAATCGAGGCGAGATAGCGCGCCGGGTGATTCGCACTTGCAAAAGACTCGGTATCGGAACGGTTGCGGTGTATTCCGACGCGGACGCGGACGCGTTGCACGTACGTGAAGCGGACGAGGCCGTACGCATTGGTCCGCCGCCTGTGGCGCAGAGCTACCTGCAAGTGGATGCCATCGTTCAGGCTGCGCTGGCCACTGGAGCGGATGCGGTTCATCCAGGCTATGGTTTGCTCAGTGAACAGCCGGCCTTCGCACGAGCGGTCCGGGAAGCTGGGATTAAGTTCATTGGTCCATCAGCAGACGCGATTGCGGCCATGGGCAGCAAAATCGCCGCTCGCAGCATGATGAAAACGGCGGGAGTGCCCATTGTTCCGGGAACAGACGGTGCTGTAGACCTTTCGGAAGCGCTTTCTTTTGCCGAACAAATCGGATATCCTGTGATGTTGAAAGCTGCCCACGGCGGCGGCGGTATCGGAATGCAGGTGGTTCACAACGCCGACGAGTTAAGCAAGGTATTCACCTCGAATCAGTCGCGTGCCAAAGCCTACTTTGGCAATGGAGAAATGTTCGTCGAAAAAGTGGTGGAGTCACCGCGCCACATCGAGATTCAGGTGCTGTTTGACGAACACGGCAACGGTGTCTTCTTGTGGGAACGTGAGTGTTCTGTTCAGCGACGGCATCAGAAGGTCATTGAGGAAGCGCCGTCACCATTTGTCGATGACGAACTGCGCCGAGCCATGGGACAGGCCGCGCTGAAAGCTGCCCAGACGATAGGGTACAGCAATGTCGGAACGGTAGAATTTCTGGTGGACAGTGCCAAGCAGTTCTACTTTCTTGAAATGAACACGCGGC
Source organism: uncultured Alicyclobacillaceae bacterium (assembly GCA_963788285.1). Taxonomy (GTDB): domain Bacteria; phylum Bacillota; class Bacilli; order Alicyclobacillales; family Alicyclobacillaceae; genus Alicyclobacillus_A. Next base: position 95,875 of record CAWBGB010000019.1, read on the forward strand.
TTCAAGTCGAGCACCCGGTTACCGAAATGATTACGGGACTAGACTTGGTAGAACAACAGTTAAAGATTTCTAACGGCGCCGTCTTGCCGTTTACGCAATCCGATGTTTCGCTCGTCGGTCACGCGATTGAGTGTCGCGTTTACGCGGAAGACCCGGAGAAAATGTTGCCCTCGCCTGGTACCATCGAACAGTTGACGTTGCCGACGGGTGAAGGTGTTCGCAACGATGTGGGGGTGGAGAGCGGATCGAAGGTCACTCCTTATTACGATCCGATGATTGGTAAGTTGATTGTCCACGCCCCAAGTCGGTCCGAGGCGATTCGGCGGATGGCTGACGCGCTGTCATCGTACGCCGTCACCGGCATCAAGACGAATCTGCCGTTGCTTCGCAAGGTCATGGACTCCGATGCGTTTGCGCGAGGGGATACGACGACCGATTTTCTGCAAAAGTGGTTTTGACCATGTATTACACCATGAATTTCGAAAGAAAGGTGTCGTGAACGAAGATGGCGCAGATTTTTGCTTCAATGGCGGGTACAGTTCTCAGTGTCTCCGTGTCGGTGGGTGACGCGGTGCAAGAAGGACAAGACGTAGTGACACTGGAGTCGATGAAGATGGAAGTTCCGATTTCAGCAGACTCATCGGGTACGATCAAGGCCGTACACGTTCAGGCTGGAGATTTTGTCAACGAAGGAGATCCGTTGGTCGACATAGAGTAGATGATAGAGGGGGGACGGGGACTGTGGCCGACCAGGTTGTACTTAAAGAAGTGGGGCCTCGCGACGGATTGCAGAACGAGGCGGGCTTCGTCCCGACCGACGTCAAGGTGGAGCTGGTCAACCGGCTATCGGAGGCTGGGTTTCAGTACATAGAAGTCAGTTCCTTCGTACATCCCAAGTGGATCCCGGCTCTGGCGGATGCGGCCGACGTGTTCCGTCAGATTCGCCGCAAGGAAGGCGTCGAGTACAGCGCTCTGGTACCGAACGAGAGAGGCTTGGAACGGGCGCTCGAGGTAGGCGTTGACGCTGTCAATGTCTTCATGTCGGCGAGCGAAACGCACAATATGAAGAACATCAACAAGTCGATAGGAGACACGTTTCCTGTGTTGGAACCCGTCATTCGCGGCGCCAAGCAGGCAGGCAAACCAGTTCGAGGGTACGTTTCCACCGTATTTGGCTGCCCGTACGAAGGTCCTGTGGCAGTGGAGAACGTCCTTTCGGTTTGTTATCGATTATTTGAACTTGGCATCGACGAACTATCGCTGGGGGATACCATTGGCGTCGCGGTGCCCACCCAGGTCCGCTCCGTGGTCGAGACGATAGCCAAGGAAGTGGATCTGACTCGCATCGCACTGCATTTTCACGACACGCGCGGGATGGCTGTGGCCAATGTGATGGCAGGCTATGAGACCGGTGTTCGCGTGTTTGACGGGTCTATTGGTGGCTTGGGCGGCTGCCCCTATGCACCGGGTGCCTCGGGGAACGTCGCCACCGATGATCTTTTGTACCTGTTTGATGGTATGAGCATCGCCACGGGGATTGACAGTCAGGCGGTAGCGGACATTACGCGCTGGTTTGAAGAAAAACTCGGTCGGCCGCTGCCGAGCCATGCTCGCGCTGTCGCTCGAGGACGCGAAAGGGGAGCATCGTGTGACTGAAAAGTTAGTCCACGTTCAAGAGCAGGACGGCGTCGTGACGTTGACGTTGAACCGTCCAGACAGCGCGAACGCGTTGTCGATCGCATTGTTGTATGACTTGCATGACGCGCTGTACCAAGTCAAGTTTAGGCCCGACGTCCGCGTTGTGATTATCACCGGCGCTGGAAACAAGGCGTTCTGCGCTGGCGCGGACTTGAAGGAACGCAAAGGGATGGACGATACACAGGTTCGGAGAACGGTCAGTCTGATTCGCGGTGTTGTTGAAGACGTTGCCGATTTGCCGATGCCGACCATCGCCGCCATCAATGGAGTGGCGTTTGGCGGCGGCACCGAACTAGCACTCGCCGCCGATTTGAGGATTGCTTCGAAGGCCGCCAAACTTGGACTGACTGAAACAAGCCTTGCGATTATTCCGGGCGCCGGTGGTACACAGCGCTTACCCCGGCTGATTGGTCTTGCAAAAGCCAAGGAACTGATTTACACCGCGCGGCGCATCGACGCCGACGAGGCGCTATCGTTAGGGCTCGTCAATCAGGTGGTGGAAGCGGACGACTTGTTGCCGGCTGCGCACCGACTTGGTGCGGAAATTGCCGCCAATGGACCGGTTGCCGTGCGCCAAGCGAAATTCGCCATTGACCAGGGTTATGGTGTCGACCTACGCACCGGGCTTGCTATTGAGCAAAAAGCGTACGAGGTCGTTATTCCTACGGAAGATAGGCTGGAAGGACTCGCTGCCTTCGCAGAAAAGCGCAAACCAAACTACAACGGACGATGATCGATGTACTTGTCCGATTCAGGGGCAAGGTCAGATGCGAGTCAGGCGAACCGAGCGCGTGACGATGCAGAGTTCTTGCCCTCTTTTCGGACAACCTCTTAAAAGGAGTGGGCTTATGTATGGGGAACGATAGACTTCAGCAGTTCACGGAACAAATCAAATCCGGCGGAGCACCAAAGTACCACGAGAAAAACCGGGAATCGGGAAAACTGTTTGTGCGAGACCGGCTCAAGTTGTTGTTTGACAACGACCTTCAAACGGAAGACGGCCTGTTTGCCAACTGCATGGCCGACGGGTTGCCCGCGGATGGCGTGGTCACAGGGATTGGAACGGTTCACGGCCGTCCTGTCGCCGTGATGGCAAACGACAGCACTGTGAAGGCGGGCAGCTGGGGAGCACGCACCGTGGAGAAGATCATCCGCATTCAGGAAGTCGCCGAAAAAATGCAGATTCCCCTGGTATACCTTGTCGACTCAGCGGGAGCGCGAATTACGGATCAAATTGAAATGTTTCCGGGTCGGCGTGGGGCTGGCCGTATTTTCTACAACCAAGTTCGCCTGTCGGGAATGATTCCGCAGGTTTGCGTGCTGTTTGGGCCGTCCGCCGCAGGCGGTGCGTACATTCCTGCTTTTTGTGACATCGTCATCATGGTAGACAAGAACGCAAGCATGTACCTTGGTTCACCACGTATGGCAGAGATGGTGATTGGCGAGAAGGTCACGTTGGAAGAAATGGGCGGTGCCCGTATGCACTGTTCAGTCAGTGGGTGCGGGGACGTTTTGGCGGCCAATGAGGAAGAGGCCATTCAGTCTGCGCGTCAGTATCTCAGCTACATGCCTTCGAACTACACGGAAAAACCGCCTGTGGCCGAGAGAAAGTCGCCAGCCGCATTCGAAAAGACGATTTCGCAGATTGTTCCCGAGAACCAGAATGCGCCGTTCAACATGTTGGATCTGGTCCAGCGCGTGATCGACGACGGCAGTTGGTACGAAGTGAAAAAGCTGTTCGCCCCGGAAATCATCACAGGGTTTGGGCGGATTGGCGGAAAAGTCGTAGGGATTGTTGCGAACCAGCCGCGGGTCAAGGGCGGCGTATTGTTCGTTGATTCCGCAGACAAGGCGGCTCGCTTTATCACGCTGTGCGATGCGTTTCAGATTCCGTTGTTGTTCCTGGCAGACGTGCCAGGGTTCATGATTGGCACGAAAGTGGAACGAGCTGGTATTATTCGGCACGGCGCCAAGTTGATTTCCGCCATGTCAGAAGCGTCCGTCCCGAAAATCAGCGTCATCGTACGTAAAGCGTACGGAGCAGGCCTGTACGCAATGGCAGGCCCTGCTTTTGAACCGGACTGCTGCCTCGCCTTCCCGAATGCGCAAATTGCCGTGATGGGACCTGAGGCTGCCGTTAACGCGGTCTACAGCAACAAAATTGCGGAACTGCCAGAATCAGAGCGGCAGGCGTTTGTGGAGCAAAAACGGGAAGAATACCGCCAGGACATCGACATTTATCGCTTGGCATCGGAGCTCATTGTTGATGGAATTGTCCATCCGGATCAGTTGCGCGACGAACTCGTGACTCGTTTCGCGATGTACGAGACTAAGGCACTGTCATTCGGGCGGCGAAAGCATCCAGTATATCCCGTCTAACAATAGTACAAGATTTGAGCGATATGATTGCCGACTGCAGGGCGTTAAACCAGGCGGGCGTGGATGTGATGGGGTGGAAACTTGCCGAAAGGGCCCCAAAAGTCATATGCTGGGTATCAGGTGCCTTTTGCATGGGTGATTCGTACCGGCGCGAACATCCGGTTGTAACCGGTATACGTGCCTGAGTCGTACGCAAGGGCATACAAGTAAGCTTGACGGAAATGGGGAACATTTCTATGGAATGGACGCTGCGCGCAGAGTCTAGCGGAAATCCGCTGACGGACGTGCACCAACACGCGTTCCACCAAGTCGCAGACTTATATCACCAGCAGAATCCAACGGAATTGGAGACGTACCGTCGGCGGGCAGAACACCTGCAAAACGAGTTCACTGTCCCTCACCGAGAGGCATTGGTCAGTGCCTTGCGTCAATATATGTTGGCACTAGGCGCGTCCCAGGCCTCTCTTCGCCAATTGGAACGGCTGCGAGACCCAAGGAGTGTGGCCGTGGTGACGGGCCAGCAAGCGGGTTTGTTTACCGGGCCTCTATACGCGCTGTACAAGGCGTTGTCCGCCATTGGGGTGGCCGAACGGTTGGAACAGGAGCTCGACAGGCCTGTGGTGCCCATCTTTTGGGTGGCTTCGGAGGATCACGACTGGGGAGAAGTCAATCACGCCTACATTCTGGATGGCGACGAAGAAGTTCGCAAACTTCGCCTGCAGCAGGATGTTCCTTTGCATCAGATGGTGTTCCACACCCGGCTGACACCGGCGGCAGTTCAGCGCGTGCTGGCCGACGCGCACCATGCCCTTCCGGAGGCTCCGTACAAATACGAAGTCTTGTCGCAGATTGAAGAAGCATTCGCAGACGGCATGGTGATGTCAGACTGGTTTGCGAAACAGCTCTTACATATGCTAGCACCGAAAGGCATCGTCATGCTGGACCCGTGTTTGCCGCCATTGCGCGCGCTGATTCGACCAGTCTGGAAGCACGCGTTGCAAAACGTCGCTGACGTTCAAACGGAACTTGATGCTGTCTACAAAGACGTCATTCGTCGTGGCTATGAACCTCCCGTCATTCGCGATGTCTCACATACCACAGTGTTTTACGTCGAGGATGGGAAGCGTTTCGTACTCGAAACCACAGGTGAGGGACGGCTTCGGGCGCGCGGGCTCGGCGTGGAAAAGTCGTTGGAAGAGTGGCTGGCCCTCGCCGAAGAGCGTCCGGAAAACTTTAGTTCCAATGTACTTCTACGGCCTGTCGTGCAAGATGTTCTGTTGCCGACCCTCGCATACGTCGGGGGACCGGCAGAGGTCGCCTATCACGCACTGGCGGGAGGAGTCTTTCGCGCCCATGGCCGGATGCTCCCTCCTCTGATTCTGCGACATCGGCTGCGTCTTTTTCCCCCCACGGTGCGGCGGCAGATGGAAAAGTGGGGACTGACGGCCGATATATTGAATCAACCATTGAACGTTGCCCATTGGTTGCGCACCCGAATGGAAGGCTCGGCGTTGGAGGATGCTGTTGCTACGCTACGGGAACAGACACGTGCTCGGTGGGCCGCGTGGGTGGAACAATTTGGACACATCGGTCCTCAAGTACACGAGCTCACGGACCGACACATCGCTCGGGAATTGGCGGGCATCGAGCGCGTAGCCAGAAAGACCCGCCGTCAATTTGAACTTCAGCACGACGCGGAGTTGCGACAACTCCATCACGTCAATCGGTGGCTGTGGACAGACGGTCATCCACAAGAGCGGCGACTGTCTCCACTCAATCTATGGACGAAGTACGGTGTTCGCTGGCTCGTGGAAGCCCGCATTTGGCTTGAACCACCGACTTCACTTGGCACCTACGACGTGTTCTTTGACTGAAGAAGTTACCTGCACCCCCACTGGTCTTGGATATCCAAGACCAGTGGTTTTTTTGTGTGGCAGCGGTCGCTGATATGTAGGCTGGCACTTCGTTGTGCGAAAAAATCTCGTCAATTTGCCGGTCGTGAGAAGGAATCCGTGATCGCAGGGCGAATGGATAGGTGAGTGGTGGGAAGTGGGGTAAAGTGGTGCGAAATGGGGAGAAGGTGGTGAAGACGCTTGTTCATGGGGGAGTTTCAACATACGCTCGACGACAAAGGGCGAATGACTATCCCCGTGAAATTCCGCGAAGAGTTGGGTTCCAACTTTGTCATGACGCGCGGTTTGGACAAGTGTCTGTTTGTTTATCCCCGCACCGAATGGGAGATCTTGGAGGCTAAGTTGAAGAGCCTGCCGATGACTCGTGCTGACGCCAGGTCTTTCGTACGTTTTTTCTTTTCCGGGGCGACGGAGTGCGAACTGGACAAACAGGGGCGCGTGTTGATTCCGTCGTCTCTGCGAGATTATGCAGGACTCACACGGGATGCTGTTGTCCTCGGTGTGTCGAATCGTGTTGAAATATGGAGTCAGGAGACGTGGGCAAGCTACTCTGAGCAAGCTGCGGAGTCGTTCGCAGAGATTGCCGAGAAATTAGTCGACTTAGCGTTTTAGGAGTGACCCATTTGCCAACTTTTGAGCATACCACCGTACTTTTGGAGGAAACTGTCGAGGCCGTTTTGCCGCGTGACGGCGGACGCTATATAGACTGCACACTCGGTGGCGCCGGACACAGTGAGCGATTATTGGAAAGGAGTGCCCCTGACGGTTTGCTGCTGGCGTTTGACCAGGACACCTCGGCTATCGAGCACGCAAAGCAGAAGTTGCAAGCGTATGAAGGACGGGTACAGTTCGTTCACGCGAACTTTCGACACATTGAAGAAGAAGCTTCAGCGCGAAACTTTACGGAGGTCGATGGTGTGCTGTTTGATCTGGGTGTGTCCTCACCGCAATTTGACGAGGGGGAGCGGGGATTTAGTTACCGATTTGACGCGCCGCTCGACATGCGGATGGACATTCGCCAGACTCTGACGGCAGCAGACATCGTGAACAAGTATTCAGAGGCTGAACTCGCCCGTATTTTCTTTCAGTACGGGGAGGAGAAATTTAGTCGAGCTATCGCGAGGTTGATTGTTCGACGCCGTGAGGAACGGCCCATTGATTCAACCGGAGAGCTGGCTGATTTGGTCAAGGCAGCTATTCCGGCGCCCGCTCGCAGGTCGGGGCCTCACCCCGCAAGACGGGTGTTCCAGGCCCTGCGCATCGCCGTGAACGACGAACTGGGAGCGTTGGAGGAAGCCTTGCAGGGCGCATTTCAAGTGCTGAAGCCTGGTGGCAGGATGGCGGTCATCACGTTCCACTCGTTGGAGGACCGCATCGTGAAACACGCCTTTCAGGCACTGGCACAAGGGTGCATATGTCCGCCTGACTTCCCGGTATGTCGCTGCGGAAACGTGCCGAAGGCGAAGTTGGTGACGCGAAAACCGGTGGTTCCGAGCGCACAGGAAGTTGCGGACAATCCGCGCAGCCGATCCGCAAAACTGCGCGTCGTTGAGAAATTGTAAGTGAATTCGTGACCATCCATGGGAGGCGACTTGATACATGTTGGCAGCCAAACAAACCACAGTTCGAGAGACGCAGACGCGGTCCCGGCAACACAACCAGCAGCAAACGAAAGCGCACACAAGATCGGCTCTGCGCGACCGGCTGAGTCTGGGCTTGTGTCTCGTCACATGCGTTGGCGTTGGTTGGTTCATCGCGAGTACAGGCGCGCAAATTGATAAGTTGAGTTACAGTGTCGACAACATGCAAACACAGATCCAGAAGGTACAAGGGGAGAATGCGTCCCTGATGAGCCAAGTGGATGAACTGTTACAGCCAAGTCGGATTTTAGGTATTGCGCTCGGTCGCCTTCATATGCAGTACGCTGACCCTGTACAAGTTCCAAGCGGCAGTCATTAACGGAGTGAATAGGCTTGAAATCCAGGAAAACTACACTACGTCCGAGTCGACACCGCAAACGAGTCATGGCCATGCAAGCTGCTTTTGTGTTGACGCTCGGCGCCGTCGCACTGCGTATTTACTACGTACAGAGCGCCTTTGGTCCGAAGCTGCTGTCGGAAGCGAACCAGGTTCAAAATACCACCGAGGTGGTATTGGCTCCGCGAGGGGCGCTCCTCGATCGCAACGGACATCCTCTCGCCTACGACGTCCCGGCTTTTATGATGGACATCAAGACAGACGCGTTTCCCAACCTGCAGTTGTTAGCCACTCAACTTGCTCCTATCCTTGGCGATTCCGCGGCCGATATTGCCAATCAGCTACAACGCGGGAAACACTGGGTGCGCTGGCCGAGTCCCATATTGGAACCTGATAAGGAGAAGATTGAGAGTCTCCTTGCCAACAAGACCATCTTCGGTACCGATCACACTTTAGATGTGACGTTTACGCCCACGGAAAAGCGGGTGTATCCGTACGGCTCGTTTGCTGCTAACGTCCTCGGATTCGTGACGCCCGATGGCGTCGGTGCGAGTGGGCTCGAGGCAGAATACAACAACGTTCTTGCTGGGCAAAACGGTGAGGTATCATACACCAGGGACGTCTGGGGTTTTCCATTGCAAACGACCGTACACACCACGAAGCCGGCTGTTCCTGGAAAGGATGTAGAACTGACCATTGATCAAACCATTCAGGGTTTTGTCGAGGCCAAGATGGACGACTTGATGAAGGAGTACAATCCGGAGCACGCCGCGATTATTGTCACAGATCCGCAGACCGGTGAAATTTTGGCCATGGCCAGTCGTCCGACGTTCGATCCGAACAATTTCGTCAATGCTACACCCGAAGCGTTATATAATAACTGGGCCGTGAACGACGCTTTTGAGCCCGGTTCCACGTTCAAGATGCTGACACTGGCCGCAGGACTGGCGACACACGTCATTTCGCTGGATGACAAGTTTGTCTCGGGGCATCTGAAAGTAGCAGGCCAGACCATCAGCGACTGGAACGGCGTGGGGTGGGGGACGATAACCTACCGTCAAGCGCTGGAAGAGTCCAGCAACGTTGGATTTGCCACGGTTGCCCTCAAGCTGGGTTGGGGGAACCTGTTGCATTTCATGGATACGTTCGGTTTTTTGAACAAGACAGGTATAGACTTGCCCAATGAGGCGAGCTCTATTATCTTTCCGCCGAAGGACCGCGGGCCAGTGGAGTTGGCGACCTCTGGATTTGGACAGGGTATCGCTGTGACCCCCCTGCAGCTAATAGCGGCCTACGGGGCGATTGCCAACGGAGGCAAGTTGATTCAACCACATTTAGCGAAGGCGCTGATAGACCCTACCACCGGCAAGGTGGTCAAGACGTTCCAACCTGTTGTGGAGAATCCGCAAGTCGTGCCCAAGGACGTTGTGCAGCAAGTGAATGACACGTTGGTTCTAGACGTCTCCAAGGGCATTGACGGTGCGGCCCAAATCCCTGGCTACGACGTCGCCGGGAAGACGGGGACGGCGCAGAAGGAGGCTCCCACAGGCGGCTATTACAAAGATCGGTTCATCGTTTCGTTTATCGGCTACGCGCCCGCGGAGAACCCCAAGTTTGAAGTGTACGTAGCGCTCGACTGGCCGAAAACGCCGGAGGCCAACACGTGGGGTAGCACCGTGGCGACGCCAGCGGCGCGAGACATCCTTGAGGAGTGTCTCCAATATGCACACATCCCACCGAAGTCTGGCACCACACTTGGGTCGGCAGGCAACGCGTCCGTCAAGGCGGACACGCATTACGTGCAAACGCCGAATGTGGTCGGGGAGTCCATCACCGATGCGCAGGCTTCACTCACGAAGTTGGGGTTAGTCGCGAATGTCCTGGGCCAGGGGGCGACGGTGAAGAGTCAATGGCCTGCGCCTGGCCTAGAGGTTCCAGAAGGTACGAAGATGTACCTGTGGGCACCCGGGTCTGATCCCAATACCGGGGTCATGCCCGACTTAACTGGTGTGTCCATGCGAGAGGCGGGCGATATCCTCGCGGCGATGGGAGTGAACCTAGAGCCGAAAGGCGATGGGTTTGCCGTCTCGCAATCTGTGGCGCCGGGTCAGCCCATCCAACGCGGGGCGACGGTGGTCGTGGACTTTGAACCACCAAAAAATCCGGTAGAACAGGATTTTGCATCCATCACAAACGACGCTTCGAATTCAGCCGGAAACGGAAACACGACAAACTAGAGCAGTTGCACGCCAATCACGGGGCACCATTCGGATAACTCGGAATGGTGCCCTAAGACATGCTTCTATAGCCAGGATTGTCCGCATAGGATCAATCTAGAAATCTGGCATGGGGGCGACTAGCGTGCGAGTGACTCGTAGGACCATGCGCCGCAGATTCGTCATCTTACTTCTTTGCTTGCTGTTGGCGATTGGCGGCCTGATCGGTAGATTGGCGTACATTCAAATTGGGCAGTCCTCGTGGTTGAAGGCGCAGGCCGAGTCATCCTGGGAGAGAAGTATTCCTGTGGAAGGTACGCGCGGTACGATTTACGACGACAAAGGCAGGGTACTGGTATACACCGCGACTGCACCGACTGTCATTGCTGTGCCTGCCCAAGTGAAGGACAAGCCAGGGACAGCGCAGGCGTTGGCAGGAATCCTGCAAATGCCGGTGGCGGATGTATTGAAGTTGTTGCAGAAGAGGTCGCTCACCGTTTACATCTCGCCCAAAGGACGGCGAGTCACAGAGCAGCAGGCGACGCAGATCCGCAACCTCGACCTCCCTGGAATCTACATTTCGGAGGCTGGGAAACGCGCCTATCCGTATGGCTCACTGGCGGCTCAAGTGCTCGGCATCACAGGGGCGCAAAACCAGGGCCTGACGGGGGTGGAAAAGCAGTACAACGACGTGTTGCAAGGTCAACGAGGCTACATTACCTTCTATGCCAAAGCGAACGGGGAACGAATGCCTGCGACCGGCGAACATTATCAACCACCGACGGACGGGCAAGACATTCAATTGACGATTGACGCTCAGATCCAGCAGTTCGTGGAGCGCGAGGTGGAGCAGGCCGTGGCCGAGTACAATCCGGATTCAGTCACGGCTATCGTGGAAGACCCGAAGACCGGGAACATTCTCGCCATGGCCAATTACCCCAGCTTTGATCCAGCACACTGGCAGGACTATCCACCTTCCACGTACAACCACAACCTGGCCATTTGGCAGACGTTCGAGCCTGGGTCGACGTTCAAGGTGGTTACTTTGTCGGCTGCGCTGCAGGAAAAGGAGGTCAGCCTCGCGGACCGGTTTTACGACCCCGGCTACTACGAAGTCGCTGGCCGGAAGGTGAAGTGCTGGAAAGCCGGCGGACACGGCTCGGAGTCGTTCCTGAACGTGGTCGAAAATTCTTGTAATCCCGGCTTCATTGCACTGGGGGAACGGTTAGGTAAGGAGACGTTGTTCTCGTACATCAAGAAATTTGGGTTCGGCTCGAAAACGGGCATTGACTTGCCCGGAGAGGGAAACGGTATCCTCTTTAATTTGAACAAGGTTGGACCCCTGGAATTGGCAACGACCGCTTTTGGCCAAGGGGTTTCGGTCACGCCTATCCAACAGGTGATGGCCATGGGTGCGATTGCAAACGGTGGCATTCTCATGAAACCGCACGTTGTGCAAGCGATTCTCGACCACGACACCGGACAGGTCATTGAGCAGATCAAGCCCCAAGAAGTGCGTCGGGTGATTGATGCGGATACGGCGAAACAGGTTCGGGACGCCTTGGAGAGCGTTGTCGCTCGCGGTAGCGGCGGGGGAGCTTATCAACCGGGCTACCGGGTGGCCGGTAAGACGGGGACAGCGCAGGTCGTCGTGAACGGACGCTATGACCCCAGCCACTACATTGTCTCATTCATGGGTATGGCCCCTGCAGACAACCCGCGCCTGGTCGCGTACATTGCTATCGACTACCCGCGCCCGCGCAACGGCGCTGCTGTCTTTGGCGGTGTCATCGCCGCTCCAATTGTCGGCCGCATCCTTTGGGACAGCCTGCAGTACCTGGGCGTCCCGCAGTCTAATCAAGGGATTCCGAAGAAACCGAAACCGCTAGATCCCATCATGGAGGAGGTCCCGAACCTCGTGGGTATGACCATTGGTGACGCGAAACGGACGGCGATTCAGAGCAGTGCGCAGCTAAACGCAGAAGTCGTGGGCATCGGCAAGTACGTGATCTGGCAATCGCCACCCGGTGGCACGCAGGTGAAACCTAATTCCACGGTACGGTTATACCTCGGGGACAATCCTCCGAGGGTGAATTGACAAGCGGTTGGGAACACGAGTAGTCTGGTCAATGTAATATCGAAGGGCGGTTAGCCCCGCCCTTTTTTCTCTACCGAGAGATTTGGAAATTCATAGCTACAGAGCGGACAGGTTGAGGAGGCAAGCGGCATGCTCTTGCGGCAGCTGGTCGCACCGTTGATCAAACACAAACGGATTGGTTGCAAGGGAATTGACTTCGACGACGTCGAGATTCTGTCGGTGACGGCAGATTCGCGCAAAGTGACACCGGGGGCGCTGTTCATCGCCATTCGCGGAAATACCGTGGACGGGCACACATTTCTCGCGGAAAGCGCGCGCAAAGGCGCGGCTGCGGCGCTTGTAGAAGAAGCCCATCCGGACCTCGATATTCCGCAAATCGTAGTACCGGATACGCGGTTTGCCTCCGCAGTGGTTGCGAGTGTGTTTTACCGGCATCCATCTCGCCAACTGCAAATGATTGGCGTGACGGGTACGAACGGGAAGACGACGGTGACCCACCTGATTGAGATCATCCTTCAGGCGGCTGGGTATAAGACGGGGTTATACGGCACCATCGGGAAGCGAATTGACGGAAAGACCGTCGACGTCGTCAACACGACGCCGGAGGCCGTGGAATTGCAGGGGATTCTGCACGAAATGGTGGAGGCGGGATGCAGTCACGGCATCATGGAGGTGTCTTCCCATGCGTTGGAGCTGCATCGAGTGGCCGGCACGCGGTACCACATTGCAGTGTTCACCAATCTAACGCAGGATCACCTGGACTTCCACGGTACCATGGAGAACTACCGGGCCGCCAAAGGCAAGCTGTTCTCCCGACTGGGCAACGAGTACGGTGACGATACAAAGGCTTCCGCGTACGCGGTGTTGAACGCGGACGATCCCGCGTTTGACTACCTTCGCCAACAAACCGTCGCGGAGTGCATTACATATGCCATCGACGCACATGCGGACGTCCGGGCAAGAAACGTCCAGGTGCGGGCAGAAGGTGTCTCGTTTGACGTCTGCACCTTTGCTGGGGATGCACACGTGCAGCTGGACATGACGGGGCGTTTCAACGTGTACAACGCGCTGGCGGCCATCAGTGTGGCGCTGGTGGAGGGGGTTCCGCTTTCGACGGCAGTCAAGGCGCTGCAGTCTGTTCGCGGGATTCCTGGCCGGTTAGAAAAGGTGTCCGCAGGTCAGCCGTACACGGTTCTGGTGGACTACTCGCATACACCGGACAGCCTGGAAAACGCCCTCTTAACCGTTCGCGAGTTTGCAACCGGCAACGTCATCACGGTGGTCGGGTGTGGCGGCGACAGGGACAAAGGCAAGCGGCCGTTGATGGCGCAAATTGCTGCACGTTACAGTGACCGGTTCATCTTGACCAGTGATAACCCGCGCACGGAAGACCCTGAGGCCATTTTAGACGACATGGAAGCAGGCCTTGTCGGCGCCGACGCCCGGTATGACAGAATCGTGGATCGGAAGCAGGCGATAGAGGCGGCCATTCAACAGGCGGCCGCAGGCGATGTAGTGCTCATTGCAGGCAAAGGGCACGAGACGTACCAAATCGTCGGCACCGAGAAATTCCACTTTGATGACCGGGAGGTAGCCCGAGCGGCCATTCTGCAATCACTGCAGTCATCGTGAAAGGGGATTATCTATGGACTTGCAGGCACTCCTGTTGACTGCCGGAGCGGCATTCGCCATTGCGGTGTTGCTCGGGCCTATCTGCATTCCAATTTTGCATCGGTTGAAGTTTGGACAGCGCGTACGGGAAGAAGGGCCGAAACATCATCAGGTCAAATCTGGCACGCCCACGATGGGGGGCGTGATGATTATTGTCTCTTTGGTGCTGACGACGTTGAAATTCAGCTTGACCAGCATGGACGTCCTTTTACTTTTGCTTGCCACGGTGTCTTTTGGACTCATTGGCTTTGCCGACGATTTCATCAAAGTCGTAAAAAAGCGTAACCTCGGCTTGCGGGCAAAACAGAAGCTGTTTTGGCAATTTGTCGCGACACTGCTCTTGTTTGGCGGTCTGTGGTTGGACTGGAGCCGGCAAGGGCAACATTTTACTGTGAGCGTACCCTTTACGTCGTTGTCCGTGGACCTTGGTTTTTTCTACCTATTGTTCTTGTTGTTCGTACTGCTCGGCACCACCAACGCTGTCAACTTGACAGACGGCCTGGATGGCCTGTTGTCTGGGTGTGCGTCCATCGTCTTCGCAGCGTACGCATTCTACGCGTATTGGCACACCGAATACGATGTGGCGTTGTTCTGTGCTGCAATGGTCGGCGCATTAATTGGATTTCTGATGTTCAACCGCCATCCTGCCAAAGTGTTCATGGGGGACACGGGCTCGCTGGCTATCGGTGGAGCGCTGGCCATGGTCGCTGTCCTCACCCACAGCGAACTCGGACTTATCCTGTTTGGTCTGGTTTTCGTTGTGGAGTGTCTGTCGGTGATCATCCAAGTGTTTGCGTTTCAGACGTTCGGTAAGCGCGTGTTTCGTATGAGTCCGCTGCACCACCACTTTGAACTGTCTGGCTGGTCGGAGTGGGAAGTGGTGATTGGCTTCTGGCTGGCAGCGTTCATCACGGCATTTGGAAGTCTTGCACTGCTGTCACATTAATCGCAAGAGCGGCTGTAGGGCCGCGTTTATCCGGTAAGAGGAAAGAGGAGAGGTCATGAAAATCGAGAGCGGGCAAAACGTGTTGGTCATGGGTCTGGCGCGAAGCGGTGAGGCTGTCGCACGACTGTTGATGTCTCACGGCTGCAAGGTAACGGTCAATGAGCGCCGACAACGGGAGGAATTAGAGCCGGAGGCGGATCAGCTTGCGGCGCTTGGCGCCCGCCTCGTATTTGGTGGGCACCCTCTGTCGCTGTTAGATGATAACCCGGACTACATTGTCAAGAATCCGGGCATCCCCTATTCGGTTCCACTCCTCAAAGAGGCAGCTCGGCGAAAGATTCCCATCTACACCGAGATAGAAGTCGCGTCGTGGGTGACGACGTCCCCGCTGGTGGCCATCACGGGGTCAAACGGCAAGACCACCACGACGACTCTGGTGGGTGAAATCCTGGCAGAGTCCGGTATGGATCCTGTGGTGGCGGGGAATATCGGCCGTGTGTTATCGGGGCTTGTCACACAGGTGAGGCCGGACCAACCGATTGTCTTGGAAGTGTCGAGTTTTCAACTGCTCGGTGTTGAGACGTTACATCCACGTGTGGCCGCCTTGCTGAACCTGTATCCGGCGCACCTCGACTACCACGAAACGTATGAAGCTTACGTGGATGCGAAATGGCGCTTGTTTCAAAACATGGCGGCTGGCGATGTCGCTGTCTTGAATTTTGATCAGGCTGAAATTCGCAATCACGCTGCCCAGCTGAGAGCGGACGTGGTGTGGTTTAGCCGACAGGGCGAAGTGCCGGAAGGAACCTTTGTGGCAAACGGCGAGATTATCGTGCGCAAATCGGGAACGGATACCCGCTTGCTGGCGATTTCGGCGCTCGGGCTCAAAGGAGAGCACAACTTGGAAAACGCGCTGGCGGCGACCGCCATCGCCATCTGGGCGGGTGCCTCGTTGAACGCGGCAAAGAACGTGCTGATGCGCTTTCAAGGTATTGAGCACCGATTGGAGTTTGTTCGTACGGTTGGTGGTGTAGACTGGTACAACGACTCCAAAGCGACCAATCCTACTGCGGCCATCCGCGCTCTGCGGTCGTTTCCGGAAAACGTCGTATGGATTGCCGGCGGTCTAGACAGAGGGGACGACTTTGGTGTGCTCGTGGATGAACTGCGCGGCAAGGTGAAGGCTGCCGTTTTGCTCGGACAATCCGCGAAGCGGCTGGAGTCTGTCTGCGGCGAGGCGGGAGTACAACGCACACTTCTTGTGAACACAGTGGAGCAAGCCGTACGCCAGGCGAATGAACTAGCGCAACCTGGAGATGTCGTGCTGTTCTCACCGTCCTGTGCAAGTTGGGACATGTTTACGTCTTTTGAGGAACGTGGACGAATCTTCAAACGTGCCGTGCATACATTGTAGCGTTGGCGATTGGACAGACTTTCGCGTTTTGCAAGGTCCCCCTGCCCGCAACGTCTTCGAGGGACCGTGACCACTTCTTGGGAACAGAGCAAAACGCGAGGGCGGTCAGCCCATCGCCGTACTCGCAAAGGAGGTGCGGCTCTGCGTTGGTACGCACGAAGGGCAATGTTGACTACGTGATTGTCGCCGTGACGCTCGTGCTCTTGTGTATTGGCCTGGTCATGGTACACAGCGCAAGTTCCGTGATTTCGGTGCAAAAATTCACCGACGCTTTCTACTACGCGAAGCGGCAATTAATGTGGGCCGGGCTTGGATTGGGTTTGATGTTTATCATGGCTAACTTTGACTACCACAGACTTCGCGCCTGGGCTCCGAAGATTGTCATCGCCAGTTTTTTGTTCCTCGTTCTGGTACTGGTGGTCGGTGAAAGCCGGGGCGGTTCCAAGGCCTGGCTCGGCATTGGCTCATTTGGGATTCAGCCTTCGGAGTTTGCTAAATTGGCCCTCATTCTTTTCCTCGCGCACTACCTCGCGGAGGCGGCCGACCGCATGGAGTCCTTTGCGCGAGGGTTTCTCCCGCCGCTTTTCATTTCTCTGCTCACAGTCGGCTTAATCATGCTTGAGCCCGACCTTGGGCAGAGCGTGGTGATCATGGGGACTACGATTGTCATGCTCTACGCAGCTGGAGCCCGATTGAGTCACCTCGGGTTGCTCGGGGGCTCCGGGTTGCTGGCCTTCGCCGCACTGGTGGCGATGGCGCCGTATCGGATCAAGCGCATCGTTGCATTTTTGGACCCGTGGCAATTCCCGCTGGACAAAGGGTATCAAATCATTCAGTCGTTGTACGCCCTCGGATCCGGTGGTCTGGTGGGGCTTGGACTCGGGAACAGTCGTCAGAAGTATCTGTATCTTCCGGAGCCGCAGACCGACTTCATCTACTCGATTCTCGGGGAAGAGCTGGGCTTTCTCGGTGGTGCCACGGTGCTGGTACTGTTCGGAGTCTTGGTGTGGCGCGGATTTCGTACTGCAATGTTCGCCCCGGACGAGTTCGGATCGTTATTGGCAGCGGGCATCACGGGAATGATTGCGGTACAAGTACTTATCAACGTGGGGGTCGTCACCAGTTCCATTCCTGCGACGGGCATCACGCTGCCATTCATCAGCTTTGGTGGGTCTTCACTGACCTTGATGTTAACGGGCGTCGGCATTCTGCTGAACATCTCTCGGCAATCCTTGCGCTGAAGATTTTCAACATACTGTCATTAAGTGATTTGCAAAATTCCTCTAGAGTGGTTCAGCACGACTAGATGTAGTGTTTCCCGAATACCGGAAACACTACATATTGTGCTGAACCAGGTTTCGTCGCTATCTTGCAAATTGCTGGTCATTAGCCAGACCAACCTCCCCTCTGCTATCATGGATGGTCAGAGGGTTTTTTGTGACGTCCTGAAGGGGTGAGGACATGCGCCTGATGTTAACTGGCGGCGGTACGGGGGGCCATATCTACCCGGGGCTCACGTTGCTGCGCTACATGGAAAAGAAGTATGGATCTGTACAGGTCCTTTACGTAGGGTCAGAGCGTGGATTAGAGCAAGACATTGTGAAGCGCACGGGTATTCCGTTTGTTTCCATTCCGGCCGCAGGACTGCGGCGGCAATTAAGTTTGTCCGGTTTGAAAACGGTTTGGACGACAGCACGGGGGTACTGGAAGGCGAAGAAGCTTGTTCGCGAGTTTCGCCCGGATGTGGTCGTTGGAACGGGGGGCTACGTGACGTTGCCCGTGGTGTTTGCAGCGGCAGCCTACAACGTTCCGTCGGTGGTCTGGGAGGGCAACGCCCGACCTGGACTGACAAATCAGCTCTGCGCGCGTAAAGCGTACGGTGTGGCAGTTTGTTTTGAGGACACGAAGAAGTGGTTCGACAAGGCGAACAAGGTGGTTGTGACTGGCAATCCGCGGGCGAGCGAGGTGCTCGACGTGGGCGAAGCGGAACTCGCTGCAGCGCGCAGTCGGTACCGGTTGTCACCAGGAAAGAAACTGATTGTCTGCTTTGCGGGTAGTCGCGGGGCGGAAACCGTGAACGAGGTGTGGGCGAAGACCATTCCCAAATTTGCGGAAAAACCGGATTGGCAGCTGCTGTACGTGACGGGGGATAAACACTACGAGTCTGTGAAACACTCGCTGTCCCATCTACCGCCGAATGTCACCGTACTTCCGTTTGTACACGACATGCCCGCGGTATTGCCGCAGGCGGCCGCGCTGGTGACTCGGGCAGGGAGTTCCACGCTGGCTGAAATCTGCTCGTTTGGCCTGGCGTCCATTTTGATTCCATCCCCGTACGTAACGGCCAATCACCAGGAGGAAAACGCCCGCAGGCTGGTAGATAAGGGGGCTGCGTTGATGATTCGCGAGTCCGAGTTGACGCCGGAAAGCCTGTGGAACGCGCTGTTGGCCGTTTTGGAAACCAACAAGGGCGATGAACTGCGCCGTGCTGCAAAGCAGTTGGCGACGCCCGATGCGGTGCGCGACTTATGTGCGCTTGTGATGGAAGCCTGGCAATCACGGTGAACATCCTGAATCGAAAAAAGGTGTGGAATCACCCATTCCCGGCTGACGCCATATGATGCCATACGGACCTGGGCGCAGGCGTCAGCCAATGTTTGGCTCACGTTGGAGGTTAGAAGATGAATTCGCAAAGCGTCCTCGCTGTCCTGGAGCGATACAACATCCGGGACGTGCTTTTCGATGAACCAATGTCTCGTCACACGACATGGAGGATTGGTGGCCCTGCCGATATCTTCGTCTGCCCAAAGAGTTTGGAGGAAGTGCAGGGGGCTATTCTCGCGGCAAGGGAACTCGGCATACCATGGACGGTGATTGGGCGCGGGTCAAATCTGCTCGTCCTCGACGGCGGGATTCGCGGCATGGTCATCAAGATGCACGACAATTTCGCGCGTGTGTCTGTTGACGGCAATACACTGACCGCACAGGCGGGCCGCTCTTTCGTCTCAGCCGCCAGCATTGCGATTCGGAAAGGTTTGTCTGGGCTCGAATTCGCCACTGGCATTCCCGGTAGTGTGGGAGGTGCTGTGATGATGAACGCGGGCGCATACGGCGGTGAAGTGAAAGATGTCTTGCTCTGGGCGGATGTGGTCGACAGCGACGGAAACGTGCAGCGTTTGTCCAAAGAGGATTTGAAGTTCTCGTACCGTTACAGTGTGCTGAAGGACCACCCCAAGCTGGTCGTGGAAGCTGCGTTTGGGTTGCGGCCCGGCGACAGTGAAGCCATGATGAGGACAGTCAAGGAATGGTCGCAGCGGAGAAACCAAACGCAACCGTTGTCGCTGCCGAACTGCGGTTCTGTCTTTCGTAATCCGGAAGGTACGCACGCAGGTTTCTTGATTGAGTCGGCAGGTCTGAAAGGACTGAGACGAGGGAACGCGCAAATCAGCGAGAAACATGCCAATTTTATCGTTAACCTCGGAGGTGCCAAGGCGGAAGACGTGCTCTGGTTGATGCGCCACGTCCAGGAAACCATCCAGGACCGCTTTTCCATACACCTGGAGACCGAAGTACGGCTCATGGGTGAACCAGCGTCGGGGAGGTGACGGGTGTGGATGCATTTGAGATTCGGGGTGGTCAACCGTTACGCGGGGAAACACGAGTGTACGGCGCAAAGAATGCAGCGCTCCCGATTCTCGCAGCAACAGTGATGACGGAAGAAACCTGTGTTATTGAGGATGTACCAGATCTTGAGGACGTCAAGGTCATGATGGATATTTTGCGGACTTTGGGGGCCAAGGTGGAACGAGTCGCAGACGCTGTTATCGTTCACCCGAAGGATATCCGTTCGGCCAACGTACCATCCGACTTAATGCGGAGGATGCGGTCGTCCATCTTTCTCATGGGACCACTGCTGGGCCGCTTTGGCGAAGTGCGCGTCAGTAAGCCAGGTGGTTGCGTCATCGGTCAGCGTCCGATTGACTACCACTTGCGCGGTATGCGCGCCTTGGGGGCGAGCATTGAAGAAAAACACGGATTTGTTCGATGTACGTCCAATCGGCTGTTCGGAAATGAGATCATTCTCGATTTTCCGAGTGTCGGTACAACCGAAAACTTAATCATGGCGGCTGCACTTGCGGATGGCGAAACGATGATTGAGAATGCCGCAAGAGAGCCAGAAATTGTGGATCTCGCGAATTTCCTCAACAAGTGTGGTGCCAACATTCAAGGCGCCGGAGAAGACACCGTCCGGGTTCAGGGCGTACACCACTTACATGGGGCCACTCACAGGATTATACCGGACAGAATTGTGGCGGGTACGATTTTGCTCGCGGCTGCGTGTACGCGCGGGAATGTGACGCTCACCGGGGCGGAGCCGGCGCACCTGGCGGCACTGCTGGCGAAACTTCGCGAGGGAGGTGTGCGGGTCTCTGCGGACCATGATATAATTAGCGTTGAATGTTTGAAGCCTTGGCGGGCGGTGGATGTAAGAACTTCGCCGTACCCGGGCTTTCCGACAGATTTGCAGGCACCATTCATGGCTGCGTTGACGACGGCTGTGGGCACCAGCGTGATTCGCGAAAGTGTGTTCGAAGCGCGCTTCAAGCACGTTAACGAGCTCACGCGCATGGGAGCCGACGTGTCCGTAGACTTACAGACGGCAGTTGTCCGCGGAGTGACGCAACTCTCCGGGGCATCGGTTGAGGCGACAGACTTGCGCGGAGGAGCCGCGTTGGTCATCGCCGGATTGATGGCGGATGGAACCACACGCGTCGAGGGACTTCAGCACATTGACCGCGGATACCAACAACTCGACGTGTATCTGCGAGATTTGGGTGCGGCAATTGTCCGTGTTTCCTCTTAATGTTGTCCATGGAGTACAAAGGGTGGAAGGCGGTGGTATATCAGCCGCCTTTCATTCGTCCATTGTATAGAGCCTGTTGCAGGTAGAACGGCGGTTCCGCCGCCGTTTTGAAGTGGAGGACAAGCTGTTGAGACGTGACATGCAGAAAAGGGCAAACAGCGAGGGCGCTCGGCAAAAACGGACCCGAGTTCGTATGCTCATCCTGGGGTTCTTTCTGTTCCTCGGCGGTGTGATGATCTTGGAGTCGCCACTCACGAGAGTCAGGGAATTGGTGGTTACCGGTAACGCGTCGGTCACGGAACAGGCTATCCTTGACGCGAGTGACTTGCACAAAGGTATGAGTTTGTGGCAAGTCAACGCTGCTGCGATTGCCGACAAGGTGACCGCTGCACAGCCCCGCGTACAGTCTGTAACAGTCCACACAGACTATCTCACCGGCACTGTCACCCTGTCCATCAAGGAAAAGCAAATCGTTGCGGTCCTAGCTTCGTCCGGCCGTTTTTACGACCTGTTGAGCGACGGCAAGGTGTACACCCAAGCAGCTGCCAACGCGGGGTTCACCTGGCCGCTGGTGACCAGTGACCATGCATTGAACGTACAGCTAGGACAAGTTCCAGATCCAGCTGTTGCTGTTATCTGTCAACAACTGTCCCAGATCCCACGAGACCAGGCGAACCTGATTTCGGAGGTACACCTCGACAACTTCGGCGTGGCAACCGTCTACCTCGTCAATCATTTTGTTGCTGAGTGTAAAGACGATCAGTTTGCTACTTGCATGAAGCAAATGATGAGCGCTGTGAGTTACTTTAAAGGCAAAGGCTACGCGCCGGGATTCATTGATATGACGGGAGGACAGCCGTATCGATATACTCCGTTTTCCATGCCGTCAGAAGGGAATGGATAAGTGTTGGTCTCGACCAGAGCAAAGCTCACGTTGTCACTCACCGTCGTGGGCGTCGCCCTTGGGTTCATGATAGCGCTCCAATATAAGCAGCAGTTGGCCGAGCGTGGACCTGTTGGCTAGTCCCCGAGTGACACGGAGCAACAGAAGCTGCTGTTGCAGTTGCAATCCCTCAAGGAGACCAACGCGAAAGCACAGAAACAACTGCAAAATTTTACGTCAAAGATTGCGTCTTATGAGCAGCAGACCGGGGACTCAAGCGACCTCTCGCAGATACGGCCGACGTTGGAGGACGAGCGGATCCTTGCGGGGATGATAGCAGTCCAAGGTCCGGGCGTACGCGTCACATCGATGGATGGGACGTCGCCTACGGGGGCGAACACGGAGCAATACCTTACGCACGACTGGGACGTCCGGAGTGTCATCCACCAGTTGTCTACGGCAGGTGCTGCGGCCGTGTGCATTAACGGATACCGCGTGGTGGCGACCTGGTAGCATCAATGGCCAACGGCTGGTGACACGTCGTCCATTCGTCTGGTGGGAGGTTTGGATCCATCGACAAACGTGTTGCAGGTCGACACGAACCCTATCCCCAGTCCCTATGTCATCACGGCTATGGGGGATATTGACAGGATGCAAGCCATACTGACTGTAAACAACGTCAAGGACGATTTGAACATCATGCAGGAAGACTGTGTGACTACCGCACACCCAGGGCCAAACGGCGTCACCGTTCCGGCGTACACCGGACCGTTGCCAGGACACTGGGCAAAGGAGGTCAACAACGGATGATATGGTTGCCTGTGATTGGACTGGTGCTTGGTGTAGGTATTGGTTTGGCCACCAATGTGGATATTCCAGTTGCCTATTCCTTGTATCTTTCCATCGCCATTCTCGCGGCTTTGGACACAGTGTTTGGCGGTGTGCGAGCGAGTCTCAAAAAGGCGTTTGACGGGGCCGTGTTTATATCTGGATTTTTTCTTTAACGCACTTGTGGCCGCGCTACTCGCCTACATTGGAGTTCAGTTGGGAGTAGACTTGTATTTGGCGGCTGTCGTTGCGTTCGGTGTGCGGCTCTTTCAAAACATCGCGATCATCCATCGAATTGCATTCAACAAGATGGGACTCAAGCGGCCGAAGGAGACTGCAGTGTCGCCGAAAGCGTAGGGTTCCGAGTTTCACAGTGTTTTATGAAAAACTTTGTGTCAAAAAAGAGGATTGTCGAAAACCTTGTTGAAGTAGCAAGGAAGTATGATGTGTAATTGGCGGTCAGGGAGGTGCCATTCGGTTGGCCAAAGGAGATTACATCGTAAGTTTAGACATCGGCACTTCTAAGGTACGGACAATCATTGGGGAACCAGCTGGAAATACGATTAACGTCATTGGCGTTGGGTCCGCGTCGGGAGAAGGTATTCGCCAAGGATCCATAGTAGACATAGATTTGACGGTTCAGTCCATCAAGGAAGCTGTCGAGCACGCGGAACGCATGGTGGGAGTACATATCACGTCCGCGTACGTGGGCATCTGGGGCAACCATATTCACCTGGAAAGCAGTCATGGTGTTGTGGCTGTATCGTCTGCGGATCGGGAAATTGGCGAAGAAGATATTGATCGAGTACTACATCAAGCCCGCGTCGTTGCCCTGCCCCCAGAACGGGAAATCATCGACGTGGTGGCTAAGGAATTTATTGTGGATGGGCTAAAAGGCATCGTAGATCCCAGAGGGATGTTAGGCGTTCGTCTGGAAGTCGAAGCGTATCTGATCACAGGTAGCCGGACAGCAATTCACAATGTGGTTCGCTGCGTGGAGCGCGCCGGTATCGAAGTGGCGAATCTGGTGCTCATGCCTATGGCGGCAGGAACCATTGCCTTGTCGCAGGATGAGCGCAAGCTGGGTGTCGCACTGGTGGACATCGGCGCGGGGGCTACGAGCGTTTCGGTGTTTGAAAACGGTGTGCTCGTCGGAACAAGCATCATTCCGATGGGGGGCGATTACGTCACACACGACATCGCCATCGGTCTGCGAACCCACATGGCCGCGGCGGAACAGGTGAAGTTGCGGCACGGCTGTGCACTGGTCAGCGCTGCATCCGACGCCGAGAAGTTCAAAGTGCCGCGCATCGGGAGCAATCAGGAGATTGAGTACTCCCAGTATGATTTGGCAACCATCATCGAACCGCGGATGCAGGAGATCTTCTCTTTGGTCCGAAAGGAAATTGAGAAGATGGGATACCTGCATGATCTCCCAAGCGGGTACGTGTTGCATGGCGGTTGTGCAGCAATGCAGGCGGCAGGGGATTTGGCAGAAGAAGAACTGAAGGCACCGGTTAGGGTGGCTATTCCCGACTTTCTCGGGGTGCGCGATCCATCGTTTGTCAACGGTGTCGGTATGATTGGATATGCCCTGCGCTCACACGTACGCAACAATCATCACGAAACGGTACCCACTGCTCGCCCGGTAAACACGGGCGGCGGGATGTTTTCCCGATTCAAGGATTGGTTGCGGGACTTCATCTGAGAATTCGACGCTACGGCGCAATGGATTAGCATGAGGGGGAGCAGTAATGCTGGAATTTGACGTGGACTACGAACCATTAGCAAGAATTAAGGTCATCGGGGTTGGTGGCGGCGGCTGCAACGCGGTGAACCGCATGATAGAGTCCGGCATCGAGGGCGTCGAATTCATCGTTGTGAATACAGACGCGCAGGCGCTTCAACTGTCCAAGGCGGCGACCAAGCTGCAAATTGGCGAGAAGTTGACAAGGGGACTCGGCGCGGGGGCAAACCCTGAAATCGGTAAAAAGGCTGCGGAAGAGAGTCGCGAAGTCCTCGTCAATGCGCTGCAGGGAGCCGATATGGTGTTTGTCACCGCTGGGATGGGAGGCGGCACCGGGACAGGCGCTGCGCCTGTGATTGCCGAGATTTCGAAGGAACTGGGTGCACTGACCGTCGGCGTCGTCACGAAACCATTTCGCTTCGAGCAAAAACGTCGCATGGCTCAAGCGGAAGTCGGCGTGAATAACCTGCGCGACAAAGTGGACACGCTGATAGTCATTCCGAATGATAGACTACTTGAAATTGTGGACAGGAACACACCGATGTTGGAAGCGTTCCGCGAGGCGGACAACGTGCTGCGTCAAGGTGTATCCGGTATTTCGGATTTGATTGCTGTGCCAGGTCTCATCAACGTCGACTTCGCCGACGTCAAAGCCATTATGGCGGAGCGCGGTTCCGCCTTGATGGGCATTGGTGTGGCGAGTGGTGAGAACCGCGCCAGTGAAGCGGCGAAAAACGCCATCAACAGCCCACTCTTGGAGACTTCCATTGATGGTGCCATGGGTGTGTTGATGCACATCGCCGGCGGTGCGAATCTGAGCCTGTGGGAAGTCAATGAGGCTGCAGATATTGTGTCCATGGCTGCGGATCCGGAAGTGAACATGATTTTCGGCGCGCACATCAATCCTGAGTTGGGCGACGAGATTGTGGTTACGGTGATTGCTACCGGATTCGACAGCAAACCGAAACCGTCTGCCCAAACGCAGACACAAACCCATGATCGCCCGAAGACGTCGGTCATCGAAGAAGTGCCACTGACGACCGGAAACAGCTGGGACGTGCCAGCTTTCATGCGGCGCAGAGATCGGTTCGGGCGCGATAAGTAAAAACCGCCCGTGCCGTTCGCGGGCCCGCGTCGTTTGACGTTGCAACCGAAGTTGCGGGACCAAGAGCAGTGAACCGCGGTATTTTCCTGGTTTGCTGCTCTTTTTTTCTTTCCCTGAGAGCGTCACGACCCAACGGAATTCAACAAAAACTCTATGGATTCGCAGGCAAGTTCCGACAGGCTTTGTAATAGAGATGTACTATACTGTGGCAAACACCGCATCGAGGTGATGCAATGCCCATCATCTATGCGGACGTGGTTTGGCTAGTCAACGTCGTCATGGACGCGGTGATTTTGCTCACGACATGCTGGGTCCTGAAGGCGCCCTCAAAGCTTTGGAGAGTTGCTGTCGGCGGGGTCCTCGGGGCTTGCTACGCCTTACTTCTCTTCGCGCCATCACTTTCTACACTCACCACTTGGCCGGGAAAGGCGTTAGCATCGCTCTTTGTGGTCGCCATCGGCGTTCCCTGGCGCACCTGGTTGCAACTCGCTAGAGCGTGTCTCACGTTTTATCTCGTCGCATTTGTGTTCGCCGGCGCCGCGATAGCGATGAACTTTGCTGTCCCGGGTACATCGGTGACGTCAGGCGCCGTCTCTACTGGGCACGGCTTGGCGTTTGAAACCAGTCTGGAGAGTCTGGCGTTGTTGGTTGCGATTCCTTGCGGGGTGGGCCTGCTGAAGTTCACACTGGAACGAGCCCAGCGGTTGCGACAAACGCATGTCGCCCTCTACACGGTGCACGCCACCATCGCCGATAAGCGCTGCTCTTTCGTCGGGCTCGTCGATACTGGCAACCAGTTACGGGATCCACTCACGCGTAGGCCGGTGTGCATGGTCGACGCTTCGGTCATGCGGCAACTCTTGCCCGAAGCCTTGGCTCATGCTCTGACCACCGATGGTGACCTGATTGCAAATTTGGAGAAGTGCGCAGGTATTCCTTTTTCCGAACGGCTTTCCCTCGTTCCGTTCCGGGGGGCGGGTGGACGACAGCAACTGGCAATCGCTGTTCGACCGGACAGCATGGAACTGGAGCGGGATGGACGACGCACAGCGGTGTCGGTTCCGTGTCTGCTAGCGCTTCACCATGAACCACTTTCCGTCGAAGGTCGCTTTCAAGCCATCCTACACATCGATGTACTCACAGGAGTTGACGGGCGTGAAGATGACACTGTTGCCAAAAAGGCTGAACATGAAGTTGCGCATACGGCTGCAACTATTTTGGATCCGGATTCGCATCAAACTTGGCGGCGGGGCTGAAGAGGTCTACTACGTCGGTGGCAGTGAGGCACTGCCACCACCGTTGTCGCGGGACGAGGAAGAGTACCTGCTCAGTCGGCTCCCCGGTGGGGACGAATCTGTCCGGGCTATGTTGATTGAACGAAATCTACGCCTGGTGGTGTACATTGCGCGCAAATTTGAGAATACAGGCGTTCACATTGAGGACTTGGTGTCCATTGGAACCATTGGACTCATCAAAGCGGTCAATACGTTTGATCCAACGAAGAAGATTAAGCTTGCGACGTATGCGTCACGGTGCATTGAAAACGAGATTCTCATGTTTCTGCGCAGAAACAACAAGCTCAAATCGGAAGTCTCCTTTGACGAGCCGTTAAACGTGGACTGGGATGGGAATGAGCTGCTCTTGTCCGATGTGCTCGGGACAGAGGCGGATACGATTTACCGCAACCTCGAGGACGAGGTGGACAAAGAACTTCTCTATGACGCGCTGGAAAAGCTGTCTGAACGCGAACGCAAAATCATGGAACTTCGCTTTGGACTCGGACGTGGGGAGGAAATGACTCAAAAGGACGTTGCAGATTTACTCGGGATCTCCCAATCCTATATCTCTCGCCTGGAAAAGCGAATTATCAAGCGGCTGCGCAGGGAATTTAACCGCATGCTGTAGTGTGGGTAGAGGTTCCGCGGCGAAGCGTGACCGCGTTGCGCTTCGCCCCCCACGTAATGTTTCAAGTCGCTGATGATCATTCACCACTCGAACACCGCTGCCAACTCGCGTAAATCGGCCCACTACGGCCGATTTTTTGTGATCCCGCATGACTTGAACGGTTCGCTTCGGCCGCCCTCCGATATATTCCGATAGTGCATAACTTTACCCTGCTCGGAAATACTGTTGACGACATTCCTTCGCCGTTTGTTTCTCCGCTGGAATCGTAGGCGGCTTGGGTCAGACACCATGGGGGGAAATGGAATGAAGCGAAACAAAGTCGAGATCTGCGGAGTCAACACGTCGCAACTCCCGGTTCTTACGAATGGGGAAATGCGCGAGTTATTTCAATGTCTGCAAGCAGGTGAACTTTCGGCCCGTGAAAAATTGGTCAATGGCAACCTCCGCCTAGTCCTTTCTGTCATTCAACGCTTCAACAATCGCGGCGAGTACGTCGACGACTTGTTCCAAGTCGGTTGTATTGGACTGATGAAAGCTATCGACAACTTTGACCTCGGTCAGAACGTTCGTTTTTCTACATACGCTGTGCCGATGATTATTGGCGAAATTCGCCGTTATCTGCGCGACAACAATCCTATCCGGGTCAGTCGGTCCTTGCGAGACATCGCGTACAAAGCACTGCAAGTACGCGACCAGCTCACGAACCAGCACTTGCGGGAACCGACCGTGCAGGAAATCTCGAACGTGCTAGAACTCCCGAAAGAAGACGTTGTTTTCGCGCTGGATGCCATCCAGGATCCCGTCTCGCTGTTTGAGCCGATCTACAACGACGGGGGAGATCCCATCTACGTCATGGACCAGATCAGTGACGACAAAAACATGGATAAGACGTGGGTCGAGGAGATTGCCCTGCGAGAGGCAATGAGAAAGCTGAGTGATCGGGAAAAGAAAATTCTTTCCATGCGGTTTTATGAAGGAAAGACACAAATGGAGGTAGCCGAAGAAATCGGCATCTCGCAAGCACAAGTGTCTCGTTTAGAAAAAGCAGCCATCCACCGTATGCAAAAGCACATTCAGGTGTAGGACCCTGCCGAGCAAGTTCCCGCCTTCCCGGACATATATATGAGGATGACGTAATCATGAAAGGTGTATCGAGGGAAGGCGGGATGGTCCATGCGTATTTCCGAATTGCAGTCCAAGGACGTGGTGAACGTCAGCGACGGGAAGCGGCTCGGCACCATCGGAGACCTTGAAATTGACGCAGACAGCGGCCTCATCCACGCGCTCGTCATTCCCGGACAAAGTCGCTTCTTCGGGATGGTCGGTGGTGGACAGGACTATGTGGTGCCGTGGAATCAAATTGTAAAAATCGGATCTGACGTAATTTTGGTGGACTTGCGCCCACTTCGTGAAACAGGTTACTATTTGCCACCTCAATCTGGGAAGCAGGGGACCGGTGGATACTGACCGCAGTCGTGCAAATCGCTCCACACTGTTGTAACCTGAAAAGTGAGCGAAGTACGAAGGAAGTGGTGCTGTGTATACCATATGGTCTGGTTCCGTCGGGGATCCTGTGTGGATCCGTCCAAACTGGCCTTTGCACGAAGTGCGGGGTTTATTTTCGTTTCGTAGAGGCGGCGTCAGCCGGCCTCCGTACCAAGAACTCAACGTGGGATTGCATGTAGGGGATGATACGGACGCTGTACTGAAAAATCGAGAGCGCTGCGCGATAGAGGTGGGCTGTCCTGTGGAGCGCTGGGTGGTGGCGGAACAGGTACACGGCGCGACCGTGGCCGTCGTCACCGAAGTCGAGGCAGGATGCGGTGCCAAGGACGTCCACACCTCCATCCAGGGTGCGGATGCGTTAGTCACCGATGTGCGCGGCCTTGGGTTAGTGGTGATGGCGGCTGACTGCGTCCCGGTGCTATTCTACGACAGGGTCCGGCAGGTGATAGGCGCAGCACATTCAGGATGGAAAGGCACGGTGCAGCACATCGTCCGCCGCGTACTGGAGACCATGCAACAGACGTTCCAATCGAATCCAGCGGACGTGCAAGTGTGGATTGGTCCGTCCATTCGTCAGTGCTGCTATGAGGTCAACGATGTGGTGGCGGATCCAATCAAAACAGAGTTTGGCAGGAATGTTCTGGCGCAGCGATTTCATCGAACAGATCGATATCTGCTCAGCTTGCAAGCGTGCGTGCGGCAGGATCTCATGCAGTCCGGAGTGCGCCCAGAGCACATTGTCGATACCGGCGTCTGCACGTCGTGCCAGGCAGATGTCCTGTTTTCATATCGGGCGGATGAGGGGCTCACCGGACGTCAACTGGCCATAGTTTGTCTTGTCAAGGACGAGGCGTGAGCAGGGATTTTTCGTGGTGACATGGAACTACTTTGACGGAAGGTGATGATATCTGGTCGAGGTGAGAGACTACCAGGCTGCGTTGGCTGACATCCGGCGAATGATTGCCGAGGCGTGTCAGAGAGCCAACCGCAGTCCGCAGGAAATACGTGTCATTGGTGTCACGAAGACTGTGCAGCCCGACGCGATCGCAGCACTGCGGGCGGCTGGACTGGACGATTTTGGTGAGAATCGCTGGCAGCACGCCAAAGAGATGCTGACGGCTCCAGGCGCCGAGGGCGTAACCTGGCACTTTATTGGGCACTTACAGCTGAATAAAGTGAAATACGTCGTGCGACACTTTTCTTGGATTCATTCTGTCGATTCCTTGGAGTTGGCGAAAGCCATCAGTGATCAGGCCGTCAAAGTCGGTAAAGCGGTGAACGTCTTAATACAGGTCAATGTTTCGGGGGAAGCGCAAAAGTACGGGTTGCCGCCAGAGCAAGTTCCAGATGTGGCGGCGGTAGTAAGCGGGCTGCCAGGACTGAACCTGCGCGGGCTCATGACCATGGCTCCGCATACCGAGAAGGAAGCGTGGATCCGCAGTGTCTTTCGCGGCCTGAAGGACTTGCGAAGCGATCTTTTAGCAGCCGGTTTTGCACCAGAGGAGGTGGCGGAGCTGTCGATGGGCATGTCGGAGGACTTTCCCATCGCAGTCGAGGAAGGCGCGTCCATGGTTCGAATAGGACGGCGGCTGATGCATGGACCTACGCTGTGAAGACGGGCTCATCGAGGGAGAGTGAGTAAAGTGTATGTCGTAGTCATCAACATTGTACAGGCTATCCTTACAGTGTACTGGTTCCTGCTCATCGCAACTGCGGTCATTTCGTGGGTTCCGGATTTGGCCGAAACCCAGCTCGGACAACTGCTCGCACGGCTGACCGATCCGTATTTGCGATTGTTCCGCCGGTATATACCAGGGATTCCACTTGGCGGTGTGGTTCTGGATTTATCCTTTATCGTAGCAGTCATTGTCTTTTACTTTATCGAAGAGGGCATTATGTCAGTGCTCATCGCTCTCCTAAGAGGTCTGACGTAACGATGAACGATGCGATTTCGCTCGCCGGATGGGCGAGGCTGGATGAGCGGCCATTTTTGCGACGCGTATTGGACATAACGGGGACCGTGATTGCAGAGCGGCGCTGGCGACTGACAGACTTTTTAACACCCCGCGAGCAGTACCTGATGCAATCCGTCGCCAATCACGAAGGTGTCTGCACGGCCATGTTCGGGGGCCCGGAGCACGCGGAACGCAAGCGAGCATTGATGATGCCCGAGGATTGGCACCCTGCGGGTGAAGATTTTCAAATCACCCTGTTGTTTGCAGCAACACTCAGCGGGGCAGATATCACGCACGGTAGCGCATTGGGCGCTCTGTTAGGCACTGGGCTGAATCGCCGCAAAATCGGGGACATCTATCCTCAGGACGGTGGCGTCTACGTGGCGGTCTGTGACGAAGTCGCGGAGTTTCTATTGCAAGAATGGGTGCAGGTCGGGCGCGATGTGATCCGCGTAGAAAAGGTCACTCGACCCGTGAACCTGCTGGCGCCGCGGTACGAGGACGAGGTTGTCAGCGTGTCTTCGTTGCGGGCTGACGCGGTGCTGGCACAGGCCTGTCGCTGGTCTCGGTCGAACGCGCAACAGGCTATCCTGAAGAGCATGGTCACTTTGAACTTCACAGAACTCGAAAAGCCAGATGTCGTGCTGGATGTCGGAGATCTTTTATCCATCCGCGGTTTCGGAAGGATCCGGCTGCTTGAATTGCAAGGAGAAAGCAGGAAGGGAAGGCAGCGGGTGAAAATTGGCGTACTACGGTCCGGCAGATAAATTTCCCAGAGTGCAGGAGAACGCTCTCCACGCGTCGAAGGACATCTAAAGATGCTGTCGACCTCTGCGATGTTTTGCATAGAGCTGTCGAATTTCAGGAGGTGTCTTGGGATGCCATTATCCCCTTTAGACATTCATAACAAAGAGTTCAGCCGTGCTTTTCGCGGTTATGACGAGGACGAGGTGGATGATTTCCTGGAACGAATTATCCAGGACTACGAAGCCTTGATTCGTCAAAATAAGGACTTGGAAGAAAAGTTGGACCAATACGCGGAGCGGCTGCGCCACTTTACAAACATCGAAGAAAGTCTTGGGAAGTCGATTTTGGTAGCCCAGGAGACGGCTGAAGAAGTGAAGGCGAACGCGCGTAAGGAAGCTCAGCTCATCTTGAAGGAAGCTGAGAAAAACGCGGATCGGATTATCAGTGAGGCGTTGGCGAAATCTCGCAAAATTGCCATGGAAATAGAAGAAGTGCAAAAGCACGCCGCCATCTTCAGAGCGCGTTTCCGCTCTCTGATTCAGGCTCAGTTGGAAATGTTAGAGTCCGGCGAGTGGGAAAGGTTTGACATGGACTTGAGCGCGCAGAAGTTGCTCAGTGCGGATTTGCAGAAAACGGAATAACGTGACAGAGTGTGTTGGACCCGGTAGAGAACCGGGTCATTTTTGTACGAAGAGGGTTGTAAGGCCGCTAAAACAGGCGACTGAACGCATACATGGCGATTCCAATGAGAAGGACCAAGAAGAACAGGGGGCTCAGGTGCGTTTCAAACTGGAACCACTGCTTGGCGAGGAAGCTCGCTGCAATTTCCAGCGCGCCAATCCACATCAGAACTAGTGCAATGGATTGTAGCCGGTATCTGCGCAAATGCCGTCTCTCCATTTCTCGTTTCAGCGACTTGCAACATCGCTCATTTGTTATCCATGATACAACGTCCGCATCACAAAAGCGGTGACAGTCTTTTGAACAACTTGGCAGAGCTCGCCTCGGTATCTTCCAGATGCCACTGACCCACACTAGAGACGTGGAGGCGATGCGAGTGGTCGACTGGAGTAGACAACAGGCGTGGCTGGAAAACGCGCGGTCTGAAATTCGAAACCGAATGGAGCGAACGGGGCAGTACGGTTTGGATGACGCGATGAGCGACGAACTGAGTGAACTGTCCCTGTACGACAATCATCCGGCCGATATCGGAAGCGAATTGTTCGAACGCGGAAAAGACGTCGCATTGCGTGACCTTGACAAGCTCCGCCTGCAGGAAGTGGACAGAGCGCTGGACGCGATAGACGGCGGAACGTACGGGATGTGTGCGGAGTGTGGTGAGCCGATTGATGCGGATCGGCTGGAGGCGTACCCGCTCGCGACGCTGTGCATCGATTGCAAGCGTAAGGACGAGCGGCAACACCCTGACCGGTCGCGCCCGATTGAGGAGGAGTTTCTCACGCCCGGATTCGGGAGAACAGACTTAGATGGAACCGACAACGTGGCGTTTGATGGCGAAGATTCCTTACAAGCGGTGTGGCGGTTCAACCAGCGACAAGGTTACGACGAAGAGTACGACTACCTTGCGCAAGACGACTACCTGAACGACAACGAAGGCATTGTCGAGGACGTGGACAAAATCACGAACGAGGAGTATAAGTCCCAACTTCCCTAGCACAGTGGCTTGGATACCCGGTTCTCCGAGTATCCAAGCCAGTGCGTGTCTTGGCGCAAACCGCGGCACCGGTTTTGGGGCTTAGGCAATTGTGGTAGACTGTCTGCAGACACTTGGGCTTGACCTGGGTGATGAAAGGTGAGTTTCATGCTCTACATACTGGCACTTCTTGTGTTTGCCGCAGATCAAGGGATTAAGTGGCTCGTGCGAACCCACATGGTTCAAGGCGAGTCCATCCCGATTTGGCCCTCTGTTCTGGAGATCCAGTACATTCGAAATCCAGGGGCAGCGTGGGGCATTCTTCAGCAGGCACATTGGTTGCTCGTGCTCGTGGCCCTGGTGGTCATTGCGGTGGTGGTGTGGATAGAAAGAAAGTACCGCCCCAAGTCGTGGGTGACTGTTGGCCTTGCGTTGGTTCTCGGGGGTGCGCTTGGAAATCTTTGCGATCGCGTCTTCACGGGAACCGTGGTCGACTACGTGTATATCGAAGCCATCAATTTCCCCGTGTTCAATTTAGCGGACACCTGCATTAACGTGGGCGTGGTGCTGCTACTTTGGCAGAGTTTCCGAGCGGACAAATCGGTCAAACGAAACACGGAGGACGTTACGAAATGAGCTTGATCTCTGAACAATTGGTGGTAGAGGGCGCAGAAGTCGGTGAACGGCTAGACCGCTGGCTGACAGACGCTTTGCAGGAGCGTGAGTACGACGTATCGCGCAGCCAGATTCAGCAATGGTTGGCAGAGGGGCATATCACAGGCCCTAGGCCGCGCCTAAAGGCTAGTGATGCCGTGGCCGATGGGGAGCAATACGAGGTTCGTATTCCTGAGCCAGAGCCGGTGGAGCTGGTTCCTGACGACGTCCCATTTGCAATCGTACACAACGACGACGATGTGGTCGTCGTGGACAAGCCCAGAGGCGTGGTGGTACACCCTGCGGCCGGGCATCCGCACGGAACACTGGTGAACGGTCTGCTGTTCCGTGGCGTGTCCCTGTCGGCGCTCGGAGGAAGTTTGCGCCCCGGTGTCGTGCACCGCATCGATAAGGACACCTCAGGGTTGTTGATGTTCGCGAAATCGGACCTTGCCTACCACAAGTTGGCTGCACAGCTGAAGGAGCACACTGTACACCGCGTTTATCGGGCCATCGTCCACGGTGTTCTCGCACACGACGAAGGCATGATTGACGCGCCCATCGGACGCGACCCACGAAATCGGCAGAGAATGACGGTTCGCGACGGAGGCAAGCGGGCTGTGACGCACTTCAAAGTGTTGGAGCGGTTTCACGAGTACACCTATGTGGAGTTGAAGCTGGAGACGGGACGGACACATCAAATTCGAGTGCACATGGCTTACATCGACCATCCACTCGCTGGCGATCCGATCTACGGCCGTCGCCATACGCTCGCCATTGATGGACAGGCGCTTCACGCGATGGAACTTGGCTTTACGCATCCTCGAACCGGGCAGGCGATGTTATTTCATTCGAACCTGCCGCCAGATATGGAACATTTGCTACAGGGATTGCGGGCCGAGCTGTTGTAATGGTTTATGTTTCACTGACAACTGTGGAGCGCGAGACAACAGCTACAACGGTTTGTTCGGATTCGTTCTTGACGAACCGTTGCGTTTGAAGTACAGTAAAACAAACATGAACACTGCCTTTAAACCAATCCCGAGAGGTTGGAAAGGAGTCGCCAAAATATCCTTGCGCAAACACGCAGGGTCACTCGTGTACACATACCAAGGTGGCTTCCAATCCGGGAGCCACCTTTTTTGTGTGGCGGCGGCGAAACGGGCAGAATTTGACAAAGGCGGGAAGAGAGATGCAAACCAAGGCACAGATCATGGATGCAGCTGGCATGCAGCGGTCGATGACCCGCATGGCCCACGAAATTCTGGAGCGAAACAAAGGGTTGAACGGGGTTATGCTGCTCGGTATTGAGACGCGCGGTGCCGTGCTGGCTGACCGCATCGCAGATAAATTGCTGGACATTGAGGGCATCCGACCAGAGGTACATCACATGAACCCGCGGCCGTATCGTGACGATGTCGCCGTGCAAAACGGAGCGCGTCCTCCGATGGCCGGAGTGCAAATTCAGGACAAGATTGTCGTGCTGGTGGACGACGTCTTGTACACCGGGCGGACGGTTCGCGCGGCCCTTGACGGCATTATGGCTACGGGGCGCGCGAAAATGGTGCAACTGGCGGCGTTGGTCGACCGCGGGCACCGGGAGCTACCGATTCGTGCGGACTATGTGGGCAAGAATGTTCCGACGTCACGGGACGAGGCCATTGCAGTACACTTCTCGGAAGTGGATGGGGATGATGGCGTTTGGATTGTGGCCAAAGACAGCGACAAGGAGCCGAATTTGAGATGACGATGTCAACGTTAGTCGAACGCGAACGCCAGACGGGGACGTCGTCGGTACGACACTTACTGTCCGCCCGTGACGTTACGCGTGACGATGTCACGCGCTGGATCGCCCGTGCGGAGGAACTTCGGGTCATGTCGGCCAAGGACCGCCAAGCCATTCTTGCAGGTTCGGTCGTCGCCGCGCTCTTTTACGAACCCAGCACGCGCACCCGGTTATCGTTCGAGTCTGCGGTACTTCGGCTCGGCGGTCGTGTGATCAGTGCCGAAAATGCGCTGGAGCATTCATCCGCCAAAAAGGGCGAGCGGTTGGAAGACGTGTTTCGAGTGGTCGGATGTTACGCAGATGCGATAGTCATTCGGCATCACGAAAACGACGCGATGGCGATGGCTGCACCACAGAGCCCGGTTCCTATCATCAACGCGGGGGCTGGGTCAGGTGAACATCCGACCCAGGCGTTACTCGACGTCTACACCATCTGGCGGGAATTGGGCCACGTGGACGGCCTTCAGGTTTGCATCATGGGGGATTTGCGATACGGACGGACTGTTCACTCCCTGTTACAACTGCTGGCCAAGTACGAGGATGTCTCTGTCACACTGCTTCACCCCGCGTCATTGGGACTCCCTGAGGACATGATGCAGGCGCTTCGCAGCAGAGGGCTTTTCATACAGACGACGCAAGATCTGAGGGGCGCGTTATCCAGTGCGGATATCGTGTACCAGACTCGGATTCAAACAGAGCGGTTGGCTTGCACCGACGAAGCTGCTGGAACCGAAAAGTTCCACTTGACTTCTGCGTCTCTCTCGGTCATGAAGCCGGGAGCGCGGATTCTGCACCCCCTTCCACGCGTCGACGAAATTCACCCAGACGTCGATGGTGACCCGCGCGCAGCCTACTTCCGACAGGTGGAAAACGGGTTGTACATGCGCATGGCCATTCTCGAAGACATGGTGAGGAGGTAATTGTGTGAGACTGAAAATCACAGGCGGACGATTGTTGGACTTGACCGATGGAAGTCTCGCGCAAGCAGACGTACTCATCCATGAAACGGAAGGTACCATTCTGGCCATTGGTCGTGATCTGCCGGAAGCGGATGCAACGGTCCAATTGTCCGGCGAAGTATTGTTACCGGGCTTTATCGATATGCACGTGCATTTGCGGGAACCTGGCTTCGAAGACAAGGAGACCATCGCGACGGGAGCGAAGGCGGCTGCCGCCGGGGGATTCACTCAAATTGCCTGCATGCCCAATACGAATCCACCTCTGCATACGCCTGAACTGGTCGCGTACGTGCGGCGTCAGGCAGAGGCAGCGGGCGCAGCGCAGGTACTGCCGATTGCTTGTATTACAGAAGGTCAAAGCGGTGAGCGACTGACCAACTTTGCGGCGCTGAAAGAAGCGGGTGCCGTGGCCTTGTCGGACGATGGAAAAGGCGTTCAGCACGGGGGACTCATGCGACAAGCGATGATGGAGGCAGCTGCCGTTGGTTTGCCACTGTGCATCCACGCAGAAGATGAGACCATCGCTGGTCGCGGCGTGCTGCACAAAGGTGCGGCGCGCAGACTCTCGTTGCCAGACATCCCGGGCGAGGCGGAGTCAGCAATGATTGCGCGGGACATTCTCCTGGCGGAACAAACGGGCGCTCACCTGCACGTCTGTCACGTCAGCGTGGAGTCTGCCGTCGCTCTGATTCGATGGGCCAAATCGCGGGGGGTTCACGTGACTGCTGAAGTCACGCCGCACCATCTGTTGTTGACTGAGGACGTCATCACGTCGGACGAAGCAGTGTACAAAGTGAACCCGCCGCTGCGAAGCGAACGGGACAGATTGGCTTGCCTCGAAGGGTTTCTAGACGGAACGCTGGATATGGTGGCGACCGACCACGCGCCGCACACTGCACAAGAAAAACAGCGCTCGATTGCAGAGTCGCCGTTTGGAATGGTTGGTATTGAAACGGTGTTTGCGCTGCTGTACACCCACCTTGTGGTGCCTGGAAAACTGTCCCTGGCAGACCTGGTCAAGAAAATGTCCACCATTCCGGCGCACAAGTTTGGCTTGCCGGGGGGCGTCATCCGCGTTGGCGGCAAAGCGGATGTGGTCGCGGTAGATCTCGGTACCGAGCGCGTGATTTCACCAGATGAGTTTCTGTCCAAGGGACGTAACACACCTTTCGCCGGATGGCGCGTGGTCGGATTTCCGACGTTGACGGTGTGTGGTGGAAAGATTGTCTATGACAGACAGGAGGCAGGCCAGTATGGGACTTTCTAAATCAGACCGACAACCGGCTCGACTCGTTCTCGAAAATGGGCTTGTTTTCTCCGGTGTAGGTTTCGGAGCGACCGGTGAGTCTTTCGGAGAAGTGGTATTCAATACGGGAATGACAGGATATCAGGAAATCTTGACTGACCCGTCGTACTACGGACAAATTGTGACGATGACGTATCCCCTGATTGGCAACTACGGCGTCAATGTGGACGACGTGGAATCCCGCAAACCGCACGTTCGCGGGTTTGTGGTGCGCGAGTTTGCGGAAGTTCAGAGCCATTTCAAGAGCGCAGGGACGCTCGAGAGCTACCTCCAGCGCAACAACATCCTTGGTATCGCAGGCATTGATACGCGGAAACTCACCAAGGCCATTCGGAGTCACGGCACTATGAAGGCTGTGTTGACGACGCTGGATACACCGGTGGAGGAACTCCGCGAACGACTTCGAAATCCGTTTCCAAGAGATCAGATTGACCACGTGACCACCGGGTCTGTATACCGGTGTCCTGGCAGCGGCCGACGCGTGGTCGCAATGGATTTCGGTATGAAGGCAGGCGTTGTTCGCTCGTTGTTGGCGCGCCAATGCGACGTGATTGTAGTGCCAGCGAGAACCACGGCGGAGGAAATTCTTGCGTGGCAGCCGCATGGAGTCATGCTCAGTAACGGACCTGGCAATCCAGAAGACGCCGACTACGCCATTGAAACGGTGCGCGGCCTGCTCGGGCGTGTCCCGATGTTTGGGATTTGTTTGGGTCATCAGCTCATGGCGCTGGCGTGCGGTGCGAAGACCGAGAAGATGCGGTTTGGACATCGCGGCGTAAATCATCCTGTGAAGGACCTGCGGACGGGTAAAATTTCCATCACCTCGCAGAACCACGGCTATGTTGTGGATCCGAAGTCCATTGCGGGGACGGACCTGGTTCTCACGCACGTCAACCAGAACGACGGCACTGTAGAGGGCTTGGCGCACAGAAAGTACCCGGCTTTCTGTGTACAGTACCACCCGGAAGCGAGGCCAGGCCCGGACGACTCCGATGGCCTGTTCGACGAATTCATGCAATTGATGGACGACGTTCGGGAAGGGAGATGGACAGCGCATGCCTAAGCGTACTGATCTTCGGAAAATCATGGTGATTGGCAGCGGCCCCATCACGATTGGCCAAGCTGCCGAGTTTGACTACGCAGGGACACAGGCCTGCCAGGCGTTGCGTGAAGAAGGATACGAGGTCGTCCTCGTCAACTCCAATCCGGCGACCATCATGACGGACCCTGACATGGCTGACAAAGTCTACATTGAGCCGCTGACGCCTGAGTTTGTCGCACAGATCATCCGCCGGGAGCGCCCTGACGGACTGCTGCCTACGCTTGGCGGCCAGACTGGATTGAACTTGGCCGTGCAACTCGCGCAGATGGGGATCCTGGAGCAAGAATCGGTGGAACTGCTCGGTACGCAGCTCACGTCCATCCAGGAAGCGGAAGACAGAGAGAAATTTCGAGCCTTGATGCGTCGTCTTGAACAACCCGTGCCAGAGAGCGCCATTGTGACGAGTGTGGAAGAGGCTCGGGCATTCGCGCGTAAAATTGGCTTTCCTATTATCATCAGACCGGCGTACACACTGGGCGGAACGGGTGGCGGGATTGCGACCACATGGGACGAGTTCGAGGAGATTGTGGAACTCGGCCTGACGCTGTCCCCAATTCACCAAATCCTCGTGGAGCAAAGCATCGCCGGGTACAAGGAGATTGAGTATGAAGTCATTCGCGACGGGGCAGACAACTGCATCGTCGTCTGTAATATGGAGAACGTCGATCCGGTCGGCGTCCACACCGGGGACAGCATCGTCGTCGCCCCGAGTCAGACCTTGTCCGACGCGGATTACCAGATGCTGCGGTCGGCGAGTCTCAAAATCATCCGTGCGCTCAAGATTGAAGGCGGGTGCAACGTACAGTTCGCGCTCGACCCACACAGTCAGCGGTATTACGTGATTGAAGTCAACCCGCGCGTCAGTCGCTCGAGCGCGCTGGCTTCGAAAGCGACCGGATACCCCATTGCTCGCGTTGCCGCCAAAATCGCAGTCGGCTACCGCCTAGACGAACTACGCAACCCCGTGACGGGCGAGACGTTCGCCAGTTTCGAGCCAGCGCTGGACTACATCGTCGCCAAGATTCCGCGTTGGCCGTTCGACAAATTCCAGAGTGCCAATCGCAAGCTGGGAACGCAGATGAAGGCGACAGGGGAAGTCATGGCCATCGGCCGTTCCTTTGAAGAGGCGTTGTTGAAGGCCATCCGCTCCCTGGAGGTCAAACGCGACTCGTTGTGGACGAAGGAAGCTGCAACGTGGTCAAACGAAGAGGTGGAGCGGCGTATGAAAGAGCCGGACGACGAGCGCTTGTGGGTGATTGCTGAGGCGTTTCGCCGCGGCTACTCAGTCGATGAGATTCACGATTTCACGAAGATTGACCATTGGTTCCTCTACAAACTAGAGAACCTCGTCCAGGCAGAGTTGGAACTCAAAGCAGCAGCGGCGTCTGCATCCCACCCGTTGGACCTGTTCCATGAGCACCCTGAATGGTTGCGCGCCTTGAAAGAGATCGGCTATCCGGACACGGCGATTGCCCACTTCCTCGGCGTGGACGCCACCGACGTGACGGCTGTTCGGCGGGATCTCAACGTGCGTCCGGTGTACAAGATGGTCGACACCTGCGCCGGGGAGTTTGCAGCGGCCACGCCGTACTACTACAGCACGTACGAAGAGGAAGATGAAGTCGAAACGTCGAATAGGAAGAAGCTCCTGGTGCTGGGATCTGGCCCCATTCGCATTGGTCAGGGCATCGAGTTCGACTATTGTTCGGTACACGCGGTGTGGGCGATTCGTAAAGCCGGGTACGAAGCCGTCATCATCAATAACAATCCCGAGACGGTGTCCACCGACTTTAACACCTCTGACCGGCTGTACTTTGAACCCCTGCACATCGAAGACGTCATGCACGTGATAGAGCGGGAGCGGCCTGATGGCGTGATTGTGCAGTTTGGCGGGCAAACCGCTATCAACCTTGCGGAGCCGTTGGCCAAAGCGGGCGTGCCGATCTACGGCACATCCATGGAGGACATCGACAAAGCAGAAGACCGCGAAAAGTTCGATGCCTTACTCGCTGGGCTCGACATTCCACGCCCAGAAGGCTATTCGGTCACGTCTCTCGAAGGGGCGCTGGACGCCGCGCACAAACTCGGGTATCCCGTCCTGGTTCGGCCATCCTACGTGCTGGGCGGCCGCGCGATGCAAATTATCTACTCCGACGAAGAACTGCGCAGCTACATGGATGAAGCGGTGGAAGTCTCGGACAGTCATCCGGTGTTGGTCGACCGTTACTTGCAGGGCGTGGAAGTGGAAGTGGACGCCATCAGTGACGGAGAAACGGTGGTCATTCCCGGTATTATGGAGCACATTGAGCGCGCGGGGGTGCACTCCGGGGATTCCATCGCGGTTTACCCACCACAGTCCATCGGCCAGGCAGTCAAGGACCGTATTGTCGACTACACCATACGCATCGCGCGCGGTTTACATGTGAAAGGGCTGGTCAACATCCAGTTCGTCGTACAGGGGGATCGGGCGTACGTTCTCGAAGTCAATCCGCGGTCATCGCGGACAGTACCGTTCTTGTCCAAAGTGACCGACGTCCCGATGGTTCATCTTGCCATGCAGGCGGTACTTGGGCAGTCCTTGGCGGCAGCAGGTTGGAGTACGGGCTTGGTTCCAGAACAGAAGCGCGTGTCTGTGAAAGTACCGGTGTTCTCGTTTGCGAAACTTCGCCGCGTTGATATCACGCTTGGGCCAGAGATGAAGTCGACGGGCGAGGTGATGGGAACCGAAACGACGTATGCTAAGGCTCTCTATAAAGGTCTGTTGGCCGCCGGGACGGCGATACCGCTATACGGCACGATTTTGGCCACCATTGCTGACAAGGACAAGGAAGAATCGTTCCCGATTCTGGAAGGGTTTGCGAACCTCGGGTTTCGGCTGGCGGCGACGGAAGGAACAGCCAAGTACCTGCGTCAACGTGGGCTCGAGGTGCGCGTGGTTAACAAACTTGCGCAAGGCACCCCCAACCTCGTCGACGATATCCGCGACGGACAGATTCAGTTGGTCATTAACACCTTGACCAAAGGCAGGAAGCCAGAGCGTGACGGATTCCGCATCCGCCGAACAGCGGTGGAGCACGGCGTGCCCTGTTTAACGTCTCTGGACACAGCAGCTTCACTCCTGGAGGTATTGTCAACCATTCGATTTGCAACCGTACCGCTTGCTGGTTCCGGGCAAGGAGATGGCCAACCGTGACAAATTTATTGGACACGCTTGCGAGTGATGCGTACGACTTTGCGCGCAGCCACTCGTACATTGCGCTGGACGTCCCTTCACTCGAGAGCGCTAAAGCTTTGGTAGAGCTGTTTGGGGAGGCCGTGGACGGGTACAAGGTGGGCCTGGAGTTGTTTCACGCCGCAGGCATGAGGGTGGTGGAACGGCTTGTGCGAGATGGAAAGCGCGTCTTTTTCGACGTCAAGCTGCACGACATTCCGAATACCGTGGCGGGTGCCCTGAGGGTTTTGCGCGACAGTGGCATTGACATGGTGAACGTACACGCCTTGGGCGGTCCAAAAATGCTGGAAGCCGCCCGCAACGCCTTGGAAGGCAGCACACACCGTCCGCAGTTGATTGCGGTGACCGTGTTGACCAGCCTCGGAGACGATGCGCTGCACCAGATGCAGCTTCCGTCGTCGTCGGCACTGGTGCCCCAGCTTGCACAGTTGGCCTATCATTGCGGGCTGGACGGGGTCGTTGCATCTGCCCTTGACATCGAAGCGATTTACACACACGTGCCCGCGTCGTTTGTCTCGGTCGTGCCGGGTACTCGGCCAGCGGGCGCGGACGTACATGACCAAGTGCGCACGCGGACGCCGGGACAAGCGATTGCATCTGGCGCGACTCACCTGGTCATCGGACGGGCCGTCACCCAAGCGGCCTCTCCGTTGGCCGCACTGAAGTCCATCTGGGACGAAATGGAGCGAGCACGGACGCAAAGAGTGGACACAGAGAGGAGCCATACGTCGTATGAGTGAGTCAGTCTTTTTGCGGAGTCCCCTGGACGTTACCCGCAGTTTGGCACTTGGATTGCTGCAGATCCGAGCTGTGGAGCTTCGTCCCGACGAGCCCTTCACTTGGTCTTCCGGATGGAAGTCGCCAATTTACTGCGACAACCGCCTGATCTTGGGCTATCCGCTCGTACGAGAACACGTCGTCGCAGGGCTCACATCGATTATCGAAGAATACTATCCAGGCGTGGACATGATTGCTGGAGCCGCCACCGGTGGCATTGCGCACGCTGCGATTGTCTCGGACCGACTGAGCCTGCCCACGGCCTACGTAAGAAGCAAGGCAAAAGACCACGGACGGCAGCAACGGGTGGAAGGCCGCGTGTTTGCAGGTGCCTCCTGTGTTCTTGTGGAAGACACGCTGTCCACCGGAAAATCTGCGTATGATGCAGTGGAGGCGCTGCAGCAT
This sequence comes from uncultured Alicyclobacillaceae bacterium, assembly GCA_963788285.1. Taxonomy (GTDB): domain Bacteria; phylum Bacillota; class Bacilli; order Alicyclobacillales; family Alicyclobacillaceae; genus Alicyclobacillus_A. The sequence goes on from CAWBGB010000019.1 coordinate 139,602, forward strand.
GCGGGCGTCAGCGTCCTGGCGGTCTGCTCTATCTTTTCATACGACTTCGAGCACGCTGCACAGCGGGTCGTTACCTCAGGGGTTCCGGCGTACCGCTTACTGGACTATGAAACACTTATTCAAGTGGCAGTAGAACAAGGTTATGTCACATCGTCCGATGTCGAGCGGCTGCTCTTGTGGAGACGTGCCCCGGATCAGTACGGACAATCACGGAAGTCGGAGTGACGAAACCTGATGCACGACTGAACCGGGTTGCGTGATCTTTGCGTGACGAGAGTTGCGTCAGCGATTTGCAAAACACAAGCAACAGTCGTGTTGGACCACTCTAAAGGAATTTTGCAAATCGCTCGCGTTTAAAGAATCATCGTGTGAGCTGTACCGACAGACAAACAAAGGGCGTGTTCTGCCGCGTGAACACACCCTTTGTTGTTTTGGTAGCGACGCTATGCAAGGGTCGAGCCGGGAATCTGGTTCCAGGTGGCCATCTTGCGGGTGACAGACTGGCCAACGTAAACGGTTCCGTCTGGGTCCACCTTGTAGTCGTATACTGCAACCGGATCTGGTGCTGGTGAACTCGGCGTCGGTGCGCCGTAGATGTTGTACAAACTGTCGTGGCAAGGGCACATAAACCAGTTCTGGCCGTTGTTGTACTTGGGAGCGACCGATTTGCCGCCATCCTCGGACCCGTTCACGTGGCAACCCCAGTGCGTACACGTGTGGGACATAATCATCAACTTGTTCTGGTACTTGATGGCGAAGACGTCGTTGTCTTTGTCTTGCGAGTTCCAGGCGTCGTCAATGTGTTCCTTAACGAGACGTGTTTCGGAAGTTTGTCATCGAAATCGGACACTTTCCAGTCGTTCTTGCTGAAGGAGCCGCTGGCGCCACGATGTAGGGGATCGAAAGCGCTTACCACCATGGGGCGAGCATTAAGGTTGCCCTGTATCGTCTTTCCGGTACATCCCTATGCCTCCTTACAAAGCGTCAACCATCTACAATCGCGATTACAAACGACGATAAATTCGGATAATTACACACTACTATACTACCATGTTGAAATATTCTGATATATCAAAATTGTATAGATTCATGTAATGGTCTGGAAATTGTGTGTGTTGCCGTCTGACTTCTTCTGTGAACAGCAAGCGCACAACCTCCTGTGGAAAGGAGATTGTGCGCAGCCCCAACACTTCTTAGACCCATCCGCGCCAGCGCATGGCTTCGGCAAACGGCTTGACGCCCATCATGTACGCAGCAAGCCGCGTGGATACTTTATAGCGCTCGGCCGTCTTTAAGACGTTGTGCACCGAACCGACCATCAAGGATTCCAAGCGTCGATTGACTTCCTCTTCCGTCCAGTACAAGCCTTGGCTGTTCTGAACCCACTCGAAGTAGGAGACCGTCACGCCACCGGCATTGGCCAACACGTCTGGTACTACAAGAATATTGCGTTCGGCGAGAATTTCATCGGCCCGCGGTGTGGTGGGTCCATTCGCCGCTTCCACGATGATGGACGCCTGGATGTCGTTCGCGTTTTTGCTCGTGATCTGGTTCTCTAGCGCCGCCGGAATGAGGACGTCGCATGGTTTCAACAGGAATTCCTCCTGTGACAACACATGGCTAAACGCCGGGGTGACCATTCCGAAGGAGTCCCGCTTCTCAAACAACTCGGGAATATTTAAGCCGTTCTCGTCGTATATGCCGCCACCAGCGTCGCTGATGCCGACCACTTTCGCACCCAATTCGTGCAGAATCATAGCTACGTTACTGCCTACGTTGCCAAATCCCTGGATAATCACGCGCAAATCCTGCACCGACCGATTTTGCGTCGCGGCCGCTTCGCGCATCGCCACGCACACGCCAAGGGCGGTCGCCCGTTCGCGTCCTTGCGATCCGCCGAGCACAAGCGGCTTTCCTGTAATAAATCCGGGTGAATCGTACTCGCGAATGCGACTGTACTCATCGTACATCCACGCCATGATTTGTGGGTTGGTATACACGTCCGGTGCTGGAATGTCCTTGGTTGGACCGACGATTTGGCTGATGGCCCGAACGTAGCCGCGGGCAAGCCGCTCTTGTTCGCCGATAGACATTCCGCGTGGATCGCAAATAATGCCGCCTTTCGCTCCACCGTAAGGGAGGTTGAAAATGCCGCACTTGATGCTCATCCAGATGGAAAGTGCCTTGACTTCGTCAAGGGACACGTTCGGATGAAAGCGAATCCCGCCTTTGGTGGGGCCGACGGCATCGTTGTGCTGCGCGCGAAAACCGGTAAACACTTCGACGCGACCGTCGTCCATTCGGACCGGGATGCGCACCGTCAGCACGCGAATCGGTTCTTTCAACAGTTCATATACGGCCTCACTGTACCCCAGTCTGTCCAAGGCCAATTTGACGACTTGTTGCGTATTTGTCAGCACGTTATCTCCTGGTGCCGGCCTACTTGCACCTGCAGCCAGTCTTTTGCTGACTTGTGTCATGTTGTGACGCTCCTCTCAACGACATGGGCCTCAGGAACCCATTATGTTTGAGTCTCCGTTTCATAATAAATCAGTCGGGGCAGGATGGAAAGTGTAATTCCACAGAATGCGGGGTGCGGGGGCTGTGCAGAAAACTATAAAATCTAGGAAAACTACGCTCTGGACTCATTTGCGCATGGCCACGTCGTCCTTTGTGTTTCACTTGTTGATCTCGCTTCTGGTGTTGGTTTTGGTGTTTCTGCACCCGCCAGCGATGTTCTCAGGCGATACCGACACTGCCCGAAATTACCTGAATACCATTATTTCGTCGCTATCCACCATCCTGGCGCTGTGTATCTCCATCATTTTGGTTGCGATTCAGTTGACCGCAAGCAACTACACGCATCGCGTGCTGGACTTCTACATGCGTTTACCCTACAACGTGTCCCTGTTTCTTTTCTACCTCGTGACCATTATGCACAGCTTCATTCTGATGGCCGACATCAAAGATCCCGAGCGAGATCCGCTGCCAGCATCGTTAAACCGGGAAATGAGTGCGGACCTCGTCCTTGTGGTTATCTGTTTCGTCAGCCTGCTCATGTACATGTACGCGGTGGTACAGTTGTTGAAACCGGATAAGATTATCTCGCTCGTTCTCCGAGACTATCGGAAGGCGTATGAGCGCGGTAAATTTCAGGCCGCCCTGGAAAATGTGGAACAGGTCTGCGACATCGCCAAGCGCGCGGCTTCGTTCAGCGACTCTGTCACCGGCATGCGTTGCATGGACGCCATGCTCGTCATTGCAGCCGATTTACCCTTACCTACTGGGTTGGACGATCCGCTCCTCGGCATCCACCAGAACCTCGTGGACCAATGGGTCGAAATCATCGGCGTCGCCGTCAAGGAGAAGGAGACCGGGGTGATTTACGCCGTGCTCGATGGTTTGCAGGTGCAAGGCGAGAATTACGTGCGTCAGGGCGCTTGGCAAGCTGCAGAGTTGGTCATCCGAGCCTATCGGCATTTGACGTTCAGCGACTTCCTTGCCGACGGACAGGTGTTTTACGCGGACAAGGTGGCAGACCGGCTCTACTACCTCGCACACTGTGCAGCAAAGCAGGGCTATAGAGGGGAAACGTTCTCGGTACGCACGTGGGACGTGATTCGGATGATTGGCGAGAACACCTTTGTGGAACACCCGTCTTCCACGTCGAGTTTGACGGACGGATTCCTTATGTCCACCAAGTTCTGCGAGACGCTGTGTATGATGAAGGATGTAAAGGAGCGAGCGAAAGGACTGGTTCTTTACTTTCAACTGTGGAAGGCGTTTGTTGTCGCAGCGGTGCGTCGTGACGTAGCACGTTGGGCCCTCTGGTGGGACGAAAGCATGATGGACACAGGGGTGCGTGAGCAAGGGCGACAGCTGGCACTGTTAATCGCACTGCATGAGGACAAGCAGGCGGCGAAGGACACGCTGTGTCACATCTGGAAGGTCTCCCTGGGCGACATCGATTTTGCACGGGCTCAAGCTTTGGCCGAACACCACGCGGTCGCTCTGTTCGACGGATGGCCGTGGGACGCTGTGATGCAGCGAGTGAAGGAAAGGTAGCGTCTCATCCAACGAGTAGGTTCGTTGTATCGGAACTAGGGAGCATGCGCTCCCTTCGTCTCCTTCAAGACATCGCACATCACTTCTTCCGCCGCAAAATCTCCTGCACGTGGCCGCGCTCCGGCGTGACGTATAGGGTCTTTTGATTTTCGTAGAGCACGTGGCCCGGCCGCGCACCGTTCGGTTTCCAAACATGTCGGATCTGTGTGAAGTCCACAGGCACGTTCGCTGAGTTCCTGCCTTTGCTAAAGTAGGCAGCGAGCAACGCCGCTTCTTCCAACGTACGCTCTGGCACCTCTCTCCCTCGGTTTGCCGTAATCACCACATGACTTCCGGGCATGTCCTTCACGTGCAACCAAATGTCAAACGGCTGGCTGGACTTCAACGTCAATCTGTCGTTCTGGGCGTTGTTGCGCCCGACGCGTATGGTGTACCCATCGGAACTCTCGTAGATGTCGGGCGTCCCCGTTCCACCACCTCGTTTTTGCTGATGATCTTTCCGCTTCTTCGTGGCTTTGGGTTGAAGGAAACCTTCTTTTTCCAATTCGTCTCGCAGTGCCTGCAACTGATCCGCGTTGGCGTCCTGCAGATATACGAGGATGTTTTCTAGATATTGAATATCTTGCTCGATTTGCTCGAGCTCTTGCTCGAGGAGCGGAAGCGCGCGCTTCTTCTTGCTGGCCAAACGGAAGTAGCGCTGGGCGTTCTGAGTAGCCGACAAGGCGGGGTCCAGCGGAATCGTTAGCGGCTTCTCATCGTCATAGAAGTTTGGCAGTGTCACTTCCGTGGCGCCTTTTTGCACCAGGTGTGGATAGGCGGTCAACAGTTCCCCCTGAATGCGGTACTGATCAAAGTCTTGACTTTCCGCTTGTTGTTCTTGCATTTTTTGGCGCTTGCCACGCAGTCGGTCGAGGTGAGCCAGCACGGCGCCTTCCAGGTCACGGGACAGGTTTGACATGTGGACTCTACCTACAGCTTCGGCGTACACCAACTGTAGCGCCTCGCTCAGCGATTCGACGGCACGGTAAGAGGGATAGCTGTGCAACTCATACGGAGCCGCCTCGGCTGGGATTCCCAATTCATCGAGTCCAATACTCGGATGTTCCGTCCCTTGCAGCACCCCGTCCACCAAGTTTCGCAGTTCACGAACCACCGCGTCTGCGCGTGCCGGCACACCTCCTTCCGTACAGCCGGCCCGGTACAGAATTTCTCGGGCGGCCGTCGGTCCAATGCCGGCGACCAAGCCGCACATAGCGAGGTTCTTTCGTTTGTCGGACTTCTCGGATAGGTCGAGTGCCTCAACGTCTTCCACCGTCACATCCAGGTATGATTTTTTGTTCTGAGGCGGCGCAGGTTGATAGGGGAGGCCTGGTAGCACCTGACGTACACGGGACATGTCGCGTGTGACATGAACAATGCTGTCCACAATCCGCTCGGGTTGGCCAGCCTCGTTCGCCGTCGTGAGAATCAGATTGCTGTGCTTGCCCATGACTTCAAGGATGAGTACGTGGTGCACCGTGTCGCCAATGTCGTCCAGGGACTCAAATACGAATTCCAAGACTCTGTCCCACCCCTGTTGCCTCACTTCCAGTAGTCGCCCGGACTCCAGCCGCTTTCGCAACAACATGCAAAACATCGGCGGTTCTTCTGGATTCTTCGGCCGTTCCCCAGTGAACAAATAAGCTCGGGCAAACGTTTTGTGCGCTGATAACAGAAGGCGATGAGTGGATTCCCGCGTCCGCAGTGTGAAGATCAAGTCTCGTTCACTGGGTTGGTGAATTTTATCGACGCGCGCCAGTTTGAGGCGGCGATTCAAGTCCATGCACAAGGCACGAAGGGTCAACGCGTCCATCCAATGTCACTCTTTCCAATCAGGTTTTTGACGTGGACAAGGCACCAAGCGTACCTCTTCCACTGATCTGCCTCCTACTTTACCAGATGTTTGGTCCCGGATCGTCGCTCTCGCGCCGAGCATGACTGAGTTGGACATCTTTGCCCCAGTACAAGCATACAGATTACGAGACACGATTCACGAAGGGGTGGCTCCAGTGGGGAGTAACTGGCATTCGCTGACTGCGAAGGACTGCCTCGGTCTGCTCGAATCCCAGCCAGCCGGGCTGACCGAAAGCCACGTTGAGGAACGGCGACAGAAGTATGGGGCGAACCAACTGGTCGAGGGAGAGAAGATGTCGCTGTTGACCATCTTCTTTAACCAGTTCCGCGATTTTATGATCATTGTCTTGCTCGCAGCGACGCTGATTTCCGGTATACTCGGCGAGTACACGGATGCAATAACGATTATTGCAATCATTGTGCTGAACGGTATTCTCGGTTTCATTCAGGAAGTCAAGGCCGAGCGTTCACTCGCTGCGCTCAAGGAATTGACCGCTCCCATGGCGCGCATACGCCGCAATGGGGAAGTTGTGACTATTCCAGCCAAAGAGCTTGTCCCGGGCGATATCGTTTTACTGGAAGGCGGTGACCGAGTGCCGGCTGATGGGCGTGTTTTGACGTCCACGGGCTTGGATGTGGAAGAGTCGTCGCTGACGGGTGAATCCGTGCCGGTTACCAAACAGGCAAATATCGTTGTGGATCCCGTGTCGCCGATTGGAGACCGGATGAACATGGTGTACATGGGGACGCTGGTGACGCGCGGCAAGGCCGAAGTACTCGTCACCGAAACTGGAATGAACACGGAAATGGGGAAGATTGCTGGACTCATGCAGCAGTCGCAGGAGTCGCTGACGCCGCTACAGCGCCGCTTGGATCAATTGGGCAAGGTGTTAGTTTGGGTTGCACTGGGAATCACCGTCCTCGTGGTCATGACGGGCGTCATGCATGGCCACAAGTTGTACGAGATGTTCTTGGCGGGCGTCAGCCTCGCGGTTGCGGCCATTCCAGAAGGACTGCCTGCTATTGTCACGATTGCCTTGGCTCTTGGTGTCCAGCGTATGATTAAACGCAACGCCATTGTACGCAAGCTTCCGTCTGTCGAGACGTTGGGATGCGCGACGGTGGTGTGCTCCGACAAGACCGGGACGCTGACGCAAAACCGCATGACCGTGCAACGCGTGTGGGCCAGCGGTGAATGGTTTCGCGTGACAGGTTCTGGTTACCATCCCGCGGGCGAATTCCTCTACGAGGACCGATCTATCCAGGCGTTGCGCAGACCCGCACTCAAGTGGCTTGTCGAGGTAGCGGCCACGTGTAACAACGCGATGATGAAGTTGCAGGCGACCGAGGATGGCGAACAGTGGCAGTGCGACGGGGACCCCACCGAAGGCGCGCTGCTGGTCATGGCCAAAAAGGGGGGATTTGATGATCCGGATGGAACGTACATCCGCATCGATGAACTGCCGTTCGATTCGGATAGGAAGCTGATGTCCGTCCTGGTCAAACGGGATGCAGACGTCTATCTGTTGACCAAGGGCGCTCCCGACGTACTACTCGACCGGTGCACAAAAATTCTTTCTGGCGAACGTGAAGAACAGATGTCTTCGGGGCTTCGTAAACAGGCGCTGGCGGCCAACCAACAGATGGCTGGCAACGCCCTGCGAAACCTGGGGTTTGCCTACCGTAAGTTCCGCAGCATCGAAGCAGCCAAAGTGGAAAAGGATCCGGAGTCGAACCTCGTATTTGTCGGGATGTGCGGCATGATGGACCCACCGCGCGAGGAAGTGTACGACGCCATTCGCAAATGCCACACGGCTGGCATACGCACCGTGATGATCACGGGCGACCACCAGGAGACGGCAACTGCGATTGCTCGGCAACTGAACATTCTCCCCCCAGGTGGATTGGTCCTCTCTGGAATGGAGTTGGATGCGATGGACGATGACGTGTTGCGCCACAAGGTGGAAGACACGTACGTTTATGCCCGGGTGTCGCCTGAGCACAAGTTAAGAATTGTCAAGGCGCTGCAGGCCAATGGGGAGATTGTGGCCATGACAGGTGACGGGGTCAACGACGCCCCGGCCATCAAACAGGCGGACATCGGTATCGCTATGGGGATGTCCGGAACGGACGTCGCCAAGGAAGCGTCGGCGTTGGTTTTGTCGGACGACAACTTCACCACGATTGTGGCTGCCGTCGAAGAAGGGCGTGGCATCTACGACAATATCAAAAAGTTTATCCGCTACTTGCTTGCGAGCAACGTCGGCGAGATTGTCACGATGTTTGCCGCCATGCTTGCCGGTTTGCCCCTTCCTTTGTTGCCGATACAGATTCTGTGGGTGAATCTTGTGACGGACGGATTGCCAGCCATCGCGCTCGGGGTGGATCCCGCGGAGAAAGAAATCATGGATCGGCCACCGCGTGACGTCAGGGAAGGCATCTTCGCACACGGTCTCAGTATCAAAATTCTCAGTCGCGGACTACTGATTGGTCTTGTGACATTGGCGGTGTTCTACTGGTCGTGGAAGGCGACTGGCGATGTCGCTAGCGCACGGACGATGGCTTACAGCACGCTGACTATGTCGCAGTTCATTCTCGTGTTCGATTGCCGCAGCGTCGAAGGGGGTATCTTGAAACGCAACATGTTCGAAAACGTGTGGCTACTCTTGGCTGTGGCTTCCTCCTTGGCATTGTTCCTACTGACGATATACGTGCCTGCAATGGCCACTGTGTTTCAGACTGTGCGACTAGGTCTGCGGGAGTGGTTGATTGTCGTCGTAGCTGCTGCTGTGCCAACATTTGCTCTGTCGCTGCGACGCGTTGGCAGAAAGGCTCTGAAAGCGAAAGTGGCCACTCGCTAATCCTCACGTACGTTTTGGCGTTCGGGGTTGTCTGCACAGGAATCGCATTCCTTTGCAGACAGCCCCTTTTCTGCTATCAATGCGAGGAATTCCCTGAAAATCGAATCTAGGGCGAGCAAGGACGAGATAACTTGTATCCTCGGCCGCGTGTAGAGTAGAATAGGATCACGTTTAGGAGGCACGTCGATGGCGTTGTGCAGTATGACAGGATTTGGACAGGCTGTCGTAGAACGGGAGTCACACCGTGTGAAGGTCGAAATCCGCAGTGTCAACCACCGGTTTGCGGAGTTTAACATACGCGCACCGCGCGATTTGGTGTCTGTGGAGGAAGAGATCAGGGCGTATTTGTCGACACGCCTCGCGCGGGGGAGATCCGATGTCTTTGTGTCCATTGAGGAAGTTACAGCGCGGCCGTACCACGTCCAGGTAGACTGGGGACTCTTTGACGCGTTGTGTCGCGTTGAGCGCGAAGCGGCAGCGAGGAGCGGACAGGTTGCGCCAGATTCCGTCTCCTGGACGACGTGGCTGACGTATCCGAATGTCTTGCAAGTGCGATCCGCGGAAACGGAGATGGAACCGTTGCGCCAAGCAGTTATGGCAGCAGTGAAACAGGCGTGTGACGCGCTCGTGGCCATGCGTCAGCGTGAGGGTGCGCGGTTGAAACAAGACCTGCAGACAAAACTGTCGGAGTTGAACAGGGTTGTCGGCGGGATGTTCAACGTTTCTGGAGAGGTGAACCAGCAGTTACGCGACAAATTGCAACAGCGCCTTGCTGAATGGGTGCCGCAAGTGGACGAACAACGGTTGCTGATGGAGGTTAGCCTCTTGGCCGAGCGGAGTTCGGTCGACGAAGAACTGGTTCGTTTACGAAGCCATATCGACGAGTTTCAAGCGTCACTGGGCGAAGGCAGCCCAGTCGGTAGGCGGCTCGACTTTATTGTTCAGGAGATGCACCGCGAAGTGAACACCATCGGGAGCAAGTCGTCCGATATCCGCATGTCGAAGGCGGTCGTGAACGCCAAGACGATTGTCGAAAAACTGCGGGAGCAGGTACAGAACATTGAGTAGCCATCTGAACATGATTCAATCACGCAGTGGACGGTGCATGTCGCCGTTTACGAAAAGGGGAGCTTCGCGGTGAGTATCAAACTGATTAACATTGGGTTTGGAAACATCGTCTCGGCCAACCGTATCATTTCGATTGTCAGCCCCGAATCTGCACCTATCAAACGAATTATTCAGGAAGCGCGCGACCGGGGCATGCTGATTGACGCCACGTATGGGCGCCGGACGCGAGCGGTGATTATTACGGACAGTGACCACGTGATTCTCTCAGCCGTGCAACCGGAGACCGTGGCACATCGCTTAACCGCGAAAGACCAAATCCTTGACGACGAGGAATGATACAAAATGCCGAACAATCATTCAGGGATCCTATTTGTGTTGAGTGGGCCATCCGGAGCCGGAAAAGGTACAGTATGCAAGGCATTGATGGAACGGATGCCGGACATGTGCCTTTCGGTGTCCGTGACTACTCGTTCGCCTCGTCCCGGAGAACAACATGGCGTCAATTATTTTTTTCACACCAGGGAACAGTTCGAAGAGATGATTCGCAACGACGAGTTGCTGGAATGGGCCCAGGTGTTTGATAATTATTATGGAACGCCGCGAAGTTTCGTGGAGAGTAAACTCGCGGAAGGCTATGATGTACTCCTGGAGATAGACATCCAGGGAGCGATGCAAGTCAAGCAGACGTACCCGGAAGGGGTGTTCATTTTTCTCATCCCTCCGTCAGCCACCGAGTTGGAAGCACGCATTTTGGGCCGTGGGACAGAGACCGACGAATCCTTCCGCATGCGCTTTGGGGCGGCGCGGCACGAACTGCAAATGATGAAAGAGTACAACTATGTCGTCGTCAACGATGTGGTTGACGCCGCGTGTCAACGCATCGCGTCCATTATCACGGCGGAGCACTGCAGTGTATCTCGGAATTTGTATTTGCTCTCTGAATGGTAAGAATGAAGTAGTACACCAAGCGGTGGTACATCGCTCTCGCAAAGACCACTGTGTGAATTCGACCGGATGGATGCTTCTGGATTGAAGCGATTTCGAAAGGAGCCGATGCGATTTATGTTGTACCCGTCAATTGATAAACTCATGGATTTGGTGGACAGTAAGTACAGCCTCGTCGTAGCCACGTCCAAGCGAGCTCGAAAGTTGCAGGAGAAGGAGCTGGCAAATCCAGGCTCTTCTACAACGAAGAACGTCAGCCGTGCGCTGTGGGAAATTGCCAATGGTAAGGTCAAATACTACCGTACACGTGATGGCATTAAGTAACGTACTGAATTGGACTTGAATCGGTAGCAGAACAACCTTGGTGGTTGTTCTTTTTTCGCGTCAGCGATTTGCGATGAACAACCGTCTCGTGGAATTTTGCAAATCGCTCAACGCAAACAGTCAAATCGTTGCGGCGGGACCGTCGCAGGCATGGAGAGGGTGGTCGACGTGGGGAAGACGATTCTGCTGGGGGTTGCTGGAGGCATCGCGGCGTTTAAGTCCGCCTCCGTTTGCAGTTCACTTGTAAAAAAGGGCTATGACGTTCAGGTGTTGATGACGGAGAACGCCACAAAATTTGTGCAGCCGCTCACGTTCCAAGCACTCAGCCGGAACCCTGTGCTGACGGACACCTTTGAGGAACCCAACCCTGCGGAGATTGCGCACATTGCCAAGGCGGACGCTGCGGATGTATTCGTGATAGCACCGGCCACAGCAAATGTGATTGGAAAGCTGGCGAACGGGATTGCTGACGACGTGGTGACCACCACTGCGCTGGCGGTAACCTGTCCACTCGTGATTGCCCCGGCGATGAACGTCAATATGTATCAGCATCCTGCAGTGACCGAGAATCTGCAACGACTACGACAACGCGGCGCCATCGTCCTTGAACCTGGGACAGGTCTACTGGCATGTGGTTGGATTGGCAAAGGCCGTCTGCCTGAACCGGACGACATTGTGGCGGTGGTGGAGACGGTATTGCACCGGAAAACGGATTTGAACGGTACGCGGGTGTTGGTGACCGCAGGTCCGACCGTCGAGGACCTCGACCCTGTGCGATACCTCAGCAATTCGTCCACCGGGAAGATGGGGTACGCGATTGCGGAGGCCGCTGTGCAGCGGGGGGCGGACGTGATCTTAGTATCCGGACCCACGCATCTGGCACCGGTCAACGGTGTGAAGATGGTGCAGATTCGCTCCACTGAAGATCTGCTGCACGCTGTGCAAGCATACGCAGACTCCTGCGATGTGTTCATTAGCGCAGCCGCTCCGGCGGACTTTCGTCCCGTTCAGCGGCTGTCTCATAAGTGGAAAAAGAGTGACGGAGTACCTGTCCTTGAATTGGAGCCCACACCCGACGTGCTTGCTACAGTGGCTGAATCGAAACAAGATCATCAAATATTCGTGGGCTTTGCAGCAGAAACGAAGAATGCCGTCGACTACGGAAGAAGGAAATTGGAACGGAAAAACCTGGACATGGTGGTTGTAAACGATGTCACGGAGGACGGAGCGGGCTTTGGTGTGGACACCAACCACGTGACAATTCTGCGCAAGGACGGACCAGACGTTCCACTACCCCTCATGAGCAAATCGGCGGTTGCGGACGAGCTGTTGAACCTTGTCGTAGAGGCGCTGCGTTCGAAACGCAACCGTCACCCGGAGATGGAGCCACATGCCTGAGTTGGTGGTCCAAGTCGTTGTAGACGTGCGGACACGTGCGGTCGCACGTGTGTTTGACTACAAAGTGCCGGAAGTATGGGCCGATAGAATTCAGGTTGGGCATCGCGTGTACGTTTCGTTTGGCAGACAGTTCTGTCAAGCCTACGTGATTGCTAAAAAGGAAGTGGCAGACGCCAGCCGATTGAAGCCGGTTCTCGAGTTGTTAGATGAGCAACCTTTGCTAACGACAGACTTGATGGAACTCTGTCACTGGCTCTGCTACCGGTACGGCTGCACCCTGTTGGAGGCGATACAGGCGACCCTGCCTTCTGCGTTCCGATTGCAGCAGAAACGGGTATACGAACCTGTTGCAGCGTCACCCAGTCCAATGGACCCACTGGGCCAACGGCTGTGGCAAGCGATGCGGTCCGAACCGCTGTCATTTCACCAACTGGTCGCACGTTTCGGTGCCGAGGCCGCGTTGGTGTTGGAACGGCTGATTCACGAAGGATTGGTTCATGAGAGACTGGCGTACAAGGACCAGGTAGCCGCGAAGACGGAGCCGGTGCTGGTCAGCGTCGAAGACAGAGCGGTGTTGGAGGAAGCGCTCAGAGCGCGGCAAAAGCGCGCACACAAGCAGGCCAGGATTTTGACTTACCTCTTGGAAAACGAAGAGGTCCAGCTGCGGCAACTCGGGCTGCGTCCCTCGGATCCGGCGGTGCAGTCGCTTGTGGCGGACGGGCTTGCAGACATCATAAACAGGGAAGTGTATCGGACGCCACTCGGCATCGCGGCAACGGATGAGACGCGTTCGGAAACCTTGACGATCTGGCAGGAGCGGGCGCTGGAAGGGATTGTGGAGTCCCTTGTGGAGCCTACGTTTCGTGCATTTGTCATGCACGGCGTGACGGGCAGCGGTAAAACGGAAGTATATATGAGAGCGATGGAAGTCTGTCTAGAGCGTGGGGGCGGGGCCATCGTGCTGGTGCCGGAGATATCCCTCACGCCGCAAATGGTCAGTCGATTCGTTGGACGGTTCGGCGACCGCATTGCTGTCCTTCACTCCGGACTGTCAACAGGCGAAAAACGCGATGAGTGGTTGCGGATCCGGCGAGGTGAGGCGCAAATTGTCATTGGTGCCCGATCGGCCGTGCTTGCCCCGGTCAACAACCTCCAATTGGTGGTTGTTGATGAGGAGCACGAACCTTCCTACAAGCAAGAGGAGTCTCCGCGTTACGACGCGCGCGACGTGGCGTGGTGGCGTGCAGAGCAGAATGCTGCAACATTGGTACTTGGATCCGCCACGCCGTCGCTACAATCCCTGCACTTGGTGGAGGACGGTCGCGCTCAAATTCTATCATTACCGCAGCGGGTCAACGGCAGACCGTTACCCCCCGTACAAGTCGTGGATATGCGGCAAGAACTGAGGTCTGGGAATCGCAGCATCTTCAGCCAAGCATTGCAGGAAGGCTTGGAGAGCGCGGTGCAAGGCGGAAATCAAGCCATTTTGTTCTTAAATCGGCGGGGCTACGCGGCATTTGTCCTGTGTCGGAATTGCGGACACGTGCCCGAATGTCCGAGTTGTGACATTTCCCTCACACTCCATAAAGGGCGGCACGGGGAGTGGCTCCGCTGTCATTACTGCGGATACACGGAAAGCCTGAGCCAACTTTGTTCCCAATGTGGCGAACCTGCTCTTCGCCCGCACGGGCTGGGCACCCAACAGGTAGAACAGGTTCTGGCGGAGCGTTACCCGGATTGGCGGGTTCTGCGCATGGACGTCGACACAACGCGCAGGAAAGGAGCGCACCAGGACATCATTGAGCAGTTTCTGCATGGACAGGCGGACGTGTTGATTGGCACGCAGATGGTCGCCAAAGGTCTCGATTTTCCGCATGTGGCTTTTGTCGGCGTCATCTCCGCAGACACCATGTTGGCGGTGCCCGATTACCGCGCAGCGGAGCGGACGTTCCAGTTGTTGACGCAAGTTGCGGGGAGAGCGGGACGTGCGAGCGTATCTGGCCGCACTGTCATTCAGACGTATCAGCCGGAGCACTACGCCATCACAGCGGCTGCGCGACACGACTTCTCTGGCTTTTACCAATCGGAGCGGAGGTTGCGGAAAACCTTTGGTTATCCACCATTCTGCGAACTTGCTGTGTTTACTGCCATTCACCGGGAGCGAAGAATGGCAGAAGGCGCGGCAAAACGCTTCGAACGGGAACTGCGCAGAGCACAGGGTGCTAAAGACCTCACTGTGTTGCCTGCCGTGCCGGCGGGTGTGGAGCGCATTGAAGACTATTACCGATTTCAAGTTGTGGTAAAGTATTCTCAGTGGTTTTCCGTGCGCTCCGCCGTTGTGGGTGCATTTAGCCTTGTTCAGGAGAAAATGAGGGCGTTCTCAGGAACGTGTACCCTCGATGTCAATGCAGGCCGTATCTAGAGCCTGTCGTCTGCCGCGTTGACCCTGCATGTGAAAGGAGTCTGTTGACGTTGTCCATTCGAATCATTCGCACCGGGGATGACCCGGTTTTACGTCAAATCGCCAAACCCGTTCCGGAGATCACGCCCGCCATTCATAAGCTGCTGGACGACATGGCCGAGACGATGTACGATGCGGAGGGGATTGGCCTGGCGGCCAACCAAATCGGTATCGCCAAGCGAATTATCGTGATTGATGTGGGAGAGGGTTTAGTCGAACTGGTCAATCCGGAAATCCTGAGTTCCAGCGGCACCCAGACAGATTACGAGGGTTGCCTGTCTTTGCCTGGCATCCGGGGCCGTGTCACGCGTGCGATGAACGTGAAAGTCCGGTTTCAAAACCGCCACGGCGAGACGGTGGAACTGGACGCCGATGGTTTGTTCGCGCGGTGCATTCAGCATGAACTGGACCATCTGAACGGGATTCTCTTTACGGATTACCTGAAACCGTCTGACATTGTGTACGAAAAGGAGTCTTAATGATGGGAAACGGCTTGTACCGAGTCGTGTTCATGGGGACGCCGGACTTTGCTGTTCCGAGCCTGCGCGCGTTGGCTGCCCGGAGCGACTGCGTGGTGGCAGCCGTGGTGACTCAGCCGGATAAGCCAGTGGGTCGCAAGCGTGTATTAACACCACCGCCTGTAAAGCGCGTCGCCGAGGAACTGGGACTCTCCGTTTGGCAACCGCAAAAAGTGGGTGCAATCGACGTCATCAACCAGTTGCGGGAGGTTAAACCAGATGTCATCGTCACGGCTGCCTACGGGCAATTGCTTCCGCAACGCCTGTTGGACATTCCGACACGCGGGTGTCTGAACGTGCACGCCTCTCTGCTTCCACGGTGGCGGGGTGCTGCGCCGATTCATCGTGCCATTCTCGCCGGCGACACAGAAACGGGTGTGACCATCATGGAGATGGTTCGTGCGCTTGATGCCGGTCCCATCGTTGGGGTCGAAAAGGTGGCGATTGCGGAAGACGACAATGTGGGCACATTGCACGACAGACTGGCCGAAGTCGGCGCGCAGTTGCTAATGCGGGTGCTTCCTGGGTATCTCGACGGCTCTATCACGCCGAGGCCGCAGCCGGAAGAGGGCGTGACGTATGCGGATCGGATTTTGCGGAGCGATGAATTTGTGGACTGGCGCCGTCCAACGGATGCTGTGTACAACCACATTCGAGGTCTGTCGCCGTGGCCGGGTGCGGTGACGACCTGGAACGGACTAGATGTAAAGATCTGGGCGGCCGAACGAGTGCGCGGTGAAATCATCGACAGCGGATCGGCGGAGCCGGGGCAGGTACGGCAATTGGTCGGCGTTGGTATCTGCGTAAGAACCGGGGACGGGTGGTTGAAGTTGAGACAAGTACAGCCGAGTGGGAAGAAACCCATGTCCGCGGAGGATTGGTTCAGAGGGATTTCAGCCGAATCCGTACAGTTTCAAGCATCTGAGGTGAAGGCATGACGGCAACTGCCCGGACGGCGGCGTTTACAGCCCTCCGTGACGTGACGGAGCGCCGTAAGTATACGAACTTGGCTTTGCAGCACGTGTTACAACAGCATACATTATCTCCCCGGGATCGCGCGCTGTGTACTGAAATTGTGTACGGTACAGTACAGCGTCAGCGGTCCCTGGACGCACTTTTACAGCCGCTGTTGTCGCGACCGCTCGAGGACTTGGACACCGCCGTTTTGACTATATTGAGGATGACTGCGTATCAACTGGGATTCCTTGACAAGGTTCCGCCCTACGCAGCGATTAATGACGCGGTGGAGTTGACCAAGCAGTCGTCGCGAAAGGCGACAGGGTTTGTGAACGGCGTATTGCGGAACTTCGCGAGGGACAAAAGGCCCACTCGTGAACGGCTAATCGAGCTTGCCGACCGCTGTGAAACCTGGGCCGATAAAATTGGGCTTCTCCACTCCTACCCGACCTGGTTGATTGCGGCCTGGGAGTCCGCATTTGGCCGGGACCGGGCGCTCGCTTTGGCAGAAGCCTGCAACCAGCCGTCGGGATTCTCGGCTCGCGTCAACTTGTTGCGAACGTCGCGGGAGGATGTGCTGGCGAAATTGCGGCACGAGTACGGAGATGTGGCTGAGCCCTCGCAGTTGACAGCGTCGGGGATTCGGTTTCACAAGGGAGTGGATATTCACAAATGGTCTGCATGGCATGACGGGCGGGTGACGATTCAGGATGAAGGCGCCATGCTCGTTGCGCCACTGCTTAGTCCTCAGCCTGGCCAACGCATTCTGGACATGTGCGCGGGACTCGGCACAAAGACCACGCATATCGCCGAGTTGCAGGGCGATGAAGGTGTGGTGGAGGCGTGTGACATCCATCCACACAAGCTACAGCACTTGCGGGCGTCCGCCCAGAGAATGGGATTGAAGAGTATCAAAGTGACGTTGGCCGACGCGAGGTCGTTGCCAGCCCGCCCCGGGTTAGAGGAAAGCTATGACGCAGTACTGTTGGATGCACCGTGCTCCGGGTTCGGGGTGTTGCGCCACCGACCAGACATTCGGTGGAAACGGACACCGGATGACGTTCGCTCGTTGACCCAACTACAGCGTGAATTACTGCAATGCGCAGCCCGACTCGTGAAGCCTGGTGGTGTTGTGGTGTACTGTACGTGTACCATGATGCCGGAAGAAAACGAGCAACTTGTGGAATCCGTCTTGGCGGACCCAACAAGCGGTTTGACTTGGGCGGATTGGAATGGTGTAGTTGAAGGGGACGTGGCACTTCAGGCCGATACAGGCCGCGGTTTGCTGCTGACCCCAGAGTTGTTTGGGACGGACGGCTTTTACATGGCTCGTTTGCATAAGAAGTTGTCTTGACGCTATCGAAGTGCATGAATATGTTCGCCGTGAGTGCCAAGGCAACGCGGCGGTAAAATACAATTCAGCGTTTTGTGAAACGCCAGCGATATCCTGTAGCGCCGAACCCTTGCAAAGGAGTTTGGCAAAACGTCGAGTGGACAAGGAGTTATGACAATGCCCCATCTGTACGATATGACACTGACAGAGATGCAACAGTGGATGGCCGACCTAGGAGAGCCCAAGTATCGCGCCAAACAGATCTTCCAATGGCTGTATCAGCGCCGTGCGGTCTCGGTAGAGGACATGACAAACCTGTCCAAGGCGCTACGCCAGCGCCTGGGTCAGGAGGCGATCTTGGGCACGTCCCGTGAAGTGACACGACAAGTGTCTAAAGTGGATGGTACGGTCAAATTTCTATTAGGATGGCCGGACGGCGTGACGGTCGAAACGGTCTTGATGCGCCACGAATATGGAAATAGCGTCTGTATTTCGACGCAAGTTGGATGCAAAATGGGATGTACGTTTTGTGCATCCACACTGGGAGGCATGATTCGCCAGATGACCGCTGGCGAGATGGTGGAGCAGTTGCTGTACAGTCAACGACTGCTGGATGAGTCCCACGAACGCGTGTCCTCCATTGTGCTGATGGGTTCTGGGGAACCGATGAACAACTTTGATGCGGCCATGAAGTTCATTGACATTGTGAACGATCCGAACGGCCTCAACATCGGCCAACGCCACATCACAATTTCAACTGTGGGCCTGGTGCCTGGCATCGTTCGGCTTGCGGACGAAGGCCGCCCTATCACGCTCGCGGTGTCTTTGCACGCTGCGACCGACGAGCTGCGGTCTTCCATGATGCCTGTGAACAAAGCCTATCCCATTGCGAAACTGATGGAGGCTTGTCATTATTATCACAACAAAACAGGAAAGCGTATTTCGTTCGAATACGCTCTGATTGGCGGAAAAAATGACCGTCTGGATGATGCGAGGCGGCTCGCCCGACTGCTGAAAGGACTGCCGAGTCATGTGAATTTGATTCCTGTGAACTACGTACCTGAACGGAATTATCACCGTACCCCGAAAGATCAGATCCAGGCATTTGTGAATGAATTGCGCAGTCTTGGTGTCAATGCCACCGTGCGGCGGGAAATGGGACACGATATTTCCGCCGCCTGCGGGCAGCTGCGGGCAGAGCACGCAGGAAAGCTGTAAATCAAATCCGGCACAAGAAGCTGGATGCGGACCTTGGGAGGGATGGGGATCAATGCTATATGCGGCGAGGTCGCATATCGGTTTGGTACGCCAAGTGAACCAAGATTGTTACTCTGTGCACACGGAACTGACGCCTTGGCAACTGTTGGTGGTCGCAGACGGGATGGGCGGCGCTTCTGCAGGGGAAGTCGCCAGCAAGATGGCTGCAGACGCCGTAAGTCAGTATGTGCGCGCTGAGATTGGACGCCACAGTGACTCGCCCGCAGATTTGCTCTTGCACGCAGTCCATGAAGCAAATCGAAAAATCTGGGATGCGGCGAAGTCTGTCGATGAGTACGTGGGTATGGGAACGACGCTCGTCGCCGCCCTTTACAACCACGAGCAAGTGATTTTCGTGCACGTAGGCGACAGCCGAGGATATATATGTCGCGGGCAGGAACTACGTCAAGTGACACGAGATCACTCATTGGTTGCGGAACTCGTACGGCGAGGGCATCTTACCGAAGAGGAAGCGAAGCGCCACCCGCAGCGTAATATCGTCACGAGATCCCTCGGAACCGCGGAACGCAGCGAACCGGATGTCGACATTATCCAGTGGTCACCGGGGGACGCGTTGCTGTTGTGCACCGATGGTCTGTCCAATTTGGTCACGCAACACGAACTGGCGTCGCTGCTGGAACCGCTGGGGCAGGCGACGAGTGACGAGGAAGTGGAAGTCGTTGCCGACAAACTGATTCGGGTCGCGCTGGAGCGCGGAGGACCGGACAACATAACGTTGGTGCTCGTTGTCCACCGGGAGAGGGGCGGTGAGCAATGAGTCAGCGCTTAGGCGACCGTTACGAGCTGCAAGAGCAAATTGGCGGCGGCGGAATGGCCGTGGTTTATCGTGCGGTGGATACGCTGCTAAATCGCCAGGTGGCGGTAAAAATGCTGCGGCCGCAGTACGCCGGTGACGAAGAATTTGTCAATCGCTTCCGCCGTGAAGCACAGTCGGCGGCCAGTCTGTCGCATCCGAACATCGTCAGCCTGTACGACGTAGGCGTCACGCCCAATATGGAGCACTATATTGTGATGGAATACGTGGATGGACCAACGCTCAAGGACGTCATCCGCGAGCGCGCGCCCTTGTCTGTGAAAGAGACGCTGGACATCGCTCGGCAAATTTGCGACGCGCTGGAACACGCGCATGATCACAACATCATTCACCGGGACATCAAGCCGCACAACATCTTGCTCACCAAGTCGGGGCATGTGAAAGTGACAGACTTCGGTATTGCGCGCGCTTCCACCGGGAACACGATTACGCACCACCAGAGCCATTCCGTGCTCGGCTCTGTCCACTATTTTTCGCCCGAGCAGGCTCGCGGCGCAGCCACCGATGTGAAAAGCGACATCTACTCGCTGGGTGTCGTGATATACGAAATGCTGACCGGTCGCTTACCTTTTTCTGGGGATTCACCTGTCAGCGTGGCGCTCAAACATTTGAGAGACAAGTTTGTAGAACCGCGTGAAATCAACAAGTCGATTCCACAAAGTGTGGAGAACATCGTCTTGCGTTGTCTGGCCAAATCGCCAGATGCTCGCTACCCGGATATGAAAGCACTCAAAGTGGACCTGCGGGATGCCCTCTTACACCCCAACGTCCCGAAATTTGTGCCGCCAGACGAAGTGCCGGACCAGACGATTGCTGTGCCGATTATTGGCGGTGGAAGTCTGCAATCTGCCATCAGCAGGTCGAATCCCGAGAAGGATCCCGAACCGAAGCAGAGAAAGTGGTGGACAGTTCTAGCTTGGTCCGGAGTTGCCGTTGGTGTCTTGTGTATAGGCGCACTTGCTGCCTATTACATTGTCATGCGTCTATTGCAGGTGCCGGATATCGCCATTCCGGACGTTCGCAACAAGAACGTCGCACAGGCGGTCAAAATGCTTGAGGCCGCGGGCGTCCCGGACAGCCACATCAAGCAGCAGTACGCGGCGAATGCGAAACCGAAGGATGTTGTGTACGACCAGGATCCTGAAGGGCCCACAAACATCAAAGAGGACCGCGACGTGACGCTCTACGTGAGCGATGGGCAGCAGCAGATTCAGATGCCGGATCTCACCAACGTACCGTTTGATCAGGCGGAACAAGAACTCATTAATTTGGGAATTCCTAAGGACAACATCATCGAACAGGACGTGCAGAGCAGTCAGTATGATGCTGGCAACGTCGTGGCAACGATCCCTGCTGCCAACGAAAACATTACAACGAACACGAAAATCACCGTGCAGGTCAGCCAAGGCAGTATGGTGACGGTTCCCAGCGTGATTGGCATGGACGAAGCAGATGCCGAGCAGTCCTTACTCAATGCCGGACTGCAGGTTGGGCCCACCTATTACGTGTCTGGAAACGGCGTCGACGGTACGGTTGTGGACACGACACCGTCTAAGCCGGGAGCGAAAGTACCGGCCGGTACCGTCATCAGCCTGTACGTCATCAGTAATTCCGGGGGCTCTGGTGGAGGTACCGGCAACGGTTTGAACAATACGAGTGGAACAGGCAACGGCGGCCCTGCAGTGACCCCGCCGGCGAACGCCACGGTCAAATACGTCACTGTGAGCGTGAAAGACAAAGATAGAGTACCGATTCACGTGCAAATCTTCACGACCGATGCCACAGGTACGCGCGTACCCGTGGTAGACGAAACCATCACGGCAACGAAGGCTTGGAAAATCACACTGTACGTCACGCCAGACCAAGACGGCGAAGTGATGGTCTATCAGAACGGGCAGATGACGAATGATCAGCCGGTACCGTATCAGTGAGTACTTAGGAAAGGAGGATGGTGTGTGCCAGAAGGGGTCGTTATCCGGGCGCTGTCTGGATTTTATGACGTTGCGGATCAAGAGGGGGTCCGTCGCTGCAGAGCGCGGGGCGTATTTCGCAAACGTGGCGTCACGGTGTTGGTGGGCGACCGGGTCAAGTTTGACCCGATTGGACGTTCCGAGGGCATCGTGACGGAGGTATTGCCGCGCAAGACGGAACTCATTCGTCCGCCGATTGCTAACGTCGACATGGCGCTTTTGGTATTTTCCTTACGGAACCCGACGTTCCACACAAACCTGTTGGACCGTGCCTTGGTCGCAGTGTTGAGTGAAAACATTGAACCGGTGATTGTCGTGACCAAGTGCGATTTGGGGACGACGGACGAGTTGGAACAAGCTGTCACGCCGTACCAGAAGGCGGGGTACAAGACGTTGGCGGTTTCCGTCCACGCTGGCCAAGGCATTGATGCCCTACAAGACGTGATTTTCGGCCACGTCTCTGTTTTCGTCGGTCCCTCGGGCGCCGGAAAGTCGTCCCTTGGTAACGCACTATCCCCTGGCCTTGGGCTCAAGATGGGGGAAATCAGTGAAAAGTTGGGACGAGGCCGTCACACGACTCGGCATGTGGAACTGTACCAGTTGAATCAGGAGACCTTTGTCGCCGACGCTCCAGGGTTTAGCCAGCTGGAGATCACGGTAGCCTCTGACCAGCTGCGGAACTACTTTCCTGACTTCCATGAGCCTGCGCTTCGCTGCGCATATCGAGGGTGTCTGCATGTGGACGAAGTGGAATGCGGCGTTCGGCAGGCGGTCGCGGAGGGAATACTGTCGGCGGCCAGGTACGCGAGTTATCGGTCCCTGTACGAGGAGATACGGCACAAGGAGGAGACGAAATATTGAACGTTCGGATTGCACCCTCAATTCTGGCTGCGGACTTTGGGAGACTTGCGGAGGAAGTTCAGTCCGTGCTTGAGGCCGGCGCGGATTGGATACACATTGACGTCATGGATGGCTCGTTTGTGCCAAATCTGACCATGGGACCTGGGGTGGTCGAGGCCTTGCGCAAGCGCTTTTCCTGCGTGTTGGATGTACACCTGATGGTGGATAGGCCGGAACGTCACATCGACATGTTTGTTGAGGCTGGTGCAGATCTGATCTCCGTGCACGCAGAGGCTACGCCGCATATTCATCGTGCAGTGCAACACATCCGACAGCGGGGTGTGAAAGCAGGTCTGGCAGTAAATCCAGGAACAGGGCTGGACGTCGTCCGAGAAATGGCAAGAGATATCGATATGTTGTTGCTGATGACCGTGAATCCTGGTTTTGGCGGGCAACCGTTTCTGGACAGCGTGCTCCAAAAGATTGAACGGGCGCGCCAGATGCTGGACCAGTTAGGGCGTGCGAACGTGCCCATTGAAGTCGATGGCGGGATTGGACCCAAGACCATTGGTCCAGCACACAGAGCGGGGGCCAAGATATTTGTGGCTGGATCATCGGTGTTCGGCGCAACGGATTACCGCGCCGCCATTGCTGCTTTGCGGGAGAACGCAAACCAAACTCCCTGACTTTCACAGGATGTCCCTCGGTCGTACTTAGAGCCCACTGTGCACATATCCCGATCACGGGAATATATATGTACCGATATCAACAGGCGTCATCGTGTGCGTACCGATGGGTGAAGAACAGGGAGGCGAAGCGGCTGTGAAATTTTACACCATTAAACTTCCTAGATTTGTGGGAGGTATTGTGAAGGCTTGTATTGGTGTGTTTTCCAGAGACTGACCGCTCAGACGGTGGGGGGCGAAGAGCGGGCGCACAGACATACACAACACAAAGAAAGCACCGGCAGGGTGCTTTCTTTGTGTTCGGCGGTGCATCGCCGCGTTATGAAGGGTCCATCAAGGACAACCATTACACAGCACGTTTAACCTTGCCGGCTTTCAAACAACGCGTGCATACTTTGATGCGTTTCACCGTACCACCTTGGTTGACCTTTACAGATTGGATGTTCGGCAACCAACGGCGCCTTGTCTTGTTTTCCGCGTGGCTCACGAGGTTACCGGTTTGCGGTTGTTTGCCACAGATCTCACAGCGTTTTGCCATTTCTCCGCACCCCCCTTTGAGCCGCAAAGCGCATAATTTGTACACATGAACACTCGCTGTGGTATTTTAGCACAGGAATTTCTCGCGACGCAACTGTGCTTTCATCGGTACACCGTGATATAGTACAATTGCACAGAGTAGCAGTTGCAGGGGGTGCCCGCATGCCAAAGACGATTGAGACGCCTTTGGGGACCATCGCCGTCTCAGAAGACGTCATCGCGACAACAGCTGGAATAGCGGCGATGGAGTGCTACGGTTTGGTCGGAATGGCGTCCAGGAAACAAGTGAAGGACAGTTTGACTGAATTGCTTGGGCGGGACAATCCAGGCCGTGGCGTTGAGGTTCGGATTCGGGATGACGAGGTGTACGTAGATTTGTACATCATTGTCAGTTACGGTACGAATATTTACGAAGTGGCGCAAAACGTCCGTGAGAAAGTCCGATACGTTCTCAATGAGACCATCGGAATTGCCGTAGACAAAGTGAACATTTTTGTGCAGGGCGTACGCGTGACAACAGAGCATTAGGAGGCCATCAATGACTTCCCAACAGCATTTGACCGGCACAGGATTTGCGGAGCTCATTCGCTCTGGGCACGCACGCTTAAAACAAATGGTGGGCGTCGTCAACGCCCTTAATGTTTTTCCCGTGCCGGATGGGGATACAGGTACAAACATGGAGATGTCACTTGCCTCAGGAGTGGCACAATTAGAGAATTCGTCTGAAAAAAAGTTATGTGACATCACGCAAGCGTTTGCATCGGGCTTGTTGATGGGTGCTCGAGGAAATTCTGGTGTGATCCTTTCACAATTGTTTCGGGGCTTTGCAAAAGTCACGCAAAACCGGACGGACATGGACGTGCCGGTATTTGCGAAAGCTCTGCACGAAGGGGTACAGATTGCCTATCGCGCCGTTGCAAAGCCGGTAGAAGGGACAATATTGACCGTAGCCCGCGAAGCGGCTGTGGCAGGCCTCCGCGAGGCCAAGAAGCAGCCGGATTTTGCCGAATGGATGCAGCATGTTCACGCCGCAGCAGCAAGAGCGCTTGCACAGACGCCAGAACAACTCCCGGTATTGAAACAGGCGGGTGTGGTGGACTCTGGTGGGCAGGGACTTGTATTTATTTTTGAAGGTTTTTACCAATGGTTTAAAGGTGAACCGTGTACCATCGAGCGTACGGAAATTGTCGACTCCGTCCTGGAGTTGGATTTTGCGGGCGCGCATATCGACCACAATGGAGAGTTTGGTTACTGTACGGAAGCTCTCATCCGGATTGAGTCGGGGAATTCTGAGGACGTTCAGGCGTCGCTGCGAACAACGCTCAGTGAATATGGAGATTCCTTGTTGGTGGTCGGAACCGATACACTAGTCAAAGTTCATGTTCACACACTGCACCCGGGACGGGTTCTGGAAGACGCACTCGCGTTTGGGCCACTGGTGAAAATCAAGATTGACAACATGACCGAGCAACACGCTCATTTGCCGGAAGCCAGGTCGGAGAACGTGGGTGCCGTGGACAGCAGCGCCCCGGTACATCGAAAACCGCTCGCGACAGTGGCAGCCGCTGCAGGTGATGGGTTATCAGAGATTTTCAGCAGCCTCGGCGTAGACGTAGTCTTGTCTGGCGGACAGACTATGAACCCGAGTACGGAGGAGATTGTGTCTGCCGTCCGGTCTGCGAATAGTGACCATGTGATAGTTCTGCCTAACAACAAAAATATCGTGCCCGCAGCGCAGCAGGCAAGAGAGGTATTGGGCCCGACGGTTCACGTTGTGCCGACCACCACGGTGCCGGAAGGGATTGCCGCTATGATGGCGTTCCATGGAGATGTTTCGGTGGAACAGAACGTCGCGCGGATGTCCGAAGCCATCGGACTCGTACATTCTGGCCTCGTCGTGCGGGCCGTGCGAGACAGCGTCTTTCAAGATAGGCAAATTCTCGCAAACCAATACCTCGGCTTTGACCGTCAGCAACTGGTGTACGTAGGGGATTCCCGAGAGGAAGCAGTGATGGACGTCGTCCGTGAGATGGGCAGCGTCGACGCCGAACTGCTGACGGTGTTTTACGGCAACGACGTACCAGAAGACGAGTTGCACCGCCTGGTGACGCAAATTGAACAGCAGTTCGATTTGGAGGTAGAATTAAAGTACGGTGGTCAACCGGTATACGACTATATTTTGTCATTGGAGTAGTCAGTCATGCTCCGTTCCCTCCCCGTAACTCATATTCCAGGTGTAGGACAGGCCAAGCAAAAATGCTTGGCCTCATTGGGAATTCATACTGTCTACGACCTTCTACACTATTTCCCACGAAAGTACGAGGATAGGAGACCCCGCCCGTTGGAGTCATTCTCAACGGGGGAGCGGGTCACCGTGCGCGCTGTGATTGAAGGAGCCGCCCGTGTTCGTTGGCACGGCCGCAAATCCGTATGTTCAGCGTCGCTAAGAGTGGATTACAGACATCGGGTCACTGCCATTTGGTTTAACCAACACTATCTCAAACCTAAACTGGCAGACGGACGAGTGGTCGTTGTCACCGGGCGTTACGATGCAAACAAAAACACGCTGGTCGTTTCTCATACACATTTTGGCAGTTTCACGCCGGACACCGGGTATATGCCGGTCTATCCGAGCAGCAAGGATTTCTCGTCTGCGCAGATTCAAGCTGTGATTGAGAAAGCGCTGGAGACGTACTCAGGGCAACTGGAGGAAGTGCTTCCGCAGGAACTCGTCCGCAAATACCGCCTTGTGTCTCATCAGGAAGCGGTGTATAAGATGCACAAACCGGAGACAGACGAAGATCTGCGGCAAGCGCATCGGAGGTTAGCCTTTGAGGAATTCTTCCTATTTCAATTACAGCTGCAATTATTTCGTGCCCACCGACAGCAGCAGACCCAAGGTGTGGGTCGAATTCTGCCACAAGACGCCTTTCAGATGTATCGGGATTCGTTGCCGTATCCGCTGACCGGGGCACAGGAGGAAGCGTGTCGGGCCATCGCTGCCGATCTCACCCGGGACACGCCCATGCAGCGCCTGATCCAGGGCGACGTCGGTTCCGGAAAGACGTGGGTTGCGTTTTGGGCCGCGTATGCCGTCTTTCGCTGCGGTGAGCAAAGTGCTCTGATGGCCCCGACGGAAATTCTTGCGGAACAACATTTCGCGGAAGCCATGCGGCGATTGGTCCCCCTCGGGATGACCGTTCGTTTGCTGACTGGAAGCACACCTGCGAAGGAGCGTGCGGAGATTTTGAAGGAGCTGCAGAGCGGTGCGGCCCATCTCGTGATTGGCACACACGCGTTACTGACCGAAGACGTCGTATTTTCTTCTCTTGGACTGGTCATGACCGACGAGCAACACCGCTTTGGGGTATCGCAGCGATCGATTCTTCGGCAAAAGGGACGAACGCCGGATGTTTTATTCCTGTCTGCCACGCCGATACCACGTACCTTGGCTTTGGCGATTTATGGAGATCTCGATGTGACGGCCATCCGGGAATTGCCGTCCGGACGCAAACCGATACGAACCGCTTGGCTCAGGATGTCCAAAGAAGAGTCGGCCATCCGGTTTGCTCGACGGGAACTCGCTGCTGGACGACAAGTGTACGTGGTTGCGCCATTGGTGGAGGAATCTGAGCACGTGGCCGACGTGTTGTCCGCTACGGAATTGGAAGTCCGGTTGAAGGACCGATTTGCTGGTCACACAGTGGGCCTTTTGCATGGGAAGATGAGTGCTCGAGAAAAAGATGAAGTGATGCGCGGTTTTGCGGAGGGTCGCATCCAGGTCTTGGTCAGCACGACGGTGATTGAAGTGGGCATTCACGTTCCCAATGCGACGGTCATGATGATTTACCATGCGGAGCGGTTCGGATTGGCTCAGTTGCACCAATTGCGTGGTCGAGTGGGCCGCGGGGAACACGCCAGCTATTGTATACTGTTGTCAGATGCGACGTCGGAGTACGCTGTGCAGCGAATGCAAACGATGGTGGCTACGCAGGATGGCTTCGTCATCGCGGAAAAAGACTTGGAACTGCGCGGCCCGGGTGAGTTTCTGGGGGTCCGGCAAAGTGGTTTGCCGGAGTTTACTGTCGGTGATTTAGTGAAGGACTTTCGCATCATGGAAGTGGCTCGTGATGAAGCGGCAGCCCTCATTCAGAACCCGGATTTTTGGCTGTTGCCGGCGTATCAGGCGTTGAAGGCCGCCGTACGGCAGATTCCGCATGACTCGTATTACAAAGATTAGTGCTGATGCCATCTTTCAAGTGGTGGTCCGTCAAAGGCGTTTGTCGTATGCAGGAGTAGGAGTGTAGCAATGAAGTCCTTGTTGGGTAAAGTGACACTCAAGGTATTGCCGAAGCGAACTCTTACGGCAATCGTAGGAAGTGCAGCAAGACAGCCGTGGAGCAGACACCTCATCCCTTGGTATATTCGCCACTACCAGATAGATTGTACAGATTCAGAACGCGCGCCGGGTGAGTACCAGTGCCTGGTGGATTTTTTTGCGCGCGGCTTGCGTGCTGGCGCCCGACCGGTGTCCGCAAGCGGTGTAGTATCCCCTGTAGATGGAACCATGAGCGCAATGGGCAAGATTGAACTGGACACGCTGCTACAGGCGAAGGGTGATAAGTATTCCCTTGAGTCTCTCGTCGGTGGAGAGGATCTGGCGGCCGAATTTCGCGGTGGGTACTACATGACTATCTATTTGAGCCCTCGCGACTACCACAGGATACATGCGCCACTGTCCGGGAGAGTGACGTTCTGGCGGTATATCCCTGGCACGTTGTACCCTGTCAATGCGTCCGGAGTCCGAAATATCAGAGGCTTGTTTACGAGAAATGAGCGCCTCATTACGAAATTGGAAACGTCGCGTGGCAATGTGGCCGTGGTGAAAGTAGGGGCTACCATCGTCGGCAGCATTCGGACGCCTTACGGACCCTCGTATGAACCGCCGTTTCGCCGGCGGAGGTTGAATATGATGAGCGGCAAAGTGTGCCTTCCAGTGCACAGAGGGCGGGAACTCGGGCGGTTTGAATTCGGATCGACGGTGATATTGCTGTTCCAGCCCGGAATGATAGAATCCGTTCGTGTGCGAACGGGAGATGTGGTACGTATGGGCCAAAAGATTGCGGAGGTGCGGGAAGACAAAGGTGACGGATGCGGTGAAGGATAAGGAACTAGCACCTCGGGCACACTAGTCCCGAGGTGGTTCGTATGAAACCCATTCGGAGCGCCCTTAGCGTATGCGGAAAGGGATTGCGCTGGTACTGGAAGTGGATGTGTTACGCCGGAGAGTGTTATGGCGATTTCCACGGACCATGGTGATCTGCAGGGTGAACGTTCACCCTGCATTTTTTTGTCTGCTGCACGCAACTTGCCCCGCAGCGACAAAACTTGTAAAGTGAGAGGGAGTAAATGTGTTTTGATATGACTTCCGACGAGGTGACCATGAGGATGAAGATTATAATCGCCGGAGGAGACGGTTTTTGCGGCTGGCCGACTGCTCTACACTTTTCTGCGAAGGGCCATGAGGTGGCTATCGCCGATAGTTTGATTCGTAGAAAGTGGGACGAAGAGCTCGGCACGCAGTCTCTTACGCCTATCCTGTCTCTTGAGGAGCGCGTAGCGGCGTGGAAGGAATTATCCGGACGAGAGATTCAAACGTTCGTCGGTGACTTGATGGACTACGAGTTCGTTGAACACGTGTTTCGGACCTTTCAGCCCGATGCCATCGTGCACTACGCGGAGCAGCGCTCAGCGCCGTACTCGATGATTGACCGCGAACACGCGGTGTTCACACAGGTTAACAACGTGGTAGGCACGCTTAACGTACTGTACGCCATCAAGGAAATTGCGCCCGAATGTCACTTGATTAAATTGGGAACAATGGGTGAGTACGGAACGCCGAACATTGACATCGAGGAAGGATATATTCGAATTCAGCACAAGGGTCGGGAAGATGTGTTACCTTTCCCGAAACAACCCTTTTCGTTCTACCACTTATCCAAAGTGCACGATAGCCACAACATCATGTTTGCTTGCAAGTCGTGGGGCTTGCGTGCAACCGATTTGAACCAAGGCGTCGTGTACGGCTTGTGGACGGAGGAGACAAAGCTGGATTCGCGGTTACACAACCGCATTGATTACGATGGTGTGTTCGGTACAGCGTTAAATCGCTTTTGTATCCAGGCGGCGGTCGGTCATGACCTTACCGTCTACGGCAAAGGAGGACAAACGCGCGCGTTTCTCGACATTCGAGATACTGTGCAATGTGTGGAGTTGGCAGCGCTACATCCCGCGGATTTTGGCGAGTTTCGCGTGTTCAACCAGTTCACAGAGCAGTTTTCCGTTCTCGAATTGGCAGAGCGGGTTGCCAAAGTTGCGGCGGACATGGGCTTGCGGGCGAACATCACACACTTGCCGAATCCCCGCGTCGAAAAAGAGGAGCACTATTACAATGCGGTCCATACAAAACTGCTAGATCTAGGTCTTAAGCCACACTTGTTGTCTGACCAGTTGATCCGTGATTTGATTGAAACCGCCACGCGTTACAAAGATCGGGTCGACTTTGGGGTGATTGCACCAAACGCGAGCTGGAGGTAGGCCTGACGTATGCGGATTGCAATGTTTACGGAAACGTTTCTTCCGGGGACCGACGGAATTGTTACGAGATTGTGCGCGACCTTGAAACACTTACACGCTGCTGGACACGAGGTGTTGTTGTTCGCCCCGGAAGGCGGTCCGGAAACGTACGAGTCCGCAAGGGTCGTTGGATTGCCTTCGTTTTCCTTTTTTCTCTACCCGGAAAAGAAGTTTGCGTTTCCCCGTAGGAAGATTGGACGGGCGCTGAAGGCGTTCGATCCGGACCTGATTCACGTGGTGAATCCAGCCTTCCTCGGACTGGGCGGAATCTACTACGCGAAGCGCTTCCACCTGCCCTTGGTGGCTTCGTATCACACAAACGTACCTATGTATGCACGTCACTACGGCATGTCATGGTTGGAGCCGGCCTTGTGGTGGTATTTTCGTACGCTCCACAATTCTGCAGAGGTCAACCTATGTACCTCGAAGGCGATGCGGCAAGAGTTAGAGGTCCATCGATTCCGCAACCTGGGATTATGGGAGCGCGGCGTCGACGTGCAACGATACGCCAATGCAAAGCGCTCGAAGGAGATGCGGAACAGATTGTGCGGCGGCGACGACACCAACAAGAAGATCTTATTGTACGTCGGCAGACTGGCGGCCGAAAAAGGCATTGAACGTCTGCGGCCTTGTTTGGATCAGTTTTCGGACGTATGCTTGGCCATCGTGGGAGACGGTCCGCACAGGGCGCAGTTGGAGCGTGTTTTTCAAGGCACGCAGACGGTGTTCACGGGGTATTTGCATGGTGCCGAACTGGCCGAAGCGTACGCTTCCGCCGACGGTTTCGTGTTTCCGTCCACCACTGAGACGCTCGGATTGGTGTTGTTTGAAGCCATGGCCGCGCATTTACCTGTGATGGCGGCGGATAGTTTGCCGACGCGCGAAGTGTTGGAGGATGGAGAGGCGGGGGTCATCTTCAATCCAGAACAAACGGAGGACATGTGTCGCGCCATCCAACAGCTCCTGTACGATGCGTCCGTTCGGGAGCGGGTTCGCCGCCGTGCAGACGAATTGGTGCGCGGCATGGATTGGGCGGCCCCGACGCAACAGTTGCTCAACCACTACGAGCAACTGTTGTCTCGGCGAGTTCCGTTGGCCTCCGAGGTGGTACGGCAGAGCCGCTCCTAGTCGATCCCCGTACACTGCAACAAGGAGGCGTCCGCGTGCCGTTTAATCCGATTCGGCTTCAGGAATGGTCGCGCTCTTCGTGGAAACGGTATGTAAAGTTTCTGGTGGTCGGCGGCATGAATGCAGCCGTCGACCTTTTTGTATTAAATGTATTGCTCCTTTTGAGCACGCCGAAGACAGCTCTAGAACTGACCATCTGCAACACCATTGCGGTAGCTTGTGCG
Source organism: uncultured Alicyclobacillaceae bacterium (assembly GCA_963788285.1). GTDB lineage: Bacteria > Bacillota > Bacilli > Alicyclobacillales > Alicyclobacillaceae > Alicyclobacillus_A. The sequence continues at coordinate 171,538 of CAWBGB010000019.1, forward strand.
ATTGCGAACAGTTACCTGTGGAATCGCCGCTGGACCTTCAAAGAATCCACAGACGGCAGTCTGCGCGAACGATTAATGTTTCTGTTGCAGGCGCTCGTGAACATTGCTACGAACGACGCTATTGTCATTTTGTTCACGCGAGAATTGGACAGCATGCACTTTGCGTCGGTCGTGGTAGAGAGCAACGTCGCGAAAGCGGCAGCGATGGTGGTTTCTTCGAGTGTGAGTTATTGGTTCATGACGGTAGTCGTGTTCCGACTGAGACCTGCACGGTCTCGCTGATGCGCCACTCGGGCGCATCAGCGGAACTCCGGGGCGAGTGTCGTTCCACCGAGGACGGCTTCCACCCGAGCTGCCACTTGAAGCACCTTCGCGTCCGAGTACATGGGCCCGACCAGTTGGAGACCTACAGGCAAGCCGTCGGGCGATGTGCCGCACGGCAGCGAGAGGGCAGGCAGGCCGCTTAGGTTCCAAGGGTTCGTGTAGCGCGTAAGATGGGCTCGAACGTTGACCTCCAGCGTCTCTACATGGGCCTTCCACTGGCCGATGTCTGTGGCGGGCAAACCGGTGGTCGGTGTCACAACGGCGTCCACAGTGGCAAACACCGTGTTTAGCGCACTGCGGAAACGGGCCCGAAAGTCTGCAGCCGTGACGTATTGGCTACCCCGAATCGAACGTGAGGCCTCCAGCCGACGCCGGACGTCGTCTCCGTACTCATCCTTTCTGGTTGCGAATAGTTCTTCATGAACCGCCAACGCTTCACTGCCAATCACCACGTTTTGCATCTCCGGTACATCGCTCATCATGGGAATTTCTACTTCACACAATTCAACGCCAGACGATTGCAGTTGTTGTAACGCTGTATGTACCGTTTGCAGAACTGTCGGATGGCACTGTTCAAAAAAGAAATTCACAGGAATACCGAGACGAATGGGACGTTGCAGAGGTGTCCCTGTGTACGACCGTACCGGCAGACGCACTGTGGAAGGATCTCGCACATCGACGCCGGCCATGACGGATAACAGGAGCGCTGCGTCCGCAACCGATTTTGTCATTGGCCCCACGTGATCCAATGACGGGGCGAGCGGAAAGACGCCTGCCTTACTGACTAGGCCGTAGGAGGGCTTCAATCCAACATGTCCGCAGAGCGCCGCTGGAATGCGAATGCTACCGCCGGTATCCGTGCCGAGCGCAGCGGTACACAGTCCAGCGGTGAGTGCCACCGACGAGCCTCCGCTAGACCCGCCCGCTATCTTTTTTTGTGCCACGGGTTTCGAGCGTTTCCGTAATGCGGGTTTTCTGTTGTTGTGCCGTATGCGTACTCGTGCAAGTTCGTTTTGCCGATGACGATGGCGTCGGCTTGCTCCAAGCGTTGAACGACGGTCGCGGACACGTCGGGAACGTGGTTGGCGAAATGTTTTCCACCGTACGTCGTTCGAATGCCGGCTGTGTCAAAGAGGTCTTTGACGGCGACCAGTGTGCCGGCTAAGGGGCCGACAGGCACTCCGCGCCCCCGTTTGTCATCCAGTGTACGCGCCTTATCTATCACGTCTTCGGCCACTGTAATGTACGCTTTGAGACTGCGATTGTATTTTTCAATCCGCTGCAAATACCATGTCACCAGTTCCACGTAGGACAATAGCCCTCGATTCAAGGCGTCTTGTGTCTCTGTCACGGTCCAAAGGTGTGGGTTCATGCTGCATAATTCCTTTCTCGTTGAGGATGCGAAGCGAATGGAATAAGGGCCGGCAGCCCTTTGGTGTGTGCGTATCATCCAGCATTGTGCCACTCGAGTACAATCATGAGGAAACTCGCTCGTTTGAGTCGTTCAACCGGGGCTGTTTAATCTCTGTCAAATAATTACGAATAAACAAGTGGAACGTCTTACAGTCCCATTGAGCCGATTATACTACCCTGGGCGCCAGTTCGGATCTAACTGGCAGTTTTTTTGGAAGAACATGAATCCGGGGTGTTTCGATGACGCAGAAAAACCCACGCCCGGGTACGCGTGGGTTCTGCCGTTCGCGCTATGCGCGAACGATTTCTGGGAGAGGAGAAACCGGAGGGAAGTGCTTATGGGGAACGTAAGCCTTCTCCCGCGGTTGCCTACAACAGCTCTCGCCGTTGTTATCCATAGTCTTGCCAACTTTTCACGTACTATACTTGTTGATGACGATTTTTGTCGGATGATTTGCACTGTGTTACAGTGAAGCGGAACATTTGTGTCTGTGTTTGGTATGGAGTGATGCAGAGCAATGCGCGTGATTGCCGGAGAGTGGAAAGGGCTGACGTTGTCAGCGCCCAAGGGACAGGTGGCGAGGCCGACCACCGATAGAGTCAAGGAGTCCATGTTCAATTTGCTGGGCTGGAACTGGTTAGGAGGGGTCGCGGTAGATCTCTTCGCCGGCTCCGGTGCGCTCGGTATCGAAGCGTTGAGCCGAGGCGCCGAGTCGGCTATCTTTGTGGACGTTCACCCAGCAAGTCTGGCGGCACTTCGGGAAAATCTCAATCGTTGTAAAGCCGGGCCTCGTGCAAAGGTATATCGCGCCGATTGGGAAGTTGCATGGACCAAGGTTTGTGCCTCCGACATTGACGTTGGTTGGGTGTTTGTGGATCCGCCATACGGCAAGAACCTGTGGGTTCCAGTGCTCTCTGCGATTTCTCGCGGTTCTGTGCACCCGCGGTTTGGGGTTGTATGTGAGCACCCGAAGGACGTGTCTCTGCCTAGTCAGGTAGGGGATTTGGACGTAACGAAGAGCAAAGCATACGGAGACATTGCTGTTACTATTTACCGTAGCCGTCGCGGTGAAGACATGGGGGATGTGTTGTGAAACTCGCAGTTTATCCTGGAAGTTTTGATCCGTTTACCAATGGTCACTTGGAAGTCGTGGAAACGGCCGCGAGGCTGTTTGACCAGGTGGTCGTGGCTATCCTAGTCAACCCTGAAAAACGCCCGCTTTTTTCAACAGATGAGCGGCTGTCCTTGATTGCTGCAGCTACTCATCATATACAGAATGTATCCGTAGACCATTTTGGAGGGCTGTTGGTGGAATACGTTCGGAAAGTGGGCGCCCGTGTCATTGTACGGGGACTACGGGAGCCAGCTGACTATGAAAACGAGGTGAAGTTGGCTCACATGAATCGAAGCCTAGAGCCATCTGCGGTTACCGTGTTCCTACCGACCCATCCAGGTCTGTCGTATGTGAGTTCGTCTCTGGTGAAACAAGTCGCTTCGTACGGCGGGGATGTTGAGCCGTATGTACCGGCGGTGATTGCCAAGGCGCTGCGGCAGAAATATCAAAAACCTGAGTAACGACCTGTCGCGGCACCCATGTTCCATAGAGCATAACAGCGGGCGTGCTGCAGCGACGAAGCAGGAGTGTGGCAAGTTGCATCACTGAAACGAGGTGATGAACGCATGGCCGGGAAAACACTGGGTCTGGCCCTGGGGTCTGGAGCTGCTAAGGGATTTGCTCACGTTGGCGTGTTGAAAGCACTGGATGAACACGGGGTACGTCCAAAAGTGATTACGGGGTCGAGCATGGGGAGTTTGATTGGGGCATTCTATGTGACGGGGATGCAACCGCGGTTCATGGAGCGACTAGCCTGTTCCCTCAGTTGGCGCCATTGGCTAGATCTGACGGTGCCGAAAATCGGGCTCATTTCCGGTGACAAGATCCACCAGATGGTGGCGCTCTTGACACGGCGGCTACAGTTTCATGAATTACCGGTTAAGTTTGGCGTTGTCGCCACGGAATTGACACAGCGTCAGGCGGTTCTACTGACGACCGGGAACATCGCGGATGCCGTTCGCGCGAGCATCTCAATTCCTGGCATCTTCGTCCCTTACGTCACCGACCAGGGGGTGTTTGTCGATGGCGGTGTGTTGGAACGTGTTCCCGTTCAGGCCTGTCGCAGCTTGGGTGCAGATGTCGTGATTGCAGTGGACGTCGCGGCGGTGCAAAGAGCCACCGTACCTGAAACCATTATGGACGTGATTATGCAATCCATTGATCTGATGCAACATCAATTGGTTGAACCTCGGATACAGGGGGCGGACGTGCGCATTGAGCCAGACGTTTCAGACATTGGAACGTCGCAGTTCAATCGAGCGCAGGAAGCCATCGCCGCTGGCTACAAAGCGACCCTCGCGGTGATGGATGACATCCTGGCTGCGGCTCAACAATGTGGGGCTGACCCGGTGTAGGGCATCGCGTGAGATGCCAAGTTATTTTCCTTGACACCATTGGACGATAGAAGGTATACTCAACTTTGTTGCCGATAGGGTGGTATTCATGAATATTAGCTTCCGGAGTGTTCAAAAGGCCGGCACGGGTCTGGATGTGCACGACTCAGTGTATCTGCCTCGCCTAGCAGAGGAAAACAAACAGGTTCGAGACATCAGTCCAGTTGAGGTAGCGGTCCATGCGGCAGGGTCTGAGCACCAATGTCGCGTACATGGAGCACTCCGCGCCACGGTCACGTATCAATGTTCTCGCTGCCTGGAAGATGCTTCAGAAACGCTCGACGTTCCCTTTGATGAGTCGTTTACCAATCTGGAGTCGAAGCAAAACGAGGACATTCATCTCGTCGCTGACGACGAAATCGTACTGGATCCGTACATCGAAGAAACCATCAATTTGGCGTTGGAATATTGTCCGGTCTGTGCCGAAGATTGCAAAGGCTTGTGCCCCGTTTGCGGCTGCAATCGTAACCGCCAACAGTGTGCGTGCGTTACGCGGCGGGTAGATCCTCGACTCGCGGCGTTACAGGACTTGCTTTCATCGGACGAATCACAGTAAGATGTTAACCGGCAGTCTGTAAAGGGGGTGTCGTCAGTGGCAGTACCGCAACATAGAACGTCTAAAACCCGCAAACGCTTGCGTCGGACGCACTTCAAGTTGGAGTTACCGGGCATGGTTCAATGCCCTCAGTGCGGCGAGTACAAGTTGGCTCACCATGTTTGCAAGAACTGTGGTTCTTACAAGGGACGTCAGGTATTGAATGTGAAGTAAGGAACGCAAAAGCCGGTTGTGGATACCGGCTTTTTTTCTTGGACTCTGCGGCAGATGAAGGTCATGCACTTGGAGTACGCTACATAGAGTGAATTCGGCGGCTTACACTGGTGGTGCGCGCGGAGGTCGATTTTGCTTGCGGACTGATCGGATTTTCGCATACAATTTAGCAGTAGGTCATATTATCTGGTTATAATTGCGCGAAAAGAGGGATGGCGCTGAATAAGTTTGAACGAAGAAAAGCTCTCAAACTGTACGTTCAGGAGAATCCCTTTGCCACTGATGAACAGTTGGCGGAGCGTTTTGGCGTCAGCGTGGCGACGATTCGCCTGGACAGAACAGCGCTGAACATCCCGGAGGCAAGGGAGCGCATTCGACAGGTGGCGACGAAACACCACGACGTCATTCGCGCCCTGGAGCAGAGTGAAGTGGTCGGTGACATCGTGGAATTGCAATTGAATCGGTACGCCGTGTCGGAGTTCAAAGCGTCATCTGCGCATGTGTTTTCGCGAACCAAGATTGTTCGCGGACATCACTTGTTTGCGCAAGTGAACTCCCTCGCGACCGCCGTGATGGACGCCGATGTGGCAGTGACGGCGAAAACCGAACTGCGTTTTTATCGAGTGGTGTACCTCGGGGAGACGCTGCGGTCCCGTGTGGATGTGGTGGCAGTACGAGGCCCTGTCGCTAAGTGTCGGGTGCAGACCACGTCCGAATCCGGGAAAGTTCTCGACGGCGTAATTTGGGTTGTCACCGAGCCGTCGGGTGTATATGAGTTTTCGTCGAAGGAGTGGAAGGATGAAAATTGTCGTTGACGCCATGGGCGGTGACTATGCACCTGAGGCTCCGGTCAGTGGTGCCATCGAGTTCGCAAAACAACGGCCAGACGTGGAACTGTTGCTGGTCGGGGAAGAATCACGTATTCGCCAGGTAGGTCGCTTGCCATCCAATATACAAGTGATTCACACCGCGTCGGTGGTAGAGGCCGGAGAGGAACCGGTGCGAGCTGTGCGACGTAAGCCGGATTCGTCCTTGGTGATGGCGGCGCAGATGGTCAAAGATGGCAGGGCCGATGCCATGATTTCCGCCGGTAATACTGGAGCGCTGGTGGCTAGCGGACTGTTGGTTGTCGGTCGACTGCAAGGGATTGACCGACCTGCACTGGCCCCGGTGTTGCCAACGTTTGACGGAAAAGGCGTGATGCTGCTGGACGCGGGTGCGACGATGGATGCAGACAGCAAACACCTGCTTCAATTTGCAGCCATGGGCAACGCGTATTCCAAGTACGTCCTCGGCATCGAGAAGCCGCGAATTGGTTTGTTAAACGTCGGTGCGGAAGAAGGAAAAGGCAATGCCGTCGTCAAAGAAACGTACTCGTTGCTGAAAACGGCCGATTTGAACTTTACGGGGAACGTCGAGGCGCGCGAATTGATGAACGGCGTTGTCGATGTCGTCGTTTGTGACGGCTTTGTGGGCAACGTCGTGCTTAAACTGGTGGAAGGTGTCGGCGCGGGCGTTTTCGGGGCACTCAAGGAAGCGTTCCTGCAAAACTGGTGGACCAAGCTGATGGCGGCTTCTCTCGCCCCTTCGCTGAAGTCGTTCCGGCGTCGATTCGACTATGCCGAGTACGGTGGGGCACCGTTTCTTGGGGTGGCCGGCGGATGTTTTAAAGCGCATGGAAGCAGTAACTCGCGTGCGTGGTACGTCACGTGTATGCAAGCGGCGAGGTTTGTGCAAAACAACGTCCTTCACCACATCGACAGCACCTTGGACATGGAGCAAGTTCATCGCGGCCAGTAAAGGGAGGAACGATAACATGGCAGAACGAATGCGCGCAGGCATCCTCGGAACGGGATCGGCCCTGCCCAAACGGGTGTTGAGCAACGCTGACCTTGAAAAAATGGTGGACACGAGCGACGAATGGATTGTAACCAGAACTGGGATGCGCGAGCGGCGTATTGCAGAACCAGGGGAGGCCACGTCTGATTATGCGACGGTGGCCGCCGAACGTGCGTTGGAAAGTGCAGGGATTGCCGCGGAAGACGTCGACCTCATTATCTGCGCGACCGTGACTCCGGACATGATGTTTCCAGCAACAGCGTGTATTGTCCAGGATCGTATCGGAGCCAAAAAGGCAGGGGCGTTTGACCTTTCTGCAGCCTGCACAGGTTTCCTGTACGCGCTCGCCAACGCTGTAGGAATGATTGAGTCGGGACGTATCAAATACGCGGTGGTGGTGGCCGGAGACTTGTTATCCAGGATCACCGACTACACCGACCGCAGTACGTGCGTCCTGTTTGGCGATGGTGCGGGAGCCGTGGTACTGGGTCCAGTGGAAGGGGACCGAGGCTTCTTCGCGTTTGACCTGGGTTCTGACGGTAGTGGTGCGAATTATCTGTACCAACCTGCGGGCGGATCGCGCATTCCTGCATCTGCGGAGTCGGTGGCGGCGAGGCAGCACTTCCTTCATATGGAAGGTCGGGAGACGTTCAAATTTGCCGTGAAAGCCATGGCGAGCTCTACAGAAAAGGTACTGCAAGAGGCGGGGTTTACTCGGGAAGACATAGACCTGCTCGTTCCGCATCAGGCGAACATTCGGATTATTGATGCCGCGCGCAAGCGCTTCGGTCTCGATGAGGATAAGGTGGTGGTAACCGTACACAAATACGGAAACACATCGGCTTCTTCGATTCCGATTGCGTTGGATGAAGCTGTGCGTGAAGGACGGGCGAAGCCAGGAGACCTAGTTGTTATGGTCGGATTTGGTGGCGGTCTGACGTGGGGTTCCACAGTCGTCCGTCTGTAGATGTGTGTCCGACAAACCGGGTGTACACAGGTGGGAGGAATTGTGTTGAAAACGGCTTTTGTATTTCCGGGGCAAGGCGCTCAGTACGTGGGGATGGGTAAAGATTTGATGGACAAATACGAAGTGGCCCGCCGCACGTTTGAGGAAGCGGATGCTGCCCTTGGTTTTTCACTCAGTGACATCATCTTGGACGGACCGGATTCGGACCTCAAGTTGACGTACCACACGCAGCCAGCACTGCTCACCGTGAGCATCGCCGCCTATCGCGTGTTTGTGGAACAGTCCTCGGTCACCCCAGTGTGCGTGGCCGGACATAGCCTGGGTGAATACACGGCGCTGGTTGCTGCTGGTGTGTTGGACTTCGCGGACGCCGTGCGGTTGGTGCACTGGCGCGGCAAGTGGATGGACGAGGCGGTTCCTGCGGGGGTCGGTGCCATGTCAGCCGTGCTCGGAATGGACGCTAGCTCGCTTGAACAGGTGTGTCGAGATGCGTCGGAGGGCTCGGAGGTCGTGGAGTTGGCCAATCTGAATTGCCCTGGTCAGATTGTGATCTCAGGCACGCGCGCGGCTGTAGAACGTGCCGGCGCTCTGGCGAAGGAGCGAGGAGCGAAGCGCGTCATTCCGCTAGAGGTGAGTGGGCCGTTCCACTGCAGTTTGATGAAGCCTGCAGCGGAGAAACTTGCACGTGCGTTGGCCGAGACCATGTTTCACGAGAGTTCGATTCCGGTTGTCGCCAACGTGGACGCAGAGGCTCGCACGCAAACGGACGAAATCCGACGCGCATTGGAAGCACAGCTCTACTCCTCCGTTCGCTGGGAAGACGATGTGCATACCATGCTGGGGCTTGGTGTGGAAGCATTCCTCGAATTTGGCCCAGGTACCGTGCTGTCTGGACTGATTCGCAAGATTGCGAAAGGAATTCCGACCTTGCACGTAGAAAATGATACTTCCCTGCAAGAATCCTTGCAGGCGCTTCACGGATAAGCTGAACACATCAGACGAGGAGTCTGCAAGGGGGGAAGACTGTGACTGGGCGAGTTTCCATTGTAACGGGGGCGTCGCGCGGCATTGGGCGGGCGATCGCAGTAAAACTCGGCAAGGGCGGCGGACAAGTCGTTGTCAACTACGTCGGACGGATTGACGATGCCCGCGAGACGGCGCGTCTCGTCGAAGACGCCGGTGGCCGAGCCATTGTCGAACAGGCAGACGTCAGCATTGCAGCAGATGCCGACAGGTTGGTAGAATCGGCGCTAGCGGCGTTTGGCCGCGTCGACGTGGTCGTGAACAACGCCGGCATTACCCGAGACACTCTGATTTTGCGCATGAAGGACGAAGACTGGGACGCGGTGATGAACACCAACTTGAAAGGCGCGTTCCACATGATCCGATCCGCCGCGCGCCCGATGATGAAGCAGCGGCACGGCCGAATCGTCAACATTGCGTCGGTGGTGGGGATTGTCGGCAACGCGGGACAAGCCAACTATGTCTCGGCGAAGGCCGGGCTGATTGGATTGACGAAGACGGCTGCACGTGAATTGGCCGGTCGTGGCATTACGGTTAACGCAGTTGCGCCGGGATTTATCGAGACCGACATGACGGCGGAATTGCAGAGCGATGTAGTGGCTAAAATGGTAGAGCAGATCCCGCTAGGCCACGTCGGAAAGCCGGAGGACGTCGCCAACGCCGTCGGCTTCCTCGCTTCGGACGAGGCGGCCTACATCACCGGCCAAGTTTTGAATGTCGACGGCGGCATGGTCATGTAGTATACTCTTGTCCAGAGCCTTGCCGTTTTGTCATCATCGCCTGTTATCCGGAACATTGTAGACGGGGATGCAAGTCTGTGCCCGGTGACTCGGCTGATGTTACCGATGCGGCGTAGGTCTGTGTATTGAGGAGGTGGGAACGTGTCTGATACGTTCAATCGTGTAAAGAACATTATCGTAGACCGGCTCGATGTGGATGAGTCGAAGGTAACATTGGAGTCAACCTTCAAAGACGACCTCGGAGCGGATTCCCTCGATGTGGTCGAGTTGATTATGGAGCTGGAAGACGAATTTGATCTCGAAATATCCGACGAGGATGCCGAGAAGATTCGTACGGTTGGAGATGTAGTTACATATATCGAGCAACACCAGTAACACCAGCTTTCACACTAAGCAACAGAGTCCCGCGCAGTTGCCGGGGCTTTCTGTTATGTAGCGGGGGTGACGGCGTGAAACGAGTGGTTATTACAGGAGTGGGTGTTGTGACACCCATCGGCAATGACGTTTCCACGTTTTGGGACCACCTGATTGCTGGCCAGTCTGGTATATCGCGCATTGAATCCATGGACGTATCCGAGTATCCTTGTCAGATTGCAGGTGAGGTCAAGGAGTTCGATCCGGGACAGTACATGGACAAAAAGGAAGCCCGCCGATTCGACCGTTTCACGCAGTTTGCAGTGGCGGCTTCCGTGCAGGCCATGCAAGATGCAGCACTTCGCATCACTGATGAGAACGCCGAACGCTGCGGTGTCTACATTGGTTCCGGAATTGGCGGTATCCACACGTTGTTGGACAACTACAAGGTACTGCTGGACAGAGGCCCGAAGCGGGTCAGTCCGTTTGTCGTACCGACGATGATTGCCAACATGGCGTCCGGTCAAGTTTCCATTATGTTTGGTTTGAAGGGCCCGAACAGTTCACCGATCTCCGCGTGTGCAACGGGCACGAATGCGATAGGCGACGCGTTCAAAATGATTCAACGCGGCGCTGCGGACGTGATGCTGGCTGGCGGCGCCGAAGCGGCAATTGTGGATTTGGCTTTGGCAGGATTCGGGAACGCGAAGGCGTTGTCTACGCGCAATGACGACCCGGAGCGGGCAAGCCGACCGTTTGATATGAACCGCGATGGCTTTGTCATGGCTGAAGGCGCGGGAGTGGTTGTCCTCGAGTCTCTCGAGCACGCGCAGGCGCGTGGTGCCAAGATTTATGCGGAGATTATCGGCTATGGCATGTCTGGTGATGCGTACCATATCACCGCGCCGGAACCAGAAGGTCGAGGCGCCTACCAGGCGATGCGAGAGGCGCTTAGTGACGCTGGCATTCAGCCGGAAGATGTGAGTTACATTAACGCACATGGAACGTCCACGGATGTGGGGGACAAGTTGGAGACGCTCGCCATCAAGAAGACTTTTGGGGATCACGCTTACAAGTTGGCGGTCAGTTCCATCAAGTCGATGACAGGCCATATGCTGGGTGCGGCTGGTGCCGTGGAAGCAATAGCGACGGTCCTGACGCTTCGCGAAGGCGTTCTGCCACCGACCATCAACTACGAGACGCCAGACCCAGAGTGCGACTTGGATTATGTACCGAACCAGGCCCGCAAACAGGACGTGGAAATTGCCATCTCCAACTCGTTCGGCTTTGGAGGGCACAATGCGGTCATCGTTTTGAAGAAGTTTTCAGCCGCACCGTAATCGTGGTCAGTACCCCCCGACCCGGGTCGGGGGTCTTTTGTTCTACCGATTACGCTTTGAACATACGTTGCTGTACACGCATGTCAAGACAGATATAATCAAGGGGTTATGCCGAAATGGCGGGGACAAAATGGGACGACTTGTTGTCTGCGCTGGGAATTCAGTTTGCATCTCAAGCACTGCTCAAGCAAGCTTTTACACATGCATCCTACCGCAATGAACACCGTAGACCACAATTGAAAGACAATGAACGCCTGGAATTTCTCGGTGATGCCGTGTTGGAACTGGTTGTCAGTGATTACTTGTACCGAACGAAATCCACCCTTCCTGAGGGGGAACTGACCCGGTTACGAGCTTCGATTGTTTGTGAGCCTAGTCTGGTACACTTCGCTCGTCGACTTCACTTTGATCAGTTCATCCGTCTAGGACGGGGTGAAGAGCGGTCTGGTGGGCGAAATCGCCCTGCGCTTCTCGCCGACGTATTCGAGGCGTTCATCGGTGCGTTGTATCTGGATCAAGGACTCGAGGCGGTTCAATCCTTTATGGAAGTACACTTTTTTCCGTATTTGCAGGAGTACGCTGCGGGTTTGGACTACAAGACGTCGCTCCAGGAGTGGGTTCAACAGAACGGCGGAGGTAAGGAGCTGCGTTATGTGATTGTCGAAGAGCGCGGCCCAGCCCACGCGCGCGAGTTTGTCGTTCAGGTGTGGATAGGCTCGGACATGATGGGACAAGGTGTCGGCAGGTCCAAGAAGGAAGCCGAGCAAAAGGCCGCGCGCGAAGCACTGGGTAAACTCGGGAAAGCGCCAGGGGGCTTAGCAGGTGTTTCTGAAAAAGATTGATGTCATCGGTTTTAAATCGTTTGCGGACAAAACGAGTATCGAGTTTTCACCTGGCATCACTGCCGTCGTCGGCCCAAACGGGAGTGGCAAGAGCAACATTGCTGACGCCATTCGTTGGGTACTGGGCGAACAAAGTGCGCGCAATTTACGTGGCAGCAAGATGGAAGACGTGATCTTCGCAGGGAGTGACAGTCGTCGTCCGACCAATTTCTGTGAGGTATCACTGACGTTGGACAACTCGGACGGACACCTGCCGGTGCAGTTCAACGAAGTGGTCATTACGCGGCGTGTGTATCGGTCTGGAGAGAGCGAGTATTTACTGAATAAGCAGCCTTGCCGATTGAAGGACATCCTCGAACTGTTCATGGACTCTGGCATGGGCCGTGAGTCCTATTCCATTATTGGACAAGGGCGCATAGAAGAAATGCTGTCCACCCGCCCAGAAGATAGGCGTGGTCCCTTCGAAGACGCTGCCGGAATTGTCAAGTACAAGTTTCGTCGGCGCGAGGCGGAACGAAAGTTGGCGGAGACCGCTGCGAACATCGTACGCGTGGACGACATCCTATCCGAACTTGAGCGTCAGGCTGGGCCTCTCGAAAAGGAAGCACAGCGCGCTGAACAATACAGGCAGTACGAGCAGGAATTGACGGCCCTGGACATCTCACTGCTCGTGCGCGATATTGAACTGCTGCAAGAGCGCTGGAAGGACGTCGCTGCCAATGTCGACCAGGCGGCGCGCCAGAGACAAATCGCCAGTGAGGTTTTAAAGCAATCCGACCTGCGTCTGCAGCAGGCAAAAGCTAAGTTTGACGCCAAGAACGCAGAAGCGGAAGCCGTTCAAAAACAGCTGTTGGAGGCCGTCGAAAGTCGGCAGCGGACGGAAGGCAACCTAGAACTAGCGAGGGAACGGGCGAAAAACGCTGAACAAAGTATCGCCGACCGGGAGCGACAGCGGTCCCAAATGTCGGAAGACAAGCAAGCCTTGGAGTCGCAGGTGCACGCGCTGTCTGAGCGCAAGGGTCGTGTGGAAGCTCAGCTTCAAATCAAGACGGCTGAGTTGGAAGCGGCAGCGTACGCCGTGGATCCCGCGGAACGCCAACGGTTAGAGCGCGAGATTGAGCAACTGAACGCAGATCTCATCGAATATCATCACAAAGCTGCTGCCTTGCGCAATGAACTGAAGATGTCTGAGGAGTCAATGTCCCAGGAGGGGCGGAAAAAGGCGCGGCTGGAGGAAGACAGGCAGCGATGGGAACAAGAGCTGCAAAAGTATCAGGAACTGCGGAAGCGTCTTCATGAAGAAGGAAACCAGGTCATGGAAGTGCTGCACCGGAATGCGGTGGAGCTTGATGAAACGTCTCACTCGCTGCGCGAGCGCGCTCAGGAAGAAGCGTCTGTCGTCACAAAAATACACCAGGCAAAGTCGTTAGTGGCCTCCCTGCAGTCCAAGTACGAACTCCTGAGGGAACTGGAAGAAGGCTACGACGGGTATGCCCTTGGTGCAAAAACGGTGTTACAAAACGCGGCAAAGGGACGGCTGCAGGGGGTGCACGGGCCACTCGCATCACTGGTGCAAGTGCCCAAACAGTACGAAACGGCTATCGAAACTGCACTCGGCGGTACTGTGCAAAACATTGTAGTCAGTACAGAAGCAGATGCACGAGCCGCCATTGAGATGTTGAAGCAGCGACAGGCAGGGCGGGCGACGTTTATGCCGCTGTCGGTCATTCGCGGGCGGTCTATCGCCCCTGGTGAGCTGGCCAAGGTCACCGGGGTAGAGGGCTATGTCGGGGTCGCAAGCGATTTGGTGCGTTGTGCTCCCGAGTACACGGAGGTCGTACGACATTTGCTTGGCAACGTATTGGTTGCGCAAAAGCTCATCCATGCGAACGAGATTGCACGCAAATTGGAGTACCGAGTGCGCATTGTCACATTGGAAGGCGATATCGTCAGCCCAGGTGGGGTGATGTCGGGCGGCAGTCACGTGCGCAAAGGCCCCGGCCTTTTGGGAAGGTCACGAGAAAAGAATGACGTCGAACGGCAAATTCGTGAGGCAGAGCAGGCGGTGGCGGACTGGGAAGCAAAACAGGCTGCGCTGCGCGCGGAAATGACGTCTTTACAACAGCACCAAAAGCGGCTTCTCGATGAAAACGAGAACCTGAAAAAGACGTTGAACGCGTTGGAAACGGAAAGCCGCGAAGCGGCAGCGAATGAACAGAACGCAGCGGACAGGCTGCAGAATGTCATGTGGGAATTCGAGCAACTCAACACGGGGCAGCAGGTGTGGGAGGAGCGCCTCGAGCAGGCGCGGCGGCAGCTGCAGGAAACAGAGTCGAAATTGGCCCGGATTGAACAGGCTATAGCCCAGAAACGCCGTGAATTGCAGGAGCGCGAGAAAGCGGTGGAAAGCGCGCAGGAGTCCCTGACCGCGCTGCGCGTGGAAGTGGCGACGCTCACGCAGGAGTCGGACGTATTGAAGGGTCAGTTGCGAGAACTTGCGGATCGGAGTCGGCGAATCGCAACGAGAGAGAGTCAGTTGCTCAACGAGATCACGGAGTTTTCGGCCACGCAATCGGCGTGTCTGCAGGAGATTGCGGATACAGAGCAGAGGCTCCAGGAACTCACGGATGTCGTCCGCGACCTAGAAGCTCGGCTGGCTGTCATTCGGCAGGAACGACAGTATATGGAAGCCAGTGTGATAGAAGCGGAGAAGGTGTATCGGGCGCAGCAACAAGCAGTGACTTCCGCAGACGAGCAGTTGCATCGAGCGGAAGTTCTCGCAGAGCGCACGGACATGGAACTGAACCACGCTTTGCGGAAGATGGGCGACAACTACCATATGACGTACGAATGGGCGAAAGAGCATTATCCGGCCGTGGAGAACGAAGAGGAATCAAAGCGAGTGGCGGATAGCTTACGGCGGAAGATGGCAGCGCTCGGTGAGGTACAGTTGAGCGCAATTGACGAGTGGAAACGCCTGTCCGAACGCATTCAATTCTTGGAGCGGGAACGCACAGACCTGGAAGAAGCGCGCAGTCACCTCGAGTCGGTGATTGAGGAGATTGATGAGGAAATGTCGAAGCGCTTCGCGCAGACCTTTGAACAGATTCGCACAGAATTCCAGATTTCGTTTCGTCAGTTATTCGGAGGAGGCCATGCGGATCTGACGCTCACCAATCCGGAAGACTTGCTCAGCACTGGCATTGATGTGATTGCACAGCCTCCCGGAAAGAAACTGCAAAACCTGAACTTGTTGTCCGGTGGCGAGCGTGCACTTACTGCAATGGCCCTGCTCTTTGCCATTCTCAAGGTGCGGCCTGTTCCGTTCTGTGTGCTGGACGAAGTAGAGGCTGCTTTGGATGAAGCCAACGTGAGCCGATTTGCGCAACAACTCCGTCGATTTTCGACGGACACGCAGTTTATCGTCATTACGCACAGGCGTGGCACGATGGAAGAGGCGGACGCATTGTACGGGGTGACGATGCAGGAATCTGGGATTTCGACGTTGATTGGCGTGCGCCTTACCGACGTGGATGTAGAGACGGAGCCTGCGTGAGGTTCACGCACGCCGCCGGCGTCTAGACTGATTGAAGGTGGTGGATTCTGAGTGGGGTTGTTGGACAAATTCCGCAGGGGTTTGGAGAAAAGTAGAGAAGCCGTGTTCGGACGGCTCGGGCGGATGTTCCAGGGGCGGAAACTGGACGAATCGGTCTACGAGGACATGGAAGAAATTCTGATTTCTGCCGACATTGGGGTAGATACCTCACTGTGGCTGATTGAACGCGTTCGCAAACTGGCGAAAGAACAGCGTGTCACAGATGCTGAAGCGTTGCCGCCTTTGCTACAGCAAGCGATGGAAGAGGTACTGGCGGACTGCGACATATCGATGCGCACCGCTTCCGAAGGACCCACCTTGTACTTGTTTGTGGGTGTCAACGGCGTCGGCAAGACTACGACGATTGGAAAGCTGGCACACCGTTATGTGCAAGAAGGCAAAAAGGTCATCATGGCTGCCGGAGACACGTTCCGCGCGGCTGCTATCGAGCAGCTGGTGGAATGGGGAAATCGCGTTGGTTGTGACGTGGTGCGCCACACGCAAGGGTCCGATCCAGCGGCGGTCGTGTATGACGCCATTGTGGCCGCCAAGTCTCGGGGGATTGACATCATTCTGTGTGACACCGCTGGAAGGCTTCACAACAAGGCAAATCTTATGGCTGAATTGGCCAAGATCCGAAAGGTCGTAACCCGTGAGATGCCTGATGCGCCCCACGAAGTTTTACTCGTCGTTGACGGAACGACGGGTCAAAACGCGATACACCAGGCGGAGGCGTTTAAGGAAGTTGTGCAGGTGACTGGGTTAGTCGTCACGAAGCTCGACGGCACGGCGAAAGGAGGCGTCTTGCTGCCGATTGTGCGCGAACACGGAATACCCGTAAAATGGGTCGGCCTGGGCGAAGGCATGGATGACCTGGAACCTTTCTCCGCGTCGTCCTACGCACAAGCTGTCTGTCGCCCTGACAGTGTGTAAAGGAGTGGCGCTTGACAGTGGCACGTGAGACCCGTATGATAGATAAGGTCACGAAAGTAGTCAACCTCTATGACTTGTACGGCACATTGCTGACACAGCGGCAGCGCGAACTCGTGGAGATGTACTATTTCGATGATTGGTCACTGGCGGAGATTGCCGAGAACCTGGGCGTCAGCCGCCAGGCTGTTCACGACAATCTGCGACGTGCAGAAGAGCAGTTGGACAGTTACGAGCGCGCACTTGGACTTCTGGAGAGTCAGGCAGCGTACGCCGCCAAGGCACGTGAAGTGCTGGCACTGTGGCAGTCGCTTCGGGATTTGGTGCCCGAACCATCCCGCGGTCAGTTTGAAGCCGCCTTGGAACGGTTGACCAACGTGGATGGGTCTGGTGAAAGGGGAGACGACCGTGCTTGAAGGACTGTCCAGCAGTTTACAGAAGGCGTTAAGCAAGCTCAGGGCAAAAGGTAAACTGACAGAAGACGACGTACAAACTGCGATGCGGGAAGTCCGCCTCGCTTTGCTAGCGGCAGACGTCAACGTCAAGGTTGTTAAGCAGTTCGTGGACAAGGTCAGGGAGCGAGCCGTTGGCCAGGAGGTCCAGAAAAGTCTGACGCCAGGTCAACAAGTCGTCAAGATTGTCTATGAGGAACTGACAGACTTGATGGGTGGCACTGAAGAGCGCATCCGGATGGCGGCGAAACCGCCTACTGTGGTGATGCTCGCGGGTCTTCAGGGTGCTGGTAAGACGACGGCTGCCGCAAAGTTGGCGCTGTCGTTTCGTAAGCATCAGCACAGACCCTTATTGGTGGCAGCTGACGTGTACCGCCCTGCCGCCATTCAACAGCTACAAGTGTTGGGGCGGCAAATCGATATTCCTGTCTTTGATTTGGGCACGGAAGTGGATCCGGTAGAGATTGCTCGGCAAGGTCGAGAGGAAGCCATCCGCCAAGGGGCAGACGTGCTGATTATTGACACGGCGGGTCGCCTGCATGTCGATGATCGACTGATGGATGAGCTGAGTCGCATCAAAGCTGCGGTTCCACCCGACGAAATTTTGTTGGTCGTCGACGCCATGACGGGTCAGGACGCGGTACACGTAGCTGAAACCTTCCATCAACGCTTGTCCATTACAGGTGTCATTCTTACCAAGATGGATGGGGACACTCGCGGCGGTGCGGCGTTGACGGTTCGAGCGGTGACCGGGTGTCCGATTAAATTTGTGGGTCTCGGTGAAAAGATTGAGCCGCTAGAAGTGTTTCATCCGGATCGCTTGGCTTCGCGCATTCTCGGCATGGGTGATGTGCTAAGTCTGATTGAAAAGGCGCAAGAAAACTTCGACCTGGAAAAGGCGAAGGAAATGGAGCAAAAGCTCCGGACGGCTCAGTTCACGTTGGACGACTTTCGTGAGCAACTGCGTCAGGTGAGAAATCTCGGGCCGCTGGATCAAATCCTGAAGATGCTTCCCGGCATCGGCAAGTTCAAGGGACTGGAAAACATCCAGGTGGACGAAAAGAAATTTCTGCACATCGACGCCATCATCTCTTCGATGACCAAAGAAGAGCGAGCGAATCCCAGTTTGATGAACGCAAGCCGGAGGCGGCGGGTGGCGCTCGGCAGTGGTCTCACTGTCCGAGAGGTGAATCAGGTGCTCAATCAGTTTGAACAGATACAGCAGATGATGAAGCGCCTCGCAGGTGGCGGCAAAAAAATGGGTCGTCGAAGCGCACTGAACGCCCTCAAATCGCTGGGCAACCTGGGGGATCTTCCGGGCGGCATGAACATGCCTTCTCTCGGCGGCGTTGGACCACAACACAAGCGCCAACATCGAAAGAAGAAAAAACACTAACTTTGGAGGTGCCAATCATGGCAGTAAAAATTCGTTTGAAGCGTATGGGTGCAAAGAAGGCTCCATTCTACCGTGTGGTTGTTGCTGAATCGCGTTCTCCGCGCGATGGTCGTTTCATTGAAGAAATTGGCACGTACAATCCGTTGACGGATCCCGCACAGATTTCCATTGACGAAGAAAAGGCGTTGCGTTGGTTGGGAACGGGTGCACAGCCGTCCGATACGGTTCGCTATTTGTTCCGTCAGGTAGGAATTCTGAAGAAATATCACGAATCGAAACTGCAAAAGTAATCAGGCTTCGACGGTAGGCACGGGAAAGCGGGAGGACGCGTATGAAGGAACTGGTGGAGTTTTTGGCCAAGTCCCTGGTTGAGTATCCAGAAGCTGTGACTGTCAAGGAAGAGCAGCGCGGAGATACTACAGTCTACCGACTGACGGTTGCGCCTTCTGATACGGGTAAAGTGATTGGACGGCAAGGGCGGATTGCAAAGTCCATCCGCAATGTTGTGAGTGCAGCTGCATATCGCCAGAATAAGCATGTCGTCGTCGATATCGAGTCGTAGATCTTCTCTGTCGAAGGCAGCTTTTGTGCTCTGCGTCCCGTGAACGCGTGCCAGAAGGAGGGATTCCGGTGCTAACGATTCGTCAACCTGTGGCTGTGAAGTTCATCTTGACGGAAACAACCAAGCAACAAATTTTGGCGGAGCAGCGTCGGCAAGTAGATCGTTTGACTGCGGAAATTGAGCAAATTGAGCAGCAGGGAGCGGCTATGCTGGAACAAGCGATGGCCCAAGGTGGTGCGCAGGCGCAAGAACTCCGGCAGCGGTTGGAGCAGGAGAAGAACAACCGCATTCAGCAACGTGAGCAGGTCATTCAGCAGATCCAGCAAATTCAGCAGATGGAACTCGGCACCGAAGTTCCGAACATGAACGTTGAAACTACAGTAGATGTACGCGTCGGTGATGACTGGTCGAAAATATTGCGCGGTGCAGAAATCATCATTAAGGACGGTATCGTCCATGAAATTCGTCGCGGTGGCGAGCCGGTGTAATATTGGCCTTCATGCGGCAGTCTTGATATCCAACGGGGTCACTACATCCATTGTGTGATGTGTTGGCCCCTTTGTCTTGGAAACGGTGAGGTGAGATGGTGGCGACCGAGTATTTTACAGTGGGCATTGTCGTCGGAACACATGGAATTCGCGGGGAAGTCAAAGTCTTATCGAAAACAGATTTTCCGAAGCAGCGGTTCGGCCCGAAGTCAAAACTGTGGCTGCGAAGAGAAGGAGAGCAGCCTGTTTTACAAGTTCAAGTTCGATCCGCTCGACCCCATAAAAACGTGTGGTTGGTCTCGTTCGAGGGGTATTCAAACATCAATCAAGTGGAATCCTGGCGCGGGATGCAATTGTGTGTCCCTGAAGATGAATTAATGCCTCTTCCAGAAGGAACGTATTATATTCATCAATTGGTGGGCCTCGAAGTGTACACCGATGACCAGAGGTACGTTGGCAAGCTTGTCGAGGTGCTGATACCTGGGGCAAATGATGTGTACGTTGTAAGAGGTCCCCTTCAACAAAAGGACGTCTTGATTCCAGCCATAGCGGACGTCGTACAGGAAGTGGACCTGAATGCAGGTCGGATGATAGTACACCTGTTACCTGGCATGTTAGAGGAAGACGAGGAGTAGTACGTCATGACGCCATGTTTGGAGATTATTGTATTGACCCTGTTCCCGGAGATGTTCAAAGGTGTGCTGAGCGAAAGCATCTTAAAGCGAGCGATAGCTGATGGTCAACTGTCCGTGCGGCTTGTGAACTTTCGCGAGTTCGCGAATGACAAGCATAAAACGGTAGACGACTATCCGTTCGGTGGAGGAGCTGGCATGCTTCTGAAACCCGCACCGCTGTTTGAAGCCATCAGACACATCCAATCAGAATCCGGCGAGTTGGCTGAGCGTGTAGTACTGATGACGCCACAGGGGGAGCGCTTTACACAGAAATTGGCTCAGGACTTTGCGCAGGAGTCTAGGCTTATACTGGTGTGTGGACATTATGAGGGATTTGATGAGCGGGTGCGACAGGAATTGGTGACAGACGAGGTGTCCATCGGAGACTTTGTGCTTACGGGGGGAGAAATCCCAGCGATGGCAGTAATTGATGCTGTCGCTCGCCTGTTGCCTGGAGTGCTCGGCAATGAAGAATCCGCTGAGGATGATTCATACGCTTCCGGGTTGCTGGAGTACCCCCAGTACACTCGACCTGCGGTGTACGAAGGACTCGCCGTTCCAGACGTATTGATATCTGGGAACCACAAACGTATCGCCGAGTGGAGACACGTTCATGCCCTGTATCGTACATGGGTGCGCAGACCAGACTTGTTGCGTAGATACGTCATGAGTGAGAAAGACAAAGAGTACATCTCTCGTTGGGAGGCCGGGGACTTTAAAGACATCGACGTGTTCGACAGATATCACGAACCGAAACGAGCATCTGATCCAGTCGACTGAACGCGGGGAGCACCCAATGGCACCTGCCCTACTGTATCCCGTTGTGGTGCCATTGGGCCTGATTTATCGTATGGGAATCCTATAAGGATGGTTCTCATGTTTTTATGGAAACAACTGTCACGCGTAAAATGT
>CAWBGB010000020.1:0-45061 GCA_963788285.1 uncultured Alicyclobacillaceae bacterium
TTCACGGAGAGGATCAACTAGAAAATTCATCCTAACCACGCATAGTCTATGCGTGGGCTTTGTACATGATTCCGGACTTCTGCAAAAGTTTCTGCGAAGTCACGCGCAGATGCTCCATTCAAGCGATGCATCGCGCGTGGAATACTCTGACACCATCTTCGTGTCGCCAAATTCCGCGCGAGTCAGGCGGACAGCGGTCAATGAAAATAAAAAGGGGTAGCGCCACACGCTGCCCCTTCTCGCTGATGATTAAACCGGTGATTACACGTCGAGATCGTTACTGACCGTCGCTGTCGCCTTGCCCTGCTGAATCGCGAGCTGCCAGCGCAGGTATGCGTCAATGAAGCGGATCCAGGTTGCCGTCCACGACAGACTGGGCGTTCCCGACTTCGTATCCGGTTCGGTGATCCTTGACCAAAGAGTACGGATGAAACACGTACGACCGAATCTGGCTGCCCCATGCGATGTCCTTTTGCTCACCGCGAATGCCAGCCAGTTCTGCTTCTTGCTCTTGGCGCTTCTTCTCGTACAGACGCGCCTTCAGCATGTTCATGGCGACGGCGCGGTTCTGAATCTGCGACCGCTCGCTCTGACACGTCACCACAATGCCCGTCGGCAAGTGTGTGATACGCACTGCCGAATCGGTCGTGTTGACGTGCTGTCCG
Organism: uncultured Alicyclobacillaceae bacterium; assembly: GCA_963788285.1. Taxonomy (GTDB): domain Bacteria; phylum Bacillota; class Bacilli; order Alicyclobacillales; family Alicyclobacillaceae; genus Alicyclobacillus_A. The sequence continues at coordinate 666 of CAWBGB010000020.1, forward strand.
CCTGCCCCTGTGGAACGGTACACGTCGATCCGAAGGTCTTCCGGGCGAATCTCCACTTCAATGTCATCGTCCAGTCTCCGGAATGACATCGAGTGACGCAAACGACGTGTGGCGGCGTCCGGATGCGTCAAACGGCGAGATGCGCACCAAGCGGTGCACGCCTTTCTCGGCTTTCAGGTACCCGTACGCGTTGTGCCCTTTGATGAGAAGCGTAACGCTTTTCACACCTGCTTCATCGCCGGGAAGATAGTCCAGTGTCTCCACCTTGTATCCTTTGTCCTCCGCCCAGCGCGTGTACATGCGGAGCAGGATGGCTGCCCAGTCCTGCGACTCTGTGCCACCTGCGCCAGGGTGCAGTTCGACAATGGCGTTGTTCTTGTCGTACGGCCCAGACAGCATCAGTTCCAGCTCGAACTTGCCAATGGCCTCGCTTTGTTTCGCGGCGGCTTCGTTGGCTTCGGCGAACAACTCCATGTCGTTCTCCTCCGCCGCCAGTTCCAGCGTCACTTCCAGGTCTTCCTGGGCTGTCTTCAGCGCATTCATCTTCTCAACGACGGATTTCAGGCCGTTGAGTTCCGAAATCACCTTTTGCGCAGCACTCTGATCTTCCCAAAACGACGGGTGCGCCATTTTCTCTTCCAACGCCGCAATGCGGGTTTCCTTCGCCGCTACGTCAAAGAGACCTCCCGATTTCCGCTAATCGCTTAGCCATAGTTTGAACCTCTGCACGCAGTTCCCCAAACGTTTCTGCCACTGTTCATCACCTCTTCATCAACGGGGTGTGGATTGGTCCACAGACGACCTCCACACCCCAAAGCTGGATCTATTGTATGCTGGCGGTCGCCACCATGGCGTGAACAAAGAGTTAACTTTGTTATCCACACCATGCGGCGACTACCATGTCACCACGAGTTCAAGATGCCCTCATAGGACTCAACCACCCTGGACCGGGACGCCCTCGTGGATGGGTATGGGCTGCGGCGCAGTCTGCACGCTCGCCTTAAACACGTACAGGATGACTTCCTCTTCGATGCTGTGAATCATCGCCTCGAACATCTCGAAGCCTTCCTTTTGGTAGATCACGAGCGGATCCGCCTGGCCGTAGGAGCGCAGATGCACACCCTGACGGAACTGATCCATGGCGTCAATGTGGTCCATCCACTTTTGATCGACCGTACGCAGCACAACCACCCGTTCCAGTTCGCGTAGGAACGGGCCCAGTTCCTGTTCGCGCTCGTCGTAGTTGGCAATCATGAGCTGTTCGAGCTTCTCGTACAACTCTTCACGCGACAGTTTCCGAAGTTCCTCTTCCGTCACCTGCTCCGGCTTCAGGAAGTGACGCTCTGCATACGCGATGAGCTCGGCCAAGTTCCAGTCCTCCGGCACCTGCTCCTCGGAGCAGTAGACGTCCAGAATGTGCTCAATCAGGTCCTTTCCCATGCCTTCCACAATTTCGCGAAGGTTCTCCTGCTCAAGGATTTGCCGGCGCTGACGGTAAATCACTTCGCGCTGCTTGTTCATGACGTCGTCATAGCGGAGCACGTGTTTCCGGATGTCGTAGTTGTTGCCTTCGACTTTCCGCTGCGCGCGCTCCATCGCGCTGGTCAACATCTTGTTGTCAATCGGTTGGTCTTCCTCAAGGCCGAGTCTGTCCATCAAGCGCGCGATATTCTCAGAGCCGAACAACCGCAGCAAGTCGTCCTCGAGAGACAGGAAGAACTGGGACGATCCAGGATCGCCCTGACGCCCCGCACGCCCGCGTAACTGGTTGTCAATCCGGCGGCTTTCGTGCCGCTCGGTGCCGATGATGTGCAAACCACCGAGTTCCGCGACGCCTTCACCGAGGATGATGTCAGTGCCGCGGCCTGCCATGTTGGTGGCGATGGTCACCGCATTCCGCTGACCGGCCCGTGCCACAATCTCAGCTTCGCGTTCGTGGTTCTTCGCGTTCAGCACCTGGTGCATCACGCCGCGACGCTTCAACAGGTTGGATATAATCTCCGACTTCTCAATGGACGTCGTACCGACCAGAACCGGCTGTCCTTTCTGGTGCCGCCTCACGACCTCCTCGACCACCGCATTGAATTTGGCGCGTTCCGTCTTGTAGATAACGTCCGTCAAGTCCTTGCGAATCATCGGGCGATTGGTCGGAATCACCACCACGTCCATGCCGTAGATTTCTACGAACTCTTTTTCCTCAGTCTTCGCCGTACCGGTCATACCGGCAAGTTTTTTGTACATGCGGAAGTAGTTCTGCAGCGTGATGGTCGCCAGCGTCTTGCTTTCGTTCTGAACCTTGACGCCTTCCTTGGCCTCAATCGCCTGGTGCAGCCCTTCACTGTAACGGCGGCCTTGCATGAGGCGGCCGGTAAACTCGTCGACGATGATGATCTCGTCGCCCGCCACCACGTAGTCCTTGTCGCGCTTCATCAAGAAGTGCGCCTTCAAGGCCTGCGTGATGTGGTGCATCAACGTGACGTGGGCGGGATCGAACAAATTGGAGACGCCAAAGAACTTCTCTGCCTTGATCACGCCGCTCTCTTCCGTCAGGTTGACGGTACGCATCTTTTCGTCCACGTTGTAGTCTTCCGGTTTCAGACTACGGACGAACAGGTCAGCGCGGAAGTACAAATCCGCAGACTTTTCCGCAGGACCAGAAATGATGAGCGGCGTTCTCGCCTCGTCAATGAGGATGCTGTCCACCTCGTCGACGATGGCGTAGTTGAGCTTGCGCTGCACCATTTCCTCCAGCGACATCACCATGTTGTCGCGCAGGTAGTCAAACCCGAACTCGTTGTTGGTTCCGTACGTAATGTCTGCGTTGTACGCTTCGCGCTTTTCTGCGTGAGACATGTCATGGACGTTCAATCCCACCGTCAACCCGAGGAATCGGTGAATCCGACCCATGAGCTCCGCGTCGCGCCGAGCCAGGTAGTCGTTGACAGTAATGACGTGAACGCCTTCCCCAGTCAATCCGTTCAGATATGATGGGAGTGTGGCGACCAAAGTCTTCCCTTCACCGGTCTTCATCTCAGCCACGCGGCCTTCGTGGAGAACGATGCCGCCCATCAGCTGCACGTCAAAGTGGCGTTGGCCCGTGACGCGCTTCGAAGCTTCGCGCACGACAGCAAACGCCTCAAACAACAAGTTGTCCAGTTTTTCTCCATTGGCAAGCCGTTCCCGAAACTCAACGGTCTTGCCAGCTAATTGTTCGTCTGACAGTTTTTCCATATCAGGTTCAAGCGCATTAATCCGAGCTACCATGCGGCGCAACCGAGCCACTTCGCGCTCGTTCCTGTCAAACACCTGTTTTAGGAGTCCCACCTGGAGGTCACACCCCTCTCATCACTAGCTTGTCCGTCGGCGAAGCATCACTTGCGTGCATTTGTGCAGCTAGCGCGAAAATCCCATCTGATGTACCCTCAAAGTACATGCAGATTAAAATTTTCGCGCATGCTCACCACCACGCTTGCTAATGGGCCACTTCCCGTGCCGGACAACCGTTACGTATGGGCACTTCACGTACAGTCCACTCTGGGGCTGCCGCCAATACGTCTCCCATCCTAAGATTGTACAATGAAGAAGGGGTGAACTACAACTGTCATTGGAATGAAAAGCCTCGCTTTTGATTTACCCGGCGGAAGACTGAGCGCTCATCTTGCCCGTGATGACACCGATGATAGCCCCGACAATCAGCATCAACCACCAAGCAGAGTGAATATGACTGAGCACAATTAATAAAAGAATGCCTAACACTACGTTCGCAACGATTTCGCCCACCAAGCCCAGCGTCTCCATAGACCTCACACTGGACGTCACCCAATGGAACGCTTTCCAGCCAATGAAAAAAAGCAGGATTTGGCCAATCCACGCCAACACAATCACGCACGCCATCTCCTTCCCATATTGCGCCACTCGCCTCTAGACGTCTGCCCAGAACCGTGGTACATCGTATGCGGGTGGGACATATGGAGTGCACGGCTGCGGATCAACGATTCCAGGGACCTACCACTTGTGCGAGATCGCTGGATCCGACGACGAAGTATATGGCTGTGAACAGCGCGTAGATCCCGACCACTCCAAAGAATATCGGCCATGCGGATCCTTGTAGCCTATGCAGCGTAATGAGATGAGAGAAGTCCATCATCGCGAACGCACTGTGTACCAACGCTACCCCCACTGGCACGAAGAACAAGAGGAGCAGTTCCGCGGTCAAAACGCGCCCCCTCTCCTGGCCTAGATACCCATGCGCCGGAGGCTGAAGTACTGGCGGCGGTCACTTTCGTACTGCGCTCGGATCCGTAAGTAAATGGCACTTGCACACGCCAGCAGGAACAGCCGCGCTGATGAAGAACCCGGCAAACCGCATCACGGAAAACATCTGTCTCATCTCGCTGTCCAACTTGACGCGGTCGGTCAGGTACATTTGACTCGACTTCGGCAATGCCGCCTTGAGCGCCTGCACACGCCCTGGGACTGCCTCCACTGCGGGACACTGCACCCGTATACGGTGTACTTCGCGCATCGGCAAGCTGGCCGCGATTCTCGCATAGTCGGAATCAGAGACCACAAGCACGAACTCTGGCAATCCGCCCTGTTGGTAAAATTCGGGTGTCGGACTGACCGTTGTTCTACGTAAAATCGCATGGACAATCACCACGTCCATCTCAAATGGCTTGGTGTTATATTCGTCTCCACGATCTTCCAATGCAAGCACCTGGTCCATCGGATCTGACGACACCAGTAGAACCCGTCGTAATAGGATAGGTTGATGTCCAGTAACACCAAGTCCGGCCCCAACGTTTTCATTTCATCGTCTAATTGTGCAAGTTTTAAGCGCGTGATACACGGAACCCAAACCGGTCCAGATGCTGCTGCAGCAAATCAGCCACGCTAGTGCCGTCTTCCACCAACAGAATGTGGATATACACGCGTATGCAAATCCCCCGCCATTTCAAGTTTGACCTCATCGTGTCATGAACGCGTAAGTTTTCTGACGCGATAACAGGTAAGGGCACCGGCGTCGTCGCCAGTGCCCATGCTTGTCTGCATTTTAAATTCCAAAGTATTCTGATTTTTTATACATAGGTCTTGCAGCTCACATGGCGTCAATTCGGCTCAATCAACCCGTACGTACCGTTCTTGCGCCTGTACACAACGTTGACTTCATCTGTCGCAGCATTCGTGAAAACGTAGAAATCGTGTCCGAGCAAATCCATCTGCATCAAAGCTTCGCGTACGTCCATCGGCTTGATGGGAAAGCGCTTAACTCGAACCAATTCCTCCAGAAGGTCTTCGTCCTCCTCCAGCTGTGTAGCCAGCGCATACCCACCGCTTTCGCTAGACGTCTTAATGCGTGTACGTAGTCCCTTCTCCCGGAACCGCTGATTGAGTTTCGTTTTATGTTTATGAATCTGTTGCTCCAACTTGTCGACGACCATGTCAATCGACGCGTACATGTCGTTAGACTTTTCCTCTGCGCGAAAGAGGACACCATGTACCTGGAGCATCACTTCCACGCGATGAATGCCTCGTTCCACCGACATAGTGACAGAGACATCGCGTTCAGGTGGAGCATCAAAGTACTTTGCCAAGCGACCGATTTTCTTCTCTGCATAGTCCTTAAGCGCCGGAGTCACTTCTAAATGGTCACCGCGTACTTGAATGTTCATAAACATCAACTCCTCCCTCTGTGTATGTATTATACATCAGCAGGAGGAGTAGTTGTCAGATAATTTAAGGGTATATTAAGAATGAAAAGGTATTTTTAAGGCACAGCTCTGGTTGTCTACAGAGCGCCAATGCCAACGCGTCCGCCACCTGCAAGGCGCTGCTGCTCCAGCTCCCCAATTCTCTTCGTAGACAGATCCACATTTTGCACGGTAGTTTCAATGCTTGTGACATCACCGCTCACCAGTGCCTCTGTATACTCCCGGCACAGCTTGAGCAGACGCTTGTGTTCTTCCACCAAATCCGTCAACTGGGCAACCTGTTCTCTCATCCCATGTCTGTCCCTTTCGACCGCACCGCCAACATCCCGCACACCTTGTCGTCGAACAACATGCCGCTCTCAATGAGCTTGTCCGCCAACTTGTTCACGTCAATCGGTTTCCCTCCGAGACGCCGTTGTACTGGGTGTCCGTTTTCACGTAATCCACTCGATCATGTGGTTTTAAGGGTTCCAACCCTACCTGCCTTGTATGGTCAATCCGCACGGCGCGTTCACCACCTTCGCATGCATCATTCGAGCATTCATTTCGGCTCCTATATCCTGTATCGGTCGCGGTTAAGACATCTCTGCGCGCAATTTATGTCCGTTACTCCTAGTGAAATCCAGATATCTTTCAAAATCTCAATCATTCTTTAGTGACATGCTTGTATACGAGGCACACTTACAATACCAAGTCTGGCTTTTTGCGCCCCAGCATGCCACGGAGCCGCAATATCGCTTTACCTTGAACTCAGGAGATCTGGGATTCGCTGAGGTTCATCACATAGGCGATTTCCTTGAGTGTCAGCTTCTTCGTAATATGCGTAGAGCACCTGCTGTTCCATCTACGTCAATCGCTTCAACGCCTGCACCAGCGCTGCCTTGCTTGCCTTGTGGTCCATGCGCTGACTCGGGCTGATGTTGTCCCGTGAATCGACGACGTTTAACGAACCCGCTTCCTCTAGTTCCTCGATAGACCATACCGTAGTCCACCCGATGTCCGTCCGCCAGCCATTGGTTCAACTCGTCCTCACTAATTCCCGAGTATTCTGCAAGTTCCGCATCTGTAGGCATGCGCATCAACCTTTGAGCGAGCTTGTCATACGCTGCCTTCACTTTGGTATGCTTGTCGCGCAACCCGCGTGGTACTTGGTTGTACTTTCAGACTTCGTCCAACATCTCACCACGGACGAAGTGCACCGCATACGCGCCAAACGGAACGCCCTTGCTCTCGTCAAACTTGTCCATGGCTCGGTACAAGCCGATAACACCGGCCTGTACAAGGTCACTCGCCTCAAGTGTGCCAAGTGCAGTGGCATTCGCTACCCGCCACGCTATTCGATACACCATATCCAGGTGATCTCGAACAAGATTTTTTGTCAATCTATCTCTTGATATAATTGATATCCGGTCATATGGGCTAACCCCTTCCTCACCCTCTATGACAACTACTCTTTCGGATCAGATCCTTGTCCCTTTTTCACCTGCTGCACTTTTTGTCGAAACCCGGCTCTGGCCGCGGTCAGCGAAGTGCTCAATTCCTTCGTACAAGACGCACAATACCTTCCTGCCCGTGTGGGATTTCCACACCGCTCGCAAGGATAGTTGAGATTCGGGTTGTCCCGCAAGATCAGTCGGCCTTCCCGAATCATGTCGATGATGAACTCGGTTGGAACGTCCGTGTCCTCGGTCACCTGCATCATGGTGGCATTCCGGTTCTTGCGGAGGTAAACGCGCACCGTTTCACACGTCTTATCCTCTTTGGCAATGCAGGCTGGACAGATGTTTCTCCGAACTTGGTTGAAGATGCGGCCACACCGTTTGCAATTTGCGATTGGCACCGCCATCCCCTCCTTTGCCCTCCATTATATCTTTTGAAAGCCTACCTCTACTAGCAAAAATTTACGAGATTGACAGCTCAGCACTGAGAAGGGTATTTGTACATCAGATGCCGTCAAGGGATGTCGAGTCTGTAGATATCTTTTGAGTCAAATAACATGGGTGATTGTGTCATAATGAAGCACTTACGACGTTTTAAAAGAGGAGTCTCACGTGGCTCTTTCCAAAACTGCAAGCTCCTTCACAGTGGCAGCAATGGTCATTGTTCTCGGTGGCGGCTGGTACTGGTACCACACATCATCGGAGCAAACCAAGCAGGAACAAGCCATTCGCCAAACATTGCGACTTGCCGACTTGCCCGAGAAACAAGCGCCCGACTTTCACTTGACAGATCAACACGGCAAACAAATCTCGTTGTTTGATTTCAAAGGCAAAGCCATCGTTCTACTATTTATGGACCCGGTCTGCACGGACGTGTGCCTCATCGTCTCTCAAGAAGTCATTGACGCCAATCAATCCCCTCGGCTGGAAGTCGGACGACTTCTTGTACATTGCCGTGAACATGAATCCGTATCATAAAAAGCCCACGGACACACTGCACACACATGTACAGCGTGGCCCCAGTGGTGACGATGTGTCCACGAGAAGAATGGACTGTCCCATAAAGTCCACGCCTGGTTTCACATGGTAAGCACCCTGGAGCCCTTGGAGACCCTCTCTCGCTTTTTTTTTGCTGTTTGCGACTGCGTGAATGCATCGCTTGAATTCGGGCGCCGCGTAAGTCCCTCTACAACAGGCAAGTGCAGAACTCGAGCGATTTCATCCGCCAGCAAACACACGTGGTGGTACCCCCTCTTGCGAAAACGGTCTGGAGAACGGGAATCGCAACCGAAGGATGTGCGCTCAACCACGCTTCATCTCCTCCCTCGTCACACTCGGTGAATTTGTCGTGCGCTGCAACCGCCCAAGTAGCGAACCACAGAGTGAGCTCAATCACGCCATCGTACTTCCACTGGCGGATAGCATTGCGAATGGCTCCCTCATATCGCCGCGCACTAATAATGGGTATGGTTCTCTGAGAAGCCTCGCTGCCCCCAGAAGTGCCAAGGTGAATCCGTCGCATGCGATGAATTTCCGTTGTCGGCGTAACGTCTTGTAACAAAACAGGCAAATACCAGGGATGGTATCTGCCTTCGAAGGATTTCAACCTGTACGGGAGTGGCTGGTACTCCAATGGAGTGGTCTTTGACACAACAGGCAAGCTTCCTTATCGTCCAGAAAAATCACATTCAACATGAGATTCCATGCCCTGCGCAACAGGAACCTGCGCGTCTGCAGTGTCATACGCTGGTTCACTCTGGCACAACCTCCGAGGGGTAGTAGATCAGGGCGAGCAATCCAGGTCCCGTGTGTACCCCAATCACCGGTCCAAGTTCTGCGACTTCTGCGTGGATGTTTGGATGCTGTTCGACCAACTGATTTTTCAGAGCTATCGCATCCGCTTCTCGCTGGGCGTGGACGACGCCAACGCGCAGTGGCGTACCCTTGCTCGCAACCTCATGGATTTCAGTCAGGATGCGATCCATCGCGCGTTTATGGGTACGTACCTTTTCAAACAGCTCGACCCGGCCATCGCGTATCGTCAAAATCGGCTTTATCTGTAGCAGTGCTCCGAAAACAGCTGCTGCGCCACCAATCCGGCCACCTTTGTGCAGATTCTCCAGCGTATCGAGCACAAACCGGGCTGTGGTGTTCTCAATCGCCCGTTGCCAGAGCGCCACAATCTCCTCGGGTGTCCCTCCACGCCGAGCCAATTCCGCTCCATCCAACAAAGGACCCGCAATGCCGTAACTGGCAATCCGAGAGTCCACCACAATGACGTTGCCGTCGACCATGGAGGCGGCCGTCTCTGCGGATCGGACCGTGCCACTTAACTGGCCGGAGAGCAACAGGCACATCACCGTGTCATGGTCTTTCAACAGTCGTTCGAACGCTGCAACAAACTCCCCTACCGGAGGCTGCGATGTCGTCGGAAGTGTCTTTGAGGCGGCCATCATTTCATAGAACTCGGCCGTGCCGAGGTCTTCTCCTTCCCGATAGGCCTTGCCCTCAAAGATGACGGAGAGCGGCACAACCGTAATGTTGTACTTCTCCTTTTGCTCCGGTGTCAAGTATGCAGTACTGTCTGTCACAAAAGCTATCTTCGTCATAGGATCCCTCTTCGTCGGTATTCTCTCTCATTACATCAAATATCCTGAAGCGTGCCTAGTACTTTATATGGGTCGTGCACGAAAAATCTATACAAATTCAAATTGTGCGTCATCTTCCGCTCAGACTATGCTAATATCGGAGTAGAAAACCTATTTTTGGCGTTTAATATCGTTGTTGAAGCGGTGATGATAATGCCTAGCATCGGTGAAAAGATTCGCGAAGCCCGGCTCCAACGAGGCCTCACACAAGGAGATTTGGCCGAAGACCTGGTTACGCCAAGCATGATCAGCCAGATTGAAGCGGACAAAGCAAAACCCTCCTATCCTCTTTTGACCGCTATTGCCAATCGGTTGGGCTTGCCTGTTGAGCACTTCCTGAACGAGCTGCAGGATCAGTTTACCCTAACCACGTACCTTCGGCTGGCAGAGTACTACCTTCTGCTCAAGCAACCTGAGATGGCCGAAAGGACGCTGCGTTCGGTCGATCCCCCCTTCCCGCCTGGCCTGGACTACCAAGAGTACCACCTGTACCTCGCGCGGGCATGTCGAATGCTGAACCGGTCTTACGAAGCCATCGTGCTTCTCGAAGACTTGCGAGAGCAGGCACTCCGGCATCAGGATAGGAAACTTCTATTTGCCGTGTGCAAGGAGTCGGGATACGTAGAGTTTGCCATAGACAACGCGGACGGTGCAATGCACGAGTGGAAAAAGGCACTGCATATCGGAGAGGCGCTGTGGTCAGAGGGCGAGTGGGGATCTGTCGAGGCGCAAGCTGAGCTGTCCGAAGTATGCACGTGTTTACACCAACTGTACGCGCAGACCAGAGACACGTCCAACGCCTTGAAGATGGCCGCACGAGCCGCAGAACTGACGAAACGCTTTGGCCGCGTTCGGGACATCGCGGACGCCTTGGTGTCGGAGGGTGTGAGCGCACTGGAGTCCGGTGATTCCGCACGAGCAAAGTTGACGCTGGAACGCGCAATTTCCGTCATCCGCACCGCCCAGTGGATTGAGCAAGCGCTCGTGGCGTGGGCGATGCAGCCTACGGCAGACAGGGTAACTGATCCGTGGGAACAAGCGGCGATGGCGACAACCACCATGGATCCAGCCATCCACATCCAAGCAGAACTCCACCACATTGCGAGACAACTTGAACAAGGTGACGCTGTGGGCGCTCTGGAGCAAGTCCGACGGTGCAAGGATTTCATGGAATCGTGCAAATTGGATAATCCTGGTTTCTTGTCTTGGCAGAACGGGCTGCGTCACCGCTTGGAGGTCGAGGCCGCACGTGCTCATTTTGCTTTAGGCCAAGTGTCTGAGGGAATGCGTATCTTCCAGGACACCAAAGAGGCGTTGATGCAGGAAGGGCTACATAAATTTGCCGCATATGTCGTGGCTCAATGGGTGCAGTGCGAGATGGAGTCGGGCCAAATGAGTAAAGGATTGGAACTCACTCAAGAATTGCAGGCATTGTTGGTACAAACAAACAACCGAACCTGAGGCTCGGTGGTCCCTCATATTCGAATGCTATTGCCCACCTGTGTCATGCTAGACTTTCTTCGTCCGGGAAGATGAGACCCGTCTCCCAGGCGACCTCGATGAATCGTTCGACGAGGTCTGGATCACTTTGACGCCCCGAGCAAGACCTTAGCTCTTCAAACGCCTCTTCCATTGTGCGCTTGGGTTGATAGGGTCGACTTGTGGTCATGGCGTCGAAACTGTCAGCAATGGTCAAAATCCGCGCCTCCATCGGGATGTCCTCGCCCTTCAGACCATCCGGATACCCAGTCCTATCAAATCGCTCGTGGTGGTGTCGAATGATGGGAAGGCACGGAGCGAGGCTGGGTATCGATTTCGCGATGTTCTCTCCGAGTTCGACGTGACTACTTCATGATCTTCCACTCTTCGTGTGTTAATGGCCCACGCTTGGTCAACACTTCAAGGCACCTCGACCTTGCCGATGTCTTGAAGGAAGGCTCCAAATCTCAAATAGCGAATCGACTCTTCCGGCAACCCAATCCGCTTGGCCAAAGCCACCGCGTACACGACGGGCGCTTTTGCTCCATGAGGTCGTCAATGAAAGACTGGATATACCGATGATTATGTCGACCCGTCAACTCGTCTTTAATCGCAAGCTCCTTGGAATGCGTCGCTATCTTGAAGGAGTAAGAGACGAAAGAATGAGGGCCGTGAAGAACTATGCCCCCGCGAGACCGGATTCCCGTAAGACTACGGATAGAAGAACACCAATGAGTACTGTCGCACCCATAACAGCCAAAAATTGTGGCTTCAGAGATTCGGTCAATTCGGAGACGGAATCATCTCCCAATATCACCAGAATATAAAGAGCTGTCATTAAAAAATTCGCCACGAGGTATACTATGCCATACCCAATGATCTTTAATATTTCCTTATAGCCAGCTACGTAGCTCCAGTGGGACAAACCATGATAAGTCGATATAGCAAGTACCTGGATGACGTTAGATTAGCTCCGTTGAACACTTGTGTATACCATCTACTTTTAGAATATTCCGACAAGAAAATGACACAAGCCGTGGCTTCGATGTGTGGAACAGGAGTTACACCCCGATGTAAACATTATATAGCGGACTCTGATGCTAGAGTCGGTCGTCAAGATAGGAATTTTGTCCCGAAAATTTTCAGGATATCCCTACGTTCGGTGTCTTTCGATGGCAAATGACGCAAAAATCCCCTCGACCGATGTCGACAGGGGATGGAAAAGAAGCAGATGAAAGCGAATTCACTCGCACAGCCACGCGACGTCGCTTGTGACGTCCCGCGCCATGCCGTTGACGCGGAGGTCATAGATACATCCAACGCGAGGGGACTGCAGACAAAGCGCTTTCAATTGATGGAGCAACTCAGAGTCGTCCGCGACGCGAACGTAGTCGATACAGTCATGACAGGTGGTCATGCGCTGTACGATCAGTCCTGTATCATCTTGGGATCCGACGTCGAAAACGAGGATGCGGCGTTCGCGATTGCCAAGTGCGGTGCGGATCATCAAGGTGCGTAGCGTTCCTTCAATATCCAATTCCGCGTTTTGGACAATCAGGATGATTGTGAGAGGATGGGGATTCCGCTGCGCGCGGCGTTGAATACTACGGACGCCTTGCCGCACCACTGCGAGAGCCCCGTATACTGCAAGTGCCCAGAAAATCAGAGCCTCCACCATGGCGCTCACCCCCTGCTGCAGTATATGCCGAGCACCTGGGAGTGGAACTGAAAAAGAGCTCAGCAAGGCGCTCTTTGTAGATACATCGGACATGTATCCGAGCCTGTGCTGGCTAGGTTGTTAACCACTTCTTCTGCAAGGCGACAACGACGGCCTGCGTCCTATCAGTGACAGACAGTTTTGCAAGAATGCTAGAAATGTGGTTTTTGACCATCTTTGGTGTGATGTGCAACGCGTCTACAATTTCTTCATTGGACTTGCAAACTTCAGATGCCGGAGGATTTCCATCTCACGTGCCGTGAGCACTTCGCGCCAGAAGTCGTCGGTTGCGTGCCGTTCCTGGAACTGGGCAATCACTGTGTGGGTCACTTGAGGGTGCACAATCGTTCAACCTGCAGCGACTTCACGCACGGCGCGGACGTCCTAAGAGACCGAACCGTCCTTTATCGTCGGATTTTAAGGTCTCTATGACATAGCTTTCGTCATCGTGCATGGTAAGTATGACAATGCGGCAGTCCGGATATTGCTTGCTCATTTGTTTCGTGGCTTCCACCCCGTTTAGGATGGGCATGTTCATGTCGAGCAGCAGGACGTCCGGCTGAACTTCTTCTCAAGACCTCTTCACCATTGTGCCAGAAAAGATGCGAATTCACTTTTGGATCCAAATTTCCTGCTCAGCATTGCAAAATCCCGACGAACCACGGGTTCAGCGCAATCTATGACCTAATAACCCGTTGTGCCTCAATCCCAATTAGAATTTTCACATCGCTCTATGGATAAAAAAATGGCGTCGACGATGTCGTCAACGCCACAGCAATGGGGTAAGGGTGATACTAATAGATTCGGGTCAACCATGGCATATATGGGGGTCGCCCAAACTTTTTCTCGGAAGACTTACATGCTCTTTGCGTCAGCGCGCAGCGCTTCAGCCTTGTCCGTCCGTTCCCATGGCACGTTCAAATCGGTCCGCCCGAAGTGCCCATACGCAGCCGTCCTGCGATAAATCGGCTGGCGCAACTCCAGGTCGCGGATGATGGCTGCCGGACGAAGGTCGAAGTGCTTGCGAATGAGTTCCACGATTTTATCTTCGGGTATCGTGCCCGTGCCGTAGGTATCCACAGAGATGGAGACCGGACGGGCAACACCAATTGCGTAGGCCACTTGAACTTCACACTTCCGCGCTAACCCAGCGGCAACAATGTTCTTCGCCACGTAGCGAGCCGCATACGCGGCACTTCTGTCCACCTTCGTCGGATCTTTTCCGGAGAACGCCCCGCCACCGTGGCGAGCATAACCGCCGTATGTATCGACGATAATTTTCCGTCCGGTCAATCCAGCGTCACCTTGTGGTCCGCCAATGACGAAACGCCCTGTAGGATTAATGAAATACTTGGTGTCGTTGTCCAAAAACTCGCTCGGTACCACCGGTTGAATCACATGCTTTTGTAAATCTTCGGCGATGGTGCTGAGCTCCGTATTTTCATCGTGCTGTGTCGATATGACAATGGTGTCAACACGAACTGGTTTATCACCATCGTATTCGATGGTCACCTGCGTCTTGCCGTCTGGACGCAGGTACGGCAAAGTCCCATCTTTGCGGACTTCGCTCAATCGACGAGACAGTCTGTGGGCGAGCGAAATGGGCAGTGGCATCAGCTCCGGCGTCTCATCGCAAGCGAAGCCAAACATGAGCCCCTGGTCACCAGCACCGATGGCTTCAATCTCTGCGTCAGTCTGACCTTGACGCGCCTCCAAAGCTTGATCCACACCCTGGGCGATGTCTGGGGACTGTTCATCAATCGAGGTGATCACGGCGCACGTTTCCGCATCAAACCCAAACTTGGCGCGCGTATATCCGATTTCCGCGATGGTCTTGCGAACGATTTTCGGTATATCAACGTAACAGGATGTGGTAATCTCGCCAGCAACGAGCACCAATCCTGTAGTGACCGACGTCTCACATGCCACTCGAGCGTATGGATCTCGGCTGAGGATCTCATCCAGGACAGCGTCGGAAATTTGATCGCAGATTTTATCTGGATGGCCTTCCGTTACGGACTCCGAGGTGAACAAACGTTTCGCCACGGGCAACCCCTCCTTCAATCCCGTGTAATACGGTAAACAAACATAGCATATGGTATTATATTTCACGCCTTGCGTCAATGAACTACAAAGGGCGGGTACATGCCCGCCCTATCAACAATTTGTTAATGTCTGTTTTACACTTGCTGTTTTGCCAACGCCTGTTCCGCGAAAGCCACCAACCGCTTGGTGATTTCCCCACCGCAAGCTCCGGCTTCGCGGGTGGTAATGTGTCCCCAGTAATCTTCACCGCTACCTTTCTGAACGGAAAGCCCTAACTCCGCGGCTATTTCGTACTTCATGTCGTCCAGCGCCTTATGTGCACCTGAGTTCAGCAACGCATTGCTCTTGGATCCCCTGGCCATCCACAGCACCTCCAACGTGAAGACTTCCGGCGTTTTACCGGTAGACCTAGTGTGTTCCTTCTCCCTGGAGGTCAGACTGTTCACATGTTGGCCAATCAGCCATCGCGGCCCGCTTTACGCAAAACATGCCAAACAAACCTCGGCAATGCGAGCTGGCGGCGCCAGCGAGAAGGCTGCTTGAGCAAACGATACAACCACTCTAAATTCAACTTTCGAAATGCCGCTGGAGCCCGCTTAACGGTCCCTCCCCAGACGTCGATACTGCCACCGACGCCGATAGCGACACACGGCGGCAGGCTGCCGAGCCAGTGATAAATGAGCTTCTCCTGCCTGGGCTGACCAAGCCCGACTAACCAGACGTGGGGCGCAAACGATTCAATCTGCTCCATGACTTGCGGCAGTTCGCGTTCTCTAAAATACCCGTTACGGCCTGCAAATTCACACAAGGGGTAGTCTTTGCGAAACCGGTCCAAACAAGCTTGCAGCGACGATTCTGAAGCGCCGAGTATAAAGACACGCAGCGGTTGATGGCGCTGCTCTGCGGTGTTCAGCAGCTCCTGCACCAACTCCACGCCTGTCACTCGCTCTTGAACGACCTTTTTATTTCGGTTTGCGGCCCACACCACGCCAATACCGTCTGGCGTAACCAGATCCGCAACGTGAGCGATGTGGCGAAGTTCCTCATCTTTCTGTGTCTGCATGACGAACTCCGGGCCAGCCGTGATGACCATCCGACGGGTCTTCTCGTCAATCCAATGAAGTAATTGTTCCACCACTTGTTGGCGGGTCAGTGTATGAAAGCGGACGCCCAACACGTGAACGACCGCGTCTTGTTGAACTTGAGCTCCTAGCGTCATATTGCACTTCCTTCACAAGAGGATAGGCATGTCCCGTACCTGTACCACATATTTTATACGGAGCCCATTCCCCAGCCAAGGTTAGGATTGATGTTGAAAAACGCAATTTGAAATACTACAATCGAAAACCGTGTTTGACTGATTCCATAGGTCGTTACGGTCAGGAAGGGAAGTTGAGTCGTGGAAGAGCGAACCACACAGCGTATCGAAACGCTACGCGCAAAATTGTACGAAATTGTTGCGGAGTACGACGGAAACCTGCTTCATCCACGCGTTATCCACGCCAGCCAATGCCTAGACGCAGAAATCGCCGACATCATGCTGGCCCAAAGTTATTCCGCCTCTGTCTCTGTACCAACCTCCACCTTGTTGTCTGCCAATTGAACGCTCCAACATCTCAAGGAGCCGCCTGTAACAACGGCAGAATCGGGTTATTCCGATCCACTTCGTTGATGTTCGTCACCGTCACTCCAAACAACGTAGGATCTTCCAGATAGATGGACTTTCCATCATTGAGTGTGACCCAAGCGTTGACAAAGCCGTACATGCCATAATGGTAGTCCAACGCAAAGCCGCAGTAACTCACTGTTTTTCCGTTGTAGTATAGCGGTTTGTCTGAATCCAAATCCATATATGTTGTGATGTCGTCCGGCGGGTTCTTGTCTTGTATTGTACCTTCTGCTATGCCGTTGCCTTGCAAAGTACCATTCGGGAGAACCGTCAACTGATCTTGCCCTGCAGAAATCTTGACTCCGTGCCACACGGTATTGCCGTGTTGTAGCACACGAATATCCCCCTGAAACGATGGGTTCACCTTGACAGTGACTGCAACGCCATCATCACTCGTCCGAGCGGCTTGTTTCAGCAGTGAGCTCAACGTGCTGTTCAACGCGGCCGGCGTGCCTCCAAAAGCGGCTTGGAATGCCGCGTCAGAACTCGTACCTTGTTTCACGGCGTGCAGGTACTTCGCCAGTGACGCTTCACCATGTTGGTGGGCAAGATAACTGATGGCCAGCCAATCCTGCAGCTCCAAATCGTACGAGGCGTTGCCAGCCAACACTTGTGACTCGTCTTTCGCAAGCGGCAGCAGATTGCCGGAGACCGCCGCCTTCATCACACTCTCTGCCATCTGCCGAGCGTAACCGTCATACGAAACCGGATTTTCCACCTTCGCCTGTACCTTCATGCCGTTGTACACAGCCAATCCCTCATTGACCCAACTCGAAAGGTTGTCCACGTTGGCATTCAGAATCGCGTGCGTCAATTCGTGTGCCAGTGTGTTGGCCAAATCTGCGTTCGAGGTGTTTTGGTACAGCGGCACCACAATATCACGGCCCATCGTAAACCCGCCAGTATCTTGCGAATACCTCTGAGCATCTTCGACAGAGACGCCAAGTAAATGGAGTGCATTCTTATAATCCGTGTCATTTTGTGCAAGATATATGTGAACCGGACTGCTCGTGCTCATCTGCAGCGTTCGCGATACGGTGTCGACAATGTGATACTCAGTCATCAGCTGTTTGACGCTGTTGACTTTGGCCGCAGGGATATCGTTCCCATACGCCGTCACAATTACCGTTACGGAGTCCACATGCGTTGTGGACGGCGGTATAGTTCCCTTCGATGAAACCATGGTATTGGTCTCGGCAGGTCGTTCACTACGATAGTTCGCGAGCAGGGTTTGGGTTGATTTCGTGTGGAACAACACATGGATCCAGGACTGCACCTTTTCCGGGTCGTGTTCGTACAGCAACGTTCCCGATGCCACAACAGTCAATGCAATGGCAAAGGCAGAAACGGTAAGATGAAACCATTTATCCGAGCGGCGGGCCATGTCTTTCCCCCATTCTGACGCCATCGTCGATACTTGTAGTGTAGCCGGAATACACACAGATTGAAACGTGCGGGTATTCGGAACTTGATTCACAATTTTTGATTGACTTTACAATGGTATTCGTGTTATGTTCAAATCGAAGTAAAAATTTCTACGAGTACAATGAACTTGGCAAGAGTACGGAATGGTACCGGGGACAGTGCCAGTACATGGTACTTGCAGTAGGAGGCATTTTTAGTGCAAGGTACAGTTAAGTGGTTTAACGCAGAAAAGGGTTATGGTTTCATTCAGGTTGAAGGTGCGAACGACGTGTTCGTACACTACACCGCGATTTTGGGAGAAGGATTCCGTACTCTGGAAGAAGGCCAACGTGTTGAATTCGACATCGTCGATGGTCAACGTGGTCCTCAAGCGGCTAACGTTACCCGTCTGTAAGTCTTAAAAAGACAAAACAACGCCCCAGTCTCTGGGGCGTTTTTTTGCATACATTTAGGGACCATTTCAGCGATTTGCAAGAGAGCGAGCAACAACTGTAGTGCTCTCTCCAAGAGACATACTTTTCTGATGAGACGCTGCAACACACTTCCACGCAGATCATCAGAAAAGAGGAGAGCTCGTATGACCAAACTCAAGCGTAGTCTGGCCATCATCGGGTTGGCAAGTGCGATGAGCCTCACTGCGGTTCCCACGTTTGCCGAAGCCGACCCGATTCAAGCCATTCCGCAAGGCGTTGGCTCGGGCTTGTTGAACAACACAAACTATTTCGGGGATTTCGCTCCCAACACGCCCGTCACTATCGATATTGTCATGAAGTTGCAGAACAAAAGCACGCTGGCCCAATACCATCAATCAGACCACTGATCCGAACAGCCGGAATTTCCGCCATTATCTCAGCGTAAGAGACTTCGCTTACCAGTACGCCCCGAGCGATGCCCAAGTTCTCGCCATTGTCACTCATATCAAGGCGTTCGGGATCGAATCCACCGTTTATCCGGACAGCCTGGTTATCACGGCAAGCGGAACCGCAGGCCAGTTCAACAAAGCGTTCAGCATTGTGCTGAAGAACGCGACGTACCACGGCAGGCGATTCTACGCGCCAAAAGCGCCGAAGGCACCGTCAAATATCACGAGCAACATCCTGTGCATCGTCGGCAGGACTATCATTCGAATGCAATCAAGCGCGTGGAAAACGGGGACGCCTTCACTCCCACCGGCCCGCTCAACCTGACACCGCAAGATCTCGTCAGCCACTACGACGTGCAGCCATTGTACGATAAGGGAGCAACCGGCGCCGGACAGACCATCGGCATCGTCACGCTCGCAGATTTTAACGAGCAAGACGCCTACGACTTCTTGAACCAGATGGGCATCAACGTCAAGCCAAGCCGGATTACCAAGGTCAACGTCGACGGCGGATCGGATTGGAATAGCTATGATGAAACTTCGTTGGAAGTTGAACAATCCGGCGCTCTAGCCCCCAAGCAAATATTCGCGTATACGTTGCTCCCAACAGCGACACCGGATTTGTCAACGGCTTCGCGAAGGCTATCAACGAGAATCAGGCGCAACAGATTTCCGTCAGCTGGGGAGAAAGTGAGACGGCCATCACTTATCTCGTCCAGCAGCAGCTGAAGACGCCAGGGGATGCAGAGGTGTTTAACCAACTCTACATGCAGGCCGCTGCGCAGGGTATCTCCTTGTTCGCGGCAGCAGGCGATGAAGGTGCGTACGACGCCGTGCGTGAGTTCGGCCTGTCGTCAGGTATTGCAGGCACCGCATACCTGTCGATCGACAATCCTGCGGATAGCCCGTACATCAGGGCGGCAGGCGGTATGACGCTGCCGTTCCACTTCCACTCCAGTTCTACAGGATTGGATGTGAGCAACGATGCCGAACGTGCCTGGGGTTGGGATTATCTCTGGCAGTACTTCGACACGCGCGGCTTGAATGATCCGGACGACTAGGCCAACCGCTACCTGGTGGGCGGTGGCGGTGGCTTCAGTCAATTTTTCGCAACCCTGGATTATCAGAAAGGGGTGCCCCGCGTCAATCGGTATACCGGTGTGAAGCAATTTACGCCGAATGCAGATGGGTCCTCCCTGACGAGAGACGCGCAACTGACCATTGTGACGGCACTAGCCAGGGGCGCAACCTGCCCGACCTCTCCATGAACGCAGACCCTTACACAGGATATTTAGCCTACTTTAGCGATCCAGGGGCGCGTGGAACGAACGCGGGATTTGCCACCTACGGCGGTACCAGCTACGTTGCGCCGCAACTATGCGGCCTGTCGGTGCTCATTAACAGCAACGACCAAACCCGAGTCGGTTTCTGGAACCCACAGATTTACCGGTTTGCCTTGCAGAAGAAATCGCCGTTCACGCCGCTCAACACCACCGTCCCCACCAACGACAACGGTTTCTACACCGGCAGACCAGGTACTGTCTACCATCAAGCGACGGGATGATTCATGACATCGCCAAACTCGCGGACGCTTTTGCAGTTTCCCGCAATCACCACTAACATGATTTCGCCATGTGGCCGACGAAACAGAAACATCCCGCCTCACATACAAGGAGGCGGGCTCCCTTACGGGTCTCCAACCTGTGCTAAACCACAGTGACCCGCAAGTCTTAGAGGCGCGGCACACGCCTCCAGATGTCCTATGCAAGTTTCAGAATGGCGTCCGCCGTACTGCGCAATTTGTTCAGAACTTCTTCACACGCTTGCTCGGTGTCTGCTCGCGCACCGAGGTATAGCTTGATCTTCGGTTCCGTCCCCGACGGGCGAATGGCCAACCAGGCGCCGCCAGCAAACGTGAACTTCAACACGTCGGACTGCGGCAGCGTGAGACGCTCTACCCGCTCCGGTGCGTTACCGCCGGTTTGGTAGACTAAGCGTTCAGACGTCTTGTAGTCTTCCTTCGCGACCAGCGAGAGGCCATCCACGGTGACCCCCTGGTTGCGGACCGTATCCATGATTCGAGCCATTTTTTCCATGCCATCCACACCAGGCAACGTTTCGCTGATCAGCGCCTCCGCAAAGTACCCGACTTCCTCGAACAACTCGCCCAACACGTCCAACAACGTCTTGCCTTGTGCTTTGTAGAAGGCGGCCATTTGACAAACGAGAAAACAGATTTGCACGGCATCCTTATCCCGTACGAAGTCCGCAGCGAGGTAACCGTAGCTCTCCTCGTAGCCGAAGAGGAACGCGTAGGATCCATCCTGTTGATAATGCTCAATCCGATCCCCGATATACTTGAATCCCGTCAGCGTATTCTCCACTGTCGCCCCGAATCGCCGCGCAATTTCAGCGCCGAATTCCGACGTCACAATGGTTTTAAACACAATCCCATTCCCTGGCAAAGTGCCTAACTGTTCCTTCTGCGAGAGCCAGAAGTTCACCAGCAGCCCACCGACCTGATTCCCCGTGAGCAACGTGTAGTGGCCATCCTTGTCACGGACGGCAACACCCACTCTATCCGCATCGGGGTCTGTCGCGAGGGCGATATCGGCCCCCAGCGATTCCGCGAGGGCCAGCGCCTCTGTGAATGCCGACCGCTCCTCGGGGTTGGGACTCTTGACGGTCGGGAAGGCCCCATCCGGCTGTTCCTGTGAGGCCACTACAGCAAGCTGTGTAAAGCCCGACTTCGCCAATACGGATTGGACCGGGATGTTGCCCGTGCCGTGCAATGGTGAGTACACGACTTTAAGTGCCGCTCTGGCCTCCGTCGACACGGTCGGCAGCGTCAATGCGTCGAGGACGGTCTGAATGTACACGTCGTCCACAGCGCTACCAATCCACTGTAACAATCCAGCAGCTTCAGCTTCCGCACGGTCCATCACAGGCACCGAAAACCAGTCATCCACGCGGTCAATCTGCTGCATGATGGCCGAGGCATCCGATTCGAGAATCTGACAACCAGTGTCATCGTACACCTTGTAGCCGTTGTATTCTGGCGGATTGTGGCTGGCAGTGATCATGACGCCGCCAGCAGCCTGAAGGTGGCGAACCGCGAACGACAGCTCGGGTGTTGGACACAGGTGTTCAAACACGTACGCTTTGACCCCAGCTGCGGCCAACACCAAGCCAACCTCCAACGCAAACTCGGCAGAGTACCTCCGACAGTCATATCCGACTGCCACACCTCGGTCGGCCCCCCCGCGTGCGAGGATGTGTTGAGCCAGCCCCCATGTGGCACGGCGCACCGTATAGATGTTCATGCGATTCGTCCCAGCGCCCAAAATCCCCCGAAGGCCACCAGTGCCAAAGGCAAGTTCCCGGTAAAACCTGTCTTCCACTTCTTCCGGATGACCTTGAAGTGACACGAGTTCGGACATGATGTCCTCTGGATGCCCCGAATATGTAAGCCATTCGTTGTACTTCTTCTTCGCATTGTACGTCTGCACGCTGTTTCCCCCAAGACCGGGAGCCTGCCTTACGGCAGACTCCCTCACATTATCTTTGATTGTACCAAACCACGGAATTGTTGACATCACGGATTGGAAGAGGCGTCCGACTCAATCAACTGAATTCCGTCCGGCACTGCCGTCGCCGGATAGGCGTGTTCCAAGTCTCCAGCACTCGTATACAGCAACGCTTGCACCAAAAACGGATGCCCGTACTCATAGGCAACCTCAAGCTCCTCCCGCCGCAACGATCCATCGTTTCCTGCGCCTTGTACCAGTCGCCATCGTAGACGACAGGCATCCTGGAAGACAGCGTCACGGTCAATCCACTGGGGACAGTGACCTTGCCGTCGCTGTTACAAACAACCGAGTAGACCTTCCCTTCCCGCAGTCCAGAGATGGTCACCATCTGTCCTTGGTTGTTGATGACGTGGATTTGACTCGTTCCTCCCGGCAATACCTTCAGGCGCATCGTCAACGAGGAGTCGCTCTGACTTGCTAGCTGTTTCAGTTTCTGTGTCACTTCGTTAGAGAATTGCTGGAATGATTCGCCGAACGTATTGTAGAACGCGTTGGGATCCGAATCGATGGCCTTCACATACTTCAAGCGAAGTAGTCCTGGTCCTCCACGTTGTAGTTGCCATCAAGCGGATTGGTATCGCCGAGCGGAAAAAGGCCGCCCTTTTGTGGGTGCGCGACAATGTCCACCCACTCGTACCACTGTGCACCGTCCAGCAGCAGCTCGTCCGGACTCTGATCAAGTTCACCAGCAATCATTGGCCCAAGCCACCCCTTCGTTGGCCCAGCTCTCTATCTTATTGAATACTGTGGCAATCAGTGAATGAGTGAACTCATGCACCAAGATGTTCATTCCGTCCACAGACTCGTACGAGGGCATCAAGACGCTGATCTTGTTGGTACCTTCCTCCGCCGCGACCGGCTCTTGAGCAATTTGTTTGGCTTCGTCCGCCGTGTACCCTTCGCTGATGAAATGGTTTTCATAGGAACTGGCATTTCCGTAGAAGACAATCTTTTCTGGCGGCTTCAGTCCCGTCCTCGACAGATCTAGCGGATAAATGCGTTCAAACAAATCCGCCACTGACTGCAATTCTTCCTTAGTCACACTTGAATCCGCTGCGGTGACAATCGCGTGGGCAGATTCCACCTTCGCGGCGCTCGCCAATGCCGGAACTTTAACGGTGAGAGACGTTGTCTCCCCTGTTGTAACGAATGGCTGAACAAGGTACAGCGTGTCCGAGGCAGTGACAACCGTATGGACTTCGTACGCACCCTCCGGTACGGTGACCGAAAATGTCCCGTCTGCGCCAACCTTTGCATATTTTTTCGCAATCCTCATCGTGTGCTTTCTCCAGGGTCTGACCCACCGCTACCGGCAAATATGGAAACTTCGTTGCAAACTCTCTATTGAATTACACATAAAATGAAAACTTCCTATGAACCCTGGTTAGAAATTGATGAGAAGGAAAAGTTCCGTGTGCGGAGACACAGCCGGCTGTCGATGCGTGACGAAGGTTGACGGGTAGCAGGATCCTGCGGGAGAGGCGCGAATCCTAGCGGTAGTAGCGGTGGCGTACGTTATCAAAACTAGACACCGCAAGCGAGTGGCCTGCGGCGCTATGGCGGAGGCAGTCTACAGCAAGTAGGTTGCTTGATACCCAACCATTGGCTCGGGAACTGTAGGGATGAATATGCCAGCTTCTGCGACTGCTGCAAATGAAGTCGCACACAACGTCGCAAATGCCACTAGCACTATCTTTGTGCATTTCATCACGAACCACACCTTTCAACGTATTGGGATGGAGGCGACGCCCATGGTGTTCGAGACAGAACGAGAGTTATTCGCACTGATTATCGGCTACCGAGTCCGCGAAGCCCGCATCCGAAAGCGTATGTCACAAAGTGAACTCGGGCAGGGATTGGGCAGCCAGTCCATGATCAGCCTAATAGAGAGTGGAAAGCAACTGCCGCCGGCGGACGTACTGTCCATCCTCGCCGATAGGCTGGAGGAACCGGTGTTAGCAGAATATGTCCCGGCCCTTCAGTCTGGACGGATAACCATCGAGAATGTTTCCGTGTCAAACCACTCCATCCTGCTAGACATGCTCCGGACCCGTCGCGGACGTTGGAACGAGACCCATGGACAGGTCGCGCTTCATCTCTGTTACCACTACTATACGAATAAAATGTTCGAAATAGTAGGAGAATTATCTATCATGATCCGCGAGCATTTGCCGGACCACGTCCCCTTTTACGCGGAAGCCTCGTTTTTGCTAGGCAGTAGTCTGCTGTTCGTACAGGAATACCAACAGGCGGAGGCGGCGCTGCGGGACGCGGAGAGAAGGACGAATGCCCTGCGTGAAGACATACGCGGACGGCTGTTTTACAACCTTGGTTACTTGTATACAGAAAATGACGAACAGGGACTCGCCCTGTGGTACGCGAAAAACGCGGCAGAGACGTTTCATCGAAACCTCGACTTCGGACGATATAGCAAGTCTCTGGGACTCTTGGGTTGTATTCAAGGTCGGTTAGGGCGGCTCGAAGATGCCCGCGATACCTTGGAACTGTGCTACGAAATCTCTGGAAAGTGGGGAATTTCTGAGGTGGACCGTGGCCGCATTGAAGCGACGTTGGCTGGTATCCTTGCTCATCTGGAGCAGTACGAACTTGCTAAGGCTTGGGCGGAACGAGCCAAACGCACATCCGCGTCGTCGGGAGACATTCGCACGCAGTGCACACTGTATTTAGCCTTAGTGCAGATTTATCAATACGAAGGGGATCTGAAACTGGTCGTAGACGCCATTCACAAGTCAGTCCACGCTGCGGAACTGACCAACGACTACCACCAAATCGCCCAATCCCAACTGATTGCGGCACTCTACCTGACGGACGAAAGCGAGCGGTTGCAGGCGGCGCAACAGGCGTACGAAATCACCGCAAACACCAATCTGCACATTGAACACGCCTTGGTTGCGGAAATTCTCGCACAACTCTACGAACGGCAAAATTACAGGGGCGAAGCAATACATTACCAGAAGGTCGCGCTGCAGTCGTACAGAGACTACATCGAGAAGAACTCCATGTTCAAGGGGGTAATCCATAATTTACCAAAACACACCGTCTTATGACTCATAACACGGCCCAATCCGTGGGTCAGACGTCTGTCGGGCTCGCCGAACCGACGCCGTCAGCGACTGCATTCATCATAATTCAGGTGCGAGGACATGCTGCCCCAGCGACGAATGTCTCTAGTGGGAAGGAAGTACACCGGCGAGATCCATCCACAATCGTAGCAACCGCCGTTGAGCGCGCGCAGTAAACTTCCCGGTGCTGGATGCGGATCGCGACCGAATTCAGCCAACCCCTTGAATGGAGGCGATCCCATTGAAATTCACGAAGCACGACATCTCTACCACCGCCAGTGTTGCTGACGTCGCATTCGTTGGATCCCCGTCATTGGCCGCCGTCCAATCTCAATCGTCAAAGGTTCACCGGTCAATACCATGTTTTCCCATCCGCGCGAAGCAGGTCGGGCACCTTGCCACGGAGCTGCAGATAGACTTTGTGGTTGCACTGAAGCTGCGCGACACGGAAGACATGAAGCAGTTCGTGCAAAGCCTGTACGATTCGTCGTCGCCAGACTTTTGCCACTTCCTGAAGCAGGCCGAATTTTCGCTGCGGTTCGGGCCCACAGCTGAACAGTACGAGAGCGTGACAGAGTACTTGACGCTGAGCGGCTTCGTCATCACACATACGTACGACAGCCACCTTTTGGTGGACGTGTCTGGTACGGTCGGAGACATTGAATGCGCGTTCAAAGTTTCTCTGTACGAATACGTGTTCAACGGGCAGTTATTCTTCGCCCCCGATAAGCGACTTACACTCCCATCGGACGTGGCCGTCCTCATTCAATGTGTGATGGGCCTCGATAACCTGGCCAAGTTGCAGCGGCGCGCAGCAAGGATAGGACTGCCTGCGACCTTGGCAACACGCAGATTCCGTCCGGCAAAACGTGTATCGTAGAGACCGGCGCCTGGTCGCCGTGAACCTGCTGGATGTGTCCCGGATTGCTGTCATGTTGACGCCGTCAGCCGTGTGACATCCGCGCAGACATTCACCACATCAGCCGCCGTCCACGATCCCCCGTGGCGGCGGCTCATCCTCGCAGATCAGGACAAAATCGTGTATTGTCGAAAGTATCAGCACAAGGCGTGCAGATCTCATGCAGGAGGGACAGTCATGGACGTGAGAATTGCGGTGGTCACGGTCAGTGATTCAGCGAGCAACGGTGCTCGAGCCATCGATGTCAGTGGAGACACGGCTCAACAGATTCTCGAGGACGCAGGGTTTACCGTCGCCGTTCGAGAAGTGGTTCCAGATGAGCGCTTCGTGATTGCACAGACCCTGCGCCGGCTGTGCGCGTTGGAAGACGTCTCCTGTGTCATTACGACCGGCGGAACGGGGATTGGGCCAAGAGACGTCACACCCGAAGCCACGCTCGACGTGATTGACAAATCGCTTCCTGGCATCGCGGAAGCCATGCGGGCGGCGAGCTTGAAAAAGACGCCGTACGCGATGTTGTCCCGACAAGTCGCAGGGGTATGTAACCGTACACTCATTGTCAACCTGCCCGGTAGTCCCAAGGCGGTGGCAGAATGTTTAGATATCGTACTCCCGGTGTTGAGACATACCGTTCAACTGATTGCTGGAAACACGTCGCACCGCGAGACACCATGAAGTCGGCATCACGACTGCGGTGCTAAAAACGAGCAAATGGACTGAATCACTTCCTGCTCCCACTCTATCTTGTTGAAGGTGTGATCCGCCCCTTCCAACAGCCGCAATTCCGCACGGTCGCCATACACCCGGTCTTTGTAGGTCTGCGACACCTGGTACGGAATCGTTTCGTCCCCTGTACCATGCACAATGAGAACGTTGCCCGTGTACGCTTTGGCTCTCTCAAACGGATCCACTGCAGCGATGTCTGCCGCGAAGGCGAGGCCGACGAGGTTCCCGTCGTGATCAAAATACCCCCGCGAGACGTCGACATCGGGGTGAGATGCCATGGTACGCACGTATTCTGGCATACTTCCCGCTGGAGCCAGCAGTACCAGCCTATGTACGTCATTGGGTCTCTCCGCAGCAACGAAGCTGGCCACCAACCCACCCATGCTTAGCCCAATCAAGCTGACACGGGACGCATCCACCCGCGGGTCTGCTCGGACGCTGTCGAGAATCGCGTGCGCTTCAGCCACTTCTCCCGAGAGTGTCATGTTCTCAAAATCCCCGTCACTTTCGCCACTGCCGGAAAAATCGTAGCGAAAGCTTGCCATTCCACGGTGCTCCAATGCACGAGAGATTTTGAGAAACATGCGGTGAGGTTCTAACTTGGTCCCTGTGAAGCCGTGGAACAGGATGGCAGCAGGAACGGGCTGCTGTGACTGTGCGTCAGGGATGTGCTCCATCCCCCGCAACGTCATGCCGTTGTGGACGAGTGTAATGGCGTTTTGCATTACGTGGCACCTCCAATTTTTTGTGGTAAGCATCGAGCGACGGGCCCGTAGGAGGGTAAGTGCGTCAACACCTTGCAAACTGAAGAGATGGGAAAACGCCCTGAAGGTTTCCCGCCACCGTCTGGCTGAGGACGTGGTACCCTTGTACAGTCGGGTGAATTCCATCCTCACTGAGCAGTAATTCAAGATCCTCCGCTTTTTTGAAGGCGGTGCGGACGTCAATCATGAACACGCCCAAGCTATCTGCCAACTGCTGCAGCGCTCGGTTGTAGAGTCCGTGCCAGTGTTTAATGCCGCCGCATAGAGCAATCCAGTGCGCGATGGCCGAACCGTACTGCTCCGCCAGCATCCGATAGTACCTGGCAGGATCCAGTGGGATCAAGTTCAAGAACACTGGAACAGCCCCCGCATCTCTGATCTTTTCCGCCAAATGAGCCAGGTTGTCCAAGTACTGCGGGAGTGGAACAATGGTCTCATGTTGGTCATTCGGACGCAAAGCGACCTCTTCCCAACGAAAGTTACAGTCGTTTCCGCCGATTCCAATCAACACGCAATCCGGATTGTGGCTCAGCACGTCTTTCTCTAGTCGGGCGACCAACAAGTCCGAGTTGTCGTTGAAGACCCCCTGGTTCGCGACCTGCACCCTGGGCCCAAGCGCCTTTTCCAACAACGCTGGGTAGTTTTCCCGGACAATCCGCAGCCGTCCTTTCACGTATGAAATCCCGCGCGTGACACTGTCTCCAAAACAAACGATGTTCATAGTAACGCCCCCCTGATCCAACGCGATCACAGTTAGTCTACCACGAACCTTCTCAAGCAACGGGATTCTAAACGAGCGATTTGCAAAATTCCGCTAAAATGGTTTGTCACGATTGCGCAAATCAAAACAAAAAAATGACCAGTAGTGCCGATTTCCGACACTCTGGCCATCGGGAAATGCAGTGTTCACAAACGCGGGTGCGTCTCACCTTCCGCTTCGCCGGCTGCTTCGACTGAGGTACACCGCGGTGATGCTTGGAGATGGTGGGGCGTTGTCATTGAAGGTAGTTCTTCACGCGCTGGTAGACTTGCTCCGGTGATAGACCGTCGCAGGAAACGATAGGTATGTCCGCAATGATGTCCTGCATACCCATGATGTTTTTATCCGCACCGGTGATGCACATGCAGGCAGCCTGTTGCGCGACCGCACTGCCGTCGTTGTTCACCTCGAGCACTTGGCAACCCTGCTGCTCCAGGTATTGTTTCACAGGTTCCAATCCACGTTCTACAGCGACTGCTTTCACCTTGTCGAGCCTCCCTTGCAATATCGCGAACTCGACAATCAATGTCTCCCAAAGCGGCCAAAGTTATGCAGCGGCAATGACACCCCAGGTAATTAGGCACCCAGCTTGACGACGCCCTGCGACGAGGAACCAATGATGCCCGCGGGATATGCACGCCGAACGGCAGTGGCAATGACGGCGGTCACAAACGCTTTGGCAATGTCCCCAGGGAGGAACGGATAGCAACCCGCCACCATCGCCTTGGCCATGGACATCTTCGCCACCGCTGCCAGCCAGGGTACGCCAATCACATACGTAAACAAAGCCCCAAACACGGTAATCACGACAAACGAAACAATGAAGTTCGGCACGGTGTTCTTGATTTTCAGCTTGGAAAGGACCAAGCCGGTCAGCAACGCATTGAACGGCCAAGCGATGATGTAACCACCCGTGGGACCGAGCAGGTGAGAAATTCCCCCGGATCCGCCAAGCATGGGCACGCCAATGGCCGTCAACAGAATGACCAGAAAAATACTGAAAAAACCGTACAATGGACCCAGCAGCGCCCCTGCCAACATCGGTACAATGTTTTCAAGAACCACCGGTACCGGACTCCATGGAATAGGAATTTGCACAAAGCTGAAAACCGCCAATAATGCCGCAAACAGTGCACTCAAGACAATGCCGCGTGTCTTCATTGCGTATCTCCTTCCTGTTTGTTAACTTGTATTCATAATCAAGTTAACAATTTCGTTGATAGAATACACACGGAAGATAGAAAAGGCAATAGGAGGACGTATGTCGATTCATATCGCGTGCAAGGACGTCAGCGTCGCTTACGCTCAGAACGGCCAGGTCGAGTACGCCTTGCGAAATCTCACCATCACGATTCCACGCGGTCAGTGGGTGGCTATTGTCGGGACCAACGGAAGTGGTAAATCCACGTTGGGCCGCGTACTCTCTGGGTTATGTCCGATTTCCCGCGGGGACGTCGTCATCTCCCCAAGCGACCAGGGCCATTCGAAAGTGGGCTTGGTATTTCAAGACCCGAATGCGCAAATCGTCGGCCAAACGGTGTCTGAGGACATCGCGTTTGGCCTGGAGAATATCGGAACACCTCCGTGCGACATCCCGAAGCGCGTAGAGGCTGCTTTATCCACGGTTGGACTGCGGGTCCCACCGGACACGCCCGTGGAAACCTTATCCGGAGGGCAGAAGCAACTGCTCTGCGTGGCCGCAACGCTGGCCATGCGCCCGGCGGGCATTGTCTTCGACGAGGTGACTGCCATGCAAAGTCCCCGCATTCGCCTGGCATTATTACAAGTTGCGCAGCGCTTGCGTGAGGAAGGAGTCACTGTCCTCTGGGTGACGCAATGGCTCGACGAACTGGCCTGTGCTGACCGAGTCATTGCGCTCGCTAACGGCCACAAAGTCTATGACGGGACGGTGCCAGCGTTCTTCGAACGAAAGCATGGCCAGCCGAGCGCTTGTGAACAACTCGGATTTTCTCGGCCGTTCGTCGTGGAAGTGGCCGATGAGTTACGGAGAGCCGGTATGGAACTGACAGACCTCCCTCTGACGCCGGAGTCTTTGGCCATGGCGGTGGTGGCGCGATGACCATCACCCTGCAAAACCTGTCGGTGGCTGGCACTGGAGCACACCGGCGCCTCATCCTGCGCAACCTGTCTGTCACGTTTGCGGATGGCCAGATTGTCCTGGTGATAGGCGAGCCCGGCTCCGGAAAATCGACTTTGTTACAGGCCATCTCTGGCCTGCTTCCTCTGGCCTCGGGCAACATTCTGTACGACGGAGCACCGCTGTGGACAGGCAGTCAGGTCAATGGCACGGTTCTCTTTGATATCGGTGTGGTTTTTCAACACCCAGAGGCACAGTTATTCGCCGAAACCGTGGAGAAAGAATTGCTTTATTCACTGCGCCCTTACAAGGTGTCCAATGCCGATGCCGAGCGGCGGATGGAGCAGTCCCTGATGGATGTTCAACTGTCTCGCGAAGTGTTGCCGAAGTTCCCGCTGGTCCTAAGTGGTGGCCAAAAGCGGCGAGTTGCGCTCGCCTCCACCTGGGTAACCGAGCCCGCCTGGTTGCTCCTGGATGAACCGACCGCAGGGCTCGATCCGCAGGCCACCCGACACCTGGTGGACTACCTGGTCCAACAGAGGGATGAGCGAAAGGAGCGCGGCTGCATTGTCGTCGCCACGCACGATTTGGACGCCCTGTTGCCCATTGCGGACCAGGTGTTGATTCTCAAGCAGGGAACGGTGGCAGCCGTGTGCACGCCACAAGAGCTCTATCAGCAACCGGAGATCTTGCTGAAGAGCGGCGTAGGCTTACCAAGTGCAGTGGCCGTTGCCGAGGCGCTTCGCCAGCGTGGAATACAGCTGCCCGCAGTTCCAGCCAGCCCAGCCGACTTTGCGCACGCACTGCTCGAAGTCCTGCCACCGCAACCGGCCATGGTGGGTGTTGGTACACCTGTTGTGTTACAAGGCGTTGAGAGTCACGTTGGCCCTCACACGGCCATGGTACACGTGGCGCAGGAACGAGCGGTGCGTCAAGTCGGCGATGTGTCAGCGACTGCAGTGGCCTCCAACCACTCGGTTGACGCCCCTGATACGGCATGGTTCGACGACGTACTTCCGTCCGGCGGTTCTGAGCGCAAGACATGGCTACAACAGACCGATGTTCGCGCAAAATGGCTATCGTACCTGGTGGTGTCCGTGGCCATTTTCACGCAACATTCGGTACCTGGATATCTGCTTGGCGCCGCGCTGGTCATCGGTGTTGTCGCAACGTCTGGCGTCTCCTTGCAGCAGTACCGCATCACTCTCCCGTTTCTCGTGATGTTGACCTTTTCCGTTGCACTGTCCGGGCTGCGATTCGGTGATGGGACAGGCGGGTTCGGGATTGGTTACGCTTGGACAAGAGGGCTGCACACGTTCCTCGCATTCTATAAAGTTCTGTTGATCCTTATACTCAGCGTACCTCTGACCACCTCCACGACGACGCTGGAAATCAAACAGGGCCTAGAGCGACTCTGGGTGTGGAAGTGGAGGCCGGCCATGGTGGAAGCCATCACACTCGGCGCGGCACTGACGTTGCGCTTCATCCCTCTGATGTGGGGAGAGTGGGAGCGGTTCTCCCGCATTGTTCGAGCTCGAGCCAAGTCCTCCGCGCGCTTTGGACGCATTCGATTGCGGGATGTCCCGGCGATTGTGGTACCGTTACTCCTGTCCGTCCTCCAGATGGGAGATACCTTGGCAACCGCAATGGAAGCCCGCGGATATGCGGAACCCGAGCGAAGGCGCACGCGCCCTGCCACCATGCCTTGGAACCGCCAGGACCTAGCCATAGCGGGACTGAGCCTATTTTTGTCCATACTGCTTTTTGCAGTGAGCCGATTCACGTGACAAGCCGACCATGGGACATCCCATGGTCGGCTTTTGTCTCGCCTAATTTGTTTGTCACGTTATGCGCCGGAGGACATCTTTGCGTAGACCTCATCGAACAGAGTCGCTTCCTCAAAGTCGACTTTGGTAAGCCCCCCCTGATGCCATGTGGTCAGGCGCAAGGTCACAAACTTGTAGTCAATCGCGATGAATGGATGATGGTTCCTGGCTTCGGCAATGTCAGCCACAGCGTTAGCAAACGCCATCGCCTTGCGAAATGTCTCAAACCGGTAACGCCGAACGATGGTCTTCTGATCCAGTGTCCAATCGGCGACCTTGGCCAGTTCCTGGGCAATTTCGCTTTCCGCCAATGTCACGTCTCATCCCTCCGTTCCTTGAGATGGATATGAAGTACTTACCTGCGGTATGTCAACGTTTGGCCTGGCCGTCCCTACAGCCTTGCGACTCCCCCATAAGTTGACGATGATGACACCGACTAGTGCAACCATGCCGCCAACGATGGAGATCACGGTGGGGATTTCACCAAGCCAGAGCCAACCAATCAGGATGGCGAGAACTGGAGTGATGTACAAAGAGCTAGTGACCCCTGCGATCTTCCCACTGGACAGGGCAATAGCCCACGCCACGTAGGCAATCGCTGCCGGGAACACGCCGATGTAGATGCCAGCCCAGGTCGCGGCGGCTGTTGCGTGCGTTACATCGTGCCAAAACCCTGGTAGAAAAACGAGCATCGGCACGGTGCCTATCCAGGTAAAGTACGCGGTCAAGTCAATCGCCGAATAGCGCGCAAACAGCGGCTTTTGAAACACGAAAAAGATAGACGTCGAGAGTGCGGACAACAAAATTAGCAGCGCACCTCGCGTAAACCCTGGATGTCCCTTGGAACCAAACGTAATCAAAGCAATGCCGGCAAAGCCGAGTAAAATCCCAAACCATCCCGTTCGGGTCAGGCGCTCTCCGAGCACAACGGCCGCAATCAGCGCTGTAATCGCCGGAGCCGCCGCAATCAGAAGGCTGGCCGTCCCGGACGGGACCGACACCTCG
Organism: uncultured Alicyclobacillaceae bacterium; assembly: GCA_963788285.1. Classification (GTDB taxonomy): domain Bacteria; phylum Bacillota; class Bacilli; order Alicyclobacillales; family Alicyclobacillaceae; genus Alicyclobacillus_A. The sequence goes on from CAWBGB010000020.1 coordinate 34,433, forward strand.
CCAAACGTCAAGGCGATGTGGTAAATCGAAATGCCACAAACACCGAGCCCAATCACCCGCAGCCAATCTCTGCGCTCGGGGATCTTCACCTTGCGAACTAGCGCGTACACGACAAACACCAGTGACGCACTGAGAAAGCGCAACAGAACGAGGTGCCCAGGAGAATAACCTCCGAACAAGCCAGCACGGATGCCAGCAAACGCGGAAGACCAGAATACCAACGTCACGGCCACTGCAAGAAACGTCTTCATTTGCAACTGCTCCACCCCATGTCTCTAAACTCCCACGCATTCTTGCTTCTTATCATACCTCTTTCGCAGGAGCTGTTACTATTTACATGGTCTCGTGATATCCTTTGAGTCATCCATTCTTCTGGGGGTCGTTTATATGGATGCAATTCTGGCGACTCTTAAAAAAGATGCAAGATTTCTCGGTTTGATTCAGATGGATTCCCGTCTGAATGAAATGGAGTACCGGCTTGACCGCTTGACCGAGAACTTACGGAATTACGCAATGAATTCAAGATTTCTCAGCAGGCCGTACTCGACACCAGCGAAAAATTGCGGTCTGAGGTACGTGATATACAGCAACGCTTGGACCTACACCGCCAGAAAATCACGTTCATAGAAGAAGAGATTCACATGCTAAAGGAAAAGCAATGACCACCTACACGATGGTCGTTTTCATTTACCTCGCGGAAAGAGACAATCCCAGTGTATCCATAATGACACTGGGATTGTCTCTGTTTGCATGTGCGTCCAGACGAACTTACCGCGCAGATTCGGTCGGGACGCTTGTGCTCTCTTCGGCCAATCCCTGTACCAGAACCTCTGCAACTTCCGGCCTCGTCAATTTTGGCGATGGTTTTGCGCCCGCTCGAAGAATGGCGCGCAATTTCGTACCGGACAAAATGTACCTGTCCTCGGCGCGATGTGGACACGTCTTCTCGGATGCCATGCCGTCACACTTGTGACAGTAGAAGCTGTTTTCGAAGAACAGCGGTGTAATGCCGAGCTCTTGCGGCGCAAAGTTGCTGAAGATCTTCTGGGCGTCGTACGTGCCGTAGTAGTTGCCCACACCTGCGTGGTCGCGTCCAACGATGAAATGTGTACAACCGTAGTTTTTGCGAACCAGCGCGTGGAAAACAGCTTCGCGGGGCCCTGCATAACGCATGGCTGCAGGGTACACAGCAAAAAACACGCGGTCGACCGGATAGTAGTGCTGCAAAAGAACCTGGTAGCTTTTCATCCGTACGGAAACAGGGATGTCGTCCGCTTTTGTCTCGCCCACAAGCGGGTTTAGAAACAGTCCATCGACGATTTCCAGCGCGGACTTCTGAATATACTCGTGTGCGCGGTGTACGGGATTTCGCGTCTGAAAGCCGACAACGGTTCGCCAGCCGCGCGCTGAAAATGCAATTCGCGTGTGAACGGGATCCAAGTAATACGCTGCAAACTCTGCCGGTTCCGTACGATTGACGAGCCAGATGGGACCTGCCGCGTAATAGGGGGGACGTGAGAGGAGTCGTTGCACCCCAGGGTGCGCCTCATCTGTGGTTCCAAACACAGCTTGAGCCTCCCAAGTCTTGTCGTACCGGAAGATCTCCTCCACCTCCATGATTCCGTAAACGACGCCATCCTGTGCGGTCAAAGCCACTCGTTCGTGTAGCGCAATCTGCTGTGCTTGTTCCTCGGTGATGGGTAGGGTCACTGGAATCGTCCATATTTCCCCACTGGAGAGGCGCATTCGCTCGAGAATGCTCTCCCAGTCCTTCTTCCCCACAAAGCCAGTTAACGGTGAAAAGGCACCAACGCCAATTAACTCTAAGTCTGACAGCGACCAGTTGTTCAGCGGGATCTTCTTGTAGTAAACGGCGTCCTCGAGTGCAGCGCGCCGCAGTGCGCCCGTCAAATGTCGCTGGACCAATGTCCCGCCGTGAGCGGCAATCAGATCCGACATGACGATTTCCCCTTCCCATGGCAAAATGCGCAAGCCAAGACACCACAGTGACCTGCCGTGGCATCATCTGCGGTACAGACAGTTCATTTGTGCAATCCGCACTCTATCTTTTCGAACCCAGCCCAGCGGCCACTGCGTGGATTGTCTCCCGATGTTACGGGGGCCGTGCAGTGCTTGCAACCAATGCTCGGATACCCGTAATCATGCAGCGGATTGTAGGGCACACCGTGCGCCCGCAAGTAGGTCCAAACGTCTTCGTTTGACCAACGCACCAAAGGATTGACTTTCAACAGATGAAACTTAGCGTCCCATTCCATCGGCTTTGCGTGCTTGCGCGTGGGCGTCTGTTCTCTCCGAATGCCGGTAATCCATGCGTCATATCCACTCAGGGTGCGCTTCAGGGGTTGGACCTTGCGAAGGTTACAGCACAGATTCGGATCCCGCTTCCACAATTCGTCTCCGTAGTGCACCGCTTGTTCCGCCAAGGTCAGGTCCGACTTTACTCGAATGAGATGCGCCATTCCGTATCGCGCGACGGATTGTTCCATGAGTTGATACGTTTCTGGAAACAATACATCGGTGTCCAGGTAGAACACGTGCGTTTCCGGTCGAATTTTCATAATCATGTCAAGTAACACCATATCCTCGGCCCCGAAACTGCAAGCCAACGCGATATTCGGAGCTCTCTCAAACGCCCCTCGCAAGATGTCTTGCGCCGACCTGGACTCGTATTCCTCGGCGAGTTGCGAGAGTTGATGTTGGTCGTACAGCGTTCCGTGTTCCAATCGTTCACACCCCGTATCCATGAAATTTGCATCCACACGGCGGACGATGAGGTCTGCACGCGGACACGCCCCTTCCCGTCGCACCAACTGGGCGGACACCGCCACATTGACACGACTCAGCACGGGCTGGGGCGTCTTGTGATAGAACATCAATATTCTGGGCATCTGTGAATGGTGCACGGGAACGTCAAAGCGACGGGGACAAGACCCCGTCGCTCTGACGAATATGCACGTCATTGCAGCCCCATCGCTTGCACGAAGCGAAGCGATATGTAAAACAACAATACCCCCAATATGACAACATACACGATCTTACGCTCGCCGGAAGCCTTCAGCGAAGGCACAATCCCGGTAGTGGAGATGAAGATGAACGTTCCCGTGGCCAACGCCATAATCACCTTGACCATCGACATGTCAAATTTCCCGGCCCATAGTGTTAGCGTAGCTCCAACCAACGTCGACACTGCCAGTCCGCTCGCTGCAGCTAACGCCGTCTTTCTAGATTCCCCAGCGGCCAGGCTGATGGTCGCCATACTGAAGCCCTCCGGAATTTTGTGCAATGTAATGGCCAAGAACATAAGCACGCCTGTTCCCAAGTTGACGTCGAACGCACCAGCTACAATGACACCGTCCATAAAGGTGTGCACAATCATTCCAATAAACGTGACAACTTCCGTCTTCCTGCTCAACGATATATGTCCATTCGCTGGTGTATGGAGAACATGCCCGACTTCCGGGTGGCTGACCGCCACCGAGACGTGTTCTTCATGAACGTGTCCAGCTCCAAACTGATGTAATAACAACATGGCCAGGTACCCTATCACCAAGTACAACGGCGCCGTATTTGGCAGTTCTGAGACGGCGTCTGGCAACCGGTCCAAGAATGTGGCACCGATGAGAAATCCGGCCCCGAGTGCTGTCACCCATAATATTTGTCGTTCTGTCAATCGACGCAGCACAATAATGGCCCCACCGATGACGTCTGCAAACGCTGCAGCGATACATAATGCCAGTGTCAACCCCACTGAAAACACCTCGTGGCCTCCTCGCTATGGTTTGCCCACGGTCCGGCAGGCAACCTTGCTCCTCTACCATCCGTTCATTATAGACATAATTTTCCACAAACAATCTACAGATGCGACTACTGGATGTCAACCGTCGATTTGTGACCTCAGCGTTTCGCAAACCGTGCACCGCATGGTACTCTGCAAAGTTCTGTCGGGCTACTACGCGTGATGAATGGGTGTCCCTTGCCTTCGTAAAGAAATAACGCAAACAGAGGGGCTCTGTGAACCCCTCTGTTTGCAGTGATTCTCAGTACCTGGAGATGACCTCTAGTCGTGTATCACTTCCCAGTTGTGATCGACCGTGGCCGGGATAATTTTTCTTTCCATAATGTAACTGACAATCAGTTCCGGTACTTCCGTCGGGATGTCTTGCACCACCGGCTTGCTCTTGTACATCTCATAGTCTCCGCCTCCTGCCGCCCTGTAGTTGTTCATCACGACGTCGTATTCCGCTTCCATATCCAACGGTTGTCCGTCGTACAAGAGCTCTACCACGCGTTCTCCCAGCGGTCGTGAAATGTTGATCTTGTACTCGATACCTTCCCACATATCGTAGTTGTAATGCTGAGGCTTCGGCGTTGTGAACGCGGGATTCACTCGAATGTCCGAACCGTCGTACGATGCAAAATACGCCGCAGACCTTTCCAGGGCGTCCTTGATGTCCTGTCCTTTCACTCGCAGGACGCGAAGTGTATTCGGGTAAATGTAATTGGCCACCACATCGCGCATCGTGACGTCTTCTGGGAATCCGGGACATAGGTTGTCAAACAGGGCGGCATTCGAAATGGACACCCCCGCTGTCTCCATCTGTACTTTGTTGACGAATTCAATCAGTGGATTGTCACACAGGCGTATGGCCATTGGGTCCTTGACGGTCATGTCACCGAGAATCCGACCTATCGGCTGGTCCAGCCAAACTTGAGTCTGCTCCTCATAAGGCCGAATGACTTCAACCACTTTCGCGTCCGGGGCTGTTCCAGCTACGTCGACTAACTCCGCGCTTTTCGATACAACGTTCCACTTTCTGCCCTCCCGTTGCAGCAGCACGTCGACTTTTCCCAAACACGCCGCGTTGCATCCGGGTTGGATGACAGTGACACCACAAACCGTACCAGACAGCGCCCGATGCTGATGTCCCGTGAGCAGCACGTCTATCCCTTTCACTTCCGAGCACAATCGGTACCCCTGGTTCTCTCCTGTGTGCCGCTCCGTAGGTTGACTGGTGTCCACATCCCTTTCGAAGCCGCCATGGTAAGCCACAACCATCACATCCGGCTGGGCCTCCCTGCGGATTTTCGCCACCCATCGCTTACACGTATCGACCGCGTCAAGGAAGTCCATCCCCTCAATGTGCGCTGGATTTTCCCAGTTCGGAATATACTGGGTCGTCAGTCCCAGGACCGCCACGCGCACCCCGCACTTCAGTGTTCGGATGAGATACGGCGTGCCAAAGTACGGAATGTCGGTCCCTGCTTTAACAATGTTGGCGGACAGCCAAGGGAACTTGGATTCGTGCACAACTCGTTGCAAGATTTGCGATCCGTAGTTGAACTCGTGATTCCCAAACACCGCAGCATCGTATGTTAACTCGTTCATGACCTGAACTATCGGATTCGGCAAATCCGGTGTTACCCTCGCGTGATGGTAGGTCAACGGCGTCCCCTGAATCACGTCACCGTTGTCAATCAGGATCACATTCTCCGACCGGTGACGAAAGTCCTGAATGAGCGTGGCTATCTTCGCCAACCCCAGTTCCACCGGCTGGTTGTCCGCGTAACGCAAAGGCAGGACGTATCCGTGAACGTCGCTTGTATAGAGAATGGTTAGCGCAACTTGCCCACCGCATTGGGTCATCTCGGATTCCACCCGTTTCTGTGTCTTCCATCACCTTTGATCTTAATCACAAATTCATCCGATATCTACAAAAATTTAGAAATCAAGATATACATCTATGTTATAGTGTGATGTCAAACTGACATGATCACCTGGGGGTCGAAGCGCTTCATATTGAAGAAACTCGCTGGAATCGGACTGTCTATCGCATTGGCAGGCACAGTGTCGACAGGTTGCAGATTGAGCAATAACATCGGTAACAAAGATACGGGCTCCAAGACGGCGGCGACCGATGTCCCGAAGGAGTTGAACGTGCAGTTTGTTCCTTCTCAGAACGACGCATCAGACTTGCAAGCCAAGAGTCACCCGTTAGAACAGTTGCTTTCAAACAAGTTGGGCATTCCCGTTCACATGTCTGTCTCTACCACCTACAACTCTATCATTGAAGCCATGGCTGCCAAGCAAGTGGACATCGGCTTCATCCCCGCTTCTGGTTATATGATTTGCACATGACCAGAAGCACGCGGCCAACATTATTCTGCAAGCTGAACGCTATACTGCGCCCTTATTGGAACGCCCTTGTGAAATCACGAGATTGAAGGCGCACGAACGAGTCCGAAGGAGATAGCGCTCGCCGGTCCACGCCCCGTTCACCTGCAGTGCTTACGCATAATTCCAGTGACTTTTGGGCACGTTGCAGTCAGGAGGAAACCGGAATACAGTTATCGTAAGCCTGCGGATGATGCGCGAGCACAAACAACAAGGAGTCTGAAGTACCAAGCGAAAACCGTTTTGCCCGCAAATCCATATCCCATCCACATCCACAGGTGTTATCCATATGGAGGGAAAATAATTGAAAAAAGTTGTGGCGATGGTAACAGCGTTGATGCTTTTGCTGACACCGGTGTCTGCGTCCGCTTCAACGTCAACGGTAGTTACGCACAGGGCTCCGGTCACCACAGCTTCTCATAGCGTGGCTACGACAGGGACGTCACAAGGGCCAGCGACGAACGATGTGTACGCTCGTTCGTATCGGTCCGGTTTGAGGGCACCGTCGTCCCGCGTCGGCGGCTCCTATTCGCGATACAGTGGCACCTACGGCACTCCGTACGGAGGTGCGACAACCCGTACCGGTTTGGGTGGGTTTGGATCGCACTTGTTTTCGTTCGGGTCCGGGATGCTGTTTGGTAGTTTGTTGGGCCATATGTTTCATCCCTTCGGCGGCTACTACGGCTGGGGCGGATATGGCTATCATGGTTTCTCCGTCTTCAGTCTGCTGATTGACTTGTTGCTTCTGTACGTTGTGTATCGCATCGTCCGCGGGTTGTTCTTCCGGAGATAATGGCACAAGGAGTGTGTCAGCGAGTGCAACTTCATTTATCGGAGCAAGACGTCGTGGACGCATGCTGCGTCTATGTGGCCAACCACCACGGGCGGCGGCCGGAAGATGTGCGAGTCGAGTTGTGGTTCGAACCCGGCCGCGGTTTCGGCGCCGATGCGAATGCCGGCTGGAGCACCGTCCGGTTGTCCGAACAACAGATGGTCGACGCAATTGCTGAGTACCTGGCACAGTACCATAACTTTAACCCACAAGAGCTGAACATTCAGTTGCAGTTCCCGGACGAATCGCGAATTGAAGCGTACATCGTGGTTCTGTAACAGATTGACCGAGTTCACGGTGCGAGATTCCCATGTTTCGTTCCGAGCTGCATACTTATTCAGGATGACATGGGGCTGTCCCAAAACCCATCGTAAGATGGGGTAAGGGGGATAGTCCCATTTTTGTCAACGATAAGGGTATTTCACGAGAATTTTGTGGGGGGATGTGTTGGAGCGACTTCACCGTCCAAATCCCTCACTGACGTACCATCGGTAGGGCCGACTTTTTATACGTCTGTAAAAAGTCGAGTTGTACGTCAACCTGCACGGTCGTCTTTACCTTTCGAAACGTTCGGTCCCATTCGTTGTCCCCATGCCAGTCCCGAGGTGAATAACGGTACACGGTTCGACCCATTCCAAATATGTCTGTGTTCCATGCTTGACACTGTTGGATACTGGTTTCCACCATGGTTTTCACCTCGTTCTTTACCTGTTGCCTTAACTGTTCCAGCTCCGTTTGGTTGGTCTGAATCACACAAGTCCCCCCTTCAACATATCCTTTCAGACGCAGGTGGACGATGGCTTGTGGTTCATTCGATTTGAGGTCAATCATACGCAAGGTGCTTTTGACAGATCTTACATTCACAACAAACTGCCCATCTTTTCTAGCGGGACATGGAAATGACAATGGTGATTTTGGAAACTGATTTTCGATGAATAACCAACCGAGAGCCTGCTGCGGATTGAGCCCACCGACAAACCTATCGGCCGAAAATGCCGCTAATCCCGCAATACTAGGTGCAGAGAGTTCCTTATCTCCTCGTCCAATCCACATAGCAAATGGCTGTATTCCAGGCGTCACCAATCTTTGATGGAATCCGCCCAATGTCATTTCATATGGGCGATTGAGTAATAAGTTATTTTCAAAAAAATTCGAAAAGTATGTTGACGGAATGGCATCTAATGCTGGAGAGTTCTCCAGGACATCCCGAGCAGGATTAGAGGAAACAAACAGCCAGGTTTCTCTAGGCGTGATATGAGATTGCAACATCGGATTCACCAGGGACAGCATCCCACGTTGAGCGATGTCTTGATGGATTACAACAGCTCGAACATGCCCAAAAAACAAGTTGCGGTCAATGGCAAGTTGAATTTTGCGTAAAGCATCGGATACCTCTGCCCCGCTTTTGCTAATCACGACGGTATTATCCTCTCCTGAACTTGTTGACGCTTTCGGTGTAGGACTGAATTTTTGTGGTCGTGCCAGTTGCAAACTCACTCTGACACCATGGTCGTCATGGTCACTGGCGTCGATTCCTATCATAAGCACCACGGCTCGCTTCTGTAATTCAACGCCATCCCAACAACCAGGCAACAAGCAGGTAAGAAGGGTGCAAAGAAGCAATGTCCACAGGCGGTTCTTCACTTTGCAATACGCCTTTCTCTAACCCTCATGCGGCTCCTTAGCCACATGACAGGCATTAGACTAAGGAACATCAACTCAAATGCTGTAACAATGACTCCGTAAACATCATTGAATCGTTCGCTATTACTCGGTAGGATGGCAAGCAATAACACAGTCGTAAATATGAAGATCAGTGCTTGTCGCTGATATGGTTTCGTGTAATGAGACAATACATAGTAGGCTCCGTACGCATATAGATTTACGGCGGATGCGGCCGAAATCAATATGGGTAGCAGGAAAATCAAATCCAATCGTTCAAGGAATGGACCTGTCAATTTTTGAATTCGAATCATCTCTAACACAGGCCACTGTAACGAGGAAGCTTCGAACGGTCCAAAAACAGCCAACACGGCGAGTAAGTTCAATGCATGCAACAATACAGTGCCTATGCTCGCGTAAACAAAGCTACGATTTGAATTGTCGGAAGACATGCCGAATTTTTTAAAAAGAGGAAGATAGACGACAAGAAGAATCAGACCGGGTAAAATCTCCATGACTCTAGGCACGGAGTGAACGATAGGCTTCCAAGTGGTTGGCAGTACAGGTAATAAGTTTGAAAAATCCGAAGTTCGGAAGGAAATCAGCAACAGTATGGTTGCTAAAATGAGAGCAGGCCAAAACATTACAATCTGAAATCGTAGCATTGCCTCAAATCCTGCACTCAGAAGTTGAACCGACACTAACAGAATCAAAACCAATGCCACGGTTGGAGTGTATGGTAGCGTTGCGTAATGAATCAAAGACACGCCCAATAGAAGTGATTTTCCAGTATAAGTTAATAAAGTACCTATCAGGAACACATTGAGGACGCCACCAACTTTCTGACCGAGAAAGTAATCAAACATCGTGCATCCGGCAAATTCCTTCGGTATGCTCCGCATCATACGTATCATGAGAAAACCAATCCCAAACAAGAGAAGCACATACAAAGTAAATAGAACCCATACCGCTGATTTGAGTTCCTCAGTCCAAGAGGGTATCCATTCCATCGTTCCAGTCCCCAAAAAACATTCAAATAACACGATGGCCAATACGTTCCGGTTGACTTGTTTAATCATGCGTGTAACTCCTCTTTGTTCGAACCATTGCTCTCCGCAACCAGCTACGAGGACTCCAGTACGTTGCGGGTCGAGAGGTAGAAAACTGAACAGGGGATCGAACCAACGTGTCTTTCAAGTCCGGAACAGCCATTTGTGCAAAGGGTGTCAAATACGGTACGCCAAAGGATTTCAACGTCGACAGATGGGCACACAAAATGAGTGCAAACCCCAAAGTGCCAATAATTCCAAAAAACGACGTTGCCATCAACATGGGAAAGCGTATCATTCGAGTAACAAATGCGGCTTCGTAGTTGGGAATGGCAAATGCACCGAGCGCCGTCAGACCGACAGCGACGACCATCATAGGGCTGACAATACCGGCATTCACCGCAATATCGCCAATCACTAAGCCACCTACAATCGTATAGGATTGTCCCATTTGCTGAGGCATTCGATTTCCCGCTTCGCGAACCAACTCCACCATGAGTTCCATGAGCAGAGCTTCTAGAACAATTGGGATTGGAATTCCTTCCCGCGTTGCGGCCAACTGAAGAACCATGGTCAAAGGAATCAACTCAGGATTATACATGGTTAACGCGATGTAAAACGACGGAACAAAAATAGACACGAACAAGGCAATGATTCGAATCAGACGGAGTACCGTTCCTGACCACCATCGTTGTGTGTAGTCATCTGTCGTTTGAAAAAACGATACCATGACGGCAGGAGCTAACAGCACAAAGGGCGTCCCGTCAACTAGGACCGCGATTCTCCCTTCCAGCAAAGCTGCTACTGTTTTGTCCGGGCGCTCTGTCGCTTGTAACTGTGGATACGGAGTCCAGTGATTGTCTTCAATCCACTGCTCCAAAACACCATTTTCG
>CAWBGB010000021.1:0-18953 GCA_963788285.1 uncultured Alicyclobacillaceae bacterium
CTGGATGGCCAAAATAAAAGGCGGTTACCATCTGAAGAAATACCTAGACACTGTGGCACTGTTCCTCTCTAACCATCGAAAACGCATCAGTGTCCCGACGGTTCAGCACATGTTGTCTAAATTCGGAGTCCATCCCCATACATTGCGGCATGCATTCTGTCGGGAACACTGGTGAGCGCTGGCGTGGACATCGTAACGGTTGCAGAGTTGGCCGGCCATGCCGATATTAACGTAACACGACGGTACAGCAAACCAACTGCAAGTGAGCTAGAACAAGCGATTGAACGGGTGTTCTCGTGATGGATAAGTTAGAGGTCACACACTTCATATGCCGTAAATGCAGTATTTCGAAAATCATTGAGGCTCGGGGCGAAGTGATAAACGGTCCTGTCTGCCCCGAGTGCCGGAAACCAATGCATAAGGTTGTGATCACTCAGTTGGAATTGGATTTGTATCCAGGCAGAAAACAACAGAAGTAGAAGGATTCACATTGATTTTAAGATAGGTACAAAATGGGTTTTATACGGCTGGTTCAATGGAATTCCGGATTATGTGGGAAGGTAGCTTACAAAAAACCTGGTTCGAGTGGTATACCAGGCTCCTTAATTTATTATGTAAAGGCTATTGGCGCCACTCGCAAATACGCTACAAGTGTATAAAGCCCTTGACCTCGCCTACTGGCGAAGCAAGGACTTGTAAGCCTAGTCGAACGGTATGATTCACTTCGTTATACAACATGAACCGCCGTATACCGAACGGTACGTACGGTGGTTTGGGAAGACGGGGATTAGTCACCCCCTCTTCCCCCGATTTCTTCACTTTCTTAAAGTGTTCAAGGTAGGCGTAGAATTTACCACACGAGCGATTGATCACTACCTACTGATAGATTAATGTCTTCGTACTTGATAACCTCATTTTTGCTTTCTCCAATTTTTCTAACAACAGGTGTAGGATTCTGATTAAAAATCATGCTTAAGCTTTGGTTAGAATAGTGCCCTGCTGGATCAATGTAGTATTTAAAATCAATTATTTTCTCTAAATCGATATCTGCATAGGCAATCCCTTCTGTTTCTGCTGGAAGCATTTCACTAATTGGTTCTCCATCTGGTCCATAAATGCAAGTATGACCACTCTTAAATGTATTGAAATAGTCTCTTTGTTCTTGTGTTAAGCAAATTTTATCTTTCATTTCTTCTGAATAAATTGATGAAGTCATTAATACAAAAGTTTGAGTAGAAATTGCGTAGTATCTACTTGGAATTTCATCATCAAAGTATCCTGGCCAAGAAGCTACGTGAACTTGTTCATTTTGTGAATTCATTGCAAGAAGATCTAAGGGGACTTCGTGTTCCCAACACATAAGTCCCCCTAAGTTACCGATTTCTGTTTCAAATACAGGCATTAAGCTTCCACTTCCATCACCCCAGATAAGCCTTTCAGCAACAGACGCTCTCATCTTTCTATGTTTTCCAATTAAATCTCCATCCGGATTAAACCATAATTGCGCTAGGTATAAAGAACCACCGTCTTTTTCACTGCAAGAAATGCAAACATAAACTTCATTTCTCTTTGCTGCTTCACTTAATTTTTGAATTGCTAAGCTTGGAATCTCAACTGCATTTTTATATAATTCATGGTAAAATTGCTTTGTATATTCTGGATGACCAATAAATGCAAACCAAGGATAACCAGGAATGAATGCTTCCGGAAATGCTACTAATTTTGCACCATTTGATGCTGCTTCATCAATTAATTTACAAGATTTTTCGACGGTTGCATCCAAATCTAAATATACTGGTGCAGCTTGAACAGCCGCTGCGCGGAACTTAGGATATTTTGCCATAACAAAACCTCCTAATCTTTTGTGTTATCTGAATTTTATTTGAATTTTCTACCGTTGTCAACTGAGAGTCTGATACACTATCACACATGCCTCACGAACTGTCCACTCGCCAACGCCCGCCACGTACAAGCCCCTACCGCACAATCCGCCACGGATGCGTGTACACGTTAAACCCCTGCCCGCGGACAAACCCGACGGCCGTGATGCCGAGTTCCTCGGCAATTTGTAGCGCCAGAGCGGTGGGCGCAGATTTGGCCAGCACAATACCCACGCCAATCTTGGCGCACTTCAACAGCACTTCGGACGACAATCTGCCGCTGAACGTAATCAACTTACCGGTCATCGGCTCACCTTGGCGGAAGGCGTGACCGTACAGTTTGTCCAGTGCGTTGTGGCGGCCAATATCGGTTCTCGAGAGTAGGACCTGGTCAGGCGTGCACAAGCTGGCCATGTGGACGCCGCCGGTGCTTTGCCAGAGCTGCGCCTCGGCTTCCATCGACTCCATCAGGCGGAAGATTTGGTCAGGGCGGATCTCCACTGGATCGGTAACCTGACGGGCGGTGTGCGCGTCGTTGTAAAAGTAGAAAGACTGCCGGCTTTTGCCACAGCAGGACGCGATGTACCGCTTGTTGAAAAACGCCTGGTTGAAGTTGACCGTAGACAACGTGCGCACGCGAGCGGTGCCTCGGAAGTGGCTGAGCTGGATGTCCAACAGCTGGTCCATGCTGCGGATGACGCCTTCGGACGCGAGGAACCCGACGACCAAGTCCTCCATGTACTCTGGCGTGCACACCACAGTGGCCATTTCCTGGTCGTTCACAAAAATCGTGAGCGCATACTCGGTGGCCACCACGTCGGTCACTTCAGACCAGGAACCTCCATCGAAGCGAAGAATCTGCCGCTCCTGTTGGAGCGGCAAACCCGGACCATGTTCGGGAAGTTCATGTACCATTACGATTCGCCTTCTTTTCCTTCGGATTGCCGTACGGTCTGCCCGAATCCTTTCAGGAAGGCGAGGCCGACGCGGACGGCGGCGCTGACGTCCGGATCTTTCAATTGCTTCACGAGTTCCACAATCCCGAGCGGTTTGGACAAGGCCGGTTCTGCGGCGTTCGCGAATTCCGACGCGTTCGCGAGCCCTGCGGAAACACCCTGTCCACACTTCTGGATGACCTCCGAATCCACTTGCCCGAACGCCTCCGCCGCAGCGATGACGTTTTTCAGCGCGTTCGTGGCCCCCGGCTGCGCCAGGATGTCCACGAGAATCTTGAGCACCCGGTCCCCGCGTTGAAAGAGCGCAGTCATAAGCTCCAGGGCACCGCGATCATGCATGGCCTGCAGCAGCTTGAGCGCTTCGATTAACCCGTCCGCGTCCGCGGCGGTCTCCTTGCGGACTTCCGCAAGTCGTTCTGCCTCGAGCTCAGCCTCCGACTTCACAGGCCGGATAATCTTCTGAATCGGTTGTGCCATGTTTTGTCACTCCTCGTGCGAACTGCCTCTATTTCTGTCCTACCAGCGGCTTGTAATCGCGCCGGGCCCACTTCTTCTCTACATTCACACCGGGCTGTGGGTTCGGGTGGCCGAGTCGGAAGTTGCCTTTGACCAACGGCGACTGCCCTGTGAACTCGAGGACTTCCAGCTTCACTCGCATTTCCTTGTAGGCCGGTGTGTACGTGACCGTGTCGTGATGGCTGCTCGTGAGCAAGTTGACCGCTTCTTCGTCTTTTTTCGAGAGCATCGGAATGTAGATGCGTTTGCCGCGCACGCGGTCGGTCACCACGGCCTTCATCTTCACGCGCCCATAGGGCGACACCACGCGAACCAAAGTGCCGTCCTGTATGCCCCGCTCTTTCGCCAACTCGGGAGACACTTCGACGTACGCGTACGGCACCTTCTTGTCAATGCCCGGCACCCGGGCTGTCATGTTGCCTTCGTGGAAGTGCTCGAGAATGCGCCCGTTGTTCAATTCGATGTCGTACTCGTCCGGGAGCGACAGCGGTGGCGTCCAGTCCACAGGGTAGAGACGCGCTTTGCCTTCCGGTAGCGGGAAACCGTCTTCGTACAGCAGCGGCGAATCGGTGCCGTCTTCCCACACCGGCCACTGCAGGCTCTTGTAGCCTTCCAGCCGCTCGTAGGTGGCGCCTTTCATCAATTCGGTCAACCCGCACGCCTCTTCGAAAATCTCTTTCGGGGACGTGTAGTTCCAGTTGGCGCCGAGACGGTTGGCCACTTCCTGGATAATCTGCCAGTCCGGCTTCGAATCGCCCAGCGGCGGCAGCACCTGGTACAAGCGCTGAATGCGCCGCTCTGTGTTGGTGAACGTGCCCTCCTTCTCGAGGCTCGGGCTCGCGGGAAGAATCACGTCGGCAAACTGAGCCGTCTTGCTGAAGAACATGTCCTGCACCACGAGGAAGTCGAGCTTCTCAAACGCCGCCTGAACGTAGTTCGCGTTGGAGTCGACGATCGCCATGTCCTCCCCAACCAGGTACATGGCTCTCAGTTTGCCTTCGTGGATGGCGTCCACCATCTGGTGGTTGTTGAGCCCCGGATTGGTCGGCAGCGAGACGCCCCAGGCCTGTTCATACTTGGCGAGTACCGCTGGATCATTTGACGGGTTGATAGCCCGGATAAAACGCTGGCGCGCAGCCGAAGTCGCCCGCCCCTTGCACGTTGTTGTGGCCGCGCAGCGGGTACGCACCCGTGCCGGTACGGCCCACGTTGCCAGTCACCAGCAGCAGGTTGCAGATCGCTGTACTCGTGTCCGATCCGCCCATGTGCTGCGTCACGCCCATCGCCCAGCAGACGGACACCGCCTTCGCGTCCATAATCATCTCTGCCGCACGGATGAGTTGCTCTTTTGGCAAGCCAGTGACTTCTGAGGTGTACTCGAGCGTGAACTTCTGAATCGACTCGATGTACGCCTCTACGTTGTTGACCTTCTCTTGCAGGAATTCGACGTTGTGGCGGCCTTGGTCGATGATGTACTTGGTGACGCCGGAGAGCCAGACGAGGTCCGTGCCCTGTCGGCAGTGCAGGAACAAGTCCGCGCGCTCGGCCATGATGTTCTTGCGCACGTCCGCCACAATCAGCTTCTGTCCGCGCTTCTTTTGCGCCCGGCGAATGCGCGTGGAGAGCACCGGGTGGGCCTCCGCCGGGTTGGCACCGACGATGATGACGAGATCCGCCTGCTCGAGGTGTTCGATGCCTCCGGTGTCGCCGCCGTACCCCATGGTCCGGCGCAGCGCCTCCGTCGCCGGGGACTGGCAGTACCGCGAGCAGTTGTCGATGTTGTTGGTATGCATGACAGCGCGGGCCAGTTTTTGCATCAGGTAGTTCTCTTCGTTGGTCGTCTTCGAGGAGGAAATGAACGCGAGGGCGTCGTCACCGTACTCGGCGCGGATCTCCTGGAATCGCTTAGCGACGAGGTCCAGGGCTTCGTCCCACGTGGCCGGGTAAAATGCGTCCCCGCGCCGGATCAGCGGCTCCACGAGGCGCTCGTTGCTGTTGACGAAATCCCAGCCGAACTTGCCTTTGACGCAGGTGGAGATCTGGTTGGCCGGTGCGTCCATCTGTGGATCGACCTTGAGGATTTTGCGGCCCTTGGTCCAGATGTCGAAACTGCACCCAACCCCGCAGTACGTGCAGACGGTTTTCGTCTTCTGGATGCGCGCTTCGCGCAGTTCGGCTTCGACTTCCGAGATGGCGAAGATCTGAGCGTAACCGGGCTCGACCTGTTTGGTCACGTCAATCATCTTGCTGAGCGTCCCGGACTCCATGCCCGTCAAGTACCCGGCTTCGCCGAGCATGGACTTCTCCATCAAGGCGTTGCAGGGACAAACCGTGACGCAGTGGCCGCAGGAGACGCAGGACGACTCGTTGATGGGGACGTCGTTGTCCCAGATGACGCGCGGCCGTTCGCGCTCCCAGTCAATCGACAACACTTCGCTCACCTGCAGGTTCTGGCAGGCCTCCACGCAGCGGCCGCAGAGGATGCACTGGTCGGGATCGTATCGGTAAAACGGATTGGACATGTCGACTTCGTACGGTTTTGGCTCAAACGGATACGCCTGGTGTTCAATCTTCATCTGCATCGCGGTGTTGTGGATGGTGCAGTCGCCGTTGTTGTTGTCGCAGACGGTGCAGTACAGCTCGTGGTTGCGGAGAATCCTATCCATCGCCTCTTTACGGGCAAATCGCGCTTGTACCGATTTCGTTCGCACCACCATGCCGTTCTCCACGGGCGTGGAACAGGCGCGAACGAGCTGGCCGTTCACTTCGGCAATGCAGGTGTCGCACGTCTCAATGGGGCCGAGCGCTGGGTGGTAACACACGTGCGGATGATCCTGACCGGCACCGAGAATGGCCTGCAGTACGGTCGTGCCGGGTTCCACCTCGACGGGGTTACCGTCCAGTTCGAGGCGCAAGTACTCTGCTGGCATGCATCATGGCCTCCTTACAATCCTCATTTTTCTTCGGTCTCTAGGGCGAAAACGTAGAAAGCATGGAAGGCCAGGTACCGGTCCGGCGCTGGCCGCGTGCACGTTGTGTAACGCCTGGGATTGCGCGGCTTCTGGACTGCAGCGTTCGCTGTCTCTCTTCCGGCACTCCGCCGATACGCAAACCAGTACGCCGTCGCGACAAACAACCAACCTCCGATGGCGTTGCCAATAAAGGCCCCAATCCATTCCACAATGGTGCCGCCCCAGCTCACCGGATCAGAAAATTGGCTGCCATCAAACATCCCCCTTGTGGTTTGATATGATCCGACAACACGCCGGGGTTTCTGGATGTAAACGGTTTCCGTTCACCATGATTTCTCTGAATGACGATTACTCTGACAATATTGATTATACGTTGAATGTGAAAATATTCACTAGATCTAGACGTTGTTTCTCAGTATGGTGGGGATGAGAGAATGCAGTGTTGAAAGGGCGTGGTGGCTGAGCTGTTGCGCTGCCTATGGTAAAGTCTCATGTGGTGGTGTAAATTCAGCGGCTGATATTGTGTGCCGCGTGTGCAAACTCGTGAAAAAAGGTGATTTCATCGTGCGTACATAGCACGATCTCATTCTCGGCAGGAACATACATCCCGTAGAATCGTCCTGAATTCATATCGGAATTCCCCACATCCGCACAACATTCATGAGAGGTGGAAGTACTGGTGGGGCATAGTCGCATGGTGACGAGCGTTGGCCTATGCCCCCTTCCTGTTATTTATGGTTAGACTCATTTGAGTCCTCCAGTTTGGTACTCCACACTTTGGGATTCATTTGCCCGACGCCCATGTCATTCCCTACACTATAACCGGTACCCCAATTGCAGTAGTAACCACATAACCAATTATGTTCTTTATCGGAATGAGCATTATCCCGATTCCCCAAGCAACAACGAGCCCTGTTACCGCAGAAATCCAACGCATCTTCCGAATCATGGGTTGACCTCGGGACATTTCTCAGCTTCCAACGTGCGATGCTAAGCACCCCTCCACAAATCGTTGAGAAGTAGCGCGGAAGCTTTCCCGACGACTTCATCCACGTCTCCCCCCTCGGCCACCACCGCAAGTGGTAATGTACTACGAAATTTCGCACTTTATTTCCGCTACATATCGGAAATAAGGTGCTGTTTTTTGCGATTGAATCCGGAGGATTATAGGCATAAAATCAACACTGTAAGGGCTTTCATTAAATTTAATTGTTGTAATCCGTTTCCGGATCGTCGATGTACAGGAGGGGTGAAATATGAACACGGAAGTGCCGCTGACGGCGACGTTGCGTTCCATGAAACCCCGTGTTCAGGAGATATTTCACGACCTGCTGGGACGCTCTGGGGTGACAACGACTGGAGAGTTGGCGGAACGGTACCATCTGAGCACACGAAGTATTCGCTATGACCTCGATGAAATTGCGAAGCTGTGCGAGGACTTGCCGGTACGACTGATTCGTCAGCGCAACGGTGTGTGGCTAGACGGCGAACCAGACGCGAAGGCACACATCCAAGAACAACTGCGTCGGTCTCATGCGCTTCCGACGGTGGCCGTTTCCGATCTCAGGTTGCATAGGCTACTTTCCGTATTGCTGGCGGCGGATCAGCCGATTGTCGTCAAACAGATTCAGGATTTACTCGAAGCCAGTCCACGTACAGTGTACGCCGATATGGACAAAGCGGAGTCTTGGCTGGTTGGATTGGGCCTGCAGTTGACTCGCAAGCCGCATTACGGGGCGAAGGTGGAAGGCTCCGAGCTGTTGCGGCGCTACGCTTGTTTCAAGTTGCTCCTCATGGCTTGTCAACGGGTGGAGGGTTTGGACCTGTGTGACGGCCCCGAGTCATTCTGTGAACGCCTTAGGGCTCAAGTGGACGGCCATGTGCTGGAAGGCCTTCTCGACGTTGCGGATCTGGCCCAGATTGTTCAACTCCTTGGTGGAACGGTACGGCAGCGTCCGCACACTTCGCTGTGGTGGACGAAGTTCGCACTGTATGCAGCTGTCGCTTTGAAACGCGTGAAACGTGGACACCAGGTTTTATTGACGAAGTCCAACGTCAAGCAGCTTCAGGAAACGTGCGAGTACGCTGTTTGCGGTTCAATTCGTGGATCAGCTACGCAATGTGTTTCGCGTGATGTTGGGCGATGAGGAGTGTGCAGCGTTGACCCTGTACATGCTGGGATCGTACCCCAATCTCGAGCTCAACGCGGCACAAACAGAGTCTCAGTATGATCCGTTTTCGGAAAACTTAGTGAGACAGATGTTGTCTGCCGTCGACACCGGACTTGGCGTCATGCTCAGCACGGACGAAGACCTGTTTCGAGGGCTTATCCTCCACATCAAGCCGATGGTCTACCGCTTGTTGCACGGGATGGTCATCCAGAACGAGTTGCTGGATGAAATCAAAGAGGATCACGCGTTGGCGTATTATGCTGCGGTGGTTGCGGGACAACGCCTAGAAAGTCTGATCGGGAAACCCATCAACGCTGCGGAAATTGGGTACATCGCCTTGCACTTTGGAGCTGCATTGGAGCGCAGGCGAGAGCGTCCGCAAGGCGGCAGCGGCAAGATCCGGGCTTGGGTGGTCTGCGCCGGAGGAATCGGCACGGGGAAAATTCTGCAATCCCGCATTGAGGCCAGTTTGCCGAACTTGCACGTAGTCCGAGTCGTGGATCAGGAGCAAGTACAGAGGGAACCGCACGTGGACGCCGATGTCATTGTATCCACGGTTCCTTTGACGCATGTTCCCTGTCCGCACATCGTGGTCAACCCATTGTTGCCGCTTCCGGATTATCATCGACTTCATCGCTGGGTACCGACTGTTGTTGGAGAGGCGAATGCGGTACCTGTTGCAGCCCGTTTGAAAGCGCCCATGAAAACGCTGATCAGCCAGTATTTCGAGATCATGGAACCAGCAGTGGTAGAGGAAGAAATCGACCGCATGCTCGCCAGAATGAGCTCATACCTCACATTGCGACAGGTTACACAGGACAGCGAAATGAACAGTGTGGAGAGAAACAGAAAGAAGGTTTTACGAATGCTTGATGTATTGACCGAGGATTGTATCCTGGTTCAGAATCGCGCGCAGAGCCGAGACGAAGTCATTGAGGTGGCAGGCGAATTGCTGGTTCAGGCTGGTGCAGTGGAACCTCGATACGTGGAGGCCATGAAAACGTCCTTGGAAGTGAACGGGCCGTACATGGTGATTGTGCCTGGCGTGGCGATTCTGCATGCGAGACCGGAAGATGGAGTACGACGTGTGTGCATGAGTCTGGTGACGCTCTCGGAAGGAATTCGATTTGGTCACAAGGACAACGATCCAGTGGATATCGCGATTGCCTTTGCCGCTGTGGATCAGCACCAGCACTTGCAGGCGCTTTCCGATTTAATGCGACTTCTGGCGGACGAAACCGCGCTCAGTGACATTCGCACGGCGGATTCCGTGGCACGCGTGCTTGAAACCATTGGACGGGTCGTTGCCTAATAAGCTGAACTGGATAAGGAGGATGCAACAAATGAAAATTCTTGCGGTTTGTGGAATGGGATTTGGCAGCAGCATGGTACTTCGGATGACGATTGAATCTGTGTTGAAAGAATTAGGCGTCAACGCGTCTGTGGCGACTTCAGATATCGGCATGGCAAAATCCGAAACTGCCGATGTTATCGTCACATCGTCTGAGTTCTCGAAATTACTGGAGGATAAAGGTGTGCCGATTATTGAGATTAAAAACTATGTCGACAAGCAGGAAATGAAAGAAAAACTGATGACAGTTCTACCAAAGTGAGGAGGCGTAGCATCACATGGGTGTTTTAAACTTTATCGTCAATGAAATTTTAAGCCAGCCTCAATTGCTGGTGGGGATTATGGCGCTCATTGGTCTCTTGGCACTGAGAAAAGCAGTGAATGATGTGGTTTCTGGAACACTCAAGGTGATTGTTGGCTTCTTGATTTTGACGGGAGGCGCCAACATTATCTCCGGAGCGCTTTCCCCGCTTGGAAACATGGTCCAGTCAGGACTTCATTTACATGGCGTCATTCCGACAAATGAAGCCATTGTCGCGCTGGCGCAGAAGTCATTCGGTGCCGAGACAGCAATTATCATGGGGCTTGGTTTTGTAGTCAACTTGATTTTAGCGCGCATTACACCTGCGAAGTTCATCTTCTTAACGGGACACCATTTGTTTTTTATGGCAACGCTCCTCGCCGTGGTATTGGGCAGCGCCGGTATCCATGGTGCGAGTGAGACGATTCTCGGAGGCATCGTACTTGGTACGGTGGCAACCATTATGCCTGCATTTGTTCATCCGTTCATGAAAAAAGTCACAGGCGGTGCTGAATTTGCGCTCGGCCACTTTAACTCACTTGGCTACATTACATCTGCTGCGATAGGCAAGGCCGTCGGCAAAAACAGCCGAACCACCGAAGAAATCAAGGTCTCACCGAAACTTGGCTTTCTCCGTGATTCCTTGGTGATGACTACACTGACAATGATTATTATCTACATTTTCCTTGCCGTCATTGCCGGTGCAAAGTCGATTGCCGAGTACACACAAGGCAGTAACTATATTATGTATTCGCTGACCCAGGCGCTGACATTTGGTGCAGGCATCGCGATTGTCCTCATGGGTGTACGCATGATTCTAGCGGAACTTGTCCCGGCCTTCCAGGGCATTGCGTTAAAAATCGTACCAAACGCTTTACCTGCCCTTGACTGCCCAACTACGTTCACGTTTGCTCCGACTGCTGTGCTGGTTGGGTTTATCTCGAGCCTCATCGGAGGCATTGTCGGCATGTTCCTCATGGGACCACTCGGCCTTGCTCTCATCATTCCTGGCATGGTGCCACATTTCTTTGATGGTGGAACAGCGGGCGTATTTGGTAATGCCACAGGTGGTCGGCGTGGTGCAATGATCGGTGCGTTTGTAAATGGGCTTTTAATTACTGTTTTGCCGGCCCTCCTCTTGGCGTTTCTTGGTTCGCTTGGCCTCGCCAACACGACGTTCGGAGATAGTGACTTCTGCTGGGTTGGTATTGTGATAGGTAGCATCGCGAAGAACGGGATCGCGGGGACGTTTATCCTTACTGTCTTGCTTTGCGCGATCCTTGTCGCTTTTGCGAGCTACGTTACGGTGCGCAGTAAAAGGGGTTCACAAGGAACTGCGAATCAGTCAGTGAGTGCATGAGAGATGTGGCGAAAAACTGTTTGACACCATTTGACCAGTTTGGGTCCGTTGCATGGATACCCCAAGGATTTCGAGGGGCATTAATCCACGTAATTGCATCTTCCCTGGCTGGGGGAGAAACAGAAAGTTTGTGACGGAGCGTATCGGCTGCGATATCGACGCTCTCAGCCAAAGAAACATGGAAGGTTTGCCACGTTGCTTAACCAAACAGTAAATAAAAAAAGAATCCGCTTCTGCGGATTCAATATCATGGGGTAAGGGTGATACTTAATATCTTAGCATGTGGGGTAATGGATGTATATACCTTAGCATGTCTTTCGAAGCAATCGACACCTATACATCCAGAACCTCATGCTTCTTATCTGCTGGGATTGTCTACTCGACAATCCCGTTCTTGTTTTACCGTACGTGTCGAGCGCGCAGTTGCACCTATTGAAAAAATTTCACGACATCTATTGTATTAAGCTGGAGTTATTCTGCTGTGACAGGTAAACCTCATGGATAGCCTTTTCGCCAAATGGCCACTCTTTTCTTCTCCATGCCCAAACCAAAAATACAATTGCACCGATTCCCGTCCAGATAATAGCTAACCTAATTGCGGGCCATCCGGATGAATAAAACACGTAAGCCCAACCGATGAACGCGACAATGCTCGGTATCGGATATAACCATTGGCGAAAAGGCCGCCTTAAATTTGGTTGCCGCTTCCTAAGAACTGTGAGCGCCACAAGTTGCCCCATGAATTGGACTACAATTGTCATCGCCATTAATGCATTGATGATTTGCGTCAAGTTAAAGAAACAACAAATCGCCATAATTACGCCCATCACAAGCAAGCTAATATAAGGGATTTGCAACCGATGGTGTAACTTGGCAAAGACTTTAAAAAATAGTACGTCCATAGCTGCATTGTATGGAATCCGAGACGCACCAAGTAATCCTGTGTAAACGGATGCAAAAGCAGTCCACATAATCAGTAATGTAATGATAATTGCACCAGGCCTTCCCCAAACGATGTGCATAAACTGAGTCGCTATATCTTGACTCTTCATTGCTACTCGCCATGGCACTGTTCCAATAATTCCGATATTCATACTAAGATCTATAATTGCAACAAACAGAATAGATAAAAGGATGGAACGAGGAATGGTTTTACCATGATTCTTCACTTCATCCCCTAGATAAGATGTGGTGTAGTAACCCATATAATCGTAAATCGAAATCAACATCCCACTACCAAGACCGAGCAAAAACTTAGATGGAGCAAATGCGTTATGAGGGAATGAAAATGCCACATGTGAATTAAAGTGGGTGGCTGCAGCTGTGAGTACAATAACCACAGTGAGAATTACACCAGCCCACAAAACCGTTGTTAGCTTCGCTACCGAATGAATTGGACGCCAGAGAAGACTAACAGTAATAATAGTAATGAAAACAGCAACAAGCTTTGTGTCTAAACCCGTCATATGCGGAAAGAAATAAGACAGATAGTCCGCAAGTCCAATAGCGCCAGTGGACATAATTAATGGTGTCGCAATTAATGTGGACCATATGAATAGAAATGGTATAAGCTTACCTGTTCGGTACTGGAACGCCTCGCGTAGATAAACGTACGTTCCCCCCTCCCCCGGCATTGCTGAGCCAAGTTCACTCCATACCAAACCGTCCAACATAGCCAAAATTGCACCTGAGATCCATCCGAATATAGCTTGCGGTCCTCCCATGGCCGATAGAATGACCGGAATAGTGATGAAAGGTCCAGCACCCATCATCTGAGACATATTTGTTGCTGTTGCTTGAATCAGACCGATTCCCCTTTGGAGTCCATGATTATTCTCATATTCGCCGAGGGTTGCCTGAGTATAGTAAGCGTTTTCAATTCTTTTCATGTGTAGTCCCTTCTTTTTAATTAGTTGGCTTAATTATAGCAGCGCTCGACAAAAAATTTATACATAGTACGGGATCAGCGCGAAGTGGTGCGGGGTTATTAGACGTTGCTGCGTTCCTTGATATATCTGTACAACGTGGTCTTACTGATTCCTGTAGCCTTGGTTATCTCGGTGATGCTGTATTGCTTGCTGTCTTACATCTTGAGTGCCAAATTTACCTTATCCTCATCGTTGCGTAGTCTGCCACCTTTCCGTCCACGCGCTATTGCACTCTCTAATCCTGCCTTGGTGCGTTCGCTAATCATGTCACGCTCAAACTCAAGTTTCCCTGGTGCCGTCGACGTATCAATGCCGTCTTTGAGTGATACAAAGTTGATTCCCTTCTCACCGAACTCATTGATCAAATCAACAAGGTGCTTCGTACTGCGTACGATACGATCTAACTTCCACACTACAACGGTATCGCCTTTTCGTAGGTACTTGAGCATTTTATCTAACTGCGGTCGTTCGCGTTTGGTACCCGTCACCTTCTCCTCAAATATTCGATTAACACCGTATTGCTTCAGGACATCAATCTGTAGATCTATGTTTTGGTCTTGTGTGGAGACACGAGCATATCCGAAAATGATCAAGCGTCGTTCTTTCCGTTCTTCATCATGTCTCTATGGTACTGAAAATGTTCAAGTAAAGTATTATCGAAACTTTGATTTTAGAACGGGTTTTGGAACCTGTTTTGATAGCTTATTAGCCAGTTTAAGATGTCCCGATAAAATACCGTAAACGTTCGTTTATGGAACTAATAAGAAAGGTAGACCTGATCGAAAAGCAGGCTGAAAATCCGCACACAAAACCCGTGCGAAACGTTTGCTGTCGGAACGCCTACTAGTACATGCAGGGGGTTATCTTCTGCATCGGGGATAGGTACAGTTAAGGGACTGTCCTGGTAGGCAGTCCCCTTCGGTTTCACCTGTTTTGGTTCATAATGCGGCGGATTCCATGATGGTCAATGACTGTACGTACTAGGAACCCGTTATTTAAAATTTCTGTAACGTACTGTAGACCGCTGACTCGAACTCTAGGAAGCCCAAGTACGAAGCTGTGTCTTGGAATGGGAATACTTGCGATGCCCAAAATCCGCCAATGCCGTTCTTGCGGTCGATCCAGTAGAACAGGTTAGCCAGTCCCGCCCACATCAATTGGCCTGCTGGGCGACCTGTGGGGGTGGGATCCTCGTTTACCTGGAAGGTATAAGCCCACGACTTTTGCACCCCAGGGTAAAACTCACCGTCATTAGACAGCGATGGATCGGAGGAGACCCAACCGCCGCTCTTCAATGCCCCCAGCCCGTTCTGACACATTTGCGCGACCGTTTCCGCCCTCAGTACACGACCATATGGGCCCGTACCGTCATTCAGGATCATTCGGATAAACTTCATGTACTCACCAATGCTAGCGTACAAACCGCCCCCTCCCATGTCCATTTCGGGAGGTTGTGGCAAGATGAGGTCAGGGCGTGGCGTGATCTTTCCGTCCCTTGCGCGACTGTGGATGGTTGCACGGCGTTCCATCATCGACGGTGTTAGCGTGAATCCGATGTCGGTCATGCCGAGGGGGGCAAAAATACGCTCGGCCATCACTTCGCCCAGCCGCTTACCGCGTACGGCTTCGACAACCTTGCCAACCCAGTCGATGTTGACGCCATAGTTCCAGCGTTCGCCTGGTTCGAATAGCAGCACACTCTTAATCGAGTCAAAGGAACTATTGATTACGGAGGGTATTTCCTTTGCATTGCGATATCTTTGATCCTCATGGCTGAAGAACTCGTAGCCGAAACCAGAGGATATATTTCACAGTTTTCCGGGATGTACACATGCCATCCCATTGTAACGGACATTGTTTTCGTAATATACTAAATACATTGGAGCGATTTCTACATCGCTGAAACTGAATATGAACCTTCGGGGCAGGGTGAGGCGAAAGCCAATTCCCGATCGGTGGTGACGCGAATGCGAAGTCCACGAGCCGCAAGGCAGGAACTGGTGAGAATCCAGTACCGACGGTATAGTCCGGATGGAAGAAGGTAAAACAGACTCGGCGCATACGCCATTTTTAATTTGATGCGTATCGGCGGGTTCTTTCGTCGTGCCCTGAAGAATTGTAATGCTTCAGGGCACATTGTTTTATCGAAGGTTCAATTCAAAACTCTGTGTGAGAGAGGGTTTCCGAATTGGATGGACAGTTGAGTGTACTGCAAAAAGGTCAATCGGCATCGGCACGTGGGGTTTACCTGGTGGCTCTTGGCGCAGCGTTTTGGGGTCTGGATTCTGTATTGATTACTCCCCTGGTCAAAGCGCTCACCTCCAGTCAAATTGTCTTCATTGAACACGCTATGCTGTCGCTGTATGCCATCCCCGTCCTTTGGGTCACACGCAAACATCTGCGGAAACTCGGCATTCGTCAGTGGGGGGCCATCGTCTTTATCGCCTGGGGCGGATCCGCGATTGCGTCGATTCTCTTCACCCGTGCGTTTCTGTATGGGAACCCCAACGCCATCCTCCTGCTGCAGAAACTACAGCCTGTGATCGCGGTGCTCATGGCACGATGGTTGCTGCGTGAACGACTCACGAGGCTTTATCCCATGTACCTCATCCTTGCACTGGTGGGCACGTATCTGCTGACGTTTGGCATTTCCCTGCCGCACGGCATTTCTGACATCCGGTTGGTTGGAGCTCTGTTGGCACTTGGGGCTGCTGTGTTGTGGGGGAATCCACCGTGATGGGGAGGTATCTGCTCTCCGATCTTCCATTTGAGACGGTCACGGCCCTTCGGTTCATCGTTGCGCTGCCGTTGCTGCTGGCATTTGTCTGGGGGAGCAATTGGGCCACGATGGTCCATCACGCGATGGGCCCCGCCATTCTGTTGAACCTGGTGTTTCAGGCGTTGCTGCCGAGTCTGGTTAGCCTGCTGCTCTACTACTACGGTCTGCGGCAGACGAAGGCGTCCTACGCGACGATTGCAGAGTTGGCATTTCCCGCATGTGGGTTACTGCTGAACTGGTTGGTATTGCACCAGGGGACCACGGGTTGGCAATTTATCGGCTTTGTGGTGATTTGGGGTTGTGTCGAGCAGATTTCACGGCAGGACGTACAGCGGCCAGAGCAGGCCGCGTCGGTAGTGTAAGTAAGATAGCAGGTCTGTATGAGACCTGACCATGACAGCTTGAAATGGTAAGAACGTAAAGGATGCCTACCTGGAGAGCACTGCAAAAGGGGTTATTTAAAGAGCAACGTGGTTGCTAATCCTACACAGATCCCTTTATTGGATGAGATTTAGTAAAAATGCAGCTTTCCTCGCTCAAGAGGAAGGCTGGGTTTTGTTTATCACCTGTACCATTCGTTTTGCATTTACAACGAAAGCCGTTAGGTATGCCTGTATTCGCTGCCGAATAGACCACGGTACTTCGCCCTGCTGTTTTGGTTCATAATTCGATGGATTCCATGATGGTCAATGACTGCGCGTACCACGAACCCGTTCTTTAAAGTTGTTGTAACGTACTGTAGACCGCTGACTCGAACTCTAGGAAGCCCAAGTACGAAGCTGTGTCTTGGAATGGGAATACTTGAGATGCCCAAAATCCGCCAATGCCGTTCTCGCGGTCGATCCAGTAGAACAGGTTAGCCAGTCCCGCCCACATCAATTGGCCTGCTGGCCGGCCTGTTGGGGTGGGATCCTCGTTTACCTGGAAGGTATAAGCCCACGACTTTTGCACTCCAGGGTAAAACTCACCGTTATTAGACAGCGATGGATCGGAGGAGACCCAACCGCCGCTCTTCAATGTCCCCAGTCCGTTCTGACACATTTTCGCGACTGTTTCCGCTTTCAGTACACGACCATATGGGCCCGTACCGTCATTTAGGATCATTCGGATAAACTTCATGTACTCGCCAATGCTGGCGTACAAACCATGGCCTCCCATGTCCATTTCGGGAGGTTGTGGCAAGATGATGTCAGGACGTGGCGTGATCTTGCCGTCCTGTGCGCGAGTGTGGATGGTTGCACGGCGTTCCATCATCGACGGTGTGAGCGTGAATCCGATGTCTGTCATGCCGAGGGGGGCAAAAATACGCTCGGCCATCACTTCGCCCAGTCGCTTACCGCGTACGGCTTCGACAACCTTGCCAACCCAGTCGATGTTGACGCCATAGTTCCAGCGTTCGCCTGGTTCGAATAGCAGCACACTCTTAATCGAGGCAAAGGAACTATTGAGTATGGATGGTATTTCCTTTGCATTACGATATCTTTGATCCTCATGGCTGAAGAACTCGTAGCCGAAACCAGCGGTGTGCAGCATCAGCATGTTGATCGTAATGTCGGTTCTGGGTGCTCTTAGTATCGGCTGCCCGTCTGAGTCAAACCCCTCGAGAACCTTAATCTCGGCAATCTCAGGCACATACTCCTTGACAGGGTCGTCGAGGCTGACCTTGCCTTCCTCGACCAATTGCATTAATGCTGTGCCGGCGAGGGCCTTAGTGGTAGAGAAGAGAGCAAACACTGTGTCGGGGGTCATGGGAGTTTCTTTACCGAGTTCGCGTACTCCAGCTGCACCCTCGTAGATGTTACCATCGCGGTCAGTTACCATTGCGACCACTCCAGGTACGCCTCCGGCCCTGTCTACAGCGTTACTCAAAATCTTGTTAAGGGTATCCTGGAAAGCATTTTTGACCGCTTGACTCGTCATATTTCCTCACCACCTAACACAAAATTCTGATACTTCAGAAATATAAAGTATCACTCTCAGATAAGAACGGTCAAGTTACATCTGATACCTCTCTTCCAATTGTTCAACTCGATCACTGGGGAGAGAAATTACATAGAGCATGACCTGCTCTTGAGGCAGGGTCCGGGAGAAGGGTTCAGGGATCTTTACAATTCGCATCTACACATTTTCATACCTCACGTTGGCATCGTCAAATATGCATAGCAGGCCCCCCTGCACTCAGGGGAGCCTCTTCTCATCTACGATAATGTCGTCAATAAAACGTGGTTTGCGTCCATTGATCGTTGACGAACGAAACCGCGTCGTCATAGGCCTTACGATAGAGTGGATTGGGCTCTGCAGGCTGCACCAGACCCTTTGAATTCAGATACCAGGTTTTCATGACGTTGCCCTCGTATCCGTACACATACCCACCGGTAAAATAGTCATCCCATTTCTCCTGCGCTTCTGTCAGCGTCGTTGGATTGGTTGACATCATGTTGTAGGGCTGTTCCATCTCGAGGCCCATGTGGTAATACTGGGCCATATCGGCAACCGAGTGCAAACGGCTTGCGGCATTGATACTGAAGTTGAATGCCACGCCGGCTTGACTGGTGACGTCGTCGAAGCCGAGTTGCCTCCAGTTTGCAATACCAACCGCTCCATAGTAGGGAATCCAGTAGAATTTCAGGTGATCCTGATGTACCATTGCAGCCGTGGCCTGAATGAGCACCTGGTCAAGCGGTAGGGTCGGTTGCACGGACTCTGGCTCCCAATAGAATCCGGCCAGTTGAAGGTTCG